>NZ_JBFAMS010000012.1:0-247845 GCF_040656575.1 Micromonospora sp. NPDC049801 | reverse complement strand
TCGTGTGAGTCGCCGCGCCCGCGCCGCGCGCCCCCCCCCTCAGCACACCCCCCCCCCCACCCGCGCGGGGGGCGGCCCACGCCGCACCCCCCGCCCCCCCCCCCGCCGTCGGTGCCGGCACCGGTCAGCGCGCGCTGCAAGCCGGGCAGCGCGGCCTCGTTGATGGTGGCGATGGCCGTGACGTCGGGATGCGTCACGAGCAGCTGTTCCACGCACGCCTCGCCGGAGGCCGTGTCGTCGCCGCAGCAGACCTCCACGCCGGTCAGCCCCCGGTCCGCCGCCGCCCGGAAACCGGTGAGCGCCCGATGGCTGGGGCCGTAGCCCGCGGCGACCAACTCGGCGGAACGGTTGACCAGGGCCACGTGCCGGTGCCCCAGATCGGCCAGGTGGCGCACGCAGCGGGCGATCAGCCCGGAATAGTCGATGTCGATCCAGCTCATGTCGTGCGGTTCGGCGATCCGCCCGATCGTGACGAACGGCAGACCGGTCTTGGTCAGGCGGGTCACCCGGTCGTCCTCCAAGGGGATCTCCATCAGGACCACACCGTCCACCCGGCGCCCGGTGACGATCCGCGGGTGTGGATCTTAACGGTGTTTCCGGCCTAACCTGCCGGGCGATGTGCCTGGTGAGGACGGTGCCGTGATGACCGTACGCCGACACTGCTGGCCGGGACACGCGACGAATACGACCGGTCACGAATACGTGCGTTGCACCAATCAGCGAAGCCCTGACCCAGCGGGCGGTCACCCGGATGGGGTGGGCGGACCCGACGATCGCGGCCGAAGCCGTGCGCGCGATTCATGCCGGTGTCGTGGGGACCCTGCGGCCAGGGCGGACCCTGCTCACCGACGTCCACTGGCCCCACACCCCAGTCACGGCCACAGCGCTGCCGAAGATCCGTGACCGGCTGACCGCGCTGCTTACCGGACCAGACCACATGGACCTGCTGAAGGTCCGCCAGAGGCAGGACATCGCGGCGAGCTTGCAGGGTGGGCGGCTCTTCGCCGTTGACGACGAGTTCACCGACCTCGCCTGTACCGCCGCCACGGACCTCCCGGCGACCGTCCTCGACGTCGAAGACCTCCCCGCACCCCATGGGCTGCTCCTGTGGGCCAATCCGGTCGCCTGGGATGTCTGCGCCGCATCGTGGGCCAGCACTGATGAAGGGATTCGGATCGTCTCCTACCGCGGTGTCGGTGGCTCGGCCGGCGTCGCCGATGGGTTGGCGGTGCAGGCGCTGCGGGAGCAGGTCGGCTGGCTCATCCCCGTCAGCCACCGCCTCGTCGTCCACGGCGAGGCGATCACACGTGTTGACGGTGCTCTCGCGGTGCTGGCCGCGACGTGGCTGCTCATCGCGCAGCGCACCGGCGAAACCGTCTCCGTCGCGGCGGACCGGTCGATCCGTAAGGCGTACGTACGGACCCGGCGGCCCGCACCGGAGGTCCGGCTGGTCCGCATCCGCGGCCGGCAGGCCACCGGCCCGCGGGAGACCAGGCCGGGTGAGGCGCGGGAGCCGCAGGCGCAGCGGCGGTGGATCAGCGGCTACTGGCGCTCCCAGCCCCACGGTCCCGGGCGGGCGCTGCGAAAGGACGTCTACGTCTTCGCCTACCTCCGCGGCCCCGCTGACGCGCCTATCGCGGCGAGCACCACTGTCCGGGTCCTCGCCGGTGAGCGGCGACGCCCGAAGCCGCAGTAGAGCGGCGTCCCCTGCCGTGGTCCGGTCGACCACAGCCGGTCTCGTTTTCTACCCGTACTCGATCAAGGAGTTTGTCGTGTCTCATGTCCCCACCTTCACGGTACGGTCGCAGGCGGAGCTGCTGGGCCTGGTGCCCTACCTGCTGGGCTACCACCCCGAGCAGAGTCTCGTCGCGCTGTTCTTGAAGGCCGACCGGAGAGTCGCCGTCGCGGCCCGGGTCGACCTCGCCGCCCCGATGGCGCAGGTCGTTGAGGCCTTCCTCGACGTCGCCGATCGGACGGCGGCGCAGACCCTCGTCCTCGTCGGCTACGGCAACCGGGACGTCGCACCGAAAGTCACGGCGGCGGGTGACGCCCTGGCCGCGCACCTCACCGTCAGCCAGACGCTCCTGGTGATCACTGACCGTTACTTCTGCCTCGACTGCCCCTGCGACGCCACAGAGGGTGTCAGCTTCGACGCGAAGGCGACCGCGACCGCCGCCCAGTCGACCGTCGAGGGCCTCGTCGCGTTACCGAATCGCGACGCCCTGCTCGCGCTCACCGATCCCGACCCGGCACAACAGGCCGCCGTCGCTGCGGCCATCGCCGCCCTTCAGCCCGCCCCCGACGGGCCGGCGGCGCTGCGAGCGCTGCTCGACCGGGCCCGGAACAGCCACCGCCTCACCGTCGAGCAAGCCGCCCGCATGGCGATCCTGCTGACCGATCAGCAGAACCGAGACACGGTACGGCGGGCCACGTCGGGGGTGATGTGGGAGCGGGATCTGTGGCTGGACCTGACCCGCCGCGTCCCCGGCGAGTACGTCACCGCTCCGGCAGGTCTCGCCGCCTGGTGCGCGTGGCGACTCGGCGACGAAACCCTCGCTCTCGCCGCGGCCCGACGGGCACTCATCGTCGACCCGCAGGACCGGATAAGCCGCATCGTGGCGCTCGCCGCCGGCAGGCACATTCCCGCCCGCGACCTGGCCTTCCTCGGAACCTGCGACTTCGACGCCGCGCGCGCCGAGTGACGCGTTCCCCGTCGCGCCTCCGCACAGCCAGCCCTCCGGGCCGAAGCAACCATGCCCCGACCTTGATCCATCCCGCCCGCACCACTGCCTCTGGAGTACCTCGTGACGCCGCAAGCTGCCCTGACCAACACCGGCCTGATGCAGCGCCATCGCACCCCGACAGTCGCCGACGACGGGGATCTGCGTTCGCACCACACGACGAACGGACAGCAACACCCGGACACAGCGATCGTCGACGCGCTCACCGCATTCCTCAACCGTGAGGCCGAGCCATCCGGCGCAGACGCGTTGGGACTGATGAGCAGCCTCATCGACAGCAGCGGCCGGCCGCTGCTGGACGAAACCTGGAACGTCACCGCCGTGGTCAGCGAGGACCGATACGGCGTCCCGACCGCCACGATCACCGCCGGACCCGTCACCATCGCCGTCACCCCGGTCCCCGGCACCGCTGCGCCGCTCAGCGTCGCGATCGCAACGGAAAACGGCGAGTACGTCAGCCTCGACCTCACGGTCAACCAGCACCCCGTCCACCATCCCGCCGTCCTGGTGCCATCCCCGGCCTCGACAGATCCGCCGGGCCCGAACCGCGCCCATGACCACCAGAGGAACCTCCGATGACCACCCCGACCCAAGCCCAGGGGCCGACCGCCGCACCAGCCACCCAACCGCCCCCACCGCAGGACCTGCGATCCGAGCCCGTCCTCAACGTGGCCCTTCGTTACGCCACCGCCGGTATCCCCGTGATGCCCCTGCACACTCCCCAGCGTGCTGGTGGCTGCAGCTGCCGGCGGGCACCCGCCTGCCCGTCACCCGGCAAACACCCTCGGCTGCGGCACGGGCTGCGAGATGCCTCCACCGACCCCGCTCTCGTACGGCAATGGTGGACGAGGTGGCCCGATGCGAACATCGGCCTCGCCACCGGCACCCTGCTCGACGTCTGCGACATCGACACCGCAGACGGACTCCGAACGGTCACGACCATCCTCGACAACACCCACCCGACAGGGCCCGTCGTACGAACCGGATCCGGGTGGCATCTCTGGTTCGCCGCGACCGGGCACGCCAACCGCGTCGGCGTGGTGCCCGGGGTGGACTGGCGTGGACGCGGTGGACTCGTCGTCGCACCGCCGTCGCTGCACACCACCGGCCGCCGGTACACCTTCACCCAACAGTTCGACCGTGTCCTGCCAGACTGCCCACCAGCCCTACGGCGACTGCTGTCACCACCGCCGGCCCCGGTGCCCGAACCGGCTACGGCTATCCCAGGTCGGATCGACGACCCCGGCCGGTACGGGCTTGCCGCCCTCAACGGCGAGATCGGCAGAGTCCTCACCGCACCCCGACCGGTAATCCGCGGCGGACAGCGGATCATCGCTGGCGGCCGGAACACGGCCCTGCACCTCGCGGCATTCCGTCTCGGACAACTCGCCGCCCACGACGGGCTAGACGCACAGGTGGTGTGGCCCCGGCTCGCGGAAGCCGCGCACACCGTCGGTCTCTCGGCGGCTGAGGCTCGCGCGACGATCGCCTCCGGCTGGCGAGCCGGACTACGCCGTCCCCGGGCAGTAACCCGGGAACGACAACCGCGCAGTGGCGGTACGAGCCCTCACCCAGGCCGTCGCCTTCGTCTTGCTGTCACCAGTCGTCCTTCGACATGAAGTCGTAGCCGCCGCCGTCGATCGTGTCCTCCATCGCCCGGACGATCTCGTCGTCGCTCAACTCGGTCGCCGAGCTTCGGGCAGGCGGCGCCTCGGTACGCCGGGCCGCAGCGCGAGCAGCGTCGCTCTGCGACTGTCGACGACGGCGCTCCTCCTCCGGCAGTCCCGCCCAGCGCGTCACCTGGGCACGGGCGGCGTCGCTCTGACCCTGCCGGCTGCGCCGCTCCTGCTCAGGCACATCCACGTGCGGTACGGCCGTCGACGGAGTTGCGCCATGTTCGTGCCGCGCGCGATCCGCGGCGCTCTGCGCCAGACGGCGGTCTCGCTCAGCCGGGGGTAGCTTCGCCCACCGAGGACGCACCTCACTCATCACCAAATCGTGACCGAACCAACACGACCAGTCCAGCACCCAGCGCCTACCAGTTGTTGAGTTCAACCACCCCGCCGCCGTATGTCATTGGGGCGTCTGACTCGGCGCCCCGTGGACAGCAGCCAGACGCGGATGGTCTGCTCGCAGTCAGCATCTCGCCCGGAACAAGCGACCTGGCCACGACACGTTTGGACGGCGTTGGCGGGCGCAGAACGCCCCGCACATCGTTTGGCTCCGTCTAAGCGTGCCGCTAGCGCCCGAGCTCGGCGGCCGGCGAGGTCGGTACGACGTCCGGGCCTCGGTCGTCACGGATGAGGCGCACTGGCGGTGCTGGTGTCCCGGGTGGCGGCCGGGTGTCCGCTGCTGAGGGACCCAAAGGTCAGCCCACCCGGGCCGGGGCCGCTAAGCCCCCTTCCAAAACATCTTGGCCCCTTGTCTCGCTCCGCTCGACGCCAAGATCTTTTGGCCGGTTGCTTGCAGCCCCGGCCCCAGGGCGGGCTCTGACCGGCCCCGTCAGCGCGGCACCCCGGCGCCCCGGTCACCCGACCGGCCCGCCCGCCGCACACCAAGCGACAGGGAGCACGGTCATGCTGTTCAACCTCACCTTCGAAGGCAACCTCGCCGACGAGCCCGAGCTGCGCGTCACCCCCTCCGGCAAGGCCGTCTGCAAGCTGCGGGTCGGCCACAACACCCGCCGCCGTAGCAACGGCGGTGAGTGGACCAACGGGCCGACGATGTGGGTCACCGTCACCTGCTGGGAGAGCCTCGCCGAACGGTGCGCCGAGCACCTGCGCAAGGGCGACACGGTCATCGTCGAGGCCCGCGACGACCTCTCCGTCTGGGCCTACCAGTCACCCAACAGCGACAAGCCGGCCGGGCAGTTGCAGGTCACCGCCGGCAACGTCGCGGTCTCGATGCGGTTCGCCGGCGCCCAGTCCGCCCGCACCGCCAAGGCCGAGCAGGTCGAGGACCCCTGGAACGCCGACGACCGCCAGCTTGAGCCCGCCTTCTAGCCCTCACCGCAGGCGGGGCCGGCCGCGCCGGCCGGCCCCGCCCATCACCCCTCACCCGACCTGACTGTCTGGAGCGTCGTCATGTCCCTGTTCACCTGCATCGTCGAGGGCCGGCTCACCGCCTCCCCGCAGACCGGCCACACCCGCGACGGCCGCGAGTACGTCCAGTTCCCGATCGTGCACCGCGACCGTTACCGCGACCACAGCGGCAAGTGGGTCGACACCCGCGCCATGTTCTTCGAGGTCATGTGCTGGGGCGACCTCGCCGCCCGGGCCCGCAACCTGACCCGCGGCGACCAGGTCCTCGTCGAAGCCGGCCAACTCCTGCCCTACCTCAACGACTCCGACATGCCCAGCCTCAAAGTCCAGGCCCGCAACCTGTCGGTCTCCATGCGGTTCACCGACGCACACGCCGGCACTGCGGTCAAGGCCCGCCGCGGCGACATCGTCACCACCCCCGACGGCGAGCAGTACGCCGCACACCTCTACCCCGAGGTCACCACCGACCCACAGCTCCTGCACCGCTGACCACCACACCGGGCGGGCCGCTGACCACGGCCCGCCCGTGGCCCAGTCCATCCGCCAGTTCGAACACCGAGACCCCCGCCCGACGCCCCGGAGAACCCGTGAAGACTCCCCCAGCCGGCCACCACCTTGCCGACGCGTACCGGGACCTGGTCCGCGGCTGCGCAGCGATCACCCAAGTCGTCCACGCCGCCCACCCCGAGCCGGGAGCCTGCCTGCCCCTGCCCGCGATCAGCCTCCCGCAGGACGCCGACGACGTACGCCGCCAAATCGACATGCTCACCGGCAACCTCTTCGACGAGCACGCCCAAGCCGTGAACCAGCAGTGGCTCACCGCCACCCGAACCTGCACCCACCTGACGGCAGACAACGTCATCGCCATCAAGGAGCTCTACTACGGCTGGTACCAACTCCTCGGCGCCCTCAACGCCCGCCTGCAGGGCCAGCCCGGTCTCGGCGATGTCGGAAAGCGCACCGCCAACCTCGCCTACACGCTGGTGACCTACCTCCGCGCCTACCCCACCGCACCGGTCAAGCATCTGCGCCTACGGCTCACCGGGCGACGGGCCCGCCCGTAGGAGAGGTTGCGCATCGCCACTCCGCCCTGACCCGCTTGGGTCTCGCCGGTGTCCGTGGTGCGCGCTGGCCAGTCCCCAGTGGTGACCGACCCGGCCACGTCCGGCAAGCGCCGACCCCAACATCTTGGCCGGCTCGCTGCGCTCCCCGGACCGCTGCGCTCCCAAGATCTCGCGGCCTTCCCGCTTGCCCGCCGCCGGCCGCGGCCGGTCCCTCACCGGCCTGTCAGCGCGGCACCCCGGGCCCACCCGGGCAGCAGCGCACCAACCCGAACCGTCAGGAGGACCCACTCATGAGCACCACCGCCACTCCCACTGCCCCGCAGCACCACTCCCCCACCACGGCGTCCGTCCGCCGCCGGCTCGTGCTGGTCGGGCAGAAGGACGCCTACGACCCGTACAGCGCCGCCGACGCCGCCGAGTACCGAACCGTCCTGCGCTACGGCGACCGCTGACACGCCACGCGCGGCGGGGCCGGACTGTCGAGTCCGGCCCCGCCGCGCCATCACGGCCCGCTGCCCACCGCGCTCGCTGCGCCGTGCTGGAGGCCGCGCCCGACCTCATGCCGTCGAAAATGCCGGCTCCTCCTGCATGGGCATCTCCTTGGGCTCATCGACGAGGGCCGGCTGGTCGCCCACGGGGGTCGGTTGGTCGCTGGCGCGGGCGAGGGCGGCGCGCACCCCGGCGACAGGAAGCTCGATCATGGCCGCGATCTCCACGACCGGCTCACCAAGTTCCCGAAGCCGGGCGACCGCCGCATCGGCTTCCCGGGCCAGCACTCCTGCCCTGCTCTGTCCGGCAGCGAGGATCCGCTGAGCCCGAAGGGTCGCCTCGTCCCGCACCTGACCCGCGCGTGTCACCCGGTCGAAGTAGACCCGCACCGCCTCCGTCACGCTCGCCTCGTGCGCCGCGAGCCTCGCGACCCGTGCCGCCCGAACCTCCGACGCCTTCCGCGCCGCCATCCGATTAACACCTGCACCAGAATTTCGCTTAGCCATGTCGGAACCCTAGCCATGAGCACCCATTACCAACAAGACCGAGTCGCAATTTCAAGCCACGTCAATCCAACCACAAACAACCGAAAAGAATAGCCGCCTAAACCCCCACACAACACCGTCTCTGCCAGCGCAAACGTGGATCCACAGCTTCAAAAGAGAACGCCGACACACCTCTTGCAGATGCTCTTGCCACGGGTCGCCTGCGGCGGGTACCGTCCCCTCTCCCACTCAAATAACCGGCGCAAAACAATCGCGCCAACAAAGGCGGGTGAAGGCGAGTTCGACGCAAGGGAAGGGGTGCGGTCGCCCAGTGATGACGTTGCACAAGCTGTCGGTCGGCGACGGCTACACCTACCTCACCCGGCACGTCGTCGGCGGAGACCGCGACCGGCTTCCCGGGCAGGACGCGACCGACTACTACACCGCCCCCGGCAACCCTCCCGGCCGGTGGGGCGGCCGAGGTCTGGCCCCGCTCGGCCTGGCCGGGCAGGTGTCCGAGGAGCAGATGCGGCACCTGTTTGGCCAGGGGATGCACCCCGACGCTGACGCCATCATCGCCCGACATCTCGCTACCCGGGTTCGACCCGGCATGGACGACGAGGAGGTCGAGCGGCTCACGCAGGAGGCGATCCGCCAGGCCACCCTCGGGCGCCGTTTCCCCGTCTACGCGACCCTGCAGGACTTCGACACCCGTGTCGATCAGCGGCTCGACGTGGTGCGCGCCGAGACGGGCCGGGAGCCGACACAGTCCGAGACGGGCAAGGTACGCGCCGAGGAGGCCCGCCGGGCCCGGGGTGCCGTCGCCGGCTACGACCTCGTCTTCACCCCCGTGAAGAGCCTCGTCCTGCTGTGGGCCCTCGACGAACGCGAGTGGGTCCGCGACACGGTGAAGGCGATCCACGAGCAGGCCCGCGACTCCGCACTGGAGCTGTTGGAGAAGCACGCGGCGTTCACACGCAGCGGCGATACCGGGCAGGCGCAGCTGGACACCCGCGGCCTGGTCTACGCCATGTTCGACCACTACGACTCCCGCGACGGCGACCCGAACCTGCACACCCACGTCGCGATCAGCAACAAGATCCAGGGAGCGGATGGGAAGTGGCGCAGCCTCGACGGCGGCCCGTTGCACCGCGTCGCGGTCGCCGCGTCCGAGCACTACAACTCCACCATCGAAACCCTCGCCATCCAACACCTCGGGGTCCAGTTCGCGGTCCGCCCTGACACCGTGGGCAAGCGGCATCCGGTCCGTGAGGTCGCCGGTGTTCCGCGCGACGTGATCGGGACGTTCTCATCGCGGCGGTCGCAGATCGAGGCCCGCTACGAGCAGTTGGTCGTCGACTTCCGTCGCGCCCACGGCCGCGACCCCGACAACCAGGCCGCGTTCCGCCTCGCGGGCCAGGCCAACCTCGACACCCGCGGCCCCAAACCCGCTCCCCGTTCCCTCGCCGCGCTGCGCGAGGAATGGACGGCCCGACTGCACGCCGAACACGGCCAATCGGCCGCGCGATCCCTTGCCCAGGTCGTCACCGCCACCGGCCCCGCCCACAGACACGAGATGGTTTCCACAACGTTATCCACAGACCAGATCGGGGCCCTTGCAGCTCTGGCGGTGCGACGGGCAGAGGGATCCCGGTCGACGTGGACGGTGTGGAACCTGCGTGCCGAAACCGACCGGCTGCTGCGCGAACCACCCACCACCGTCGCCCCTCGCGGGCTGCGCTTTACCGATCAGCACGATCGCGCGGAGGTGCTGCAGCAGGTCGTCCACCAGGCCGTCACCGCGCTCTGCGTACCCGTAACGGCCGAGCCGGATCTGGTCGAGCCCGCCGGGCTGCGCCGCAAGGATGGAACGTCAGTGTTCGTGCAGCACGGCACCGCCCGCTACACCAGCCAGGCGATCCTCGACGCGGAACAACGCCTCCTCGACGCCGCCCGCACCCCCACCGTCCTGGGCTACGCGGCCCCCGCCGTGCAGGCGATGCTCGATAGTTACGAGGCCACCACCGGCACCACGCTCGATGCCGGGCAGCGGGCCATGGTCGTCGCGTTCGCCACCGACGCGCGGCTGATCGCCGTCGGGCTCGGCCCCGCTGGCGCCGGAAAGACCACCACCATGCGCGCGTACCACCACGTCGTCGCCGCCCACGGCCAGCGACTCATCCCCCTGGCCACCTCCGCCGCCGCGTCCGCCGTCCTCAGCGCCGACCTCGGCGTCCCCGCCGAAAACCTGCACAAGTTCGTCCACGAACACACCAACCACCGGCACGCCGACAGCACCTTCCCCACTGGGAAAGACTTCTTCCGGGTACGGCCCGGCGACGTCATCCTCGTCGACGAAGCCGGCCTCGCCGGCACCCACAACCTTGACGCCCTACGCGACATCGCCACACGGCACGGCGCCCTCGTACGCCTGCTCGGAGACCACCGGCAACTCGCCGCCGTCGAGTCCGGCGGCGCACTGCGCCTGCTCGCAACGGAGGCCGGCGCCGTCGAACTCACCGCCCTGCACCGCTTCACCACACCTGCCGAAGCCGACGCCACCCGCCGCCTCCGCGACGGCGACACCACCGCCCTCGACCACTACGAGAGCAGCGGCCGGATCCGTGGCGGCTCCTACGAGGCCATGGTCGAACAGGCCTACACCGCCTGGCACACCGACATGACCGCAGGCTTGACCACCCTCATGTCGTCGTCCACCAGCGCAGGAGTGACCGCCCTGTCCGCCCGCGCCCGCGCCGACCGCGTCGTCGCCGGTCAGGTCGAGCCTGACGGCGTCAACCTGCATGACGGCAACCGCGCTGGCCGCGGAGACTGGATCGTCACCCGCCTCAACAGCCGCACCATGACCAGCAACCGGGGCAAGGACTGGGTCCGCAACGGCGACGCCTGGACCGTCACCCACCGCCGCCCCGACGGGGCCCTCGCCGTCAAACACCAGCAGCATGGCGGCACCCTCACCCTCCCCGCCGCCTATGTCGCCGCGCACGTCGAACTGCTCTACGCCACCACGGTCCACCGCGCCCAGGGCGCCACCGTCGACACCGCCCACGCCCTCATCACCGACGACATGGCCCGCGAACACCTTTACGTCGCCGCCACCCGCGCCCGCCAGCACACGACCCTCTACGCCGTCACCCACCGCATCCTGCCCCTCGACGAGGACGCCCGCCTCGACCGCGCCGGCTACGACCCAGGCGCCCGCGCCGCCCGAGAAGTCCTCGAAACCGTCCTCGCCACCGAAGGCGCGCAAACCTCCGCCACCGAAGCCATCACCCACGCCGCCGACCAGGCCCGCAGCCTCGCCACCCTGGTCCCCCGACTGCGCTACGCGACCGAACTCGCCGACAACCAGCGCCTGCACACCCTCGTCTCCGACGCCCTTGGCCCAGACGCCGTCGCGGTGCACCGTGACGCCGCCTGGCCTAGCGTCGTCCGCGCGCTGCGCACCGCCGAGAGCAACGGCTGGGACCTGCCCCAAGTCCTCGCCAGCACCGCCCGCCGCGGCACTCTCGCTGGCGCCGAATCCCCCGCTCAACTTCTCGCCTGGCGCGTCAAGGACCACCTTGACGGCCGCCGCCCGAGCCCCGCCCTGACCCAACCAAGCGTCGACGACACCGCGCGGTACGCCGCTCTCCTCCGACCAATCCTGCGTACCGCCGAGCCCTTCGACCCCATCGACGCGACCCGCCCACCGCGGCTTCTCGCAAGCGAACCCGCCTCACACGACGGCGACCATCGACAGCTGATCGCCACCGTTCTCGGCGACCGAAAGGCCGACCGGGCTGCTGGCGAGCCCGCCTGGCCAGCTCTCACTGCCGCGATCCGCCGCGCCGAACACGCTGGACACGACGCCCTCACCGCCGTCGCCACGGCGGCCCTCGCTCGGCCCCTGCACGACGCTCGGTCCCTCTCCGAAGTCCTCGCCTGGCGACTCAATCAGCACCTCGACTCCACCCCACCACCCGTCGAAGTCGGCACCACCGACGGCTGGCGCACCCTCGCCTGGACCCTCAAGGCCGCCGAAACACAGGGCCACCCCGCTGAACAACTCCTCACCGTTGCCCGTCCCGGCAGCGACCTGGACAGCGTCCGCCACCAACTCCACAGCCTCACCCGCCCCGCCCCCGAGGCCGGGCCGGTTCCCTGGCTTGACGCCGCTTCACGTACCGCCGACACCGCCTTGACGGCCTACCTCGAAGACGCCACCCGGCTCATCCAGGAGCGGGTCAACGAGGTCACCGACCGCGCCCTCACCGAGCAACCCGCCTGGCTCGCCGGGCTTAGGGGCGACGTCACCCAGCCGGACGTGCACACGGCGTGGAGGACCCACGTGGCGACTGTCGCGGCCTACCGCGACCAGTACCAGATCACCGGCGATGACCCCGACCAACCCATCGGCCCTTACGTTCCCCAGCACCACGCCGGGCACCGGGCATACCTCCACGCCGCTGACGCCGTCCTTGCCGCCCGGCACCCGCACACCAGCCCTGCGGACCCCGCCACCGCGAGAATCGCGCGCGACATCTACCTCGCCCTACCCGACGAACAACGGGCACACATCGCCGCCCGAATCGCCGACGACTTGGGCAAAGACTGGCTCGGCCCCCGCCATGGCGACCCGGACAGCATCCTCACCACGCCCACGTACGCAACACGTCTAAACGCTCAACTCATCGCCGAGGGCTACTGCATCTCAGCAGCCACGCCCGAGCCCGCGCGGTCTGCCACATTGCCTGAGCAGCGCGTCGGCATACAGCACACCGCGCCCGAGCCACCTCTTGAACAAGTCCGGAGCCAGCCGGACGTTCAGGTGTCCTGGTAGGGCGAAGATCAAGGCAGGCGTCGCGGTACGCGGGACGCCGGCATTCCGCCTGGTGCGCGGCGCGGACGCCGTACCCGGAGTCCTCGATCGCGACGGCGGCCGACGTCAGATGCCAGCGAGGCGCTGGGCGAGGTCCTCGGGTGTGATGATCTCGATGCCCAGCGCCCGAGCCTTGTCGAGCTTGCTTCCGGCCTTCTCTCCAGCGACGACGAGGTGGGTGCGGGCAGAGACACTTGAGGATGCGCGTCCCCCTGCCTTGGCGATCAGTTCGGTCATCTCGGTTCGGGATAGGTCCGAGAGAGGCCCGGTCATCGCACCGGTTACCACCACGGTCATCCCCGCCAAGGGCAGCTCGCTCTTCGCCTCTTGGGCGGACGCCTCCGCATCGCCCTGAGCATCTGTGAGAGCAGCGGGAACGAAGCCGGGCTGGTCCAGATTTACACCTGCGGCGACGAGCTTGTCGATGACGGGGGCGAGATCGGCCAGTTCCTCGACGATCACTGGGGCCTTCTCGTCGCCGATGCCGTTGACCTGCTCTAGTGAGACGGCGTCGGCGTCTTGAATGGCCTGCATGGAGCCGAAGTGCGCGGCGATGCGCAGCGACATGGAACGGCCGGTGCCCAGGACGCCGAGGGCGCAGAAGACGCGATTGAGGGGCTTGGTCTTGGCCGTCTCGATCGCGGCCAGGAGGTTGTCGGCGCTCTTGGCCCCCATGCGGTCCAGGGTGAGTAGCTGATCGCGGGTGAGGGTAAACAGGTCGGCGAAGTCCTCGATCAGCCCCGTGTCGACGAGTTGCACGATGATCTTCTCGCCGAGGCCGTCGATGTCGAGCGCGTCGCGGGCGACGGCGTACCGGATTGCCTCTTTCTGGCCGCAGGAGCGTCCCCGCGCGCAGCGCCAGCGCTCCTGGCTGCGGTCGATGCCGGAGCCGCAGCGCGGGCAGAGTTCGGGGAAGTCGATGGGCTGCTCGGTGCCGGTGCGCAGGCCGGCGACCGCGCCTTCGACGCGGGGGATGACCTCGCCGGCTCGGTAGACGATGACGTGGTCTCCGAGCATCAGGCCGCGGCGGGTGATGTCGGCCGGGTTGTGCAGCGTGGCGTAGGTGATGGTGGTGCCGGCGACGTCCACGGGGTCGAGGACGGCCCGTGGGGCGATCACACCGGTGCGGCCCACGCTCCACTCCACGGCGCGCAGCACGGTGATCTTCTGGGCGGCCGGGAACTTGAAGGCGGTGGCCCAGTGCGGGGTGCGAGAGCCCATCCCGGCCCGGATCTGGTCGGCAGGGCTGTCGGCCTTGATCACGGCACCGTCGAGTTCGATGTCGAGTCCTGCGCGCAGGGCGCCGATCTCGCGCACCCGGTTCACCACCTGGTCAAGGGTCGCGTAGGCCCGGGTGGCGAGCGGGGTGTCGGCCATCGTCCCCAGCCCGAGATCGGCGAGGCGGGCGATGAGTTCAGTGTGAGTGAGCGCGGCGAGGCCAGGATCGTCGGTGTGCTCGGGGTGGGTCAGCGCGGCGTAGGCCAGGAAGGTCTGCCCGATCCGGTAGGCCCGGTCCTTGGCGCGCAGCGAGCCCGAGGAGGCGTTGCGGCGGTTGGCGAAGGCCGTGGCGCCGTGCGTGATCCGCAGCTCGTTCGCAGCAGCGAACTGCTCCTCGGTCATGAGGACTTCGCCCCGCACTTCGATCGTGACCGGTTCGGTCAGGGTCATGGGCAGGCCGATGATGTCCCCGATCGCGTGGGACACGTCCTCCCCGGTCGACCCGTCGCCGCGGGTAACGAGTTGAACCAGCCGGCCCTCGCGGTAGCGGGCTGCCAAGGCCACACCGTCGAGCTTGGGTTCCACCGCCCAGCCTGCCACCGCGGCGCCGCCCAGCCGCCGCTCCAGCGAGACGGCCCACGCCGTCAGTTCCTCGTCGGAGAAGACGTTGCCCAGGCTGAGCATCGGAACGGGGTGCGCGACGTCGCCCGTTGTCACGCCTGCCGCGACCTGCTGGGACGGGGAGTCGACCGCGATCTGCCCGGAGTGCGCGTCCTCCCACGCGGTGATACCGCGCAGCAGCCGATCGTAGGTCTCGTCGTCCAAGTCTGATTCGCCGGAGCCGTAGTAGGCATCGGCGGCCTTCCGCGCCTGCGCGACGGCTTCAAGGTAGGCGGCCTCGTCAGCGAGGTCGACAGCGGGCGCCGCTGCGGAAGGTGTGGTCATGCTGCCCATTCTGCTGACTGCCCCTGACAGCGTGTCGGTAGCGCTGGTGGGATTCATCCGCGGCGTCGCGTCGGCGCCGACGGGCGGGGTTCTGTCCGCTGCTCCGATAGGCGGGGGCGGCTGAGCGGGGGCGGCCTGTCAGTTCCGGGTCGTGCCGGGGAGAGCCCGAGCGTGCGATAGAACGTGTCGTTCTCGAAGCGCCGGTGCGGGTCGAACGTGTGGAGAGCCTGCCGGAACCGGTGGAAGCCGTCGGTGTTGGAGGCGGGCAGCAGCTCGGGAGTGAAGTACTTGCCCCAGTGCGGCCTACCACCCAGGCCGTAGAGCAGGCGCTGGATGTCGTCGAACAATGGGCGCGCTGCGGTGATCGACTCGGCGGCGCTCATGTAGGACACGAAGCCGAAGTAGGTGGCTGGGGCTGCCTGTGTGGGACTCAGGTGGCCGTGGGCTGGGCCGGTGGTGCGCAGGATGACGGGGTAGTGCAGCTTGTAGGGAGAGTCGCGCAGGAGTTCCTTGAGACCGGCGTACGCCGCAGGGACGACGTCCAGGGCAACGGCGATCTCCATGTTCAGCTGCGGGGCCGGGATGCCGTTCTTGAAGATCCCGTGGAGTGTCCCCGTGGAGCCCGTCGCGCTGAGGAACTTCTCCAGCGTCTGGGCCGCTGGTGTCCGGCCCTGGCCGTCGCCGATGTCGGCCATCAGTTGACGGCGGGTGCGGGTCACGATGCGGTCCAGTTCAGCCCCGGTTTGGGTCTCGCATCCTGTGGGTGTCCAGTTGTCGTCGTGGACGATCCAGGTGTGCGTGACCTGGTGCTCGGTGAACCACCAACTCTTGGCGGCCACGGATTCGCGGTTCCAGGCGGCGTAGCGCTCGGGCAGGCTGTCCTCGGCCACGGTGAAACGGGCGCAGTGCAACTCCTGTGCCGGTCGGCCACGAAGTTCCAGGCCGACGACCACGCCGAGGCACCCGAGGTTGAGCACGGCCGCGTCAAACTCGGCGTCAGCGGGGGTGAGCCGGTGCAGGGTGCCGCTCCCGTCCATGAGCTCGACAGCGGCTACGCAGTCGGAGAAAGTGCCCCCGGACAGCCCCTGTGCGTGGGTGCCGGTGGCGAGCGCGCCGGCGACCGTCTGGCTTGTGATCACGGGCGGGCATGCGGCCGGCTCCAAACCGCGGCGGCCGAAAGCCCGCCACACGTCTTCGAGGAGCGTGTCTCCCGTGACGTACAGGTTCTCGCCACGCAGCTCGCCGGCTCCCCGACCGGGCAGGTCGAGGAGGATGCCGCGAGTTCCGTCTGGGCACCGCAGCTGAGCGGGGTAGGTGAACCTGGATCCGAGGACGCGCACTGTTCCTTCCTCGCGCGTCAGCATCGACTCCAGCTGTTCCAGGGATGTGATGCGCGTCCAACCGCCCTCGGCGGCGATGGCGACGTTGCCGCCCCAGTTGGTGAGAGTCATTGAAGGAGTCCTCAGCTGTCTCGGTCTGTGCTCGGGGCGGAAAGCGCCCGTCGCGCCTGGCGCCGAATGGCTCTACTCGGCCACGCCGTCGTGCCCCCGAAGCGCGGGCCCGCAGTTGACGGTCAGGCGCAGCGCGGGCCCGCAGTTGACGGTCAGGCGCAGCGCGGGCCCGGCGGGGGGCGCGCGCTGCGCCCTGGCACTCCGCCTCTCAGGCGGGGCCGAACATGTGCTGAGTGGGCGGGTGCGGGTGGGGGCATGAGGTGAACCCGGGGCCGAAGCAGCAGGCATGGGCCGTCGTCCAGGTCTCAAGATCGGTGGATGATCGCCCCAGGAGCTGCGCGGCCGTCCGGGTGGCCGGGGCGTCCCCCTCGGTGCCGATGCGGCCCCACAGGCCGAGGACCTGCGCTGCGGCAGGGCGGCGCATCCCGTACTTGGCCAGGCTCGTCACGAAATGCTCGTCTGTCTGCCGCACGAACCTGATCGGCCGCCCGCATGCCTCGCTCAGGGCCGAGGCCCACTGGGCACAGGTCGCCTGCGAGTGGTGGCTCATCAGGGAGCCGCTCAGATCCACCGAGTCGGGAGACAGGATCTTGCGGCAGAACAGATCGGCGGCGTCGTCGCAGCTGATGTAGGAGAACGGGGTGTCCGCGTCGACGGGGAAGGTGAACGACCGCGTCTCGGCGATCGACTGGCACTGGTAGAGAATGTTCTCCAGGAACATGGGCAGCTGGACGACGTCGAACGCGATCCCGGATTGCTCCAGGAGTACTTCCAGCGCTGCTGCTTCGTCGGCCATCGCGCACTGCTCCGGGGCGAACTGGATGCCCAGGCAGACGATCCTCTGCACACCGGCCCTCTGCGCCGCCTGCAGGTACATGCCGCCGATGTCGAGTCGCCGGTCGATGGGAGGCACCATCAGCATGGTCTCCGTGCCGGCCAGCGCTTCGACCAGCGAGGCGGGCTGGGTCGGCTCCCAGTCCCGGAGCTGAACCTCGATGCCGCGCACGGCCCGCCCAGCGATCCGGGCTTCGGGAATGGCCAGGCGTAGCGTCACCTGCTGCGCGTCGGAGGCGAGTCGGCGCAGCGTGTAGTGACCGACCTTGAAGAAGTTCCGGGTCGCCCCGAGCACGGTGACGACCTGCGGCAAGTCCGCCATCACGCACCCCAACTCTCGTTGCTCGTCGTGTCCTTGTACAGGTCCACCGGGTTGACCGTGTTGGCGTGGTAGCCGAGCAGCCGACGGCTCTGGGAGGAGAGATGGCCGGCCGCGGTGGCGGGGTCGCAGGTGTGGTCGTACGGGCGCAGCCACGCTTGCCCGAAGCGGATGATCGCGCTGCGTCGCTCCTGGGTCCGGTTGGGCAGCACGGCATGCCACATGGTGTTGCCGAAGACGACCGCGTCGCCTGGTTCCGCGTGGATGCTCAGGGCGCCTTCGGGAAGCGAGCCCCGGGCGAGGGCGTCGTTCGCCGCCTTCCAGTAAGCGTCGTCCATGTGGTTGGCCGGCCACCGGTGTGAACCGGGAATGAGGACGAGGTTGCCGCTGTCCCTGGGTCGTGTGTCGGTGAAGAACACCTGGGCCTTGAGGTGCAGCGGTCCGTTGAGTTCGTCGTACGGACGCTCCAGGTAGGGCCCGGAGTCGCGGTGCCACGGCTCGTGGGCCTCCTGGTAGATCCCTCGCCGCAGCACCTCAGTGCCCAGGACCTGGAGCGACCCGTTGAGGATCCGATGGGGTACGGACATCAGGGCGCCGCACTCGAAGAGCAGCTGGTACTCGGCGATGAGGTTCGCGGCGTCACGCACGTGGGTCAGGGCCGGGTTCGCGTTGAACGAACTGTGCGTCAGGTCGGGGCCGCGGTCATCGGTAAGCCTGCGGACGGCCGCGTCCAGCGTGCTGACGACGCTGTCCGGAACGGCCTGCTTGAGGAGCACGAAGCCCTGCTCGGTGAACTGGGCGACGACGTCGATCGGTGAAGTGATCATGGTTGGCTGCCTTCTGCCTTGGTCTTGGACGGCTGTGGGGCGTTGAGGGCCGTGCGCAGTCGTTGTGCGACCTCGTGCTTGTGGGCCGGATCGGCCAGCCGAGGGAAGACGACGATCGAATCGCCGTCGTAGCGCGGCACGACGTGGACGTGGAAGTGAAAGACGGTCTGATGGGCGGCCCGACCGGTGGCGTGGACCAGATTGATGCCGGACGCGCCGCACGAGTCCCGCAACGCGTTCGCCACCTGCTTCGCGGTTGCCATGACGTGCTGGAATGGCACTTCCGGGATGTCGAGTAGGTCCTGGAAGTGCTGCTTGGGAACAACGAGGACGTGCCCGTAGGTCGCCGGGAGATGGTCCAGAAAACACAGGGTGTCCGCTGTCTCGGCTATGACGTGCGCTTCCACGTCGCCGGACGCAATGCCGCAGAACACGCAGGAGGACACCGCGTCGCCGATCGAGTCTTGTGCCGGGTATCGAGATAGCCACTGCGGATCGAAGGTCAGTGACATGGCGTACGCGGTCTCCTCGGGAGGCGCTGTGCGCGAGTCGGATGGGCAGCCGGGCGTGGCGACATGGCCAGGAGGGGGCCGATGCTGCGGGTCGATGCTGGCTGGTGAGGCGATGCTCAATTGACACTCCTGACGATCGAGGGGTGGCTTCGCAGGGCGGGGTGGTCGCTGTGGAACGGCGGCGTGCCCGGCCGGGCGGTGCGCTGTCTGAGCACCGTCCGCTCCGGCGGCGCTGCACCTGGGCGGCGCTAGGGGGCACGGCGCACCAGTCGGGTCAGGGATTGGTAGCCGTGATCGGTGAGCACGGCCGTCAGGGAACGCCGGTACGGCACCTGCCGCAGGATTCCGTCGGCCAGCAGCACGTTGAAGGTGTCGCGAACCGTGCCGTCCAGGGCGGTGTCCACCGCTGCGGCCAACTCCCGCACCGTCCACGCACGGGTCGGATCGGCGAGCAGCGCCCTGTAGATACGGCACCGGTTGTCCGCCGCCGCACCTCCACCCGGATGCGTCACCTCTACCGCCCCGACTCATCGATTCCGGCAGAGTGCCCGTGGCCTTGGTCAACGCAGCCGGCACGCATGCGAGCGAGTTCTTGACGCAGGCGCAGGCCGTCGCGGTGGCCCGGGTGCGCGGCGCGGTGGACCGTGACGGTCCGGGTGAGGAGTTGACGAGCGTGTAAGCAGTGCCCGTCCTGGTAGAGGACGAGGGCGAGGGTCGCTTGGGCGGCGAGGGTGGGCAGCGCCTGGGGGCCTTCGGCCTTGCTGTGGTGGCGGATGAGGTCGCTGTAGCAGTTCGCGGCTTCGGTGAGGTTGCCGGTCCGGCGGTGTGCGGTGGCGAGGACCCGGAGGGCGGCATGCGCCTCCGGTGAGGTGACACCAAGTAGGCGACGCAGGGAGCGGTACGCCCACTCCGCCCAGGGCGGCGCGGTGCAGGCCTCACCGTGGTCGAGGGTGAGTTCCGCGAGTAACGCGGCGGCGTTCGCGGAGGCGACGTCCAGGGCGCAGATGTCGTCGGTGGGATCGGTGAGCAGCAGCCCGGTGTGCAGGACCTGGATGGCGCGTGCGTGATCTCCGTGATCAGCGCGGGCACGAGCGTAAGTGAGGCGCTGCGCCATGGACATCCGAGGTCCGACGAGCTGGCGCGGGTTGGCCCGCCACGTGATGCGCAGATCGCCGGGATCGGCGCCGACCGCGACACGGTGCAGGCCACCAGGGGCGTACGCGGCAGCAGAATCGACTTTGCCGGGGGGCACTAGGTGCGGGGCGCGGTGCAGCACCGCCTCAGCGATCGCGTCGCGCAAGGCCTGGGCTGAGACGGGTGCCCGGCCGCAGGCCGGCATGCACAGGTAGACCGGTGGGCATCCGGGGAGCTGCACCAGGATCATCGGATGGTCACAGCTGTGGCAGGCCAGCAGCCCTGGCGGTACCGGGGCGGCCGGCACCGCTCGTGCCCGCGCCACCCATTCGTCGATGGTGGCCGGTGACAGCCCGCGCTCTCGAGCCACATCTTTGATCGCCGGTGGCAGGCCGTGCTCGACGGCACGCTTCAACGTCGCGGCCACCGCATCGGCAACAAACGCCGGCGTCCACGAGGCAAGCGGCGGGGTCCTCGACGGCATGGCGCACTCTTTCTTCCTGCTCGTGGGTATGCCCGACGGTGGTTCGTGGGATGTCATGCGGCTGGGCGGGTCGACGAGTCCCAGTTCGGTTCGACGCGCGGATGCAGAGGTGGTGGCGGCGGTTCGTCATTCGATGCGCCGGGGGGTTCCCACCACCGATGAGACGAGTGGGTGTGGGTGAGATAGAGGAAGTAGTTCTCGACGTGCCAGCCGGTGGGCGTACGGCGGGCATATTCGTAGGCGAGGACCTCGCCGGTGCTGGGGTGCAGGATCAGGAGATCGCGGTCGTTGTTGCCGGTGGCGGTGATGCCGATGCCGCTGCGACCGGCACGGTCGATCACCCGCGAGTAGTAGGTAATCGGCTGGGTGTCGCGCAGAACGGCGATCGTGGTGGCGCGTTCGACGCGCCGTGGGCTGTACCAGTTGGCGAGCGAGGCAATTCCCCGCAGCACCGCCTGGGGCTCGGCGATGTCGCCATAGCGGCGGTTTATCCCGTCGCGCACTGCCCCGCTGTCGGTGAACGCACTACCCGGTTCGACGAAGAGGATTTCGCCGGGTAACCACCAGTCCTTGGTCACCTCGACATACCCGCGGGGGTAACTGGTGAGAAGCTGCGCGCCCGACCGGTCATCGGCGCGCCAGCGGATGATGTCCCGCACCATGATTGGGTCGCTGCGCCAGAGGCGAAGGTGGATCACGTCGTACGTGCCCGCCGTGAGATCGCAGCTGCTGGCGGAGACCTGGCCGATCAGCTGATGCAGTCGTGTCGCGGGCGGGTGGGGGTACCACAGCCGGGTCGGCCCCGCGATCCGCGTGCTATCGACCACCTGTTGCAGCTGGGCGGTGGACGCGTTGCGTGGTGTCGTGCACGGCCCTGCGTCGGGACGGGCTGATCCGGCAGATCGGATGGCACAGCCCGGCAGCGGACTACCGGCCAACAGCAGAACCGCGATCTTGACAGCGGTGTGGCCAAGCAGCGTGCGAGGTCGCAGGGCGCCTGCGAACCGGGAAGCCGGCGTCCGGGTGTCGGCCAGCGGTCCCGTTGTCGCACTGACCGGCCGGAGGCACCTCGGGCGGTCGGCGTCGATGCTTGTCATGGCCACCTCGCCTGGGTGCAGACGGCGCGATGGTTCGAGCTGGTGGGCGTCCCCGCGGTGTCGGTGATGCGGGCGCGGAGAGGATCGCCGCTGGGCAGGTACCTGTTGGCGATGGTCGTGGCGGCGGCGAGGCAGCGGTGGGCAACGTCGGGCCATCCGCAGTCGCGGTAGAGGAACGCGAGTTCGGTGAGCGTGGTCAGGCTGACTGGTGCGTCGGGGCCGTGCCGGTGCGCGGCGGTGGTGTAGACGTCGGCGAGGTCCCGGATCGCCTGGTCACAACAGCCGACGCGGTGGCGTGCCCGGGCCAGGCCTGCGCGGGCGTACAGGGTCCGCTCGTGGCTGGCGCCGAGGTGCGCGGTGGCGAGGTCGACCAGGTCGCGGTAGGCGGCCACGGCCTGGTCGGCGTGCCCGTTCACGGCGGCCAGGGGTGCCAGCAGCGCCGCCGCATCGAGTTGTTCGGCAGGTGGGGTGGCGCGGTGGGCGAGCGTGCGGGCGTAGACGGCCCATTGGTAGGCGTCCGTGAGGTCGCCGAGCGTCTGCCGCGCCACGGCGTGGTCGATCGCCCTACGCGCGGGCGTGTGGTGTGGCCCGCACGCCGGTTCAAGTACCCGGGGCCTCGGCGTCCGCGTCGGCATGTCCGTTCAAGCTCCTATTCATGTTCGGTCTTGGGGAAAGGGCTGGTGTGGCCGACGGCGACAGTGGGGGCCTATCGCCGTCGGCCACGTCGGTCGCCGCGGCCCTTCCCTTTCATAGGCGGGCGACCGGCTTGTGCGCCCCAGCGCGGCTCAGCGAGACTGGCAGGCGATAGCGCGCGACGGTGATGCGAAGACGCGGCGTGATGGCTGAGCTGTCGCCTCCGCGTAGGCATCCGGCTCACTGGGGGGCGACGGGCCTCGCGAGCGTCGGGGCGACGGCGGTGGGGTTGGTGGCGTTGAGTTGCCCCGATTCGTGAGCTGGGCGTGGGGCGCGGTGCATCAAGGTCACCGTCGGCCCGTCGGGGAGGGTGAGCGCCGGTCGGGGAAGGTATCCGTGTCGGAGGTACAGGTCCTGGGTGTCGGGAAGGGTCTCGGTCCAGGCGGGCAGGTTGATGCGGTCGAGGCGGGCTTCGTGGTGGGTGAGCATCGCCGCGCCGAGGCCACGCCGCTGGGCGTCAGGGCGCACGGCGAGGATCGCCAGGTGGTGGTGCGGGTCGGTGGGCCGCTGGTTGGTGAGCAGTTGGTCGAGAATGTCGAAGCGCTGCGCGTGGGTGCCGGCGGCGGTGTCGATGCGGCTCCGGTAGTTCGCTGGTGGCGCGATGGGCCGGTAACGGTGAAAGGCGACGGCGGTAGCGCTCAGGTCGTCAGTGATCTGGATGTCGCCGTGGAACATGGCGTGCTCTACCCAGATCGCCGCGACGTCAGCCAGGACGCGGCGGCGCGCGGCCGGGTCGGGCACCAGCCACTGGGCGAGTGCGGTGGGGTAAACGGCATCGGCGATAAGTGCGGCGACCGGGCCTTTGTCCACCCATCGGGCAGAACGGATGCGCGGAATGACGTCCATGGATTCTCCAAGCACGGCGGGCAGATGGATAGCTGCCGGTGGTGTCCGGGGTCAGCGGTATGCGGCGGTGGCGAGATCCCCCACTGCGGCGTCGACCGTCGCGGTGATGTCGCGTACCGGCTGGTGGTGCTGTTCGGCGATGGTGCGTAGCTGTGCGGCGAGCACGGTGGTGTCGTCGGCGAGGTAGAGATGGTTGAGCAGCCCGAGGGTCGTGACCAGCCCGGCGAGAGCGGCGGTGTGGTTGTCAGGCTGGTTGCGGCCGGTGGCGATGTAGTGCAGCCGGGCGCGAGCGACGACCGGCCACTTGACGTCCAGGAGCAGGTAGCGGTCGGTGCGGGCGAGCCCACCGAAGCGGCGGCGCTGCTGGTGGCGCAGGATCCCACCGGCGACCAGGCCAGCGCGGGTGCGCTCGTACAGGCCGTCGGCGAACCCTCGCACCCAGCCGCGCAGGGATGGGGCCGGGCGCGCGTATCGGATCGAGGAGAGCGCGCTGTCGGCGATCAAGTCGCCGACCGGCTCGTGCAGGCGCAGCCACAACCGCCGCTCTGCGCCCGGCTGGCCGTCGCCCTCTCCGGGGTCGAACGCGACGCGACCGGCGAGGAACAGGTCGATCAGGACCGCGCCGGCGAGGCCGAGGGCAAGGGCCTGACGGTGGATATGCAGCTGGCCGGTGTCGTCGTCGTGCCCGAGCAGGAACAGGTCATCGCGCAGCGGCAGGCGCGGGATCGACGCGGTCATCGGCGGGGCTCCTACCGCAGCCCGGCGGCCCGTTGCCGCAGCCGGGCGTGCACGCCGTCGTGGACGGACTGCGGCTGCGGGAGCAGCCCCTTGTCCACCGCGGCGAGGACCGTGTAGTTGGGATCGCAGACGTTCCCAATCGGTGCCCGGCCTGCCTGCGACACCAACTGGTAGGCATCGATTTCGTCCAGCTCGGTGAGCTGACTCGTCCAGGCGACGAGGTCGCGGTGAGCGATCCGGTAGGCGTCCTCCAATGGCCGGGCGCAACCGATCGACATGATCTCCCGATCGGTCTCCAAGCGGGGCCACACCGCCGGAACGCCCTTGATGACCTCGACAACCAGGGTGGTGGTCGTGGCAATTTCCACCCCGACCCCGCAGGCCTCCCCCTCGCCCTGGCGGGCGTGTCCGTCGCCGAGGGCGAGCATCGCCCCGTGCACGTTCACACCCAGGTACAGGGTCGATCCGGCGCGCAGCTCAGCGGTATCCAGGTTCCCACCGTGGATGTCGGGGACGATCGTGGAGCGGGCCTCGAACCCGCCGGGCGCCACCCCGATAGTGCCGATCATCGGGTCAAGCGGCAGGTCGATGGAGTGGTCGCTGGCCGTCGCGTGGAAGCGGACCGTGCCGGCCTGCCGGTCGATGTCGTACACCCACACCCGCTCCTGCAGCGGCGGCTGCAGGGTGGCGGTGTGGGACGTACCGGTCAGCGCCCCGAAGTGCGGGAACGTCGAGGAGACGCCCCAGTCGCGGGCGGGGGTGATGGCGGCGAGGTGGACGGCGAGGGTGTCGCCGGGTTCGGCGTCCTCGACGAAGAACGGCCCGGACACCGGGTTCAGGTACGGCATCCGGCACACCTGCGACGGCAGGTCCGCCGGCCCGCGGACGAGGCCGCCAAAGCAATCCTCGGTGTACACCTGCAGGATGTCGCCGGAGCGGACGTGGGCCACCGGCATCCGGCCGCCGAAGGTGTAGGCGAGTTCGTCGCGGGCGGGACGGTACGTGATCGTGTCCATGGCGGTCACACCCGTTCCACGTGGCGGGCCTGCGGCTGCGCGGGCGCCAAACCCGACAGCGCGGGCCGGCGGCCAGCCAGGTACAGGCCGGCGAGCACGACCACGCCGAGGGCGAGCCACGCCAGACCGAGGCGCTGCGCGGCGATGTTCGCGTTGACCACCACGTAGGCGAGGATCGCGAACCCGATCCCGGGCATGACCAGGTGCGCCCACCAGTTCCCGCTGCGCTGGCGGATGAGGTGGTGCACGACCACGGAGACGTGCAGGACCAGGAACGCGACCATCGCCCCGAAGTTGATCAGCGACGACAGCAGCGTGATCCCGTCCGCGCGGGTGGCCATGTACAGGCCGAGCACCAGGGACACGGCGCCGGTGAGCAGGGTCGCGTTGATCGGCACGTTCCGGCGGATCGACACCTTCGCCAAGAAGGCGGGCAGTTGCCGGTCCCGCGCCATCGCGTACAACAGCCGGGACGTGGCGACCTGGGCGACCATCGAGTTCGGCAGCCCCCACGCGATCGCGGTTGCTACCGCGCACAGGGTCGCCAGCCAGCCTCCGCCAGCCACCTGCGCGGCGTCGTAGAAGGCGGTGCCGTTCGGATCCCCGTCGCTGAGCAGCGAGGCCGGCTCGGGGACGAGCATCGCGGCCAGCCAGGTCTGGGCGATGAACAGCACCCCGGCCAGGATGAGGACGGCGGCCATGGCCCGGCCGATCTGCCGGGAACCGCCCTTGGTCTCCTCGGCCAGCATGGAGATGCCGTCGAAGCCGAGGAAGGACAGCACCGCGATCGACACCGCACCGGCGACAAGCGACCAGGTGAACGTGTCGGAGTTGTAGAACGCGTCCCAACTGAACCTGCCCCTACCCGAGGCAAGAGCCCAACCGGCGACAGCGAGAAAGACCGCCAGGACGACCAACTCACCAACCAGCATCACCCGGGTCACCATCGCGGTCATCCGCATCCCGACAGAGTTGACGACCGTGTTGACCGCGACGAACCCGAGCAGCCACAACCAGACCGGCACCGCCGGGACGGTGGCGTGCATCGCCACCGACGCCACCAGGTACAGCAGACCCGGCACGAGAACGTAGTCGAGCAGGATCACCCAGCCGGCCAGGAACCCGACCGGTGCGCTGATACCCCGGCCGGCGTAGTTGTAGACGCTGCCCGACATCGGGAACGCCTTCACCATCTGCGCGTAGGAGAACGCGGTGAACACCAACGCCACCACACCGACCGCGTACGCCAGGGCCACCATCCCGCCGGAGCCGGCGTACACGCTGCCGAAGATCGCCATCGGCGCGATCGGCACCATGTACACCAGCCCGTACGCGACCAAGTCCCGAAACCGGAGTTGCCGGCTCAGTTCCTGTCGATATCCATATCGGGAGAGGTCATTCTGAAAACTCATCACACTCCTCAAATGTCTGCGTCCTGGCCAATCTCGCGACTCGCAGCTGACTCGTCAGCGAAGGCAACCGCTTCGTCGGACCTGAACCGCTGCTAATGATTTCGACCAGCAAGCGGACAGGTATCTCAGCAACGAGATTTGCTCACCGAGACAGATGAGTCGATAGCGCTGATGCGGACACACGGTGTTGTCCGCATGCAACTGTCCGCGTAGCGTTCGACCACGTACGGTCAGACCTTTCCAACTGCAGCAGTGACGGACAGACAGCACTCAGGAGTACCGGTGGCGCAAACTCCACGACGGCTGACCCCGCACCGATCGGCGCTGCATGGATTCGGTGCCGCGCTTCGGCAGTGGCGCGAGCGCCGCGGGCTGTCCCAGCGCGCTCTGGGCGGGCTGGTGCACGTCAGCGGGGACCTCATCGGCAAGGTGGAGAAGGCCGAACGTTGGCCGTCCGCCCGCTTCGTCGAGTCGTGTGAGGGCGCACTGCAGACGGGTGGTGAGCTGGTCCGCTTTCTGTCAGACCTCGAGAGTGGGCGTCGCCTCACCAGCGTCGGCTACCGCTTGGTCGACGGTGCGGAGGGCCAACTCCGGGCCTCCATCGATCATCCCGACAGGCCCTACCTGCTCCGCTCGTGGCACGAGCAGCTCGCCGGTCTGGCCATTGCCGGAAACCGCACCGGATACGCCGGGATGGCGTCCACCGCCCATGCGCAGATCAGCATCGCGGCCGCGGTCGGGCGGCGGAGCCGTTCAGGCGATCGCCGAGAGATACTCATCGCGCAGGCACTGTGGGCGGAGTTTCTCAGCTGGATCGACGAGCAGGGCGACGCCGCCGAGGCTGACGCCTGGCTGCGACGCGCCCAGCAGCAGGCCGTCGAAGCCAACGCGCCGGCGCTCGCCAGCTACGTCCTGATGAGGCAGAGCCAACGCGCCCTCGAACGCTTCGATCCACGTAATGCCATTGCCTTGGCGCAGCGGGCGCTGGAGGAGGTCCGGCTACCAGGCCGTATCCGCGCTCTACTGCTGATCCGCCAGGCCCAGGCCTACGCGATGGGAGGTGACCAGAACGCCTGTGCAGCCAGCATCGACAAGGCGCACAGGGTCGCCGGCAGCGCCGAATGGGGCTCGGAACTGCCGATCGATGTCGGCGTCCACTGCGACGCGGTGTACGTGGCTGCCCACGAAGCGCAATGCCGTCTGCTCCTCGGCCAACCGGCGGCTGCTGCCGATCTCTACGAGCAACTCCTGCGCCACTGGCCAGCTCAGTGGCGCGTCGACGAGGCCCTTTGGCGATCGGCCCTGTCCACCGCCTACCTCAACAGTGGCGACGTCGAGCGCGCGGCGACGGAGGCCGCCAACGCCCTGACCTTGGCCACTGGTACCTCCTCCGCGCGGGCTCTGCGCTGGTTGAACCCGACGGCGGTGGCCCTGCGCCAGCAGACAGCCATCCCCGAGGCCGCGACCTTCGTGCTCGCCTATCGGCAGGCGACCCTCGAAGCGTGCAACCATTAGCCCGTGGATCTCATCACCACGGCAACGAGCACCGACGAGTCCGAACGAGCAGCGTCCGTCGCGGTCCTCCCAGTCGGGAGTTTCGAACAGCACGGCGCCCATCTCCCGCTGCTGACGGACACCATCGTGGCCTGTGCGATCGCGAAGGCAGTCGCCGAACGCTACGGCCTCTTTCTGCTGCCGCCCGTGACGATCTCCTGCTCCCACGAGCACGCCGCGTGGCGTGGAACGGTCAGTATCAGCGCCACCACCCTCGCCGCCGTGGTCGGTGACATCGCTGACTCCCTACGTGAATCGGGCGTCGATCGGCTCGCCGTGATCAACGGACACGGCGGGAACTACGCCCTTGCCAACATCGTTCAGGAAGCCAACGTCGCCGGACCGAGGATGACTCTGTTCCCCGCTCGGGCCGACTGGGACGACGCTCGCGTTGCCGCCGGCCTGCACAGCACAGCCCACCAGGACATGCACGCTGGCGAGCTCGAAGTTTCGCTGCTTCTGCACGTTGCGCCGGAAGTGGTACGTGATGGCTTCCAGCATGCCGACCACCTAGCGGACGACCGACGTCACCTCCTCACGCGGGGCATGAGTGGCTACACCACCAGCGGCGTCATTGGTCTGCCGTCCCACGCCACCGCGGCCAAGGGCAAAGCCGTACTCGAAGACCTTGTTCGCTCATTCGCCGACCACTACGGCCTCCTGCCGAGACCCTAGGCAGGATCAGGAATGATGCTGGACGAGGCTTTCGTTCGCATCGACATTGCCCCTGGGAGAGCGCTCGGGCGGACGCGGTTGACGAGCCCGCCGTCGTCCGGCCCGCGTGGAAGTTGTCCGAGGAGGACCTGTGAGGCTGGGCGACAGGATCGCTGAAGTGTCGGTGGACGACGCCGTCCGCGCCTCAGTGAGTTATGACCAGCTGCGTACCGGTGATGACGGCCTGTACTGGCTGGAGACTCACCCCGACGCCGGCGGGGGCACGACGGTGACACGGTGGCGGCCCGGCGAGGGCAAACGTGACATCAGTCCGAAGGGCTTCGATGTCGCCAGCGGCGTTCACGCGTACGGAGGCGGATCGTTCGCTGTCGCCGAGGAGACGTTGTGGTGCGTCGGCCGAGATGGCCTCTACCGGAGCCGCCGTCACGGCGACGAACTCGAATTGGTCAGCCATGGATCCCTCGGTGACCTGACGATCGGCGACGGTGAGTTGCTGGCTGTGCGGGAGTCGGAGCAGGGTGACCAACTCGTCGCGGTGTCGCTCACCGGTGATCCGCAGATGCGAACTCTCGTCTCGACCCGGGGGTTTCTCGGCGCGCCTCGGCCGGGTCCGGGTTCGTTGGCCTGGACCGCGTGGAGCGAGCACGACATGCCCTGGGACGCGTGTGAGGTGTGGGCCGCCGCCTACTCACCGCACGGTGGGGTCGAGGACCCAGTGAGGCTCGCCGGGGGCCCTGATGAGTCTGCGGTGGAGCCGCGGTGGGGACCCGACGGGGCGTTGTACTTCGTGTCGGACCGCAATGGCTGGTGGAACCTCTACCGGTGGAACGGGCTCAAGGTGGAGGCGGTGGCGCCGATCGCGGGCGAGTGCGCCGCGGAGCCATGGGAGCTGGGTTACGCGTCTTACGGCTTCCTCGACGACGGTCGGATCGTCGTGGCGGTGCAGGAGGGGCCGCGACACCGCCTCGTCATCATCGAGCCCGACGGCACTATCCGCCCGATCGGCCTCCCGTACACGTCGATCAAGCCGTACCTGGCCGTGCAAGGGACGACGGTGGCGTTGATCGGATCATCGCCGACCGCGGCCCCGCAGGTCGCGCTGATCGACCTGGCTGACGCCGATCCCCAGGTGGAGGTGCTTGCCAGGTCGGAGCACGCCGGACTCGACGGGGCGCGAGTATCGGCGCCGACCGAGCTTCGCGTTCCAGTGGCCAATGGTCGGGAGGTGCTTGCCCTGGTATATCCGCCGACGAGCGCGGCTGCGGACTGGCGGGCACCGGTGATCGTGCGGGCCCATCCTGGGCCTACCGCCTCCTGCCTGCTGCGCCTGGACTGGCAGGCGCAGTTCTTCACCAGTCGCGGGTTCGCCGTCGTGGATGTCGACTATCTGGGTAGCACCGGGTACGGCCGGGTGTTCCGGGAATCGCTGTACGGCCGGTGGGGTCTGGACGATGTCGATGACTGCGCGGCGGTGGCGGTGCACCTGTTGTCGGCGGGGCAGGCGGTGCCAGGGCAGGTGTTCATCCGTGGTGCCAGCGCCGGCGGATACACGGCGTTGCACGCGGTGGCCCAGGACGGCCCGTTCACCGCCGCCACCGCCGTGTCGGCGATCGTGGATCCCGAGCGGTGGGCGAAGACGGTGCCCCGGTTCCAGCGCGCGCACGCGGTGCGGCTACGAGGTGGCGCCGGTCGGGTCCGAGCCGCCGATGTCCAACGGCCAGTGCTGCTCATTCACGGCACCGCCGACGAGGTGGCCGTGGTCGAAGATGTGCGCGAACTCGCCGAGGAGCTAACCTCTCGCGGCATGGCGCCCGAGGTGCTGCTTCTTGCTGATGTCGGCCACTATGTGGCGTCGTCCCGTCGAGCGGGCGCGGCGCTGGAGGCGGAGTTGGCTCACTACCGCTCGGTGATGGCGGATGCAGCCAACGATCGACAGGGGTTACACAGCCGCCAGCGGTAGTCGGTGACGCACGTACTCGCCGAACTCGCGGACCTCGGGCTCACACCGATAGGGCTCGAGGTCGACCTGTACCTCGACGATGCGCTGCAGGCAGCGGTGTGAGGTGGTTCGTGCGGCGTAGTCGACTGCCTCGCGTGCGGCGGCGCAGGCTTCGTCGATGCGGCCGGCGGCGGCCAGCGACGAGGCCAGGAGCGCGGTGTCGATGGCGAGTCGCCGGACATGGGTGGGACTCAGCGCGGTGAGGGCCTCGCCCAGGTGCTGCTGGGTGTGCTGCGGTCGGCCCAGGTCGTGGAAGCAGTGGGCGATCTCGTCGGCGAGGTACGCCGCGTCGAAGTACCGGATCCACGGAGGCTCGTCCTCGGGCTTGCTACGGGCCAGTTGCTTCTCCGCGATGTCGAAGTGGGTCAGGCAATCGCGTTCGCGTCCGAGGCGGGCGTGCGTGCGTGCCACCACCGCGTGCAGTGCGGCTGCCACAGCGGGAGTCGCCTGGGTCTCGCTCCCTCTCACCGCCGTCAGCGCCATCCTGCGTGCCGGCTCGGGGTGCCCGCAGTGCAGCGCGAGGTGACCGATGTTCACGGCGAGCAGGTAGCTGCCGTACGGGCGGTCCTCGGCAGCTTCCGTCAGACGCAGAGCGCGAAGGTAACGGCGCTGGGCGAGGCCGTGGGCGCCAGTGTCAACCGCCTGGTACCCGCAGAGCTCGAAGAATCCCGCCGCCAGCGTGTAGAGATGGCGACCAACAGCGTCAGAGGTGGGGGTATTCGCCAACAGCCGGTTCAGCTCGCCCTCGACGTACCGCTGCACCTGCGCGTGGACTCGTCCGGCGCCGTGGGTGTGGTCCAACTGCCGGAACATCGCCAGAGCGGTCTCCGCCGAATGAAGATCCTCTTCGTCAACATGGTCAGGCGAGCCGAGTCGTCCGGCCACGGGCGGCCGGGGTCCCGCCGCAGCGTTCAGCCAGTCAAGGGCGGCGCTGTCCAGGACGCCGGGTTGGAACGGAACCCGAGCGACCATCTCAACCAGCCCCAACGTTCCTGTCGGGCGATTGGACAGCGCGCTGCTGAGGCCGCCGCCGGCCGGTGAGGGGGTGCTCGGCTTGCCGTCGCTGGTCCGGTTACTGCCGAGCAGCGGTAGCAGGCGCATCAGGGAGCCGCCGGTCACCAGCGCCTTGTCGCAGGCCTCGACGAACTCGCGGGAGGGAAACCGGTCGGCCGTTTCCACCCGACGCACGAGATCGGCACTAAAGCGGATCATGGTTCCGAGCCGCGCCTGCGAGAGGTTGGCGCGCTCGCGCAGTCGGCGCAGTTCGGCGCCGAAGAAGTGGCGCTCGGACAGGGATGGCTGGAGCGCTCGCGGGGTCTGGCCCATGACACCGCCTTTCGGGCTGTGCGTCGCCGATGGCATTGAGCAGCGTGGACATCGCGCACATAGGGTCACCCAGTGTTCAGCGCGGCGCAACCAGGATCGCCGGGGACTGCGCTACATGACCGTCGACCCAGAAGGCGCGCCGCATGCGGACAATGCCTTCGTCCGCATGCTCGGCATTCACGACGGCAACTTTGAGGGCGAGTGTGAGGAGAACGGGGCGCGACCACTCGTCAGATCCGCCCTGGTTCTCCACGACCCTGGGAGGTGCCAGTGGAGCACGAAGTCCGCGTCAACATGCTCGTGCCAACTGCGATCGTCACCCAGATGACCCCCGACCAGGCCGCCGGTCACCGCTGCCTCCTCGGGCGCTGCGGTGAACCGGAAGAGGTGGCGGACACGATCATGTTCCTGCTCTCACCGAAGGCGTCGTACACCACCGGCAGCACGCTGCAGGTCCACGGAGGACTGGGACTGCGATGACGACTACCCACGGCGGCATCACCGAGATCGATTACGCAGCCATGATCCGCGCCCTGAACCAGGTCCACTACGCGGGCGAGACGTCGTTCTACAACAACGCAAGGCTGCGCCCCTGCGAGGAGGCGCTCTACCACCGGCTCGGCGTGGGGGCGCGAATCCTCGATGTGGGATGCGGTGCCGGTCGCGTCGCCCAAGCGATAACCGCATTGGGCGGCGACATCGTCGGCGTCGACATCAACGAGGCGGCCCTGGCCGTTGCCCGGGCCGCGTGCCCGAACGGCACCTTCGTGCACGGCAGCATGAACGCCCTGCCACTACCAACGGACACTTTCGACCAGGTGTGGTGCCTCCGATTCTCCTTCAACGCGCTGGCAACCGAGGCCGAACGTGTGGAGACCCTGCACGAGATGTGGCGGGTGTGCGCCCCGGGAGGCACCGTCCTGGTGGAGACGTTCAACTGGTACTACGCCGGCCGGCTCGGGCTTGTCCGTATCGCCAATCTGCTGGACCTGGCCGCCCGCGCCGCGCGATGGCGGGGGCAGCGCCGCACCGGCTCGCGGCCCCTGCCAGCGCGCGACATCATCTACCTCGCCAACAAGACCAGCGGAGCGGCACCCGGCTACGCCCACCTCACCACCGCCCACGAGCTGTACCTCCTCGCGGCGACATGCGGGATCCGGCAGTACGCGACTGTGACATCGGAGGAGGGTGTCCTGTCGGCCCCCGCGCCCCCGGTACGCGGCAGACACCGCCGGTACTCGATGTGGCTCGTCCTCCGCAAGCCCGGGGAGCGGTCATGAGCTTGTTGAGAGTCGGCGACCACGCGCTGGAGATCCGGATCGCTGAGTCGGCACCACGCTGCCTGCGGCGGTTCGTCGCCCGACTCGCTGACACGGAACTGCCGACCATGCCTGCCGGGCAGGTCATGCAGGTACGTGACGGGCACCGAACCCGGCTGACCGTCGACGTCAGTAGAGGTGAGGTCCTCCTGGAACTGGCCCCAGAGCTGGCTGGCGATCCACCCACGTTGGAGATCGGAGTGCTCCAGGCCGCGGCACGCTCGTTGGCCGTCATGGGGGACGGCGAGCTGACGCTCCTGCACGGGAGTGCGGTGACCATAGACGACGGACGGTCGGCCATAGCGGTGCTCGACGGCGGACGCGGGCAGGGCAAGACATCACTCGCGCTGGGCGTCGCCGCTCACGGAGGCAGCCTCCTGGTCGACGAGTTCGCCTTCACCGCATTCCCCTGCCGTCAGCCCTGCGTGGTACCGATGCCCACCCTGCCCTGGCACGTACGCGCCGACATGGCGCCGCTGCTGGCACCTCACACCGCCGAACGGCTCCTCTACGCGGTGGATCTTCCCACCCCCACCACGACCGGACACCGCCCGCTGCCGCTGAGCCTCATCGTCATTCCGGATCAGGGCCTCGCGGCGGGCGAACTGCGCGAGACGCCTACTCCCGCAGCCCGGGATCTGCTGCGCGCGGCGGTGACCGACCACGAGGCGAAGCTACGCGACCCGACTCTTGACCACGTCTCGATCTTCTCATCGGCTGACGAGGTCACCATCAACCGCAGTCTTCCCGCATTCAACTTCGGGGAGAAGGCACTCGACGCACTTGCCGCTGTACCGGTCATCCGCGTCGGCATCGGCAAGCCAGACGATTTGCCCACCAGTGTTGCCGCGGTGATCCGTCGGACAAGAGGAGATTCGTGATGCGGCAGCCGGCCGCACCACCGATGCTCCTCCTCGCCGGCACCAGCGAGGCCGGAAAGTCGAGCGCAGGCGAGTACCTGGCCGCCCTCGGCTCCCGCCGCGTCAAGATCAGGACAGTCCTCGTGCAACTCAGCTCAGGCCGGCAGGCCTACCACGAGGGCGTGGAGACGCGGGAAGGCTTCGGGTACGACGAGTTCGTCGCGAAACTCCTCGCACTAACCGACCGCGGCGAGGCCCCCTTGGCAGTCGAGAGCTTCATCGATGCCGCTTTGGCTGTGACTGTGAAGCGAACGTGGCCAGCACCATGCTCGATCATCTTCATCACCGCACCAGAACTCGTCCGCGTCAGACGCCTCGCGCGGGCCCGAGGGCTGACCGCCGACGAGGCCCGACGCATCATCCGACGCAAAGACGAGCGGAAACGCGTCCACGAACAGCTTCCGGCCTGGCGCGCGATTGCCGATCACTGGATCGACAACACTGCCAACATCATCACCTTCAGGGCTCGTCTCCGGGACGCGTTCCAGACCATGCAGACATCCTCAGGAGGCATCCAGCCATGACTCGTCGATACGCCTCCGCCGGTGCCGTCGTCGCGACCGACGACCTCAGCTCTCCACAAGTCCTGCTCCTCGATCAGGTCCGAAAGACCGGTGAACGACAGACCGTCGCGCCGAAAGGCCGACTGGAGCCAGGCGAGGCACCACTCCTCGCAGCCAAGAGGGAGGTGGCCGAGGAAGCCGGCCTCACCGACACGCACTACAGCGCGTATCTCGGGCAGGAGGCTTACACGTTCACCGACAACGACGGCACGCCAGCGGCGAAGATCGTCGACTGGTTCCTCTTCTCGACGTCCACCACCACCACAACGCCGGCCCGGGACGAAGGCTTCGTCCAGGCCCGCTGGCTCGAGGCTCCCGCCGCCCGGCAGGCCGCCAGCCATCCCCAGTTCCAGCAGGTGCTGGATCGCGCCCTTGCCGTCATCACCTGGCGTGCCGCTAATCCCCTGCCGTTCAGCCGAAAGCTCAGTTACCTGGTCAACCAGGTGGCGGCAGAGGCCGAGGCCGTCATCGCCGGGCATCCGGATGCCGGGGTGGGGCTGTGCGGATCGGCCGCACGAGGAGACTTCATCGAGGGCTGGAGCGACGTCGACTTCATCGCTTGGAACCTGCCCCCCACCTCGTCCGCCGCCACGTCGCTCCACGAGATCGTCAGTGAAGCGGCCCGACGCCACGGTTCTCGAGCGTCGCTGCACCTCGCCGACAGCCACGGGGGCGACGCCCGTCGCCTCGGTCCGCTCTACGACATGAAGATGCGGGAGGTGCTGCGTCGTGTAGGGCTCGACACCGCCGTGATCGCAGGTGCCACCGCCCCTACGCCGGCCGCCACCTCAGAACTGACCGATCTCGCTGGTGATGTTGGCGTACTGCACGAGTTTGCCGTCGCCCGTCTGGCCGCCAGCCACCACACAGAATCGGAGCGCGAGGACACCGCACGCCGGGTGTTGTCGGTGCTGTCGAGCGCCGGTCGGCTGCTTGTCGCGCATCGAGCGCCAGAGGTCGGCCTGCGGCTTCCCGAGGTGATCGAGGCGCTGCGCGACTGGCCGGGCACCGAACTCAGATCGCTCCTTGAAGACTACGACGCCTACCGCCGTGCAGGCGCAGACGACGCAGCACAGGCCGATCGGCTCGCTGTACGGGTGCCAGGTGCGCTCGTGGCCGTGAGGAGCATGCTCGAAGAATCGGCATCCCTATGATCATTTTCGTCGACGGGATCGACGGCAGCGGGAAGACCACTCTCATCGGACACCTTGCCGCCGCCCTGAACCGCAGCGGCGCCGAAGCAGTCGTCTCCAGCCCACTGTGGCGTTATCTCCCCACGATCGCCGCAGCGGAACAGTTCGCCTCCTGGGTCGTCAGTACCACTGGTCTGGACGTCGCAGAAGCGCTCATCACTGCAATGATTGATCGCCTCGACGACCTCCGCGACCTGAGCGTCGCACAAGACCACGTGCACCTGGTTGATCGCGGACCGAAGACCGTCTACGCATCCGCCCGCGCCCACGCTTACGAACGACGCACGGCAATCGAACCACTTCGGGAACGTCTGGCCACCTCGGTCCGAGCGCTCACCGACGTCCACCCGTGCGTGGCGATCGAACTTGGGGACGGCGTGGAAGCGCTCCGGACGGCCCTTCCGCGCCTCACATCGTCTCAGACCGTGACGCCCGGATACCTGGGGTATTTGCAAGCATTGGCCACAGAGATGCATACCTTCGGCGACTGGCCGGGCCTGCCAACGCAGCGACTTGACATTTCCATGTCGACCGAATCCAACTGCGCGGCGATCCTCGAGTCTCTCCGCCTCCCGAGTCCCAGGAACGGCCGCGCCGACGTAGGAGCAGGAGTGTCCGCAAACAGACGGGACTGGCGGACATGAAGCCAGCGCAAGGCCCGCTGTGATCGACCGCGCCGTGCCGCCATCACTCGACACTTGGGTTTTCCATTCGGCGTCGAGATCGTCACGCTGCGGCAGATCCTCGACGAACGCGTCGACCAAACCGCCGCCGAGGTCCTGCGCCCGCGATCAACGCGGCCCACCGCCTCCTCGACCTCGTCGAGACCGATACCGGCGACGGGCTGACACGGGGCGGTAGGCCCCTAGGAACGCCAGGTAGTTTCAGCTGTCGAGCACTTCTACTGTCATCGATTGGGGATGCCGGCCACGTGTCGCACATCGAGAAGATCACCGGTGAACTCCGCGCGTTGATGACCGGGGTCGAACGCGCGCAGGGGTTGGCAGCCGCCGCCGACAGTCAGGCGCAGGAGGTGGCGTTGCGGGCCGCGGGCGCGGGCTTCGTCGCCGTGGCGGCGGGTGTGGCTCGGGTGCGTAACGCGATCACGGGCATCCAGGGCGGCCTGGGAAGTCTTGCCGGGTCGATCGGTGATGCGACGAAGGCGACCGCGGCGGTGCCGAACGAGGCCACCCCGCAGGAGACGATCGCCGGGCTGGCGCCTGTGCTGAGCGCCGTGGACGCTGCTCGTGAGGCGGCGGCCGCGGCCATCACCGGAGTCGGTGAGGCGCAGCAGCTCGTCGCCGTGGTCCTGCAGGGTGGGCAGCCCGGGCCGCTGTTGCAGGCTCTGGAGGCCATCAAGCAGGTCCTGGTGCTGGTCGTTCAGCGCACCGGCGGGGCCCGGCAGGCCATCGAAGGGGCGATCGCGCAGGCCCGGCAGTTGGGGTCGTCGGGAAACTGACGGGGGCTGGCGGTCATCCACCGGCCAGCCCCGCCCCTGCTACCACCGGCAGCCCATCCCCGACGACCCCCACCCTGGGCGGAACTGTCTTCACAGAGACTGACGCGTCAAACCCGTGGACCAGGCGTCCCACCGGCGTCGTCGGCGGGTCGCCTACCGGACGCCGAACCCGGATCTCCGCGAACGAGAAGCCACGGGAGCGCCGTGCCCTGGAGTTGGAGGACGAGTGTGCCGACAGGGTCGCCGGCAAGGGGTACCGGGTTCACCAGAACCCCACGAGGCAGGAGGTCGCGGACGCGCGACGCGAGACCGGGGATTCTGGGAGGCCGGAAAAGGCACCCGACTTCCTCATCGAGGGGCATGTCTTCGACTGCTACGCGCCCACTGCTCCCGTGCCGGCCCGCGCCGTCTGGAGCGCGGTGTCCAGGAAGGTCGACACGGAGCAGACCCAACGCGTCATGTTGAACCTCCACGACTGGCGGGGCGACCTCGCCGCCCTGCAAAAGCAGTTCCACGACTGGCCCATCACAGGGCTGAAGGAACTGGCAGCGGTAACGCGCGACGGTGCGATCATTCAGATCATCCGGCGAGACTGATGAAGGGGTGCAAATGGCTGTCGAGTACCGGCTGACGCTGGCGGGCAACATCCCACTCAAACAGGTAGCGGAGCTTGCTGCTCCCGGAGCGGTCGAGACGTCCACGGCGTCCGGCGGCACGATGCTCAGTGCCGACCTGAACGACGAGCACGGGTACGTCGTGGACATCACCGGCGGCCGGCACGGCTACTACAGCGCCGAGGACGACGGTGGTGCTCTGTGGCAGTGGGAGCCGGAGACCTACGTCGACGTCAGCTTCTACATGCGCAAGGACACCCTGGTCGACAAGGGCAAGCCCCACATGCTGGCGACCGTGGCCGCGATCCTCGCCGGCAGAGCTGAAGACGCGGCCCTGACCCTCAACGGCGACGTGCTCATGCTGACCCGCGTCGCGGGGACCATCCAGAAGCACAATACCGACGGCTGGTACGACGAAGACTACGACAGGATTCTTCACCTCTGACGGGCGTGCGTCCCCGGCTGGACCCACCACAGCCACTCCCCCGACCAACCCGACCGGAAGTGCCTCAGTATGCGCAGCCACGACCTCACGCCCGGACGGATGATCGGCGTCACCTTCGATCATGGCGAGGACTTCTTCACCGCCCTCGCCGACGCCTGCCGCACCAACGGCATCCGGCACGGCTACATCCCAGTCTTCATCGCCGGGTTCAGCACGGTCGAGATCGTCGGCACCTGCCAGCGTCTGGACGACCCCCAAGCCCCGGTCTGGGACCGGGTGCACCTGACCAACGTCGAAGCGCTCGGCGGCGGCACCATCGCCTACGACGAGGCCCACGACCGGATCTCGCCGCACATCCACGTCAGCGTCGGACTCAAGGAGCACAGCGCGACCGGCCACACCAGTCACCTGCTCGCCGCTACGGTCCAGTTCCTGACCGAGATGCTGATTATCGAGGTCACTGCGCCCGTCATGCGTCGTATCCCCGAGGCGAGCCTCTACGACGTGCCGCTGTTGCGGATCGGCGACAACTGACGCTGGTTATGCTCGAACCTGAAGAGCAGATGAGCGGCTAAGCAGTCGACGACCCATCCGAGCTCAACAGCGAACTGACGGCGGCCATCACCATCATTGGTTCAAGACTGTCGAGCACCAGGTCAGGTTCGTAGGCAGTCAACTCTTGCCGTCCAATTCGGTGAGCGACAACGGCGACATGAAAGTCGGCATGGCGCGCGCAGGCGATATCGTTGGGCGCATCCCCGATGACGATGACGCGCGCAGGATCGAGCTGATCACCGTAGATCGCGGAGTAGCGTCGGGCGACGACTGCCGGAAGCTGAAAGCGATCGCGCTCGTCTGAACCGAACCCGCCGATGCGGAGATCAAGAAACTCATCCAAGCCCGCCACGTGCAGCTTCACCTCGGCGGCCGAACGCAGATTGCCGGTCAGCACGGTCTGGATGAAGCCTCGGTCGTGCAACTCCGCGATGCTCGCCGCAGCACCTGGATACGGCGGCTGGACCTCAGCGAACTCCTGCCGGCCCTCTTGCATGACCGCGGCGATGGCCTGACGGAAGGCGGGTATGCCCGCCTCCGCATCTGACGGGTCGACGCCCGAAGCGATCGCCGTGTCGACGGCGATCGACTCGTCCGTATAGCCATGCACCTTCTTGTCAGGAAAGTTAACCGCGGACTGCGCGAGACCGTACGCGCGAGCGATGGCGCGCGTCAGCCAGCGCAAGTCCGCGGGGATGAGAGTCCCGTCAACGTCCCAGATCACCAAGCCGGCGCTGCGGTGGTTCACAGAACCATCGTCGCACGATGGGCGAGTGAGGCCGATGACGGTACCGAACTGGCTGCCGAGCGTCGGTGGTCCTCATTCGGGGTTGCGCGCGGCGGCTCGATCGCCTACCGGGCATGGCGTCTGACCCACGATGAATCGGAGGCCGATCTCGGTGCCCGCGCGTTCGGGCCGTACGGAAAGAACGCCGCAGCGGTCATGACCGGAACAGATCCAGGTATGGGACCAGCGGACTCGCCGCGGGCCAAGTCCGAGTTCGCCTACTGGTCAACAGGCACCAGTCCCGGGATGCCCACGCCGGAGAACGTAGCGGTGCTGGCAGAGACTCAGGTCTTCTTACGATCTCCTCGCTGGCGGCGAACTGGCCGCCCTCAACTGGGCGAGCCACCCCCCTCGTTGGTCAAGTACGTAGTGCACCCGTTTGAGGCCTGAGGAGCGACACATGCGCGTGATCGCCGGAGATCCGCTTGACGGTTTTCCGTGGTTCCGGCATGTGGGATGCCTCCCCTGATCCTGGGGCTGTGGGCCTTGCGGAAGCACGAAGCCCTCGTTTGCCTCCTGACTGAAGAAGGCGAACGAGGGCTTCGTGGTGGTCAGGCCGCCGCGGCGGTGACGTTCTGGTCGATGAACTGGATGAGCTTGAGCGGGGACCCGCCGAAGTGGTCGCGGACACGCTGCTGGAGCGCACGGACGTCGTGGCCGGGCAGGAAGTCCCGGTCGGTGTCCTCGCCGCAGCTGCAGGCGCAGGGGCGCATCAGGTAGGTCTGTTCTTCGGGCAGGTCGCAGTAGCCCACGGGGTTCTGCGAGCCGTTGGCGACCGGGTCGGGTTGGCCGAGGTACGCCTCGCGCACGGGGTGGCCGGCGGGCAAGGGCTGGCCGATGAGCTCGCCGCGTACGCCGGTCTCCGTGGAGTGCTCGTGGTAGCCGGTGATCTCGGCGACCGCGCGAACGACGCCTTCCCCGACGATGAAAGCGAATCGTTGACGGCTGGCCTTCTCGCGGTTCATCTTCCAGACGCCCCGGCCTGCCTCCCATGCCTCGTCTTCGGTCATGCGCGGGAAGTAGCCGATGAACGCCCTCCCGAGCGGGTCGCCTTGGACAGTCTCGTAGCCACCGAGCTTAAGCCGAATACCCACCTAGCCTCCGATCTATCTGCACCGCCGAACTGTTGACACTAGTCCAGCATCGAACATCAGGTTTGGCAAGTACCGCAGGTGTCTATTGTCGTCGGCATGCAAAAGACGGTCTATTTGCTCTTTGCTGTGGATGCTAGGGGTGTAGGCCTGCGCTCTGCGCACCGTCAAAAAACCATCGTTTTCTGACGACCACGGTCAGACGCCTCGCGGTACCCCTCCGAGGCGTCAAAAACTCCGTCAAAAACCGGCGGGTTCAACAACCCACTAGGCACCCTTTTCTGACACCATGAACAGGTGTCAGACGCTCTCGACCCGACCGAGCTGCTCGCCCCGGCGCCAGCGCATCCCACCGAGATCCGCATCGGCTACGCGCGGGTCTCCACCGGCGGGCAGAAACTCGAACGGCAACTCGACGCGCTGCGCGCCGCCGGCTGCCGCCGCATCTTCTCCGAGACGCAGTCCGGCAAGGACGCCGACCGGCCCGAGCTCACCGCCTGCCTCGCGTTCATGGCCCCCGGCGACACCCTCGTCGTCCCCGCCCTCGACCGCCTCGGCCGGTCCGTGCAAGACCTGATCGCCACCGTGACCGACCTGCGCGGCCGCGACGTCGGCTTCACCTCGCTCTACGAAAACCTCGACACCACCACCCCCGGCGGCCGGCTCGTCTTCCACGTCTTCGCCGCCCTCGCCGAGTTCATCCGCGAACTCATCGTCTCCGGCACCCGCGAAGGCCTCGCCGCCGCCCGCGCCCGAGGGCGCGGCGGCGGCCGACCCACCGTCATCAACGCCGAGCTGATCCGCTCCGCCCGCGACCTGCTACCCAACCCCGACGCCAGCGTCGCGTCCATCGCCCGGCTGCTCGGCGTCAGCCCCGGCACCCTCTACAACCACATTCCCGACCTACGCGAGCTACGTGCCGCCGGCCGGGCCCGCATGGAGCTGACCGCATGACCTGTCCGCTCCTCGCACGGCGCAGGCACGAACGCTCCTCAATGGCCACCGCCGGCCACGGTGGTATCGGCCGCGAGCGCCTTCACCCGACTGAGCGCCTCGTCGACGCCAACGCGCTCGCGGACAGTAGGGGTGGCGCTGCGTGAGCGACCTCGTCAGCCGGACCACCCGCGGGCTCTTCCGTGACCTCATGACCGGAAGCACCGTCGGCGCGATCGGCGCAGCCTTCCAGGACGAACTCTTCGCACCGAACCCCGACAGCACGTACGAAGACAGCAGCGTTCGGCGTGTCACGACGCAGGAGTACCTCGAAGCCATCGACTGGGGCGACATCAACCAGGTCAGCCGGGCGCTGCGAGTCTTCGAGCGCCTCATCCAGGGTTTCGAGCCGCAGTACACGAGCAAGCTCCTCAACTCCCTGCGCCGTGACGGCTACACCGTCGATGAGCAAACAGGCCACATCGCTTCCGGCGGACCACGCTTCGCCCCTTCCTCCCTGCAGAACATCACCGACGCGTCGGCGATCCGCCAGCAACTCACCCGCATCCAGCACGCCGTCCTGGACGACCCTGCCCTCGCCGTAGGCAGCGCCAAGGAACTCATCGAGAGCACGGCGAAAGTCGTACTCAAGGAACGCGGCCAGCCGGTCGACGACAAGGACGACCTCCCTGCGCTCGTCCGAAGCGCCCAGCAAGCCCTCGGCCTCCACCCGTCCTCCAAGGCACCCGGCCCGGACGGCAGCGACGCGATCAAGAAGATCCTCGGCTCCGTCTCAGGCATCGCCATCGGACTGGCCGAACTCCGCAACCGCGGCTACGGCACCGGCCACGGTCCCGCCACCGCTCCAGTCGGCCTCGGCCCCCGCCACGCTCACCTCGCCGTGAACGCCGCGTTCACCTGGTGCCAGCTCATGCTCGACACGCTCGCGGACCCCAAGGCTCCCTGGCGCAAGGAACTGACGTGATCTCCACCGGAAAGGCACTGAAGATCGATGTCGCATCCACTGAAGATCACACGTCGTTCAACATCCCGAACTGCTCGCGATGGCCGGTGGGCTGATGTTTCCGCTGGTCCTGATCGTTGGCTCGGCCACGCGCTGCGGGCCGACGACGCCGGCCTCTGGGCGGCCCTGCTGCTCGCCACACCGGCCGGCCTGTTCGGCGCCAACCAGCTCAGCCAGGGAATCTGGAGAAGCCGTGGCGGCGGACCCAGCCCGGCGGCCTTCGCCGTCACCACCGGTCGTCGGCCACTCCATCCGCCGGGTCTCCCCGTCGGCCATGGTGATGGTGGGCCGGCTGACCTGCGGACACCGGCGGAAGGTGACAGCAGAGGCATGACCTTGCCCAGACCGCAGCAACCTCCGGGTGCCTGAGCGGTGCGGGCGGGTCCGAGCGTGGTTAGTCGGTCGTCTCGTCGGTGTCGGGCCAGAGCCGTACCGCCCGCGCGGCGGCGTCGAGGATCACCTGGCCGTCGACCTCCAGCCGCGACTCGGGCATGTCGTACGCCGGCCACTCGCAGACGAAGGTGACGGGCCCGGACGGCGGTAGTGGCCAAACCCAGTAGTGCGCCTCGTGCCGCCGGGCGTCCGACTCAGCGTTGCCCGGAAACAACAACCGGCCAGGTGGCTCGGCATCCAGCGGCGTGGGCGAGCGTCGATCCATGTTGGTGACGGTGCTCCCGTCGGCGAACTGCACACCCACCCGGAGGAAATCCGCTGGCACGGTCTGCCCGGCCCAGTACCCGATCCGGTGGTGGTGCAATAGATCAGCCCGTCGGTCCGGCGCACGTAGCACCGCGGTCACGCTGAACTCGAAGCCTGCGGGGTAGGCGAGCAGACCGCTGATCGCGACCGCGACGCGATCGGTGTGGACCAGCACGTGGCTTTCGGCCACGACACCGGGGATCACCGCCTCGGGTTTCATCCAGGCGGGACGGGGCTGTCTGATCGGTTCTGGCTCGACGTCCGATGCCGCTACCTGGCGGTCGAAGAAGCCCATATGGCCTACCTTCCCACAATTCCGAGTTCTCGTACGGCCGGGTCTATCTGCCCTCCTCCGACTCGGTGCTTAGCCGGCACCGCCGGCCCCCGACGCATCATCGCGCGGGTAAGCCGCGGCCCGGCCGTCCATCGATAAGGCGGGATGTTTTCGGCGTAGTGCGATCAGTGTTGCCCGCACCTCAGGTTGCTGAGCGGCTTCGGCGAGGTCGAAGGCTTCGGCGGCGTAGGCGTGCGCAACCCGGATCGCACCCAGGTCCAGGGCGAGGGCGCCGAGCAGCCCGGACAGGTGGACGGCGAGGGTGTAGAGCCGGGCGCGTTGTGGTGGGTGCTGCTGCCCGGCCATGAGCTCATCCACACAGGTACGCAACGGCCGCAAGCGCGCCAGGCGGACTGCTGGCGGGAGGCGTTCGTTGTCGGCGATCGCCTTTCGGACCTCGTCTTCGAGGTAGCTGAGTCGGGTGTCTTCGTCGTTGCAGGACTTCAGCGCGGCTCGGCGGGCGTTGATGCTGTTCTCGTCTTCCCAGAGAGCCGATTCGTCAGCACTGGAATCGGTGCTGGCGGCGGGCTGCGGCCGGTGCGGGTTCTTCGCCGACGGGACCGACGGTGGCTGTGGTTGGTGCCGCTGGATTCGCCTGGTGAGGCGGTCGTATTCCTGGGTGAGGGTGCCGTTGGTGTGCAGGGCGGTGTCGCAGCGTGCCCAGAACTCGCGCTCGGGGTATTGGCGGCCGGTCTCGGTGTTGGCGACGGAGCTGCGGCCGTACTGCACGAGCCGGGCGAGGCCCTGCTGGGTGAGGTTGGCTTGCTTGCGCAGCTGTGCGAGGTGGCGGCCGAGTGCGCGCCGTGCCGTCGTGATCTCGTCGTCGGCCATGGTTTGCCACCCCCTGGCGGTGCCGAGATGCGGTCACGGTGCGGGCAGACCGTATCCGCCGCCTCCGACAATTCCTGGGTCGGTTACTGAGGGCTGTCGGGGGTCGGACGGGGTTGGTCGACAGCCGGGCAGCCTAGCGGCTGCGTTGGCCGCCGGTAGGGGTCACGCGCGGCCGACGATGTCGCCGTCTTGTCGGAGTCGGCAGCGGAATCTGCCGACAATGTCGTGGCACGGCGCGGCGGGCGTGTCGGACGGCTGGCGTCCTACGGTCGACTCATGCCCGCCGAACGCCGTGACTTCACCGCCGATCTACCTCGCAAGCGGATGGCCGCAGGGCTGCTCCTGACCGATCCCCGCGGTCGAGTGCTGCTTGTCGAGCCGGCATACAAGGCCTCGTGGGAGATCCCCGGTGGGTGCGTCGAGGCCGACGAGTCGCCCTACCAGGCGGCGGTCCGGGAGTGCCGTGAGGAACTCGGGCTGACCCTGACGCCCGGCCGGCTGCTGGTCATGGACTGGGTGCCACCGCAGCCTGGCCGCACCGAGGGGGTCATGTTCGTCTTCGATGCGGGCACGCTCACGTCCGAGCAGACGGACCGGATCGTCTTGCCGCCGACAGAGTTGCGCAGCTGGTCCTGGTGCGACCAGCCGGCGGCCCATGAACGCCTGCCGGCGCTGCTGGCCCGACGCGTCGCCGCGGCCCGGGAAGCACGCGGCCAAGGGTTCACCAGGTACCTGGAGAACGGGCTGCCGGTCACCTGACCCCCGGCCCTACACGGGCCAGCCGCATCCACGATTCGACTCGTAGCCCTCTGCTGAAGATCCGATCTGCGGGAGGTCGCCTTCGGGCGACCGGCCCGACTCACACACGTCCCGCTGCCATCCATTTGCATAACTTTGAGGATGTTTGTCCATGACGCAGACGACCACCACACAGAACCCCAGTACAGCGGGCCAGCCGGGCATCGCGCGACCGGAGTCGGTCTTGCCGGAGCTACGGGCCACATGGTGGGAGACGGGAGTGCGTGCCCGGGCGGAAGCGGGCGTGTTCACCGTCTTCGCGGAACTCCCCCGGCTTGTCTGGGCCGCTCTGGGCGTCAGTTGGCGTGCAGACCGGCTGCGTACGGGCGTGGTGGCGGTAGCGACGGTCGGCGCCGGGGTGATGGCGGCCTTCGGCCTGTTGGCGACGCAGCGGGTGTTGGTGGAGTTGTTCGCCGGCGGGCCGACCGCGGACAAGGTTTGGGCGGCGTTGCCCGCGCTGGCCGTGCTGGCGGTGGCGGTCGCGCTGCGTGCGGGGATGGGCATCGCCACGGGGTACGCGCAGAACGCGTTGACGCCGCAGGTGAGCCGGGAGGTGGAGCGGGGCCTGTTCGAGGTGTCCACGCAGGTGCGGCTGGAGGCGTTCGACGCCGACGCGTTCGCCGACGACATGGAACGCGCCTCCCGAGGCACCGAGTCGGCGATCGGCCTGGTGCAGTCGTCGATGAACCTCCTCGCCGGGCTGGCCGGCGTACTGGCGGTGGCGGTCGCGGTCGTGGTGATCCACCCGCTGTTGCTGGTGGCGTTGTTGGTGGCGACGGTGCCGAACGGGTGGGCGGCGCTGCGGGCGGGCCACCTGCGGTATCAGACATACACGGCCGGGTCGGTGCGCCGGCGCCGGCTGTGGCTGTTGCAGCGGTTGATGGCCGAGCGGGCATCCGCGCCGGAGCTGCGGTCGTACGGGCTGCGCCGGTTCCTGCTCGACCAGTACGACCGGGTCATGCAGGTCGAGACCGACATCCAGCTCGTCCTGGCGCGGCGGGTCACCACCACCACCTCGGTCGGGGCGATGATCGGAGGAGTAGCCACCGCCGCGGTGTACGTCCTGCTCGGCCTGCTGCTGATCGACGGGCAGATCCCCCTCGCCGCCGCGGCGACGTGCGTGATCGCCGTGCAGTCCGCGCAGCGTTCCCTCGCCATCGTCACCTTCCAGGTCGACCGCGTCTACACCGAGGGTCAGCACTTCAACGACTACACCGGGTTCATGACCCGCGCCGCCGCCTACCTCCCGGGCAGCAGCGGACCGGTGTCCGCGACGGGCCCCGAACGGCTGCAGGAACTGACCGTCAGCGGGGTGAGCATGCGCTACCCCGACCGCGACGCACCCGCCGTCGACAACGTCACCATGACCATCACCGCCGGGCAGACCGTCGCGTTCGTCGGGGAGAACGGCTCGGGCAAGACGACCCTCGCCGCGATGATCGCCACCCTCCGCAGCCCCAGCGAAGGCGTCATCGAATGGAACGGCCAGCCCATGTCGGAGTGCGACATCGACGGGCTGCGAGCCAGGATCGCGGTAGTGACGCAGGAATACCACAAATGGCCGTTCACCGCGGCCACGAACATCGCCATCGGCAACGTTGACACCGATGCCCGGCAAGACCTCATCGAGTCCGCCGCCGCCCGCGCGGTCGCCCACGACATGATCACCGAACTGCCCCACGGGTACGAGACACTGCTCGACCGGACCTTCGCCCGAGGCCAGGACCTCTCCGGCGGGCAGTGGCAACGCATCACCGCCGCCCGCGGCTTCCTCCGCGACGCCGAACTGCTCATCATGGACGAGCCCTCCTCCGCGCTCGACCCCCGCGCCGAGGACGCCCTGTTCCAGGCCATCCGCGACCGCAAGGGCCGGGCCACCACGATCCTGATCACCCACCGGCTCGCGAACGTCCGCCACGCCGACCGGATCTTCGTCCTGCACCACGGCCGGCTCGTCGAGGCCGGCAGCCACGACGACCTCATCGCCACCGGCGGCCGGTACGCCGAACTGTTCGCCCTTCAGGCCGCCGGCTACGACGCCACCCCGAGCGAGGACAGCCCCATCCCGCAACAGCACCGACCCGCCTCGCGATAGGAAGAACCGTCATGGACCAAGCGGCGCCCACCGGCAACTCCGAGACGATCCTCATCAGCATCCGCGGCAATTCCAGCGCCGGGAAGAGCACCATCGCCACGGCGTTGCGGCGCCGGCACGGCCGCGGCTGCGCGATGGTCGGCCAAGACCATATCCGTCGGATCCTGCTCAGGGAACGCGACAAGCCCGGCGGCCTCGCGCCCGCGCTCATCGCGCAGAACGTCCGCTTCTGCCTCGACCACGGCTACCACGTGATCCTGGAAGGGATCATGCACACCGCCCGCTATCGGAGCATGCTCACCGAGCTGCGTGACGCGCACCGTGGGCGAACGCTCTTCGTCTACCTCGATGTGTCACTTACCGAGACCTTGCGACGCCACGAGACGCGTCCCTTGGCGGCGGAGGTGTCGCCGGAAAACCTGCGCAGCTGGTATACCCCGCGCGACGTCCTCGGCTGGTCCAACGAGCTCGTCCTGCCGGAGACCACCATGCTGGAGCAAGCGATCGAGCGCATCGCCACCGTCGCCGGCCTGCCGTTGACCGGCCGCGACGACGACCTGCTCCCGGCCGTCCCATGACTTCACCCCAGACGTCCAGCGCAGGCAGTGCCGGTCTCGTGGCGGACGGGGCGGATGACGTGTTCGCGGCGCTGGTCGCCCGTGCCGCTGCCGCAGGGGTGGGTACCGGCCGGGTGGTGCACCGTACCGACAAGGCCGTCGTCGCCACCGGCCGCCGCGACGGCCGACCGGTGATCGTGAAGCTGTTGACCACCGACGACCCGTACTGGGTAGGCCGGCGCCAACACGAGCTGCGCATGTACGAACTGTTCACCGATCAGCCACCCCCCGTGCGCGTGCCGCAGGTCCTGTACGCCGACGCTCGCCTGACCGTCCTGACTCAGCTACCTGGGCAGCGCCTGGACGACCAACGCCACCTCACTCGCGACGTCAGCCCGGCCACCGCACAGCTGGTCCTGGACACCCTCGACACCGTCGCCGCCTGGATGCCAGCACCGCCGCTGCCGCAACCTGTCGATTACCACGGCCGCATCGGCGCCGAACACACCGCCGGACTCCTCGACGACGCCGACCAGCACGCCCTACACACCCTCGTCGACCAGCTCGGACCGGACCGGGTCACCGCACACGGCGACCCCCTACCCGCGAACCTGCTCCTCGACCGCGAGCACTGCGCCCTCATCGACTTCGAGCACACCGGCAGCTACCTACCCGGCTACGACCTCGCGCTACTGCACATCATCGGCGCCGCAGCCAGCCCCACCCTCACTGCCGCGATCGCCGAACATGTGCACACCGCCGACATCACGACGGCCTACTACGTCAACCTGCTCCTGCTGACCTGCAGAGAGATCCGCCTGCACACCGTGCTGCCAGCAGGCGACTCGACCACGTCCCGGCTCGCGTACCTGCGACAGCTACTCAGCCAAGCACGCCGCGACGTTCAGGCACTGATGCGATGGGCATGAACCGGACGACCGCCATCCCGCGGGCCCACCGCAGCCCCGCAGACGGCTCACAGGCACCTCCCCCGCTGAGCCGTGACTTCCACCGGCTGTGGGGCGCATACTCGGTCAGCCACCTGGGATCCGCCGTCGGGGCGGGCGCGCTGCCGCTGGTCGCGATCCTGCTGCTGGACTCATCGGCTCTGCAGATCTCCCTGCTCGCGGTGATCTCCGGCCTCGCTTCGGCGGTCATCGTCCTGCCCCTGGGCCCTTGGGTGGAGTTCCGGCGCAAACGGCCCGTGATGATCGGCGCCGACCTGCTGCGCTTCGCGGCCCTGGCCAGCGTCCCCATCGCCGCCGCGCTAGGCGCCCTGACGTACGAGCAGTTGTGCGTCGTCGCCGTCGTGCAGACCGCCGGCACCATCGTGTTCGGCGCCGCCAGCGGCGCACACCTGAAGCACCTGGTCACCGTCGATCAACGTGTCACCGCCAACAGCCGATTCGAGACCTCCCAGTGGACGGCGAACAGCCTCGGCTCACCCATCGGCGGTGTCCTCGTGTCCTGGCTCGGCGCTACCGCGTCCATCACCGTCGACGCCGCGAGTTTTCTGATGTCCGCGCTCGGGATCCGCCGCCTGCGCAGCCCCGAACCGCCGCCACCTGCGCGGCAACCCGCCCCGAGGCGGGGCCGGGAAGCCATCGAAGGATGGCGGCACATCCTTCACCACGCGGGCCTGCGGGCACTGTTCGTCAACGCCGTCGTCTTCGGCGGCGCCATCACGGCCAGCACGCCCATCATCGCGGTGTTCATGCTCCGCGACCTACACCTGGCGCCCTGGCAGTACGGCCTGGCCCTCGGACTGCCCTGCCTCGGCGGCATCCTCGGCTCCCTCACCGCCGGCCCCCTCACCACCCGATACGGCCTCCGCAGGGTCCTGCTCACCACCGGCGTCGCCCGCACCCTCTGGATGGGATTCATCCCCCTCGCCCCGCCCGGCACACCGGGCCTGATCATCATCACCCTCGCCGACACACTCCTGCTGTTCATGGCGGGAACGTTCAATCCCACCTTCGCCGCCTACCGCATGAACCACACCAGCGAGCACTGCCTGTCCCGCGTCCTGACCGCCTGGTCCATCACCAGCAAACTCACCCAACCCCTCTTCATCGCAGCCGCCGGCATCCTCGCCGCCGCCACCGGCCCCCGCACCGCCCTCACGGCAACCGCCGCCCTCACCCTCACCAGCGCCGCGATCCTGCCATGGAAGACCACCCCGAACAGCCCGCCCCACACCCCCGCCGCGAACCCGCCCAGCGGACGTCGCCTACTGGCACGTCGTTCCGGTAGCGCGAGCACCGGCCTGTCTACCGCCGTCACGGCCACCGCCACCACACCCAGGGAGAACGCAGAATGAGCGATGACAACCCGCAGCGGCGGGCACCTCGCCGGTACGCCGGCACCACGACTGATTTCGTGCTGGACGGCACCACGGGGCGCCTCACCACGGCCACCTCGTCCGGGCAGCTCACTCACGTCGAGCTGCGCGTCGGCAAACACGGCTCCACCCTGGCCGGCCTAACCGAGGCGCTGTCCACGGCGATCACCACCGGTCTGCAAGCCGGCGCGCCCCCGTCCGAGTTCGTGGCCCCGCTACGGCACACCCACTACACCCCTTCCGGCGCCACCACCGACCCGGACGTGCCGCACGCGACCTCGCTGAGCGACTACCTCGCACACCGCCTCCACCAGCAACACATCAGCACCCCGCCGCACCCAGACGCCGCGCAGCTGCCTGGAGACATTCAAACCAGCACGCAGCCACGACTGCCCACGGCCAGCTGGTTGCCGCACCCCCGCAGCTGACCCGACCTCGATCAACCTGGACCTGCCGGAGGTGAAGAGGGCATGCGCGATGACGAGTTACGCGGTCTGGTTGGCGGGAGCCAGCCGCTGATGCGGGCGCTGCGCACCGTGCGGGACTCGGGCCTACCTGACGCCTGGATCGGCGCCGGTGTCCTCAGGGACCTGGTGTGGGACCAACGCTACGGGCACGGATTCGACTTCTCGCAAGCTCGGGATATCGACGTGGCATTCTTCGACCCCACCGACCTGACCCGCACCAACGACGAGCACGCCACCGAACATCTGACGGCGATCTGGCTCGGACCGCCATGGGAGGCGAAGAACCAGGCCGCCGTGCACACCTGGTACCCCGCCCGATTCGGAGGCGACCCCGTCCCCGCGCTGCGAAGCATCGCCGACGCGGTCGCGACCTGGCCCGAATACGCCACCGCCGTCGCGATCCGTCTCGACGCCGGCGGGCACATCGCTGTCTGCGCACCCCACGGACTCGATGACCTTCTCGACGGCATCTGGCAACGCAACCCGACCCGAGTCAGCCAGGTCGTGTCCGCGCAACGACTAGCGCGGCAACGCCCCGCCCACCGCTGGCCCCGAGTCCGAGTCCTCAGCTGATCACCCGCGATGGACGCCAGGAGGCTCGCCCCAAATGCTCGACGCCCGCCGAATGGACGACTCGTCCACTCTCACGATCGCTGCCGCCCAACCGCCAGTCACCTGCGACGCCACGCTCAACGGCACCGCAATCCGTGCGCTCATGCGCCGCGCACGTCAGCAGGGTGCCTACTTGGTGCAGTTCCCCGAAGGCGCCCTGTCCGGCTACGCCGGGCAGGCCAAGGACCACTTCGCCGGCTGGAACGTCGACTGGACAATGCTACGGCGGGAGCTGGACAAGACGGCCGCGCTCGCGGGTGAACTCGGCCTGTGGGTGATCCTGGGCAGCAATCACCGACTCAGCGGCGAGCACCGTCCGCACAACAGCCTGTACGTGATCTCCGACCAGGGACGCATCGTCGACCGCTACGACAAGCGCTACCTCTCCCACACGGAGATCACCCGCTTCTACACCCCCGGCTTCACACCAAGCGTCCTCGACATCGCGGGATTCAAGCTGGGGCTGGCACTTTGCATCGAGATCAACTTCCCGGAGATGTTCCTCGACTACCTGCACAGGGGCGTGGACTGCGTCCTGTTCTCCACCTTCTCCGAAGACCCGATGTTCGCCGTGATCGCCCAGGGCCACGCCGCCACCATGAGCCAGTGGGTGAGCGTCTCGGTGCCCGCGCAATGCAGCACCGCCATGCCCACCGGAATTATCGGCCCTCACGGCGGCTGGCTCGCCCGCTGCGCACCCGATGGCACAGCCGACCTGGTCTGCGCCACGCTCGACCGTGACGCCCCAGAGCTGCGCATCGCCGTGCAGCACGCCCGCCCCTGGCGCACCACCGCCCGCGACGGCGCCATCTACCGGCAACGGCGCGTGGACGATCCGCGCAGCCACAACCGCACCGAGGGGTGACAGTGGCGCCGAACCAGGCGCCACCCATCGAACAATGTCGCATAGCGACGGTACGGTCACTCCTGGCAGTTTGTTGTGGTGGAGGGAGCTTGCTCGTGGTCAAGCGCAGCAGCCGATCTCGGCGCAGGGAACCGATTCGCCGGCCGATTCCAGCAACACGACTGTCCGCCTCGGCGGACAGGGTCACCGACCTGACCGGGCAGCGCCTGGTCGACGGCTGGCCGGTGACCGAGCAGGTGCGAGTGCGGCTGGCCCGCGGCGCGGATATGGCCGCAGTGCGTCGGCTCACCGCGCTGGCCGGTGTCCATCTCGAGGACGAGGTCGTCGACGACGTGGACGCCGGTGTCGGCGGGGCCGCGTTGCGGGCCGGCTTGGACGGTGGTCCGGACACGTTCATGCGATACATGGCCGAGAAGTTCACCGGCCCGCAGGCCATGGATCCGAGGAGGCTGCTGCCGCCGGCGACGCTGGTGCTGGTGGCCGAGCACGACCAGCGCGGCGTTGTCGGAGCGGTGGTCGCGTACCCGCCGGGTGGTGTGCTCAAGCAGCTGGTCGAGCATCAACGGCGGGCAGGGTTGGGCAGTCAGCAGCTGTTTCAGCTGGTCATGGCTGGCGTGATGTGGATGGTGCGGATCAAGGCGATCGCGGTCGACGAAACGATGCGCGGCCGCGGGATCGGCAGTGCGTTGCTGCATCGCTGCCAGCAGATTTACGCGCACTGCGGCTACATGATCACGTATGGGCAGATGGCCGACAGCCCGGAGCTGGAGCGGTTCTACCGCAGCCACGGCTTCGACGTGCTGGAGCGTGACAGCGGGTTCGACCCGTGGGTGGTCCTCGGGGTTCACGCCGAGATCCGCCCCGACCCGGGTGAGCGCACGTTCGTCCAGCATCAGAAGGCAGGCGCGAATCGGAGGCCCGGTCGGGTGCCGGCACCACGACACAGCAGCAGGACGCCGTTTGACCCGGGCACCCTGGCCCTGCATGACGATCACCTGCCGGCACTGCTGACGCAGGGCTCTGGGGAGTTGCTCGCCATCCAGTTCCTGCCCCTGCTCTGGGTCAAGATGGCCGAGGGGCAGCGCGCCAACGCTTGCATCGACGCGTGTGCGCAGCTGCGGTACGCCTACCAGCAGTTCGGGATCGCCGCCGAGATCCTGCCGGTCGGTGTGGTGATCCACGACCCGGACGGCGGTCGTACCCGGTACGCGACCGACGAGCCGAGCTGGTACGACGACACCACCCTGGTCGGGCACACCATCCTGCTACTGCCCGAACACGACAGACTGGTGGATCCGACCATCGAGCAGGTACCAGAGGTCCGGGCACTGCGACAAGGTCCGGTCATCGGGCGGCTTCCTGAGCCGAACCGGCAGGCGCTGCGTGACGGCGAGACCAGCTTCGCCGTCCAACGCGCTGACCTGCTCATCGAGTACCAGCCGGTCCGGCCCGAGCATCGGGATCGACTGCTGAGCGGGCCGCTGCTGGCACGTAACGACGTCCAGTATCGGCGCGGCGCCGTCAACCTTGCCGCAATGGCCGTACAGGCGTTCCGCGATGCAGGAGCCGCCGATCGCATCCGGCAGACCACCGCCTTCCCCCGCCTAACGGCGCTGCTCGATGCCATCGGCGACGCTCCGATTGGCGTCGACGAAACCACCAGCGATGTGCTGATTCACCTGCCCGGGGGCCCCGTCCGGCTCGACCAAGTCCCGGTCCCCCGATTGCCGTAGGGGGATGACGGTAGTCCCGACTGCGGAATGCCTTCACCGCTCGGTTGACGGCTATGGGACGCGGATCGGGCATCGTCGCATCGACTATTCGCGCGGCGCGTGGACGATTCGCGCAGCCACGAGCGTACTGGGAGTGACAGGGGTGCCGAACTTACGCGGCTTGTACCGTGGCCGACCTCAGTTCCCGCTGATGATCGTCGGTCATGGTCGATTCGACCACGCCCACGTTCCCGCCAGCCTGCGGAAACAACTGATGGAACTAGCCGCCAGCGACACTGCCCATTGGGGTCTGCTTTTCGTGCTCGACGCCCGAAGGCGCCGTTGGACCCTCTTCTCCCCCGACGCGGAGTACGCGGCGCTGTTCGCACCCGCCGCCCACACCCTGAACCTCGACGTCGACGTCTTCACGACGAAGTTCCCCTGCTGGAGCAGCGGATGGCGGATCACCTAAATAGGCCACCTGCGTTCGCCCGGGGATCGCCTCGGGCTCCAACCGGCGTCAGCGGCAGCGTCACCCACACGTGGCCTGACCCGGCGGCTCACAGCGTCCGATGTCGGCGGTCGCCATGCCCGGCGTCATCTCCGCGACCTGCGCGACGACCTCGCCCTGCGGGCTGATGATGTTCGTCGGCCCGTAGCCGATCCGGTCCGCGCCACGCTCACCGGTGACGTCAGCTGACACCAGCCACATGCCGCTCTCCCGGGCCCGGGCGGCGCGGATCGGGGTGTGCCGGTCCTTCCAATGCAGGGCGGAGGCGCGGCGCATCATGTTCTGCGCTGGGACGAGGAGCAGTTGTGCGCCCTGCGCCGCCACCGCCGCGGCCGCAGCAGGTACCCGGGTGTCAGAGCAGATGTTGATGCCGAACAGCACGCCTTTAACCTCGAAGGTTGGGTAGTCCTGACCTGGAGTAAAGAGCGATTCTCCCGGCATGAGGTGGGTTTTACGGTAGACGCCGAGGAGCTCACCGCCGGCCACGACGACCGCTGAGTTGAAGTACTGGCCCGCCCGTCGTTCGATGACACCGAGGACAAGGGTCTGCCCGATCCGGCCCACACGGCGCAGCAGCGCAGCGAACGACGCGGAGCGCAGATCCATAGCGTGGGCGTCCAGGTGCTGCTCCTGCACGAGATAGCCCTGCAGAAAGCACTCCGGGAACAGCAGCAACTCCACATCCCGCTGATCAGCTTCGCGGCCGAACTCCTCGATGCACTGCACCGCCGCGCCGACATCGCCCAGAATCTCCGGGGTCTGACAGGCCCCCACCCGCATCACCTCGGCCACTCCGAAACCCTAGCGAGGTCCGACGACGTTGCTGCTTGCGCGATGACAGTGGGGACGGCACCGCCGCTGCGGGACCTCCTGTGAGACTGGCCGGCGTGGAGGGTCACGGCACGCGCAGACGGGCAGCGTTTCCGCCGCCGGGTTAGCCGGTCTGAAGGCGCTTGTACGACCGGGACCGGTCAGGCCTAGGGCATGGCTGCGGCGTTGTTGGCCGCGAGCCAGCCGGCGGGACTGCCGCAGTCATGGTACTCACCGGTGACGGGGTGGATCAGTACGTCGTTGTCGCGGGCGAAGGCGATGACGGCGTCGGTGGCCTGGTACTCCCCGTTGGCAGCCGGAATCAGCTCCTGGAAGTAGGCCACCGCGTCAGCGGGTAGCAGGGTACGGCTGATGTTGATGTACGCGGTCGGCTCGTCGTAGTCGTGCGGCTTCTCTAGTAGCTCGTCGAGCAGTTCATGACCCTCGGATGCTCGCGGGTGGAGGATGCCGTAGCGGTGGGCCTCGGCGCCGGGCACCGTGGCGGCGGCGAGCGCAGCCGGCACTCCGGCGGCGACCCGGGCCGCGGCGAGGTCGGCCAGGTCCGATCCGCCGTCGTTGCGAAGCAAAAGGTCGTCGCCGGCCACCAGGAGGAAGTCGTCGCCAGCGATGAAGTCAGCGGCGACGATCGCGGGCAGCGCGGTGCCGTAACGGTCGTCGCGCGGCTGTTCGATGAACGTGAAGTCGGCTTGGCTGTGCAGGTCGACGACGGACGCGTACTTGTCCTGCCAGCCGCGTGCGGTGAAGTAGTCCTTCAGGTCGTGGTCTTCGGTGAAGTAATGACGCACCTGGCGGCCGATCTCGCCGGGGGCGGTGACGATCGCGATCTCACGGGTGCCTGCGGCGACGCAGTCAGCGACCGCGTAGGCGACGACTGGTTGGTTGAGGATCGGCAGCATGCACTTGTTGATCGTTTTGCCGATCGGGAAGAAGCGGCTGCCCATGCCGGCGACAGCGATGACGGCCCTCACGTGCTTACCTTTCGGTTGGGTTACACCGGCCGTCAACGTGTAGCGACAGTGAGCCGGGCGGACCAATGCAGCTTACGCATAGCATTGGGTCAATTCGGGCACCTAGTGGAGGCGCGCACGGGCGCAGGCCGCCGGCGACGGCGGCCTCGATCCCTCTGCGTACGAGAACGACGCCTGTCCGGTGTCGTCTACCGAGACTCAGGCACCGAATGCACACCCCGGACTTGACGCAGGAGCTACTTATCGTCCCGGGCCGTCTTCCTCCTCATCGGACGCTTGTGCTGTGCGGCGATATTGAGGATGGCCCTCGTCCATCTGAATGGCCGCGTGCAGTGCGACTGGGTAGCGGGCGCGGCCGGACCAATACATGGTCTGGTGACAGAGCTGAGCGGTGGCGACCGCGAGTGCCTCATGAGAGACACGGTCATTGAGGGCGATGGGGTAGATCTCGGTAGCGGTCATCGAGTACCACGGTTCGGGCATCTCGCTCTTGCGGCGTTCTTCGCGGTTCTCGGAGATAACGGACCGTTTGGCGTCCCACCTGGTGTACTTCGCGCCGAGCCGGCCCGAGTTGCCACCGTCGTAGTTGCGCGGCACGTTGCACAGGACCCAGACCGGCGTGCCGAAGTCCGTCTCAATCTCGTAGAGAGCGTTGGTCGTCTCGCCTTCTCGTACGGCGTCTTTTGTGCTGAGTACGTGGGTGTAGGCGATCGGTGGGGGCACTCTGTCGTCGGCGATGTTGACGCGGATGATCGCGTCGGGGCGTTCATCGTCTTGCAGGCTGTAGCCCGGCAGCCACCGCTTACTCTTCCATTCTCCGGGTTGGCTGCCCTGCTTGCTGTTCTGCAACCCATCCCAGATGCGGCGGGCGCTGTCCTCGTCGACGGTGACGACGTACGGCCGGCCATCGAGGTCCTCGGCGAGGTCCTGCAGTGCCTGTTCGACGACGTCGCCGACGTCGTCCCAGCGCTGACGGTACGACTTCTTGCCGCCGGTCTCCTGCGGGTATTCGGTCTCGTGGAACTGGTTCTGGGCTTGGCGGTAGGGCTGCCATGAGGCGACAGTCGAGCTCCAGCCGAGCAATTGCCACACGTCGCCTGGCGTCGGCGGCGGGATCAACGCGGTCGCGGTCACGACCGTTCTGGGAGAGCTCTTCTCACCCTTGCGTTTGTTCTGCTGGCGGATGTGGAAGCCGACGTGGGCGATACGGTCGGCCCCGTACCCCGCGTGTCGTTTCTCAGGACGCAGGGCGTTGGCGATGCGGTCGTCGATGATGCCGAGCGAGCGGTAGAGGTCGAGCAGCGCCATCTCTGCCGGGTGGTCGGGGTCCTTTGGCTCGATGATGCCGTTGGCGTTCCTGCCGAGCAGGTACTGGCTAGCGATGTCCTTGCTCGCCAGAATCATCTTGCTCTGTGGCTTCGCGTCCGCTTCCTCCAGTTCGGCGGGTTTGAGGCCTGGGATGTCCTCGGTGGTGGGGATGTGGGTTTCGCACCAAGCACCGATCAGGACGTCGCCGCTGGTGTCGAGTGCCGCGGCGGCGGGGTTCAGTGCCTTGGTCCGGCCGTTCGGGCTACCGTGCGCCAGGAAGTTCGCCGCGAGGTGGAAGACGGCGGTGATCGTCCCGCCGAAGAGATCGATCTCTTCGCCGTCGTGCGGGTCGAGGCCCTCGGTCTCGAGGCCGTACGTCTTGGCGAGGGCAGCGATCATCCGCAGCCGGGTTTCGTCGCGGTACCAGAGGCAGACCAGGCGCAGCTTGGTGAAGCCGGCCGCTTTGACTGCGGCGGCGATGGAGGCGGGCTCGGGAAACGCGCTGCCCTTGCCGCGCAGAGCCTTCTTGGACCCGGTGGCTTCGCGTTCTGCCTTGCGGCGGTCCAGCTCCGCCTTGGGCACCCGCTCGGGGTCAGTCGGTCGGTGCGGCAGAGCCATGGTGGTGGCGCGCGCGATGAGTGGCTCTGCCCGGCCCTCAAACCGGCCCAGGACGTGCTCGTTGAGGACCCGCAGGTGGTGCATGCCGGTGCCGACGCCGATGGGGAACGGCCGGCTCTTCGGCAGTACGGGCCAGATCTGGGCAGGGCGTTCACGGGAGAAGCTCAGGGTGGGCCTGCGGTCCTTGCCTGCCTCGGCGATGGCTTCGGCGCGCATGCGCTGTTCGGCCTGCGAGCGGGTCGCGATGGCCTGCAGGACGGAGTAGTCCATCTCGAGGCGTCCGAGCGCCTCGAGCGCGTAGCGGCTGATGGTGCGGGCGCCGCCGCCGCCGTGCAGGCCCACTTCGAGGACCGGGCGGTTGTCACCGGGCTGGACCGCCAGCACGGTCCTGCTGTAGATCAGTGAGTCCGAGATCCGGGTCACCCGGGAGGTCACCATGAGTACGGGGGTGGCGATGTTCGGCACCGTTTGCAGCGTGAGGGCGGTACGTGACAGTGCGTACCGGCCGCCCTGGTCATTTTCCCAGGGGTCGTCGAGAGCGATCAACCCGCCGGTGACGTCTGGCCGCAGTGGGATGGCAAGGCCTTCGCGGACCGTCCAGGGGCCGGCCAGCTTCTGCGCCAGGCCCCAGGCGATGGTGCGGAACACCCAGTTCGGGGCGACGGGCTGATTGCCGGTCTGCGGCCGGACGTGCTCGGCGAGGTAGACCTCGCTCTCCGGAGTGTCGGCGATCTTCTGTGCCAGCTCCGGCGGCTGCCGCAGGTCGATTTCGTGGATCGCTATACCCTGGGCCAGCCCGTGGGTGAGGGTGAACACCCGGCACAGGAGCTTGTCGTCGATCCGCTCCCGTGATGCGAGGAACGGCTGGGGCCCACCAGGCTCGAAGTAGACGTATCCGCCGGTGAGGACGCTGAGCACGGTGGTGGCGATCGAGTACGGGGCCTGGGCGGAGTCGTTGCCGTACCGCCTCTGGCAGGCGCGGTCGAAGTTCTCCCACAGGGTGCGTGTCTCGGCGTCCAGGTTTCTCAGGTACACGCGGTCGTTGCCGACGAGGTCGGGGGTGCAGCGGTACGCGAGCGTGTCGAGATAGCGTCCGGGCTCGCGGTGGTGTCGGGTCACTCGTCCTCTTCTCGGAAAGCGTCCAGCACGGTGGGCTCGTTGGGGTCGATTCCGGCGTACGACAGGAATGCGTTAAGCGCTTCGCCGTACAGGTCGTTCATCTGTTTGCGCACGTCGGGCGGCCACTTCGCGTGAATGCGGCGCAGGATGGTGTCGAGGTCAGCGCTCCAGGTGTCCTCGTGGAACGCGAAGTCGACCATGTGCAGGACGGCTTCGGTACCGCCACGGCGGGCCCGACCGGCGAGCTGGATGAGGTCGACGATCATGCCGGCGACCACTTCCTCCTGCAGGGATTTCTGCATGGAGGCGAACTGGCTCGCCGAGCGCAGCAACAGCCTCAGCCTCTCCCACGCGGCGTCGCGGGCGGCGGCGAGCGCGGCGACGGGATCACTGCTTCCACCGGCGGGGAGGGCGCGCATGCCGGCTGCGTTGATGCTCCCGTACATCTCGGACGGCTCGTTCAGCAACGCCAGGGGCCGCACGCACAGGTAGACCGACCGCACCGCGGAGCGGATGCCCTTGACGATGTTGAGGCCACGCGCGATCAGCGACAGCGGCACGACCAGGATGTTGCCCCGGTCCGGGAAGGTCTCGAACTCTTCCTGGGTCAGCCGGACGGCGAGGTTCTCGCGGGGCAGGTCCGGATTGAGGCTGTGCCGGTCCTCGGCGCGCACGGCCACGCACAGTCCGGACCGGTAGTTCCCGGACTGGGCGATGCCGCGGGCGAGCAAGGCGCACTGCTCGTAGGAGTTCGCGACGACGAGCACGTGGGCGCGGTCGGAGTCCTCGCGAGCTGCCCGTTCCAGCTCCCGGCGGATATGCCGGTCGTACAGCTGGTCGCCGAGCTCGATCAGGGCGTCTCGTTTTCGGCTGGTGTGCAGTCCCGAGACTTTGATCGGTTCGCCGAGCAGCGGGTGCCCTTTGCCGTAGTCGACACGCCGTTTCCGGGCGCGGATGGAGCGGGCTTGTGCGTCGGTCATCCACCAGCGGACCGGGGCGTGGACGTGTTCGCGGACGGCCTGCGGGAAGAACGCCGTCGCTGACAGCCCCATGACGGGCCGTTGCGTTCCGGCCAGGCTCAGCGAGACGATCCCGCCGAGTTCGGCGGTGAACAGGTGCGGGTCGCCGCCGATGGTCTGGGCGACCAGCTCGGCGCTCTTCTGCCTGTCATCGAGGCCGGTGACCCGGTAGCCGGTCAGGGAGCGGCCGAGCATGCCGATCGGCATCACGGTGGTGATCGCCGAGTGCTGGAGCTGCTCGATGATCTTCTGAGCGGAGCGCAACCCGGACGACCGGAAGCGCTGCGCGTTCTTGCGGACCTCTGCGAGCGCCTCGTCGAGTTCGATCATCACCGCGCGGGTCGCCAGCAGGTTGATGATCTGGGCTCGGCGGTGCCCGTCCTTGATGACGTCGCCCAACAACTCGTGTAGTTCGAGCTTGACCGCGTCAAGCAGGCTCTCGCCTCGTGGTCCTACCAGTGCGCTCAGGCCCCGTTGGACGTCCGCCCACACCGGTTCGAGCGCGCCGCTCGCGCGTCCGTGCCGGTCGGCATGCTGGTAGCGCTCAGGCATCAGCGCGTTGATCCGCTCGACGATCTCGGTGGGTATGCCCGCGTCGCCGATATCGGAATCGGGCCACAGCAGTCGGGCCAGTGTGCGGTCGCGGCCACGCGCCATGTGCCAGCGGCTGCTGGTCTGATCGGGAATGCGTTCCTCGGCGCGCTGGTCCTCGGCAGCGTGCAGTTTGAGCGCGTTGCGGCAGATGCTGAGCAGCAGGAACTCAGCCATGAGCCGCACGTGGCTGACCGACGGCAGCAGCACGTTCTCGTCGTCGATGGGCAGCCGCTTCGCGTCGGTATCGATCTCCTGAGGGGCCGAGGTCCAATGACGGCGCGAGTGCAGTTTCACGTCGCTGGCGCAGCGTTCGATGGCCCTCGACTGGAACTGATCCACCTCGTCGATGAGCACGGCATGGCTGGTACGCAGCGCGAACTCGGCAGCCGTCAGGGTCCGCACGGGGCGGCCATCGAGATTGACGCCGATCCGCAGGGTGCCCTGCAGGAAATAGAAGTGGTTCATGACGACCACGTTCGCGTCGCACGCCTCGTAGACCGGGGTGAACTTGCTACAGGTCGGGATCCACGGGCAGGCCGAGACTCCGACGCCCTGACGGCCGAGCGAGAGGCAGGGTTCACGTCCGGGCGGGTAGTCGCCGGTGGACTCGGTGAACTCGCGTTGCGCGCATCCGTAGGCGAGCGGGTCGATGTCGCGTTCTCCGCGTAGACCCCAGTCGCCGGGCGATTCGGGGTCTTCGTCGATCAGCGAAGCGTGCTTGACGGCCCGCTCGCGCATGCTGCTCGAGGACATCAGGTGCGCGCACGTCGGCGTGTGGTCCAGGTCCTGTTGCTCTCGGAGATAGGCCAGGTCGCCCTGGATGTTCGAGGTCATCGCCAGGCAGGACTTGATGTCCGGCTGCACGAGCGTGACTCGTAGGTTGCGCAGGGCGAACCAGCTGGCCATGACCCGGACCAGCACGCTCTTGCCGGTGCCGGTGGGAGCGTGGAAGATCTCCAGGCCGACGGCCGACATTGTTAAAACTTCACGGGGCGAGACGACGTCGGTGGTCTGCAGCACGTCGACCAGGCCGGTGAGCGTGGTGTGCAGGAACCGCTTGTCCGGCGGGAAGCGTTCGTCGATCTGGGCGGCCAGCGTCAGGAGTTCGTGCGTGGGAATCTGCAGCTCGGGCGTGTAGGGGACGGTCGACACGTGCGGCAGCTGGTCGAGGGCGAACGGTTCGGTGAAATGCGGATAGCGCGGGATCCGCACCCGCCCGTGGATCTGACCGCCGTCCTTGACGTAGATCGTGGGGGTACTCCACGTTCCGGGGCCCGCGAAGTCCGGCGGCTTCGGGCGGACGCTTGGGCGCCGGAACCGGGCGGTCTGGCGATCGACGTAGTCCAGCAGGTTCCCGCCAACGCGAGGAAACGCGGCGTCAGCCCTGAACGGGTTGTTCCCGGCGAGCTCAAAGGCTGCGATGGGTGCCTGTTCCTCGTCCGGACCTGGATCGGAAGGGGTGAGGGCGGTGCGGGCGGCGACCGAGAAGGCACGATGCTCGGCCAGGTCGGCTGGGGCGATCGATCCGACCAGCGCGATCCGCTGCTTCTCGTCGCGGGTAAGCCTGCTCCAGCGGTCCCACACCGTGTATTTCCCGGACAGCAGGAACGCGGCGTCGGCGAACCCGGCGGCGTCACGTGCGTCACCGGGGATACGGCGTGGGAAATAGTGGGCTGCCAGTGCCAGGGCGGCGTGCACCACGCTGGTCTGCACGGTCGGGTCGCTCATGCCCACCTCACCCCCGCTTGCTTGCAGACCAGCTCACCGAAGGCCGAGGCGGTGGCCACCTTCATGTCGTACTTCTGGCACACCTCGGACAACAGGGGGACCTGCCCGGCCCGGTAGTCCGGGACCACGAGCCATTCGGCGCCGCCGCGGTCACCCTCCTGCGCATGGATGAGGCTCGCGAGCGTCGTCGCCGAGGTGTAGTCCTTGACGTCGACCTTGAAGGACGTCTTGGTGCCAGGGATCGTCACCTTCAGGTCGTAGGCGTCCAGGGCCGGCCACAGGTTCACCTTCAGCCCGCGTTCGACCAGTCGGTCCCGCAGCGCCAGCTCCGGAATCCCTGGCACTGTGGTGTATCGCCAGATGCCCCGGGCCAGCGCCTTGTGGTTCTCCGCCGGCATCGGCTGGGGAACAACATCGATGTCGGGAAACAGCACCGCTTCGCGGGTGGCGGGACGGTCCGGGCGTGGTTCGGGAAGGAGTTCGGCAGCAGAACCGTCATCGCTCGGACGGAACAGGTACGAGGCCCCCATATCGGCGTGCGGGGTGTGCCAGCATCGGGCCGACCCCACCAGCGCACCGGCGCTCTTCGCCAACGCCAGCCGCATCGGCCACCGGCAGATAGGACACTCGTACCACCAGCCCTGGTGGATCGAGGCGTACGGGATGTCGGTGTAGAACTCGACCACGGTCGGCGGCAGCCGCAAGTCCGCCAGCTCATCGGTCGGCCCGGACGGATATCGGATCAGATCCGCACGCCCGTTTTCGTAGACCGATTGAACGCCCTGTTTGCTCAGCGCCAGATACACAGTCTCCTGCTCCACCTCCTCCCGCAGCTCGCGCACACCCGCGAGCATGTCCGAGCTGCGATCGAGTTTGCGCAGAGTGTGCAGCAGCATCCTCTGCTCGAAGTCCAGATCGAAGGCGTCCTCCGTGACCTGCCCGTCCTGATCCATGACGAGCAACCCCTTGAGATCGACTGGCTCCACCCCCTCGGGCAGTAGCTGCGCAAGGTCACCCGAAAGAGCCTGCCGGAACCAGCCGAACGGCAACGGGCTTCCCGGGCCGCGGGCAGCCAGCACAATCCCGTGGCACTCCATCAAGGTCTCCAGCCGCCGCTCCGGCTTCCACCCAGCAGCAGTGAGAGCCTTCGCGGCATGCAGGGCCGCCTTGGTCACGAGGTAGCGAACATGAAGATCACTTAACGTGCGCGCGTCGTCATCGACAGCATGGGTCACGAAGGCGGATGTTAGACCCACCCTCTGACAAGACGAGGTCCCGAAAGCGGTCGAGGTCAGTGTCAGAAATCAGACGACGAGGCGTTCGAGTCCGGGGCACTCCACGCGCGGATACCGCTGACGATAGGTGTCCGCGAACTCGACGACGTGACGCCGGCCGAGATCAGTTAACTGCCAACGGAACTCCACCACGTGCGTTCCGCCGGGAGCCAGCACGGGCACTGCCTCGATCAGCCCTCTGCTCGGCGGGCCACCGGCCGCGTTGCGATAACCGACGCCAAGAAAGAACAAAGATCTGCCCGCCAGCCGGTCCTCCGGCAGGCCCTCGGGCTCGGCCGCCGCGACCCGGGCCAATACGCCCCACAACCACTCCGACAACAGATGCGGCTCGTGATCCACTTCGACAGCCTCATCCAGACCCGCCCGGGCGGCAGCCCGTCCGCGTCGGGTGATCTTGACAGCAATCCGAACGACCTCACCGGCATCCGGATGATCGATGACATCCTCGGTCACGATCACCAGGCCCCGGCGAGCGAGGGCGTGCAGGGTCCGGCCAGCGCCCGGGTCATGAACCCCACGTCGGCGCAGCCGCTCCTGGAGACGCGTATGACCAGGCTCTGACGACGCCGCTTTCAGGGCCAGCGGCAGCTGACGCCACTCGGCGGCAGGCGGCACCGGTAACCGCTGCAGCCGACGCATCCACATCTCGGTCTCGGTCATCCGGTCGTCGCGCATGATCTCGCCCAGATACACGCGCTGCCGCTCATTGAGCGATGCCCACGCCTCGGCAGCGGCCCGAGACGGCCCCCTGCGTCCTCCGCTTTCCACCGCCGGCGCAGGATCCTTCGGTCGGGTGCGCATCCACGCGTCCAGAACCATCCGGGTCGGCACCCGATAGATCTTTGCCAGCGGCGGCAAGAGGCGACCGGTCATCACCGGCTCCACCCAATCCCGGCCGGCCATCGACTCACCGCATTCGAGCGCAGACAGCGCCTCCGCCGACACACGCAGATCCTGACCGGCGTGAGATGCCTTCAACAACTCCGACGTGCGGGCCAGCGTCAGCCCGATCAAGAAGCGCAGATCGGCAAGCGTCTCCTGGCCTGGCACGATGTCGATCAACTCATCAGGGCGGCAACTCACTGCCTCGGCCAGGCGTTCCACCTCAGCCGGAGTCGCCGCAAGCAGACCTTCCTCAAAGAGGAACACCTTCCGGGCGGACAGCCTTGCGCGTACGGCCGCATCGCGCCGCGCCAAGCCACACGTCAACCGTCGTGCAGCCAGAGCCCCCGGAATCAGCCGACGGGCCGCAGGCACGATCATGCCGGCGTCGACAACCGTCGTCACGCCGCCCACGTCGGTCCGACATCCGCAGACCTAGCCTTCATAGCCATCGCAACCGTCCCCACCAGCGACGATAACCCGTTACGGGCCAAACTGCAGGCGACCTAGGGGACCGCCCTTGACTCACAGTCTCCAAGTATCGAACACATGTTTGATCGTTGCATGGATGTGTCGACTAGTCGAGCGGTGCAGTGGTGGAGACACGCCTAGCCGTCAGTACCGGATTCAGCGCTTGTACCGCTCGCCGACAACCCACAGGCAGCGTGCTGCTAAGCCTCGACGGCTCAGACCCAGAGCGCGCCGTTGTTGAGCCGCTCGTGCCACTGATCGAGCCTGAGGTTCTGCTCCTCGCTGGTGATCTCGACGTAGCCGTCGTGGTCGCCGATCCACCAGACATCGTCGTGGCGGACGAACATGTGGTGTCGGTCTCGCGGGGAGAGGCGGCTGGCCCGCTGTTGCTCTTCGTGCCGGCGCATCTCGTCGTGGCTCATGGTCCGCGGTACGCGGGGCGGGGCGCCGGCGCTGATGGTGGTCGCGGGTTCGGGGTTGGTGTTCATGGCTGGCACTCCCTTCACAGCTCGATACGAGGGGCGTTGTGGTTTGGGCTGTTCTCGAGAGGCGGTTCCAGCCCGGCAACCGAGCCACCAACTTCCGCGGAGCGGGCGGTAGCGGCGGCCTCGGCTGCGCTGGCGCTGCGGGTGAGCGTGACCGTGACGTGTTCGGAGACCAGGTCGTGGCCGATGGTGACGGCGGTCCCGACTGCGACGGCAGTGACCTCCAGCCGGGCGAGGTGGGTGTAGTGGCCCGGGGTCTCTGGAAGCCGATAGTGCGGGGCCCAGAGTGATTGGACCTCCCGTGCACGTTCGACGTTCCAGGCGAGGATGACGGCGTCGATGGGGTCGTGGTCATAGGCGATCGAGACCGCGAGTTCGTAGGTGAGGCGCCGTTCGTCTGTCGTGAAGACGTCGGAGGTCAGCCAGGCGGCGACGTCGCGGGCTTGTTCGGGGTGCTGTAGAAGGTCGGCGATGATCGCGTCTTCGGGGTGCAGGTCGGCGGCGGCCAAGGCCACGACTGTGGGTAGGGACAGGGCTTGGTCCGGATCGATCGTGCTGGCGGGGGCGAAGATCTCCGCTTGGGCGGTGAGGGCTTGGCCGAGGCGGGCGAGGGCGTCCCGGGCGACCGGATCGGTGGTCTGTGTCGCGGCGGTGAGGTAGGGCTCGGCGAAGTCAATGGTGTCGCGGTCGAAGGCGGCTTGGATGACGATCTGGCTGTAGGCCCGAACCCGCTGGTCATCCGGGGCGGCGGCGGCGAGAGCGTCGAGCAGATTGGTGTCGACGTCGGGCCGGTCGACGATCGCGACGACAGCGGCAACAATCCGTCCGGGGTCGCCGCCGGTGGCGGGGATGTCCAGGATGGCGCCGTAGATGGCCCGGTGGGCGGGGTGGCTGAAGTCTTCGCTGATGAGGTTGTCAGTGATGAGGGGCTGGTTCGGATCGGCGAGGAGGGCACCGAGAACGCCCTGCTCCGCGCGCATGATCAGGTCACTCATGGCGGGTCCTTACTGCTTCGTGAGCTGGTCGCGGACGGTGTCGGCGGCGCGCATCCGGGCGCTCGTTTCGTCGAGGTGGGCGTGGTGGTCGGGGTCGGTACACCGAAGCCACGTCGCGCCGTCGCTGCTGCGGGTCCACCACGCGCCGGCGAGGTGGGCGTAGTAGGGCATGCTGCGGCTGTGTGGCCGGGCCTCGCCCTGGTCAAGGGCCGTGGCCATCTCCGCGTCGGCGAGCATGTCGGGCAGGCTGCTGGCCGGGCCGAGGGCAGGGCTGGAGGCCATCAGCGGCGGCCCGTGGGCGTGCCAGCGCTGGGCAAGGTCGGGGTGCGCCTCGCTCAGCAGAGCGGCACTGGTGTGACCCGCCCGGCAGGTCGGTGCCCAGAAGTTGCCTGCGGCAGCGAGGGTTTGGCGCAGTTCTCCGTGCCAGGAGCGGGGAGAATGGGCGGCAGCGCTGTCGCGGCTGGTGTAGAGGACGTCGCGCCAGAACTTGAGGCTGCGGAGTTCTTCGACGAGCCCGGGATGCTGTGGCCAGCACAGCGGCAGTCGCTCCTCGCGGGAGAGTTCGTAGAGGTCGTGGATCCAGGTGACCCAACCGACCAGTGCCGTCCACTCGGCGCTCTGCTCTTCGGTAGTGAGGGCGTGCCACTCTCGGATCGGCCGTACAGGAGCGTCTGTTGCCGCAGCGGCCGGTGGGTCGATGGTCATCGCGGGGTCTCCGGGGTGTGGCCCATCAGGGTGCGGGCGTGGCGAACCGCGTCCGCGTACTCCTTGGCGTGTCGGCTCTCGTAGTGCCGGGCCATGCGGGTGAGGACGGCCGGGGTGGTGGCATGGATGACCAGCGCCTCCCGGCGCTGCTCGTTGAGGGTGCGGATTGCTTCGGGGGACATGGTCTTGCGGTCGGTGACGGTGGTCTGGACGGTGACGCCACGGTCGTTGCGCTGCGGGACGAGGAGGGTTTCGCGGTAGGTGCCGGCGAGTTGGGAGAAGTCGTCGAGGTCGTCGCCGGCGAGGCCGCCGAGGGCGATCTTGATGGTGGAGTTGGCCCAGAGCATTCGGCGGCCCACGGCCCGCCAGCGTTGTTCGGCGGCGGCGAGGTTCTGCAGGACGGCGGTGACGAAGATGCCGCTTCCTGCGGCGTAGGACATCAGCTGCGGTAGGTCCGGCAGCGGGACGACGTTGGTGACCTCATCGAGGATCAGGCCCAGGGGCGGGTCCAGTCGGCCGGTGGGGGCGCGCAGTGCGAGGCGTTTCGCAGTGGTGGTGATCTCGTCGACGAAGGCGGTGACGAGTGGAGCGAGGGCTTCGGCCTGTTGTTCGTCCACGAGCAGGTACACGGTGTCAGTGCCGGAGCGCAGGAACGCCTCGATGTCGAAGGACTCGTGGACCGTCCCGGCGAAGACGTGGTGGGCCGCTTCGCCGAAGAGGCAACTGGTGCCGGTCTGGACGGTGGCCCACAGGTTGGACCGGGTGGTGTGCGGCTGGCGGTAGAACCCGTCGAGCATTTTCAGGACTCCGTCGCGGGCGCCGTAGGCATCGCGCAGAAGCTTCACGGGCTGGTCGTTGGTGTCGTCGGTCGACCAGGCCAGGATGTCTGTCATGGTCCGGCCGGTGAGGGCGGCGGTGTGCAGCCAGGCGGCCATCAGGTTGGTGGCGGTCATGCCGAAGAAGCCGGCGTTGGTGGCGTCGGTGCCCTCCTGTTTTCCAACCTGGATCATCACGCCGGCCCGTTTGCGAGCAATGTCGTACCGGTCGCAGCCGGCGATGGGGCTCCAGGCGATGCGGTGCGGCCACGTGAGGTCGCCGGTCAGCTCCATCACCCACGCCGTTCCGGCCCGAAGCGTGGCGGTGTTCTCCAGGACGTCGGGACGTACGGAGGTGACGACGGCGGCGCCGGGGAAGCCACGCAGCCACGGGATGATGACCTGGCTGGTCTTGCCCTGTCGGGGCGGTGCGACCAGGAGCACGGAGGATTCCAGGCCCGCGTGCAGGCGCATGGGTCCGGCGTCGCCCAACGGCACCGCGACATCCGTCAGCTCCGGTTTGTGGTCCAGTCCGGGCCGCAGGCGTGGAGCCGCCCGCAGAACGGCCTCGGCGGAGAGGGTGCGCCGCAGCTGCTGCCGCGATGCCATCCCCCGGGCTTGGCGTCCGTCTCCCCACCGCTGCCACAGCAGCACTCCTGCTGTTGAGAGGGCGCCGGTGACGAGCACCGCGGCGGTGTAGAAGCGGATCGGGCCCGGCAGCTGGCCTTGGGCGGGTGGTGGCCAGGCCAGTCGAGGGTCGCTGAGGTGCCGGGGCAGGGCGAGAGCGATGCCATACGCGTCGGCTGGGGAGGTCGCCGGCCAGTGCAGCGCGAGCAGCCCGGCGACCTGCCCAGTCATCCAGATGCCGATCATGGTCCCGGCGGCCACCGCGACGACGGCTCCCACCACCCAGTCAGAGCCGTTGGTGAGACTCCCGCCGAGCCGCGTGGTGTTGCCGCTCATCTACACCGCCATGCGTTCGTTGGTGTAGAACAGCTGCCGTTCCTGCGGGGTGAGGATGGTCTGCACGATCTGGCTGGGCTGCCGGCCGATCTTCCACAGCGCCCGGCCGACGTGTTCGCCCGACCAGGAGGCGATGTGGGCGCACTCGGTGTCGGTGAGCCCGATCTGGTCCTTGGTCATGGCCAGCGGCGCGGTGTCCTGCCGCAGACAGACCCGTACGTCACAGGAGGCGATGAGGTTGCTGGCGATGGTGACCTCTTCGCTGCCGGCCGGGCCGACGGCTTCGAAGTCGGCGAGCCGGTGGGTGCTGAGCACCTGGATCGTTCCTTGGGCGCGGGACAGCCGCAGGTCGGAGTCGACCTTGCGGATCATGGCGGGGACGCGCATGGCCCGCCAGAGCTCGTCGCGGATGACCATGCGGACGGGCCCGTCGGGTTCGTCGATGGCGGCCTGTCCCCAGGAGGAGACGCAGGCCAGGGTCATGGCGACGGTTTCATCGCCGCGGCCGTCGATGCGGGACAGGTCGACGGTCTGGATAGGGGCGTCGAAGTCCAGGCGGATGGTCGTCGGCCCGTCGAACAGGCCGCTCAGCGACCCCTGGACCATGTTGCCGAGGGCGTCGGCCGTCGGGCGGATCATCTCCCGCAGTTCCCCGGTGTCGTCGCCGCGGACCCGCAGTTCGGAGGCCATGTCCGGCAGTGGGTCGCGTAGCAGCGCCCAGACGGCAGGGATGGTCGGATCGGTGAGGTCGCTGTCGCCGGTGGCCTCGCCGGAGGCGTGCTTGATGGCCAGGGACAGGGCCGCCTCCTCGGTCGGGGACAGTGCCCGACCCAGGCGCATCACCAGCAGCGATGAGAGCAGGGTGATGCGTCTGCGGTGGATCTCGTCCAGCCGCTCGCGGAGCTTCTCCGTGTCGCCGGGAAGGTTGCGGCCGAGGGGTCCGCTGTCGAGGGGGTTGAGCCGGTTGCCGAGGCCTGGCCCGAGCTCGAGGGGCTCGACGCCGAGGTGGCGGGCAAGGGTGGCGTACTCGTTCTTGATGTCACCGAGGACGAAGGCGCGCACGCCGTAGGCCATCAGCCGGTAGCAGAGCAGCTTGATGGTGGCGGACTTCCCGGAGCCGGGTACGCCGGTGATGAGGAAGTTCGGGTTGGTGATCAGTTGCAGGCGCAGCCACTCGATGGGGTGGCAGGAGAAGCTGCCTCCGGACTGGGTGTCGATGCCGATGTAGGTGCCGGCCGGGGGCATCGTCTGCCCGTACAGCCACGGGTAGAGGCCCTGCATCTGGCCGGTGGAGGCCCGGAAGACGGGGATCTGCGGGGCGCGGGCTGCCTGCCCGGCGAACGGCCGCGACCATCCGCGCCGCGGCGGCGTCGGTTCCGGCCGGGTCCGCCCCGGCTTCGAGGGGGTCGCGGCGGGCGTGGTCGGGGTCGGGAGGTCACCGAGGAGGTCGCTCAGGTCGGCGACTGGCAGGTTGTTGCGTCGGGTACGCCGCAGCATCGGGCTCACCACCGCTTCCGGGGCAGGCCGAAGCCGAGTGGGAGGGCGCCCATCACGAAGCCGGTGTCGTGGGCGTACCACATGCGGCGCAGTTCGATGCGGGCTGCGGCGGCGTCGGCCTCCAGTGCCGCGCAGGCGTCCTCGGTCTGGACTGGGTCGGTGACGGTCACGGTGACGTAGCCGGTGAACCGGACCAGGCCATGTCCGGCGGCGAGTTCGGCGTCCTGCGCCTCGGCGCGCGCCAGGGCCTGCCGCTCGTGCTCGGGCACGATCTGCTGGGTGCGGTGGCGCATCCCCACGGCGACGGAGCGGCGGGTCCGCTCCCCCATCACCTTGCGGGACGCCTCGCGCGGCCCGAGGGGCTCGATGTGCATCGAGTACGCCCGTCGGTGCACGCCGTCGCCGAGGAGCGGGGCGAGGACGGTGGAGTAGACCTGGTTGCGGGGCCAGTCGTGGATCCAGTACGTGACGGAGTGGGCGCCGTCGTGGGCGTAGCTACCCGGGGAGCTGAGCGCGGCGGCGGGGCCTGCGACGGCCGGGTCGACGCCGGCGGGCAGGCCGCCGGCACCCGGGGTGGTGGCGTTGGCGCGGCGTTCGGCGAGGTGCCGGCCGGCGTGCGGGTCGTAGGCGGTGCGGATGACCTCGGCGAGGTCGCGGGGGCCTAGCCAGGACTCGATCTGCAGGTCCGCGCCGGCGATCGACGCGGTTAGGGCTCGCAGGTGCCGGGTGAGGATGTCCGCGGCGGCGGCGCTGCCCCCACCGGCGCTCTTGATCGCCCCGGCCGCCCGGCGGTGGTCCATCGTGAACGCCAGGTACGCCTCCCGGCCGCTGCTGGACAGGGCGGCGGCGGTGAGCAGATCGCTGGTGACCGCGACGGCCTCGGCCGGGGCGGTGGCGGCGACGTGGTCGACGTGCCAGCGGCGCAGCTCCGCTCCGGACTCTGGGACGATGCGCTGCAGCGCCTGCACCCGCACGATCGGGTTCCCCTCTGTGCACAGCCCGGCCAGCAGCGCGCCCCAGCCGGCGACGCGTTGGTCCCGGCGGGCGGAGTCGACCAGGCTGATTCCGGAGTAGCGGACTCGCGCGACCGCGGTGTAGGTGCGGTCCAGACGGTGGTACGCCACCGCGAGCGGCTGCCCCGACGGACCCTGCGCCTCCAGAATCGTCAGCGGTGCCAGGACTCCGGGCAGGTCCATCGGTTTCGCGGCCATCGCGTCGGCCGGGGCAGGAGCGAACGCGGCGGAGAGGAAGCGGTGGCGGCTGCGGGAGCGGCCCCAGTGATAGGAGGTGAACGCCATTACCCACTCGTCGGTGGTGCGGCCTCCGACGCGCAGGAACGCCAACGTCGCCAACACGACGGCGAGCGGCCAGAGTAGTGCCCCGGCGGCGGGGCGGGCGGCGGCGAGCGGCCAGATCCCCGCAAGGACGGCGCCGGCGAGCATCGTGACTCGCTGCAGGGTCATCCCGAACAGGAATGCGACCTTCTCGTGCTGCCATCCGAAGTAGCTGCGGGTGCGGTGCTCGGCGGTGGGGGTGGTCACCGGTCGGCCTCCTCGGTTGGGTTGGCGGATGGAGAGTCGTGCGGGGCTGGCGGCGCTGGATCGGGTACGCCCGTCCCCCTTGGTTGGGTCGGAGGCGCGGCCGAACTCACCTCGCTGGCCGAGGGTCTTGGCGTCGGGTTGGTCTCGGGGGCTGGTGGAGGCGTGTGGAGCGGCGGCGGCACGGCTTCGGCCGCTCGACTCGGCGCAGATGTCGGAGCGGGTCCGGTCATGTCACCGGAGGAGGCCGGGATTCCAGGGTTCGCTTCAGCCGTTGCGGTAGAGCTTCCGGTGGGGCCGGTTGATGCGGCGGAGCGGCCAGCGGTGCCGGTGAGGGCGCCAGTCCAGCTGCCGGCGTACCGGGAGTAGCCCGCCGGGCGGGCATGCGGGTTCGCACCGTGTACGCCAGCGTGCCCGGCGGTTTGTTCCATCCGCCCGGCCAGGGAGTTGACCGCCCGCTGGGCCAGGTCGACGCCGGCGGCGGCGACCGCGATCGGCGCGGCGACCGCCCCGAGTGCCGCGGTCGCGCCTCCCGCCGCGCCGGCGCTACCACCTGCCGCGCTGCCAGCGGCGCCGCTCTTGCCGGCAGCCGAGGCGAGGGTGCGTGCCTCACTGGCCTGGCTGAACTGAGCCGGGTTCACCCCGCTCGGCGGGCCGCTGGCGTTCGCCCTACCAGCGGCGAAGCCCAGCATCCCGGCGAGCCCGCCACCGGCGGCGGCCTGCACGGTGGCGAAGGTGAAGAAGCGGGCGATGACCGGCCACGCGACGACGGCCATGAGCAGCACCAACATGCCGGTCAGCAGGGTGGTCACGTCCTTGGCGCGAGTGGGGTCGGTCGGGTCTCCGAGAACGCCGAAGCCGATCGCGAAGACCAGCGCGATCACCGGCTTGAGGATGATCAGCTGGATGGTGGCGCCGCAGAGCTTCGACCACCAACTCTGCGTCGTCTCCGACATGTTGCCGACGGCGGCGATGGGCGAGGTGGCCAGCAATACCGCGATCGCGGCGTTGCGCAGTAGCAGCTCGAACCACAGCACCAGCGTGAGCGCGATGCCGACCAGCGCGAGGATGAGCATCAGCGACCCCGAGGAGCCGGTGACCGAGCCCATCTGGAACAGGACGGTGAGTTTGGCCTTGAGGCCCTCGTTGCCGCCCAGGGATCGGTTGATGATGCCGCGGCTGACTTCGTCGGCGGCGATCAGGGCGGCGTTGGCGACGACCATCGTGACGAGGAACGCCAGCACCGCCTTACCCGCGCCGACGAGTCCCTGTGCCAGCGGGGAGCCGTCGCGGGTGGCGACGGTCCGGACGACCTGGAGGAGCAGTAGTAGGGCGGCAATGCCCATCGCCAGCCACCGCGAGATCGCCAGTGGCTGGTCGATGCTCATCAGGTCGAGGTTGGGAAACGCGACGAACGCATCGGCGAAGGTCTTCAGCAGCGATGTCGCGGCGTCGGCGAACGAGCGGCAGACTGACTCCCAGGCGTTGGCCGCAGCGCCGTCGATGATGCCGCCCGGGGTGCAGCCGCTGATCTGGCCGTTGAGCGGGTCGCAGGCTGCGGCGTTCACGAGGTGATTTCCTGCCAACCTCGGGCGGCGGCCTCGACACTGCCGGGCGGAGCCGCAAGGCTGGTGTAGTCGGTGGCGTCCGCCGGGTCCGGCGGGAGGACCTTCCAGTCGGTGGCGGCCCAGTGCAGCCGGATCGGGTACACGCCGATGGTGGAGGCGACCTGCCGGCCGGGCGCGGTGGTGGACAGGTAGCCGAGGACCAGCACGGTCGTCGTGTCCGGTGTGGCGTCGCGAAGCTGGTAGGCGGCCGGTCCGAAGGTGAGCGACGCGCCCAGCGGCACCGGCCCGATCGTGGACACGCCGAGGGTTCGCCGCAGGTTCATCGCCCCCTCGGCGAGGTAGTCGCTGGCGTCGGCGAACGAGGGGTCGGCGATCACGGTGGCGATCGTCCGCGCGCGATCCGGATCCAGGTTCGACAGCACCTGCGTGAGGTATTCCGTGCCGGCCGTCACCGCACCCGCTGGTGAGTGCGGGTGCCCCACCGCGATGCCCTGCACCATCTGGCTACCGGCGCCCAGCTGAACCGGCCCGCTCGGAACTGACGTTGAGGATCCGGTGGCCGTGGGCGCCAACGCGCCCGGCATCGCCGTTGTGGCGTCACCGCGATGGGGTTTCAGCACCCAGACGATCAGCCCGGTGGCCGCGACCAGGGTCGCGAGTGCTCCGCAGGCGATGACGACCCACCGGGCACGGCGCGGTCCCGGGTCGATGAAGTCGTTCACGGCTCAGCTCAGTTCGCTGCGCCGAAGACGGTGTTGACCAGGGGGATCGCCATGGCGGTGACGATCACCCCTCCGAGCGACCAGATGAAGGCGCTCTTGCCCATCTCAGCGGTGCCGGGCCGGTTGGAGAGCTTCCCGACGGCCATCAGGCCACCCGAGGCGAGGGCGGCGATGGCGCACCCGATCAGTGCACCCCACTTGACGTACGACAGCAGCAGCGAGATGCCGTTGCTGCCACCCGTCGGGTCAGCCGGAGCCGGGTTGGGCACGTCGGCGAGCACGGACAGGGCGGAGGAAAGGGTGTGCATGAGGAACTCCTTGCAGAGCGGAGGGACATGCCGCCGCGAGCCGACCAGGAGTGTTAGCAATCGCGTACAGCAGGGTCAGACTTTAAGCAGCCCGCCGTCCGCAGGGATAGACCCGACTGGGTGACAAAGGTCATGTGGCAACTTGCGTCTGCGATTGCTGTCATTGCAGGCTTGACCGACGCGCTTACAGGAAGGCCAATGCCGGGATGACGACCGACGACAGGACCCACCGCGTCGCCGTGCGCCTGGATCACCTGTTCCGCACGGTCTACCCCGCGACGCTGGGCCGCCCTTACAGCTACCGCGAGGCTGCGGCGAAGATCGCCGAACTGGCTGGTGGCGAAGCGGTGATCTCTCCGGTCTACCTCCAGCAGATCCGCACCGGCCAGCGCAAGACCCCGAGCCTGGACAAGCTCGCCTGGGTAGCCCGACTGTTCGGCGTTCCGGTGACCTACTTCGGCGATGACGCCACCGCGGAACGTGTCGACGCTCAGTTGGAGATCGTCACAGAGCTGCGCGACGATGGTGTGCGGGAACTCGCCCGGCTCGCGGCCGGGCTCTCCGCGGAGGCACTCGAACCCATCAAGGCGCAGCTGCGCTACGCCCGCCGCATTGAGGGTCTGCCGGAGGCCGACAGCGATGGGACACTGCCGTCCAATCGAGTGTGAAATGCCCCTGACCTGCGGCTTCAGCTTGACGCAGGACTACCGCAGCCCACTAGCCTGACTCATCGCACACAGCCGGATCGCCCTGTGGCCCGGCTCGTCAGTCGATGGGAGAGGCAATGCGCCGACCACGGGCCGCCGGACCCGAGAGTCAGGCACATCTACGCGATCTGCGGCGGCGGTGCGAGCAGCTACTCGATGACAACGGCATCGTGGTCCCGTCTCCCTTTGACCGGCACGCTCTCGCCGCCGCCATCGCCCGGCACCGACGACGGCCCGTGACTCTGCGCGACCTTCCCGTGCCCTCGCGGTCGGGCCAGCACTCCGGGCTGTGGGTGCACACCGCCACCCAGGACCTGATCTTCGTGGACCCCACCCGCAGCTCGTGGGAGCAGGACCACATCACGGCGCACGAGGTCGGCCACATGCTGTGGGGCCACGAGGCATCCGACGTCGACCTCGGCGAGATCCTGCTGCCGGACCTCGACATGACCGTCGTACGCGCCATGCTCGGCCGACACGACTTCACCAGCGACCAGGAGCGCGAAGCCGAGATGATGGCCACCGTCATCATCGACCGTGCCGGCCGTGCCGCGCCTGGCGCACCCGCCGGGCTGTCTCAGGTGGCATCCGCCCTCGCGCTCGACGATGTCTGAACCCTCCGCCGCGGAACTCGTCGTGGTGGCCGCGTTGTGGATCGTGTCAGTCGCTCGGGTACACGCCCTGCGCAGCGGGCCCGCTCACCGTGCGGTGTGGGCGGCCATCACCGGGCTGGCCGTGTCGATGACAGTCCGTGTCGAGCCAATCGCGCACGCAATCGACCAGCTCGCTGGCGTACACGGCGCCGGCGTCCTGGTGAAGCACGTAGCCGGACTCGTGGCGGTGGCGGCCCTGTTCGACCTTGCCGTCCTGGGCACGGCCACCCATGTCCGGCGTCGCGCTTCCCTGGCCGGCCTGGCGGTCACCGTCGTCATCATGACCTGCCTGTTCTGGACGATGCCCCGCGTCGACTCCGAGGACTTCGCTGACCAGGCGGCCGGCAAACCCATCGCCACGGCGTACATCCTGAGCTGGACGGTGTATCTCGGCGTCGCGATAACCCTGTCCGCCCGGCTGTTCCGCCGCGCCCACCGGGCCAGCCGACACCGCGTCGTACGCGCCGGTCAACTGGTGCTCGTCGTCGGATGCAGCATCGGCACCGGGTACGCCCTCTATCGGGCCGCCTACTTCGGCGCACGTCTCGCCGTCGGTCCACCCAGCCGCGGTGACATCTTCTACGTCGACCTCTCCGACGACATCAAGTACCTCGCCATGCTGCTCATCACGGCCGGGCTCACCATCGCCGGTGCGCCCGGAACGCGAGCCAACCTGAGAGCTCGCCGGCATCTACGGACACTCGACCCGCTCTGGCACGATCTCGTGCCTGCCGACCACCGCCTCGATTCACCCGGGCTCAGTCCCCGCGAGCGGCTCTCCCGTCACGTCGTCGAACTCCACGACACGATCCACGACCTGTACCGCCGTACCGATGAACAACTCGTCCATCGCGTCCACGACCGTCTCGTTACTGAGGGGCTCATCAGCCAGGATCTCGCGGCAGCGACCGAAGCCAGCCTGCTCCGCATCGCCCAGGCGCTGCTGCCCACGGTTACGCCCGCTGCCCCCTACGCCGCGCCGCCCACGTCACCGGACCCGGCCGAGCGGCTTGCCCGGCTGCTCGACCTCGCCCACGTCTGGGACACCACGGCGGTCCGGGACGCCCTGACCCACGCAAGCACCGCACCGGAGCCGCACCGATGACCGCCACCCTCACCACCGAATCCCGCACTGCCCGCCGGGTGACCGACTGGCTCGATCCGAAGACCTGGATCATCGCCGTCAGCCTCATCACCGGCTGGACCTCCGGCCGGTGGGAGGGCCTCGGATGGGGCATCGTCAGCGCGGTGTTCGCCGCAGTCATCCCGGTCCTGCTCATCAAGCGCGGCGTCACCGCCGGGCGGTGGGCAGACCGGCACCTCGGCGTACGCAGCCACCGCCTCACCGTCATGACCCTCATCCTCACCTCGGTCGGGATCGGCATCGGGGCCATGGCCGTCGGCGACGCACCTCGTGCGGTCATCGCCCTCACCCTGGCCATGTTCGCCACCCTCGCCGCACTCGCCGCCATCACTCTGCGCTGGAAGATCAGCGTGCACACCGCCGTGGCTGCCGGCGCCACCGCCATGCTCGCCAGCCAGCTACCGACTCTCTCGATCGCCGCCCTGGCCGTCGTCGTGGCGGCCGTGGGATGGTCCCGCGTCGCGCTGCGCGACCACACCACGGCGCAGGTCGTCGCCGGCGGGCTCCTCGGCACCGTCGTCGCGGGCCTGATCTTCGCTAGCCTCACCTGATCCCGTTAGCGATAGTTGACAGCCGAGCGCCTCGCTCGGCTATTCTCGGCGACACTTCGTGCCGTTTGCAATCGCATACAGGCTGACCTGCGTCCGTCCGAGGTGCCCCATGCCTACGCCCCTGCCGAGGCGGCGATGAGATCGCTCACGCTCGCACCCCTCGTACCCCTGGCGCTCGCCCTGAGCGTCGCCGTCGCGGCCACCGGCAGCGGCAGCCTCGAACCCGCCGCCTCCACCACAGGCTGCCTACCCGCCCTGGCGCCCGGAAGCGCCGCGCAGACCGAACTGAAGGACCTCGCGCCGACCGCTCTGGCGCACGCCCAGAGCATCTACACCGCGTCCGTTCAGATGAAGCTGCCCGCCAGGGCCGCCGTGATCGGCATTGCCACCGCTCTGCAGGAGTCCCACCTCAGGAACCTCGCCAACGCGAACGTCCCCCGCTCCCTGACCCTCCCCCACGACGGAGTCGGCGCCGACCATGACAGCGTCGGGCTCTTCCAACAACGACCACTCCCGCCCGACGGAGCAGGCGGATGGGGCACCGTCCAAGAACTCATGACCCCGGCCATCTCCGCCACCAAGTTCTTCACCAAGATGCGCGGCATACCCGGCTGGGAAACCCTCCCCCTTACTGTCGTGGCCCAGCGCGTCCAGGTCAGCGCCTTCCCCGACGCCTACGCCCAGCACGAACCCCTCGCCACCGCCATCGTCAGCGCACTCACCGACGGCAGCCTCACCTGCTCACCGGGGGCCGGCACCTGGGTCAAGCCCATCAACGGCACCTTCACCAGCGGCTTCCGCACACCCGAACGCCCCACGCACGACGGCGTGGACGTCGCCGCACCCAAGGGAACCCCGATCTACGCCGCCAGCGCCGGAGTCGTCATCACCGCCAAGTGCGGCAGCGCCAACTGCGACATCGACGGCTCACTCAACACGCCAGGCTGCGGATGGTACGTCCAGATCCGCCACGCCGACGGCACCGCGACCCGCTACTGCCACATGCTCCACCGCCCATACGTCACCGTTGGGCAGACCGTCAGCCCCGGACAGCAACTCGGCGTCGTCGGCACCAGCGGCCACTCCAGCGGGCCACACCTGCACTTCGAAACCCACACCAGTAACCCACCGAACAGCGCCAACGCCACAGAGCCCTTCGCGTTCATGACCACTCGCGGCGTCCACCTAGATTGATCGTGACGTAGGGAATAACTGCTCAGGCCCAAGTCAACGAGTCAGACGACGACGTTCCGAACGAAACCTCCACGGGCTGCACGCTCGCGCGTTCGCGTTTCGACCCTCCGAGCTAATCTGGCACCGTCCAACACGGACGAATGAACCATGGGATCCGACCGGCCTGGGAAGCCCGGTGGACCCACGCAGGCATCACAGTCAGCGGCGTAGCGATATTCATTGACAACCAGCCTTCCCTGGCCACGGACCTTGACAACTGAAGCGCCCTGACATTCAGCAGATACCCGCCACCCTCCGCTGGTCCGGAACCGTCTGCGATCACACCACAAGCGCAAGGTTCCGAACCAGCAAACCCACTCAAAACCGTCATCGCAGACACCAGCCAGACCCAGATCCATGAGTGCTCATCTATTTTCCCAGTCCGCGAAGGGTTCCACCAGTCGGATACGACCGGTCTCCGTTGCAGGTCGCCGGCGGGCTGCAGCATGTGCATCGGGGTCCGGGTTCCACCGGTCGGATACGGCCGGTCTCCGTTGCAGGCCCTGGGCAGACGTCATCGTCACCCAGCTCAAGATGTCGTTCCACCGGTCGGAGACGGCCGGTCTCCGTTGCAGGGCCATGATCAATGTCCAGACGTCGCCGCCCTTGCCGCAGTTCCACCGGTCGGAGACGGCCGGTCTCCGTTGCAGGGTGGTCACGCTGCTCGCGGAGCGGCCGTGGTCGGGGTTCCACCGGTCGGAGACGGCCGGTCTCCGTTGCAGCGGGTACGGGCACCGCTACCACGACCGCGACTCGCTGCGTTCCACCGGTCGGAGACGGCCGGTCTCTGTTGCAACTCTGGTCCGTTGGGGGCAAGGCAGGATTCCCCCCGGTTCCACCGGTCGGAGACGGCCGGTCTCCGTTGCAGCGTCGTCGCGGTCGCGGTCGCCTCGTGGGCGCGCGCCGTTCCACCGGTCGGAGACGGCCGGGCTCTGTTACTGCAGGCGACAGGGCATCCGGAGCGCCGAAGGAATCTCCCGTGGCTGCAATCTCCGGCGAAGGGCCTTCCCTCAGCGGATTCCTTGTCGCCCGCCAGTCGGCTGAGCAGTCTTCGCGGCCGAACTATGTTCCGGCAAGAAGATGCCATATCCGAAATGGCTCAGTTGTCCGAGAATGAGTGGCCCCGGCTGCTCATGGTCGAACTCCAGGCGTAGTCCGATTCCGCGGCGGGCGTTGGTGAGTTTCTCCGACTGACGGTATCGGCGGTAGGTCAACGCCCATCGGTCGGACATTCCTTCTTCTGGGTTTAGGCGGGTGACGGTTGCTGGTGGCAGATTGCGGTATCCGAGTTCGGTTCGGATGTCGGCGGTGATGTATTGGTCGAGGGTTTGCCGTTTCGGGTATCGGACGGCGAGGTATGGAGTGAGGCTGCGCCATCGGCGGGCGGGGCCGCACAGCTCTGGTGCGACCTGCTGGACGGTGCCGGTGGCTTGCAGCATCAGCTTGACGTCGGGGAGGCCTTTCACGTGGTAGTCGCCGCGGCGTCCGGAGGCGCTGCGGATGCCGATGAGTTGGCCGATTTCGTCGAGCATGAGTCCGCCGGGCACCCAGACAAGGAAGCTGGTCACGCCAGCGCCGGCTTGCGCTCCGCTGGGGATGGGGATCCAGTGTGCGTGCTGGTGGTTCGTGGCGGCCCCTTGTTGGCCGAACAGTCCGGGTCGGTTGCTGTCGAGTTTGGTGGCGGCGAGTCGGTGGATTTCGTCGGCGAGCAGGACGGCGTGGGTGGCCTTGAGCGGTGCACGTGAGGTGATGGCGAAGCGGATCGCGGTCACCGCGCTGTCGACGTCCCGCTTCCCAGCGGGTGCTGATGGTTCGGCGGGTTCACGGGCGTAGCGGACCCAGCGTGTGTCGGGTGGCAGGGTGCGGCGTCCCTTGCGTACTTCCAGGGTTGTCGCTTCGAGGATTGCCCGTCGGATCGGCCCTGCCGGAGCGAGTAGCCGTACGGTTTCGGTCCCGGCCGGCGTCGGTCGCCACCAACTGGCGTCGGGCTCAGGGTTGGTGTCAAGGAGCCGGGCTTCGCAGACGGAGTCGGCTCGGCCGAGGTAGGGGATCAACTCGACGAGCTTCGCCAGGGTGTTCCGCTGCTCGTTTGAGAGGGTCGCCGGCCACTGGATGAAGAGGTCTTGGTCGCGCGGAACGGACAGGTACGGATCAAGGGTGAGGTCGGTAGACCCAGTCGCCCCCGTGGTGTGGTCGGCGTCGGGCAGGTAGTGGCGGCTGTGGCCAGGGCCTGCGGGTGGGGCTTGGTAGATGGGCAGGTCACCGAGGGTGTGGAGGAGTTCGTCGAGTGTGGGGGCGGGGAGGTCGGGCCAGCGGGTGTACCAGGTCGCGACGAGCGCGCGGAGCAGCCGCCATGGTGATGGTGGCCATTCGACCGCTCCTTCGTTGACGCTGCGGTCCCAGGCGGTGGCGTGGTAGCGGCCGAGGGGGAAGCGGACCGCGAGGGTGATCGTCATCCCTTGCCCCGTCCGGTCCAGACGGCGGTGGTGACGGTGCCGAGCTGGTCGCCGCATTCCTCGATGAGTTTGGCGACGCGGCGGGTGGCCTCGGCGGTGTCCGGCCGTTCCCCTTCCATGCCGACGACTTCCAGGTCACAGGCGGTTCGCAGGCGGAGTCCGCCGTCGAGCAGGGTGCCGATTTCGAAGTCGATGAGTGCTTCCAGCAGCGCGGTGGCGGAGTCGGACAGGCCGTAGGAGCGTAGTTGTGCGTGGTCGACGGAGAAGTAGGCGGTGATTTGCTTCGCGGTGTACTCGACGCGGTGGTGCGGCACCGTCCCGTATCCCTCGGCGGTCGCGCCGTCCTTCGCCTCGTTGATCACCACGTCGCGTTTGACCCCGCCGCTGACCGCCGGGCGGACGTCGTATGCCTCGATGAAGCTGGTGACCGCGCGGGCGATCCGCGGCTGCCACGGCCACCCCTTGCGGGCGAAGAACACGCCGTGGACCAGGGACACCGGGTCGAGCGCGAAGCAGGCGCGGGCCACCGCGCGGTGATCCAACGGTCGGCCGGCGGTGAGTCCGAGGCGCTCGCGCATCCACTGCTCACCTTTGACGCCGTCGACCGCGCCGTTCATGACATAAGCGGAGGCCAACCGGTGTGCTTCAAGCCGGCTGGAGGACAGGAACGCGCCGTCGCCGTCGACGACGCGCACGTACGGCAGACCGGACAGTTCTTCGCGCTGCTCGGCGCGGGCGTCGTCCCAGGTCGTCGCCTCCAGGCGGTTCGCCATCGACTGGGTGGACTCGACCAGCAACGCCCTCCCGTCGGTGGAGTCGAACTCCGCGGCGCCGAGGTCGGGGAACCCGGCGGGTTGGAACCGGGATCCCATGAGCGGACGCAGGTCAGCCTTGATCACCGTGCGGTGGTTGGTCACAACGTCTCCTTCAGGAGTTCGGGGGCGTGCGCGGTCTCGCGCGGTTCGTCGGAGGCGATCGGGGTGCCGAAGTAGCGGCGCAGCATTCGTTGGGGTTGCCGGCAGCGCGGGACCAACGCCGCCGCGAGCGCGTGGCCGTCGATCGGGATCTGTGCCGGCGCCGGCACCGCGTCCCAGCCGGCTTGGCGGAGCCGGCGGACGGCCTCGGCGTGCACGGCGGGTAGGTGTCCAGCGGCGAGCCGGGCGGGCCAGTCCGGGCTGAGCGCCCACCGGGGCACGTCACCCTGGGCGCGGCGTGGGGGTGCCATGCCCTCGGCCAGGGGGTGAAGGAGCCCGAGGGTGGCGATCGGGACGACGGGTTCGTCGGGGTCGGCCCAGGTGTGCTCGACGCCGTCCCAGCGCAGGGCGAGGCAGGCGCGTAGCCACAGGTCCAGGGCGTCGTCGTCGAGGCGGTTGGGTGTGGCGAAGGCGTGTAGGTCGAGAGGGGGAACCCGTATTCCGCGGCGGAAGGTCGGGAAGCCGCGGAACGTCTGCTCGCTGGGCTCGTCCACGGCGGTACGGCTGCGCCACAGCAGCACGTCGGTCAGGACCTGGCGCAGCGGTCGCAGTCCGAATCCGGGCACCACCGGGCTGGCACGCCACCGCGGGTGCGGGTCGACGGGCAGCAGCAGGTGACGCATGGTCCGCGACTCTTGCCGGGGGGCTGCTGTGGCGGCGGAGGCTATGCCCACCGCGATCCGCAATTCGGGGCGGCTGGCCCGCGTGAGCACCTCAAGAAACTCGCCCGCCGGCGGTGGTGTCCGCACGGGCACAGCGTCACGGGTGCGCCCGCTGCGGCCGACGGCCTGTTCGAGGTCGGTCACCGAGGCGAGGAGCCGGGCCAGCGGCAGCGCTCCGCCGTCGCGGACGTAGGCGAGGTGGGCGGTGTCGAAGCGGCGCAGCCGTTCCCCGACCGAGCCGGTGCCCGCGCCGCGGCGTACCCAGGACACCCAGTCCTCCAGCCGGGCGGCGAGGCGTACCTCCGGTCGGTCCACGACCGTCACCCGGTCCAGTGGGACCGCGACGTGGGCGAGGCCGTTGCGTTGGTGCAGGCCGTAGCGGGCGAAGGCGTCGACGCCGCGTGCGACGCCGAGGCTGCGGGTGGCGGCATAGAACTCGACGGACCGGCGGGCGGGCCGCCCACGCCAGGCCGCGCGGGCGTCGGAGAACAACTGCCGGGTCTCGGACAGGCTGAACGGCCGCTCCCACAGCGGCGCCCAGATCTCACCCCGGCTCACCTCACTGGAGGCGCCGCTCGTCGACCCGTCCGGGGTAGCAGCCACCGTGAACGGGATCGCCGCCCGCCCCGCCTGATGCTGATGGCGGCGCACAGCGGTGGAGGCGAAGAACAACGCCCCCTCGACCATGAGCACGAAAGCCCACGGATTCACGATCGCCTCCGCCGCACCGAACGGCGACGAGTTCGGCCCACCCGTAGACAGCGGGTCGAACTGACCCGCGGAGGCCCGACTCAGCGGCACCGTCTCCTGACCCGTGAGCAAATCCTGGGCGAGGGCACGAGAGCGGTCGACCTGCACCGGCTCGGTCGCGAGAACCTCGAGTAACCGTTGATGGAAGGAGGTGGAGAACTCCAACCGGCCGTCGTTGCCACCCGAGCCCAGCAACGGCGGGAAGTAACTCTGGTCGCCGACGAGGACCACCGTGGCGTCGATCCACGGCAGCAACGCGTCCGGGGCCCGGTTCCGGAACTGGCGGATCGTGCGTTCCTTCGTCCACCCCTGCGAACGAGACCGCTCGCCCACTGCCGTGGCGGTCACCATCGCTTGCCGGAACGCGTCGAGGCGAGGTGAGGGATGCGCGACCAACGCGTCGAGGGCCTGTTTCGGGGTCTTGTCCTTCGCCCCGAAACCGCTTCCCTCGTTCCACGGGCTCAGCACCGGCGTCGGCGTATACCGATCCACCAACCACCCGCCAAGGTCTGGCACCGTCGTGTCGAGCACCAGCCCGTCGTCGGTCCAGCAGGCGGTCACCTCCGGGTCGGTCTGCTCGCCCAGCACCCGGAACAGGCCAAGACCAGCGAGGTACGCGCTCAACGGCGTCGGACGCAGCCCCGCCAACACGTGCCGGGTCACGCGGCTGTCCCCGGGTTCGCGCTGGCCCGCCAGTCGGCGATCCGCACCAACGTCTCCAGGTACGCCAGCACGAACGGCCCGTACCGATCCCGCAGACCAAGAGCAGTCCGCGTCCATGACCGGGCACCACCGAGGCCGAACTGATCCAGGTCGACGGTCAACGTGCCGCCTGGTTGTCCCAGCAGGTCTGAGGTCAGCACCACCTCGTTGCGTTTCAACCCGAGCAGCCGGTCGTCGTCGGTGTCATCCGGCCCGCGGACCTGGACCCGCAGCTTCCCGTGATGAGCCAGCACCAGATACCGCACCAGATCCGGATCCTCAACGCCGGCGAGCAGGCCACGTAACGGACCATCCAACAGCAGCAACGACACCAACTCGTGCCGGAAGTTCGTGACCCCACCCGCGTAGGCCAGCCGGCCGGCGACCGCGGACTTCGCCCACGGACGCCCACCCTCAACGTGCTCACGCTCATCCGGCGGCGCCAGGGCGCAGAGAGCGTCCTGCCAGGCCGGATGAGTCTTCCCCGCGTCGTGCGCGTACGCGGCGACGGCCACGGCGTGCAGCACCGGCGCCGGGAGAACCGGGTTGATGCCGCTGATCAACGCCCGCGCTTGGGCGCGTACATCCGTGCTGTGTTGCTCCAGGCTCACCCACTGCGGCTGCGCGACGCTGGCATCATCCTGCTGATACGCGTCCTCCGCCCCGGCGGCTTGGTCCATACCGGTCGCGGGCACGGGAACGGGGTCCAGCGAGGGGCAACCCGGCACCGGCCGACGCACCGATGGATCGAAGCCGGACTCCGGGTCATAACCGCCCGCGCTCGCCGCGACCACCAGCACCTCACCCGGGCGGGCCGGCTGCCGATCACTGACCCGAGTCCACTGACCCGTCGCCTGCGCGAAGCGCCACACTGGGACGCGTTTCGCGAGAGCGCGCAACTCACCGAGGGGCACCCGGCAACGCCACCTCGCCTCCGGCGCCTTCGCCTCCCCCGCCGGCCGCCCGCTGGCGTCCGTAGGCGCCCACACCGCCCAGGCGAGCAACACGTCAAGCTCGTCGGCATCGCGCACATACGGGCCCACATCCAGATCCGCCCCGGTCAGATCCGGTGCGGTATCGAACAACGCGAGGAGATCCGCCCGGCGCAGAACGGTGACCTCAGGCTCCGTAACGAGCACATCGCGAGCGAGGAGATCCTCACTCGTCACCGCAACGCCGTCCAGCACCGTCAGCTCGGCGACGCTCGCGCGCACATCCGCTTCCTCATACGGCAGGTGCTTGACCGGCGGCAGCCACCACAGCTCCGCATCGGTCAGCAGACCCCGCCGGTTACACCGCCCCGCCCGCTGCACAACCGACGGCCACGGAGCCGCCTCCGTGACCAACACCGCCGCATCAAGATCAAGGCCGGCCTCGACCACCTGAGTAGCGACCACCACGTGACCAGCGCCCGAAGGCTCGGCGCTGACTGCCTCCGCCAAGCGCTCCCGTTCTATCCCCCGAAACCGGGAGTGCAGCAGCGTGAGGGGTACCGATTCCTTCCGCAGGGCCGCGTGCACACCGCGTGCCGCAGCGACCGTGTTCATCACCACCAGGGTCAAAGTCCCCGGCCGGTGCCGCCGCAGCACCGCCGCCGCGATCGACGCGTAGTCGCCGGGCTCCACCGGAAGCCGGGCAACCGAACGCTTCGCGTTCAACCGGACAGCCAACTTCCCCACCCGGTCGCCCGCCTCGACGCGCACCACGTCGGACTCGACCGGGACTGGGTTATCCACCGTGTCGAGCAGGCTCGCGGAAACGGTGGCCGACATGCACGTCAGGCCGGTCGGCTCAGCCGTCGGCCACGACCCCCCGCCACCGGTACGAGTGAACGCCGCGAGCTGCCGCAACGTCGTCGTCGACTCCGGACACAACTGGATCTCATCAATCACCCACTGGGCGCCGTTCAGGACCAGGGCGAAGTCGATGGGGTAGATGGCCCGAGAGATGCCATAACCGCGGTTGAGCGCCTTACTGACCAGCGAGTCCACCGTGCCGATCAGAATCGCCAGCTGATCCATCTCCAACCGCCAACGCCGCTGAGACTCCCCCGCCCCACCCATCACCACATGCAACGCGACCGTCTCGGACAACCCAAGGTTCGCCAACCACCTCTCGGTCTCCCGCGCTACCTGCTCCACCAACGACCGCTGCGGCAGCGCAAAGACCATCCGCCGCGGCGTGCCGACCGGATCAGGCCCGTGCAGCCGCCGCCAGAGCCACGCCAGAATGATGCCCGTCTTCCCCGCACCCGTCGGCGCCTGAACCACCGCAGGAAGACCATCGTGCGCCAACCGCGCCTGGTACCCATACGGCAACTCACCGGACGCCAACTCGAAGAACGCGTCAAAAGACGTCACACAAACTCCTCATCGGACCCGTCCGGGAGCATCGTCCACCCGAACCCATCGAGCCGGACCACCAGACGATCGGGAGACAGCCTCATCGACTCCACGTCATACACCCTCGGTATGACACTGTCAGGATCCAGACGAAACCCGGCCACGACCCAAGCCCGCCAACCGACCAACGCCAGGCACACTGCCCCGCACGCCAGGCGCACGCCCAGGGACCCTCACGTCAAGCTATGCACCGCGTCGATGTTGCTTCGACTCTCCCGGTAGAGACTCCGAGCTAATCTGGCACCGCCCGACACGACGACGACGCGACGGGACCCGATTGGGTTTAGTAAGTCTGGCGAACTCACGCAGGTATCGCCGCCAGCGGCACCGGGCCATTCATTGACAGCCAGCCCCCGGCCACGGACCTTGACAACTAAAGCGCGGCCATCTCCGGCAGGCACACGCTGCCTCCGCGGTTCGGAACCGTAGGCGATCACGCCACAAGCGCGAGGTTCCGAACCAGCAAACCCGGGCAAATCTGGCATAGCAGGCACAGCATAAGCGCGACTACATTAGTGCCCATGCATTTGACCAGTTCAGGAAGGGTTTCACCGGCCGGACACGGCCGGTCTCCGTTGCAGCTTGGTGTTGGCGTCGAGCGGCACGTCCGGGAGGTAGAGGGTTTCACCGGCCGGACACGGCCGGTCTCCGTTGCAGCTTGCCCTTGTGATCCTCGGCCCAACTGGCGAGAGCGAGTTTCACCGGCCGAACACGGCCGGTCTCCGTTGCAGCGCCTGCGCGTTGCCCGGGAGCGCGTAGTCGACGGTGGTTTCACCGGCCGGACACGGCCGGTCTCCGTTGCAGCGCCGTCAACACCACCACCGGCACCAAGCTGCTGTACGTTTCACCGGCCGGACACGGCCGGTCTCCGTTGCAGCGTCGACGCGGACAGCGGACCGAGGGTGACGCCGGCGTGCTTCACCGGCCGGACACGGCCGGTCTCCGTTGCAGCTTCGACGGCTGGCTAGCGAAGGTGAAGGCCCGTTACGGTTTCACCGGCCTGACACGGCCGGTCTCCGTTGCAGCGACGAACGGATCGCGCCGTGGCGCACCGAGCACTACAGTTTCACCGGCCGGACACGGCCGGTCTCCGTTGCGGCGCTGCCGGGGTGAAGCGGAAGTTGGCACCGCAGATCAAGTTTCACCGGCCGGCCGGTTACGGCCGGTCTCCGTTGCAGCGCGATCTGGCCCAGTAGGTGGTGCGGCGGGGTCTGGGAGTTTTACCGGCCGGATAAGGCCGGTCTCCGTTGCAGCACCCACGCCCGGCCGCTGGTTGAGCGGTGGCGGCTGACTTCACCGGTCGGAGACGACCTGGTCTCCGTTGCAGCGCCACCGACGCAAGCGCGACGGCTTCCCACGAACGCCCTTCGGCAGCCGTTCCATCAAAGAACGATTCGGCCAGTTCCCGTAGCAGCGAGGGCGGCACCCAGCTGGATGCGACCGTGCCGGCGAGGCCGTACCTTGGCATGGCTGACGAGGCCTCGACTGGCGACGTCACCGTACGTAGCGTCCACCCGGGCCCACACTCAGCCGCGTTCCCCCATTGAGTGAACCTAACCCGGCATCCCGAAGGCCCCCTCGGACCGTCAACCAGGAACTTGGGACATGCAGATTTAACGATGAACTTGCCCAGGATTTCCCCATAACGACGATCGAAAACTGCCCGAGCTAACCGAAGATACTCCAAAAAGTGACTACTGAGTCACTCAGAGTTGGCGCACTATGGCACCTCGCAGCACCCGCGCTGAACTGGGAAAACAACTCTCCACTAGCCCCTCCAAGGCCGGCCTCCCATTACGACCAACCCAGTCTGGTCGCCGCCGACCAAGATCTACACCATTTTCGAGGGTACGTCCGAGATCCAGCGACTGGTCATCTCCCGAGCGATCTCCGGCATGCAGATCCGCTGACCCTCCGCTCCTCGCGCCCGACCAGCGTCGGGTCGGCGGCCGCTCCGGCCGACGGCCCGACCGGTCGGCGCGGGCCCAGGTCGGTGCCGCCAGACCCGTACCCGGCGATCCTGCTTCTGCCTAACCGTGCCGACTACGTCACCCCACGCCGACGTCGGCTGGGCCGCCCGGCGCGTCGGGTGCATGATCAAGGAAGACGCCCCGCCGGATGGGGCTGTCCGCGCACCGCCCCCAAGGAGGTCTGCGGCATGGACCTGCCGTTCGTCGTCACCACGCTGACCCGTCGCGGTCTGCTCACCCCGGGCCGCCCGGTCCGAATCGCCTCGCAGCTCAACGCGCTGCGTACCTGGGGATGGAGCCTCGCCGGCGAACTACGCCAGGCGGCCGCCCGCGACCCCGGGCGACCGGCGATCATCGACGAAAACGGCGTCGAGCTGACCTACCAGGCGCTCCTCGACCGGGCCGAGCGGATGGCCCGGTCGATGCGGTCCGGGCTCGGCGTACAACCCGGCGAGCGGATCGGCGTCCTCTGCCGCAACCACCACGGGCTCATCGAGACGATCGTCGCGGCGACCCTGCTCGGTGTCGACGCGGTGCTCGTCAACACGGGCCTCTCCGCCGCCCAACTCGCGACCGTCGCCGAGGAACAGCGGCTGCGGCTGTTGGTGCACGACGACGAGTTCGCCGAACGGGTCCTCGGCCTCCCCGCCGAACTGCCCCGCCTCGACGAACGCGCCCGCGAGGAACTGGTGGCCGGGGCGCTACCGGGCGAGCTGCACCCGCCGGAGCGCGACGGCCGGATCATCGTGCTGACCTCGGGCACCACCGGTGCTCCCAAGGGCGCCCGCCGTCCCACACCCAGCGGCTTCGGGCCGCTCGTGTCCATCATCGACCGCATACCCCTGCACACAAAGGACCGGGTGCTGATCGCCGCCCCGATCTTCCACACCTGGGGATTCGCCGCGCTCCAGGTGTGCTTCGCGCTGCGGGCCACCATCGTGCTGCACCGCCGCTTCGACCCGGCCGCCACGCTCGCCGCCCTGGTCACCCACCGCTGCGACGCCCTCTTCGCCGTACCCGTGATGCTCCAACGACTGCTGGAGGTGCCCCCACCGGACCCACGCCCCACGCTCAAGGTCGTCGCGGTCAGCGGATCGGCCCTGCCCGGCGGGCTCGCACCGAAGTTCATGGACGCGTACGGAGACGTCCTCTACAACATGTACGGGTCCACCGAGGTCTCCTGGGCGTCCATCGCCAACCCGGCGGACCTGCGCCAGGCACCCACCACGGCCGGCCGACCACCACACGGCACCCGACTGGAACTGCTCGACAACGCCGGCCAACCGGTCCCGCCGGGACAGGTCGGGCGCATCTTCGTCGGCAACGAGATGCTCTTCGAGGGATACACCTCGGGTGCCACCCGGGAGACCCGCGACGGGTTGCTCGACACCGGAGACCTCGGCCGGCTCAACCCCGACGGACTGCTCTTCGTGGACGGCCGGGCCGACGACATGATCGTCTCCGGCGGCGAGAACGTGTTCCCGTCCGAGGTGGAGGACCTGCTCGCCCAGCTACCGCAGGTACGCGAGGCCGCCGTGATCGGCGTACCCGACCCCGAGTACGGCCAGCGACTCGCCGCGTTCCTCGCCCTGCACCCCGGCGAGACGCTCGACCCCGAGGCGGTCCGCGAGTACGTCCGGCACTACCTGGCCCGCTTCTCCGTACCCCGGGACGTGGTCTACGTGAAGTACCTGCCCCGCAACGCCACCGGCAAGGTCCTCGCCCGCGAGCTGCGCCGCTACTACGGCTGAGAGGTCAGCCCGGGATCGTGATCCGGCCGGCGATCGCGGCCGCGGCGATGTCGGTGCGATGCTGCGAGCCCGCCAACTCCACCCCGTCCACCAGCGCGTACGCCGCCTCCCGGGCAGCCGCCAGGTCGCGGCCGGTGGCCGTACCACAGAGAACCCGGCCGCCGGCGGACAGCAACGCGCCGTCGCCGGCCCGGCGGGCGGTGCCCGCGTGGATGATTCCCGGCCGGTCCGCGCCGGTGATCACATCGCCGGTGCGCGGCGCGGCCGGGTAGCCCTGCGCGGCGAGCACCACGGTGACGGCGGCGCCGTCCCGCCAGCGCAACGGCGGGTGCTCGGCCAGCGTGCCGGTGGCCGCCGCCTGCAACAACCCACCCAGGGGAGTCTCCAGCAGCGCGAGCACCACCTGGGTCTCCGGGTCACCGAAGCGCGCGTTGAACTCGATCACCCGGGGGCCGGCGGCGGTCATCGCCAGGCCGACGTAGAGCAGGCCCGCGAACGGCGTGCCCCGGCGGCGCAACTCGGCCAGCGTCGGGTGCACCACGTCGCGCATGACGTCGTCGACCAGGCCCGGCGGTGCCCACGGCAGCGGCGCGTACGCTCCCATGCCACCCGTGTTGGGGCCGCTGTCGCCGTCGCCGATCCGCTTGAAGTCCTGCGCTGGCAGCAGCGGCAGGGCGGCCTCGCCGTCGGTGACCACGAACAGGCTGACCTCCGGGCCGTCGAGGAACTCCTCGACCACGACTCGGCCGCACTCCGCGGCGTGCGCCAGCGCGGCGGACCGGTCGTCGGTCACCACCACGCCCTTGCCGGCGGCGAGACCGTCGTCCTTCACCACGTACGGCGCGCCGAACTCGTCGAGCGCACGCGCGGTGCTCTCCTCGTCCGTACAGACGTACGCCCGGGCGGTCGGCACCCCGGCGGCGGTCATCACGTCCTTGGCGAACGCCTTCGAACCCTCCAACTGGGCGGCCTCGGCCGACGGGCCGAAAACGGCGATGCCCTTGGCTCGTACGGCATCGGCGACACCGGCGACCAGCGGCGCCTCCGGGCCGATCACCACCAGGTCGGCTGCGGTCTCCACCGCCAGCGCCGCCACGGCGGCCGGATCGGTCGCGGTAACGGCCTTCAGCTCGGCGACGTCGGCGATCCCCGGATTACCCGGAGCGGCAATCAACGCGTCGACAGCCGAATCGCGAACCAACCCGAGGGCAAGCGCATGCTCGCGCCCCCCACCACCCACCAAGAGAACCCGCACAACGCCCCATCCTACTGCCCACCCAACCCCCCACCCCGCCCCGCCGCCCCGCCGCCCCCCGGGCCCTCGCCCCCGGCCCCGGCCCCCAGCCCCCGCCCCCCCCCGGTGATCAAGAGGTTTGCGTCAGGAAGGGGCGCGGATTTGACGCAAACCTCTTGATCATCGGCGTTGGTCCTGGTTTTTCGTGATCGCCTTGCGGACGGTCCAGGGGATGTAGTCGGGGCGCAGGGTGTCCTGCCAGGTGAAACGGAGGATCGTCCAGCCGGCGTTGACCAGGCGATTCTGACGGTGGCGGTCAGCGAAGGCGGCCTCCGGGGTGTCATGGGCGCTGCGACCGTCGGCTTCCGCTATCACCCTCGGCGCGCGCCACCCGAGGTCACCGATGCCGAGCAGGTAGCCGTCGTCGTCGCGTACCTCCAACTGCAAGGCGTCCGGCGGCACCCCTCCGTCGACACATCGCAGCCGGGTACGCGTTTCCAGGGGCGACTGTGCACGGCCGTCTGCTTCCGCCAGCCAGGGTCGTGCCGCGACCGCACCCCGCCGACCCCGGATCAGACGCGGGATCACGTCGAGGTCGTCCGGCGTGACGAGCCCCTGGCAGAGCGCCGAATCGAGGACGGAGACTGCCGAGTATCGATCAGCACGCAGAATGACGTCCGAAATCGTGCGAAGCGGAGCGGTCGCGCGGACACCCGCGACCGTTGCTATCTCGCCGGGACCCACGGTGACCTGGTGTACGACCAACCAGGGCGCCAGCGCGCGCTGAGGCCGGGGCCTGTCGACCGGCACCGATACGTGCACCTGTGACGTCCGCCGCAGGCCGGCGATGCCGTGCACCTCGAGCGCCGTGTCGAGGACCGCGAAGGCAGCCGGCCCGAGGCTCGCGGTCGCTGCCCGGATGCGGGCGCGTCGCAGCGTCGAATCGGACGACGCTGCCTCCGGGACGTAGCACCCACGCAGGAGCCCCTGCCACCTGCCGGACCGACACAACTGTCGGACCTGGTCTCTCGTCAGACCGGCGCGCAGGGCCTGGGCCAGGGTGACGATCCCGTCCTGCCCGGCCGCTACATCACGAAGCACCTGGTGTGGTCCCACCCCCACACCCTGCCCACCGCCACACCCGCACCCAAGCCCCTGTGGATAACCCCAGTTCCCCTGTGGAAAACCCAGACGGCTTGTTCCCGTCGATCAAGAGGTTCGCGTCAAATTCGCGCCGATTCCTGACGCGAACCTCTTGATCACCGAGACGAATGGGGTGGGGGTGGGGTGGGGTGGGGGTTGGGTTTGGGGGTTAGGGGAGGAGGGGGTGTTGGAGTACGTTTTCGTCTCGGCCTGGGCCTACGCCGATGACGCTCACCCTCGTGTTGCAGAGTTCCTCTACGCGGGCGATGTAGCGACGGGCGTTCTCCGGCAGGTCTTCGGGGGTGCGGGCCTTGGTGATGTCCTCCCACCACCCGTCCAGCTCCTCGTACACCGGCGTGGCGTGGTGGAAGTCCGTCTGGCTCATCGGCATGTCGTCGACCCGCTTGCCGTTGATCTCGTAGCCGACGCAGATCGGCACCTTCGGCAGCCCGGTGAGCACGTCCAGCTTGGTGATGACCAGGTCGGTGACGCCGTTGAGGCGGCAGGCGTACCGGGCCACCACCGCGTCGAACCACCCGCACCGGCGCTCCCGGCCGGTGGTGGTGCCGTACTCCGCGCCGATCTTGCGCAGGTGCGCGCCGTTGGCGTCGAACAGTTCGGTCGGGAACGGCCCCGAGCCGACCCGGGTGGTGTACGCCTTGCTCACCGCGATCACCTGGTTGATCGCGGTCGGCGGGATGCCGGCGCCCACGCAGGCGCCACCGGCCGTCGGGTTGGACGAGGTCACGAAGGGGTACGTGCCGTGGTCCATGTCCAGCATGGTGGCCTGCGCGCCCTCCAACAGCACCGTCTCGCCCCGGTCCAGCGCGTCCCAGAGCATCGCCCGCGTCTCGGCGATGTACGGCTTGAGCCGCTCCGCGTACTCCAGGTACTCGTCGACCGTGGCCTCGAGGTCGATCGCCTTGCGGTTGTAGACCTTGAACAGCATCTGGTTCTTCTCGCGCAGTGCGAGTTCCAGCTTCTTGCGCAGGATGCCCGGGTCGAGCAGGTCCTGGAGTCGGATGCCCATCCGGGCGACCTTGTCGCCGTACGCGGGGCCGATGCCCCGACCGGTGGTACCGATCCGGGACGAGCCGAGGTACCGCTCGACGACCCGGTCCAGTGCCCGGTGGTGCGGCATGATGAGGTGCGCGTCACCGGAGATCCGCAGCCGGGACACGTCCACGCCACGCTCGGCGAGACCGTCGATCTCGGCGAGGAGCACCTTCGGGTCGACGACCACGCCGTTGCCGATGACGATCATCGCGCTCGGCGAGAGCGCCCCGGAGGGCATCAGGTGGAGCGCGTACTTCTGGCCGTCCGGGGTGATCACCGTGTGCCCGGCGTTGTTGCCGCCGGAGTAGCGCACGACGTAGTCGACCCGCTCACCCAGCAGGTCGGTAACCTTGCCCTTGCCCTCGTCGCCCCACTGAGCGCCGATGAGCACGATCGCTGGCATCTCTTCCGCCTCCAGAAGGCTCGGGTGCCAGATGGCGACCGGTTGGCGAGCCCGGGGTGTCAGGTTAACAAGTAGTGACGGCGCGACCGGCAGGGGTCGCGTCGAGAGGCGGGAGGCTCCTTCGGTGTACGACGTGGTGCTGCTCACCCTTGCGTCGGAGCGGGACGCTTCCGGCGGGTGCGGCAGCGGCGAGGCCTGCTGCGGCGGCGCGGACGCGACCGGCGCGGGCGTCGACGGAACCGGACCGACGCCGGGTGACGCCGACAGTTGCGCCACCGATCGGCCCCGGGTGCCGGTGCTGGCCTGCGCCGACGCGCTGACCGCCCGGGGTGCCCGGGTGCAGATGGTCACCGCCCGCTCGGACGCGGAGATCGACGCCGTACTCGCGCAGCTCGACGGCCCGGCCCGTCCGGACGGCCTCACCTGGCCGGACGCGGACGGCAAGACCCGGCTGGTCGTCGCCACGGCCAGCGACGGTCAGTTGCGCGCCGTGCTGCGCCGGCTCGTTCGGCGGTACGCGCCAGCGCCGAGCCGTCGCCCGGCGGACCTGCGTGACGACCGGACCCTGCCCGACCTGCCGCCGGTCGCCGTACTCCCGCTCGACCCGGCGCGCGGCGGCGCCCAGCGGGACCTGGCCGCGCAGTTCGGGTTGCCCCGCGACCCGGCGGCCGTGGCGGCCGCGGTGCTCGACGGCACGCCGCGTCGGCTGGATCTGCTGCGCAATGACGGCGGCTCGGTGACCCTGGACGGCGCGCTGTTCGGGGCCGCCGACGACGCGGGTCGGCCGCTGCACTGGCGGGCCCGGGTGGAGGTCGACGACACCGTCCTCACGAACGGTGACGAACCGTTGCTGGCCTGCGCGGTCGGCAACGCCGGCGGGTACGCGTCGCTCGAGGACGTGACGTTGCTGGCCGCGCCGGACCCGGCGGACGGCCAGGTCGAGGTCGCGGTGGCCGTTCCGGTGGTCGTCAGGTCGACGTGGGGTCGCAAGCGGGTACGCCTCGAAGTGCGGCGGGCTCGCGGACGGGCGGTGTCGGTGCTGCCCCGCGAGGGAAAGGTGCCCTACCTCGACGACGGCGTCGAGGGTGAGCTGACCCGCAAGCGCTCGTGGTGGGTCGAACCGGGTGCCTGGGCGGTCTGGGTGGTCTGACCCCCGTTTCGCCGACCGGCCCCGGTCGGCCGGTGGGCCTATCCTCGCAGGAGGACTGGGGAGGAACCGTAATGGACAAGAACGCCGACCGGGCGCAGGTGCCCGGCCAGCAGCCGGTGCCGGAGCGGGACATCGAACCACTGTGGCCGCCGGATCCGGCCGAGCAGGGCGCAGAGGTGGTACCGCCGTGGGCAGCGGTCGCCGAGCAGCGCGGCGCCCCGTCGCAGTCCGCGCCTGCGGCCGTGTCACCGCCGGTCGCCGCACCGCCGATCACGGCGCCGTCGGTCGGCCGTCCTGGCGTCCCCGGGCAGCCGGGCGCGGCGGCCCTGCCGCCGCCGTCGCCGTCGGACTATCCGTCGCTGACCGGGGCGGTGCCGCCACCGACGGGCTGGGGCGCGAACGGGCCGGGCGGGCCGGGCACGGGCTGGGCGCCGGCGCAACCGAGCTGGCCTCCGGCCGACCCGCCGGCCGCGGCAACGACGTCGCCCGCTCCTCCGGCGCTGCCCGCACCGCCGACGCCACCGCTGCCGCCCGCCGTGGGCGGGCTCATCGGAGCCGGCAACGACTCGTCGCCGTCGTCCACCGGCACGCCGACCGCCGAGGGCGCCACGCCGAACCCGGCGGCCACCGCCGCCGTCCCGACCCCCGGCCAATCGGGCGTGTCGGGTGGGGTCGACCTGGATCTACCGTTCTCCCTGGATCGCCCGCCGGTCGTGGCCGCGCCCGCCGACGGTGCGGCCACCGCAAGCCCCGGAGCAACAGCGCCACCCGCAGCAGGGCAGCCCGCAGCCGGCGCGGCAACGGCAGACCCCGGCACGGCCGGCCAGGCCGCAGGGCCGGCAGCGGAACCGGTGTCGCAGGGTGGCGGGGAGACCACGCCTGCCGTCGGGGCGGCTCGGCCCGCGGCCGAGTCACCCTGGGCGTATCCACCGCAGCGACCGGCCAGCCCGACCCCATCGGCACCGGAGCAGGTCGACATTCCGCCGCCACCGATCCCCACCCCGCCGGTTCCGCCACCCCCGACACCCGCCGTCGACAGCGGCGGCGCGGCGGGGCAGACGTACGCGGGGCAGGTCTACGGCGGCCAGGCGGCGATTCCTGGCCAGGCCGGCCCGGCGAAGCCACCGCAGCAGGACGCCGTCCCGACCCCGCCGCCTGGGCCGTTCCCCCCGTCGCCGGGCTGGTATCCGCCGCCCTGGCAGCAGGGCGCGGCGGCGGCTCCACCGGTCCCGCCGCAGCAGTACCAGGAGACCGACCCGGTGGCGCGGGTGCCGGCCACGGGCTACCCGGACGCCACGTGGACGCCGGAGACCACGGCCGCGCCGACGGCGGAGGATTTCGCCCGCCGTCGGCAGGTCCGGCCCGCCGACCCGGTGGCCACCATGGGCGTACGGGCGGTGGTCAACAAGATGGGCCTGCTCCGGCTCTCTCCGGGGCGGCACGAGCAGGAGCTCAAGCGGGACATCGAGATGGTGCGCCGCAACTTCGGCGGGCTGCGGCAGGTGACCGTGGTCAACCCGAAGGGCGGCGCCGGTAAGACGGTGGCCATCCTGCTGCTCGCCATGACGTTCGGTCAGAAGCGCGGCGGCTACGTGCTGGCCTGGGACAACAACGAGACCCAGGGCACCCTCGGGATGCGCGCCCAGCAGGACTTCCATGCCCGCACGGTGCGCGACATGCTGCGTGATCTCGGGCAGTTCCAGGGCGCGCACGGGCGGGTCGGCGACCTGTCGCAGTACGTGCGGTCGCAGGGCGAGGGCATGTTCGACGTGCTCGCCTCGGACGAGTCGGCCACCGGCGGCGAAATGCTGACCGCAGCCGCGTTCGCCGAGATCCGCGAGGTGGTCAGCCGGTTCTACAAGCTGATCTTCGTGGACACGGGGAACAACGTACGGGCGCAGAACTGGCAGGCGTCGATGGACGCCACCGACCAGCTCGTGGTCACCATGTCCGCCCGTAACGACTCGGCGGAGACCGCCGCCCGGATGCTCGACCACCTCGAGCAGAGCGGCCGGCAGCGGCTGGTCCGGCAGGCGGTGACGGTGGTGTCGATGCCACCGTCCCGCAAGGAGATCGACCTGCCGGCCATTCAGGAGCACTTCGCGGCTCGTACCAGGGCGGTGCTGCTGGCGCCGTACGAGCGGCTCATCGACAGCGGCGAGCCGATCCGGTACGGCGGTCTCTCCGCGGCCACCCGGGACGCCTGGCTGAAGATCGCCGCAGCGGTCGCCGAAGGGCTCTGAGCAGCCGACGGCCGGCCCGGTGTCGGGCCGGCCGTCGGAATGAGGTCAGTTGCTGGCCAGCGCGTCCGCCGCTGCCGGGTCGCAGTCGCGCAGGAACTGGGCGCAGCGGGCCGCCTCGTCGGCCTCGCCGATCTCGTCGGCGGCGCGGGAGAGCACGTACAGGCAGCGCAGGAAGCCCCGGTTGGGCTCGTGGGACCACGGCACCGGCCCGTGGCCCTTCCAGCCGTTGCGGCGGAGCTGGTCCAGGCCACGGTGGTAGCCGGTGCGCGCGTACGCGTAGCCCGTCACCACCGCGCCGGTCGCGAACGCCCGGGCGGCGAGCGCGCCCCACGCTGCGCTGAAGGTCGGGAAGCGGGCCGCGACCTCGGCGTACGCCTCGTCGGTGCCGGCCTCCTGGGCAGCGGCCAAGGCGGCGTCGGCCTCGTCGTTCGCGGGCAGGAGGGTGGCCGGTGGCTCCGGCAAAAGGTTCTGCATCGCCCCATTCAACCCGCTGGACAGGGCGACATGCGAGCGGGTCGGCGGACGCGTCCCGCTGAACGGCTGAGGAGTTCATCACGCCTGCGGCCTATGCCGCCGCCAGGTGTTTTCCACTACAACTAATGGTCCGGAGCCTCCCCAGGACCCGGTTACGCAGGAGCCCGGTGGCCACGACCGCCGGGCTCCTGTCGCGTCCCGGGGCCATCCGGGGTTTGGCCGACCCCGCCGAAGGGGCAGGATGGCCCGGTGCCGACCCCACCACCCACCGACGTCATCGAACCGCACCTGCACGCCGACGAGATCCAGACCCGGGACGAATTCGACCGGCAACTGGTCACCGGCCGGCTGACCGGGCTGACCGTGCAGGGGCTACGCCTCGACCTCGCCCCGGTGCCCGACCTGACCGGCATCGAGGTCACCGGCGCCCTCTTCGTCGGCTGCCGGTTCGCCTCCCGGGAGGTCGGCGCCGACCTGGTCCGGCGCGGCGCGAACGTGGTGCCGCCGTTCTCCGGGCTGCCGTACCCGACCCAGCCGGCGCACCTCTACACCCCGGACGACCTTGCCGCCGGGTTCGTCGAGGGCGGGTTCGCCGGGATGTACGACACCCGGGTGTACGAGCACTACCGGGCACACGGCGGCGCGCTGCCGGACGTGAAGGAGGCGCTCGGCCAGCGGCTGCACGACCACGGCGTGGACAACGCGCTGGGTGACGCCACCCGGGCCTGGTTGGCCGCGCACGGGTCACAGTCGGTGGTGGGCATCATGGGCGGTCACGCGGTGCGGCGCGGCAGTCCCGCGTACCGGATGGCGGCGGTGCTGGGGTGGGAGCTGGCGCGGGCCGACCGGCTGGTGGTGACCGGCGGCGGCCCCGGGGTGATGGAGGCCGCGAATCTCGGCGCCTTCCTGGCGGACCGACCGGCGGCGGACCTGACCGCGGCGATCGACCTGCTGGCCACCGCGCCCGACTTCACCGACCACCACCGGTACACGGCGGTGGCGTTGACGATCCGGCAGCGGTACGCGGGCGTACCCCGCCAGCGGGGCGACGACCTCGGTTGGGCGCGGGCCGGCGGGCTGGCCATCCCGACCTGGTTGTACGGGCACGAGCCGGCGAATCTGTTCGCGGGGCGGATCGCGAAGTACTTCTCGAACGCGATCCGGGAGGACACCATTCTGCGCCTCGCCCGGGGCGGCATCGTGTTCGCGCCGGGGCGGGCGGGCACGGTGCAGGAGGTGTTCCAGGCGGCCACCAAGACCTACTACGGCACCGACGGGGCCAGCGGCGCGTACATCTTCCTGGACCGTGACTACTGGACGCGGGAGCTGCCGGTGGAGGCGCTGCTGCGCCCGCTGCTGGCCGCCTCGCCGTTCGGTGACCTGTCGTCGACGATCCACCTCACCGACGACGTCCGCGAGGCCGTCTGCCTGCTGACCGCTTGAAAGGAAGGGCCCCTTATTAACAGACGTCTGTTAATAAGGGGCCCTTCCTTTCAAGCAACTACTTGGTCATCGTGGTGCCGGTGGAGCGCAGGTGCTCGCACGCCTCGACGACGCGGGCGGCCAGGCCGGCCTCGGCGGCCTTGCCCCAGGCGCGCGGGTCGTACTGCTTCTTGTTGCCGACCTCGCCGTCGATCTTCAGCACGCCGTCGTAGTTGCGCAGCATGTGGTCGGCGACGGGCCGGGTGAAGGCGTACTGGGTGTCGGTGTCGATGTTCATCTTCACCACGCCGTAGTCCAGCGCCTCACGGATCTCGCTGAGCAGGGAGCCCGAGCCGCCGTGGAACACCAGGCTCAGCGGCTTGTCCTTGCCGTACTTGGCACCGACCGCCTCCTGGATCTGGTTCAGGATCTCGGGGCGGAGCTTGACGTTGCCCGGCTTGTAGACGCCGTGCACGTTGCCGAAGGTCAGCGCCGCCATGTAGCGGCCCTTCTCGCCGAGGCCGAGCGCCTCGACCATGGCCAGGCCGTCCTCGGTGGTGGTGTAGAGCTTGTCGTTGATGGCGTTCTCGACGCCATCCTCCTCACCACCGACGACGCCGACCTCGATCTCCAGGACGATCTTGGCCTTGGCGGCCTCGTCGAGGAGCTGGGAAGCGATCTGCAGGTTCTCGGCGACCGGCACGGCCGAGCCGTCCCACATGTGCGACTGGTACAGCGGCTCCTCGCCGCGCTTGACCCGCTCCTGCGAGATGGCCATCAGCGGACGCACGAACTTGTCCAGCTTGTCCTTCGGGCAGTGGTCGGTGTGCAGGGCGATGTTCACCGAGTACTTCTTGGCCACCTCGTGCGCGTACGCGGCGAACGCCACCGCGCCGGTGACCATGTCCTTGATCGAGGGACCGGACAGGTACTCCGCGCCACCGGTGGAGACCTGGATGATGCCGTCGCTCTCCGCGTCGGCGAAGCCCTTGAGCGCCGCGTTCAGCGTCTGGGAGGAGGTCACGTTGATCGCGGGGTACGCGTACCGGCCAGCCTTGGCGCGGTCCAGCATCTCCGCGTAGGCCTCGGGGGAAGCGATGGGCATGTGATGTGCTCCTTACTTACCACTCTCGGCCGTGCTGGCCGCTGTTGTTCGTCTGTGCGCCGGACCGCGCTGTCCTCCGCCCGGCAGTATCCCGCAGGTGAGGTGCGCAGGACCAACCGAGGGGGTGTCAGCCGCTCACCGGGTGTCCAGACGGTCCGGCACGATGACGCTGATCAGCCAGGTGACCACGGTCATCACGATCGCTCCCCAGAACGCCGCCCAGAAGCCGTCCACCTGGAACGGCAGGTCGAGCCCGCGCGCGATCCGGTCGGTGAGCAGGAAGAGCAGCGCGTTCACCACCAGGGCGAACAGGCCGAGGGTGAGCAGGTAGAACACACAGCCGACCACCCGGATGATCGGCTTGAGTACGGCGTTGATCACACCGAAGATGAGCGCCACCACGATCAGCGTGAGCACGGTGTTGCCACCCGAACGGCCGTGCACGTCCACCCCGGGCACGATCAGCGTGGTCACCCACAGCGCGACCGCGGTGATCGCCAGTCGGATGAGGAAGCCCACGGCACCATCCTGGCACCGGCTCCCGCCGTCCCGGGGTGATTCGGCCGACTCGGCTTGCCGGCGCGGAGTGGCCGCAGCCCGTACGGTGGTGGGAGCCGTGCCCCGAGACCCCGGGAGGGACGATGGGTCAGCCCGATGAGGACTTCACCCCCGGCGACCACCTCGCCGCGGACGAACGCGATCCGGAGGCGGAGCCGGCCGACGCGGTCGAGCAGGCCACCTCGGTCGACCCCGCCTACGTCGACGGCGAGCCACACCGCGGCATGGAGGTCGACGACTGGGACGCCATGGAGCAGGCCCGGGTGGTCACCGGGGACGAGGACGACTACCGCTGACCTGCCCCACGACCGTTGTCCGTTGGGGCAGAGGTGTCCAGCCGTTCGGTTCGTTCGACAAATATCGATAGCACCGGGTCACCGAAAGTGTCGGGGTCTCCCTAGGTTGGGCGAGCGCCACCACTGTCTCATCGGGAGGACCCCCATGCTCAAGCAATCGATCCGCTGGCTGGCGGGGCTGGGTGCCGCAGGAGCGTTGATCGTTGCCTCGGCAACCCCCGCCGTCGCCGCGGCAACGATCGAGCCGTACTTCCAGGACTCCACCCTGGCCGGCGGCTCGGAGAAGGTCAGAAGCCTGTTTCTGTACGCCGACGAGGCGACGAGCCTCAGCGACGTCGCCGTGCGGTACGACTACCGCTCACTGGCCAACAAGATCACTATTGCCCCCTTTGACCAGCAGGAGTGCGCCACACCGGAGCCGGGCGTTCTCGTCTGCGCGGAGTCCTTCGGCGTCACCCTGAACGAGGTGCCGCCGCTCGGCAGCGGGATCTACCGAGGCGCTACCAAACGGGTGGCCCTGACCGCCACTCAGGACGCGCAGCTCGGCGACTCCGGCGACGTGGTGATCAGCTTCGAGGCAGCGGGCGGGCGGCAGGGCAGCTACACCTCGCGGGTCCGCATCGGCGAGGGCGTCGACCTGGCCGGCGGGCCGTTCACCTACCCTTCCTCGAAGCCGGGCGGGAAGGTTTCGGTGCCGCTGGCCGTGTCCAACGTCGGCGACGAGACCGTCACGGGCTTCGTCGCGGTCTTCGACCTTCCGTACGCGATCCGGACCAAGGATCGGTTCAGCAACTGCCTCTACTCCGACGACCACCTGGTCTCCTGCCAGTTCGACCAGGAGATCCCGGCGGGCGAGGGGCTCGCCACCACGTTGAACCTCGAACTCGCCAGGGACACCTACGCCCCGAGCAACCTGTCCGGCTATGCCCAGTTCATGACCGCTGCCGACTTTGCGGACCTGACCCGGGTTCGCGAAGCCGTTGGCGCGCGAGAGGGCGCGCGTGGCAGCGGCCCGAAGCTGACCCTGACCGCGGCACCCAGCGGGATGCGGCAGGCCGACCAGACCGACGTCGGCCCGGGCTACGACTACACCGGCTGGATCATCAAGGTCACCGGCAGGAACGGCACCGACCTCGCGGCGATCGGCGCCACGCTCAAGGGCAGGGCTGGCGCTGTCGTCACGGCCACCGTCGGTTTCCGGAACAACGGCCCGGCGACGCTCGACAACGTGAGCGAGGAATACGAGGCCGCCACACACACAGTCGTCGAGCTGCCGCCCGGCACCACAGCCGTCGGAGTCCCCGACAGTTGCGAACTGCGGCCGGGCACCCGCACGTACCAGTGCGCATCGGAAATGCTCCTGGTGGCGGGCGAGACCTACACCGTGGAGTTCCGCCTACGTATCGACAGGGTCGTCCCCAACGCCAAGGGCACGGTATGGGTCAACGCGCCGTGTGAGTGTCCCGCCGGCGGGGGCTTCAGGGGCGACATCAAGCCGGCCAACGACCGGGCCACGATCCTGGTCAACCCGGGCCAGGGCGGCGGCAGCGGTGACGGAGGCAGCGGTGGCGGTGGTTCGCTGCCCATCACCGGCACCCCCACGAGCCTGCTCGCCAGCCTCGGTGGCCTGCTGCTCGCCGCCGGCCTCGGCGCGTACCTGATCGCCCGACGTCGCAGCAGCCACTTCGTCGCCTGACCGACCCCGCCTGACCGGCACCCCGCCGTCGTTCGTCCCCTTGGCGGTGGGGTGCCGTCGCAGTCCACGGAGTCACCGGGCTTGGTCGACCAACGTCGGGTGACGGGCCGCCCAGTCGCCGAGGCGGTCCTCCCGCAGCGCCTTCAGGAAATCCGGCACGAACGTCGGGTCGGCCCGCAGCGAGCGGTCCCTCGCGCTCGGCAGGGCCACCGGCAGACCGAGCCCGACCGGCTCGACCGACCGCAGCGTGGGCACGAGCCGCAGCAGGTCCAGCACGGCCGCCCGGTCGGGTGACACCACGAGGTCCGGGCCGACGGCGGCCAGCAGTCTGGCGAGGCGTACCGGATCGGTGAGTGCGCCCCGGTCGGTGGTCTGGCGGACGAGACCGGCGGCGAAGAGACGGGCGTTGCGGTCCCGGTCCTGGCTCCCCGCGGGCAGACCGTAGCGCTGGCGGAGCAGGTCGACCGACGCGGCGCCGTCGAGACGTTGGCAGCCGGCCGGGAAGACCCGCCGGGTGTGCACGGATCGCACCCGCTCGCTCAGGCAGACCGGCACACCGCCCACGGCGTCGGTCAGCGCGCTCACGGTGCGGTACGTCAGCACCACGCCGGCATCCACCCGTACCCCGGTCAGCTCGGCCACCGTGCGCCGGGTCAACTCGTACCCCTTGGTCATCTCCGGCCGGGTCGACCCGACGCCGGCCGGAAAAGCGGCGTTCAGCTTGTCGGTGCCGTGGCCCGGGATCGACACGCCCAGGTCGCGGGGCAGCGACACCAGGTACGGGCGACTGCGGTCGGCCGGGATGTGCACCAACAGCACCGCGTCGGCCCGCGTCGCCGCCGGCCCGTCGCCGTCGATGCCGAGCAGCAGGATGTTCAGCGCGCCGGTTGGCACCGGTCGAGCGGACTCACCGAGCAGTTCGGCGGCCGGCGGCGGCCCCCCGCGCTCCGGAGTCAGCAGCGGCACCCCGATCCCCAGCACCCCGAGCAGCGCCAACGCGACACCACCGGCCTGCCAGCGGCGACGCCGACGGCGACGGCGGATGGTCAGGCGGTCGATCGCCGCGCGCAGCGGGCCGGTCGGCGGGGTCAGCGGCTCGTGCCGGGCGAAGGCGGCACGCAGGTCATCCTCGATCATGAGGGAACCTCCACGTACTCGGCCCGGAGCGTGGCAAGGGCCCGGGAGATGGACGAACGGACGGTCCCGACGGCACAGCCGAGGATGTCGGCGATCTCGGCGTCGGGCAGATCCTCGTAGTAACGCAGCACGAGGGTGGCGCGCTGCCGGCGCGGCAGCCGGGACAGCCAGGTCCAGATCTGGTCCCGGTCCACGGCGGACTGGGCGTGGTCGGCGGACGCCGGCAGGGACTCGTCGGGCTCCCCGCGCAGCAGTACCCGACGCATCCACGAGCCGCGCTTCCAGTCGACGTACTGGTTGGTGAGCATGCGGCGCACGTACCGCTCGGGCGAGTCCGCGCGGGCGACCCGCCGCCAGTTCAGTTGGACCCGGACCATCGTCTCCTGCACCAGATCCTGCGCCTGGTGCGGATCACCGGTGAGCATCACCGCGTACCGCAGCAGCGGGGCAAGCCGCGTGTCCGCGAACTCCTCGTACGTCACTGCACCTCCCGGGTTCCTGCTTCAGTTGACGGGAGCGGACCCGCTGAACATTGCGGTGGCGGTGATCAGCCTTTCGGTTCGTCCTGCTGACCAGGCGGTGATCAGGGACGACGCCGAACCTTAGCGGTTCCTTAAGATCCACAGGCTGCACCTGAATCCCCCTACTGGAGGAATCCCCCTCATGCTCACCCACTCCAGCCGGCGCTGGCTCGCCGGACTGGGCGTCGCAGGCGCGTTCGTCGCCGCCTCCGCCAGCCCGGCCCTCGCCGACGAGGCCCGTTTCGATATCGCCACGCATGACGTGCTCGTGGCACCGGGTCATTCCACGTCCGGCTACCTCTACGCCCGGCCGACCGATGACGAGTCCGAGCCGACGTTCGGCGAGACCTCGGTGGACGTCGACCTCTCCGCGGTCGCGGACTTCGCCATCGTGGAGCCGATGTGGGGCTGGACCTGCGACGTCTCGCCGACGAAGCTGCACTGCGAGAGCGAAACCGAGGACGGCAGGCCGCCGTGGTTCGACTACACGGTCTCGGGTAAGGACGACGCGAAGCCGGGGCAGCAGGGCTCCCTGGCGATCAGCATCACCTCCGGCGGCAAGACCGCCAAGGCGACGGCAGGCGTCACCATCGCCGAGGGCGTCGACCTGGCGGGCGACCCGACCGTCGAGGCCAGCGGCGCCCCGGGCACCACGGCAGGACTGCCGGGTGTCGTTCGTAACACCAGCGAGACCGCCATCGATGGCGCCGTTCTCGTGTTGCAGGCCCAGGAACTCGCCGCCTACGGCGGCGACCACTCGAACTGCAGGTCCGACGAGTGGGGCATGGTCGCCGTCTGCGCGTTCGACACGAAGATCGAGCCGGGCAAGTCGTACAAGCTCTCGAACGGCATGCCGATCAAGGTGAGCGCGAAGGCACGCACCCGTGCGACCTTCTCAGTGGCGCTGTCCTGGTGGACCACTGACGACTGGGACCTGGCGTCCAAGGACTCGCCCATGGAGGACTTCAAGCCCGGCAACGGCGACAAGCTCCGCCTGGTCGAGCAGTCGATGCAGGCAGCACGGGTGCCGCAGACCGACGTCGACGTGTCGAACGACGTCACCATCGGGAGCGTTCGGGTAACCGGCAACACTTCGGCTGACCTCGCGGCCAAGGGCGCGACCGCAAGTGGCAAGAAGGGCGACGTGGTCACCGTCGCGCCGAGCTTCACCAACCTGGGGCCGGCGGTGCTGGAGTACATCGGCCAGGGCACGCCGGACCTCGGGATGGAGGACCTGCCGGTTCGGGTGACCGTTCCGGCCGGCACCACGGCGGTAGAGGTCGACCCCAACTGCGTGCCGTTCAAGCCGGGCACCGCGTGGGACCCGTGGGACGCGGCCTGGGGTGAGCCGGGCGCGAAGGAGTACGCGTGCCTGAGCCTCGAGACCTGGCCGGACGACGTGACCACGTACGAGTTCCGACTTCGGATCGACAAGGTCGACGCGAACGCCTCGGGTGCTGTCACCACCGTGCTCGCCGGTGACCCGAACAAGGGCAACAACACGGCGACGATCGTGATCAACCCGGCCTCGTCCAGCGGCGAGGGTGGCGGCAACGGTGACGGTGGCTCGCTGCCGATCACCGGTCAGTCGACCGGCCTGCTCGCCGGCCTCGGCGCGCTGCTGCTCGCCGCGGGCGTCGGCGGCTACCTGGTGGCCAAGCGCCGCCGGACCCGCTTCGTCGCCTGATCCATCCCAGCGGTACCGGTGCCCCGTCGACCACGCTGGTCGGCGGGGCACCGTCGTATCCGGCAACCGGGTGGTGAGCACCGGTCCGGCGCGGCCCGGACTGCGGGCTTCGGTACCCTTTGTGGCCGTGGACACAGCTGAGAAGACCCGCGCTCTCACGGAGAGCGTCGCCCTGAACCCGCTCGATCCCAAGGACCTGTTGCAGACCTTCGGGCTGGTCGGCGTCTGGGTGATCCTCTTCGCCGAGACCGGCCTGCTGGTGGGCTTCTTCTTCCCCGGCGACTCGCTGCTGTTCCTCGCCGGGGTGGCCGCCTCGCCGGTGGCGGACGCTATCTTCGGCGACGGAACCCGCCTCTCGCTGGCCGGTCTGCTGATCGGGGGACCGATCTGCGCGATCCTCGGCGCGCAGTTGGGGCACTGGCTCGGTGCGCGGTACGGCCGACGGATGTTCGAGCGGCCCAACTCGCGGCTCTTCAAGAAGGAGTACGTGGAGAAGGCCGAGTACTACTTCCAGAAGTTCGGCCCGGCCAAGGCCGTGGTGCTGGCGCGTTTCATCCCGATCGTGCGGACGTTCCTCAACCCGGTCGCCGGGGCGCTGGGCATGCCGGCCCGGCAGTTCCTGCTGTGGAACATCGTCGGCGGGGTGCTCTGGGTGGACGGCATCCTGCTGATCGGCTACCTGCTCGCCGACCGGATCTACAAGGCGATCGGCGATAAGATCGACCACTACATCCTGCCGGTGGTCGCACTGATCATCCTGATCTCGGTGCTGCCGATCTTCTTCGAGTTCCTCCGCGACCGGCGGGCGCGCAAGCGGGGCGAGGCGGTCGCGGTCGTCGCGGCGGCCAGCGCCGCGGGCGCCGTGGACGCGGTGCGTGAGAAGTTCGACCACGACGAGCACCCGCACGACCGTCGCGGGGGGCACGGCAACGGTCAGCAGCGCTGATCCCGGGTACGACGACGGCCGGCCCCCTGGTGTGGGGGTCGGCCGTCGGCATGTCGGACCCGGCCTCCGGCGGTGCGGCCGGGGACGAGCAGGTATCAGCTACCGGTGGCGCCACCCCTGGTTCGCCACCGGACACCGCCCCGGGTACGAGACGGTGCGCAGCGCCTTACGTCAGCGGGCCTTCTTGGTGGCCCGCTTACGCGGCGGGGTCAGCAGGTCGGCGATCGTCGCGATCGCGCTCGGGACCAGCCGGTAGTACGCCCAGACACCGCGCTTCTCCCGCTCCAGCAAGCCGGCCTCGGTGAGGATACGCAGGTGGTGACTGACCGTCGGCTGGGAGAGGCCGAGCGGCGCGGTCAGGTCACAGACGCACGCCTCGCCCTCGGGGGCCGACTGGATCAGGCTGAGCAGCCGCAACCGGGCGGGATCCGCAAGGGCCTTGAGGACCCCCGCGAGACGCTCGGCATCGGCACGTTCGATCGGCTCACCGGCAAGCGGCGAGATCTGAGGCATAGTCATTTCGGCCAACGCAGTTCCCACGTATTCCATCCTTCCACCAGCAGCATCGATCCGCCTGCATATCAGCAGATACGAATCGGCAGACTTTTACGCCACAAGGCCGAGGTCAGCCAACGTATAGGCCGCCCGGTACGGCAATCCGGCGGCTCGCACCGCGTCGCCGGCGCCTCGATCAACAATAACCGCCACGCCCACGACTTCGGCTCCGGCCTCGCGAAGAGCCTCGACGGCGGTCAACACACTTCCGCCCGTTGTGGACGTGTCCTCCACCGCCAACACCCGGCGGCCGGCCACCTCCGGTCCCTCGATCCGTCGCTGTAGACCGTGTGCCTTGCCCGCCTTGCGCACCACGAAGGCGTCCAAGGCGCGGCCGGTTCCAGCGGCGGCGTGCAGCATCGAGAGCGCGACAGGGTCCGCGCCCAGGGTGAGGCCACCGACCGCGTCGTACTCCCAGTCGGCGGTCAGGTCGAGCAGCGCCTTACCGACCAACGGAGCGGCCTGGTGATGGAGCGTGACGCGTCGCAGATCGACGTACCAGTCTGCCTCGCGCCCCGATGACAACGTGACCCGTCCGTGGACCACAGCCAGGTCGGTAATGAATTTGCGCAGGTCGTCGTGGTCCCCCATGGCGATAGAGGTTACTGCGCAACTCTGAACGCCGTGTGGACGGGCCTGCCGAATCAGGGCGGTGAGACACCGATGACGGGCGATGTCCGACTACGCTCAGCGACTGGCTCGGTCGCGGTGCGCCAACGACCGACGGCGGCGTCTCCGGCGCGACGACGCGCCCAGGGCTCAGCGTTCCTCGCGACCGATCCGGCCGCGGGTGTCGCGCGAGACCACTTCGAGTAGCCGGCGCGGCGCGTGCCGCAGACCGGCGACGGCCACCTTGTACTTCCACGCCGGAACACTCACCAACTTGCCTTTGCGCAGGTCACGCAGGCCCTCTTCGACGACGTCCTCGGCTCGCAGCCACATCCAGTTCGGCGTTTTGGACATGTTGATGCCGGCCCGCTCGTGGAATTCGGTACGGGTGTAACCGGGGCACAGAGCCATCACCCGGACGCCGAAAGGGCGGGCCGACTGGCCCACGGACTCACTGAAATTGGTGACCCACGCCTTGCTGGCCGAGTAGGTCGACCCGGGCATCACCGCGCCAAACCCAGCAACTGAAGAGACATTTATCACTGCCCCATCGCGCCGTTCGGTCATCGGACGTAGCGCCGCCAGTGTCAATCGCATGACGGCGTGCACATTGAGGCGGAGCAGCCGCGCCTCGTCCTCCGCTGTGGAGCGCAGGAACGGCTTGTTCAGGCTGATGCCGGCGTTGTTGACCAGGAGGTGAACGGGAGCGTCGGACGCCAGCCGCTGTTCGACGGTGGCGCAGCCGTCATCGGTGGACAGGTCCGCCGGCAGCGTCTGGACGTCGTGCCCGTGTCGGGCGCCCAGCTCCGTGGCCATCGCGGCCAGTCGATCCGCGTCCCGGGCGACCAGCACCAGGTGCCAGCCGTCGGCCGCCAGGCGCCGGGCGAACGCCGCGCCGATGCCGGCGGTGGCGCCGGTGATCAGGGCCCGTCGCTCGGGGGTCGTGGATTCGAGCGTCACGGGCGGTCCTCACCTGGGCGGGTACGGGGGCGTGGCCGGCGCCTGCGGGGGTTGGTGCGACGCGGGCGGGAACGCGGACGGCGCGGTCGGTGCCGTGCGGCGGTGTCGACCGAACCAGGCGTTCGCCGCCGGCAGGGCCAGCAGCGCGGCTACCACAAGGTAACCGAGGGCCTGCCCGACGGAAAGCCCGGCATTGAGCGGAATCCACCAGGACGGGTACGCGTCCGAGAGCAGGCCCAACAGCTCGGCGGTGGCCCGCTCGTCCGCCCCCAGCCGCAGCGGCGCGGCGCGTTCGCCGACGAGCACCGCCACGCTGCAACAGCCCGCGAGCAGGCCGAGCCCGCAGACCACCCAGATGGCCACGCGTACGCCCCGTCGACCCGTCAACAGTCCGAGGGCCAGTCCGGCGAGCACGAGCGCGGACAGCCCGGCGACCACCGCGGTCAGCGCCGCCGACGCGCGCAGCAGGGCCACCACACCGTCGATCTGCTGCGGGCTGGCCGAGGTGTTGCGCGCCACGGCGCGGAACTCCCCCACCGTCCGGCCCAGCACCGCCAGGTCGACGGCGGCGTACGCGAGCGCGCCGACCGCCATCAGCAGCAGCACGGCCGTGGCCGCCGGGACCACGGCGGGCCGGCGGGGCGGTGCCGGTTCGGGGTACGACACGACGGATCCCTCCGGTAGGCGTCGGGTTGCAACCTACTCGGAGGGATCGTCGGCGTCGTGCCTATCCGTGGATCAACTCGTCGACGGCCCGGTGCTGCCGGGGCGGTCCGCCGGCGGCGTGTCGTCCGGACGGTCCGAGCTGGACGGGTTGGCCGGCGGGGCGGTCGGCTGCTCCGGCCCGGACGCCTGGCCGGGAGTCGACGGGTAGGCCGGCTCCCCGCTGGACGGCTGACCGGGAGTCGACGGGTAGCCGGGCTGGTCGGACGCCTGCGGGTAGCCGGGCTGGCCGGACGCCTGCGGGTAGGCCGGGTAGCTGGCGCCCGGGGTCGGCGGCTCCCACGCGGCGGCGGGCTTGCGGAAGAACTCGTTGGACTTCGGCAGGGCCAGCAGGATCAGTGCCGCCAGCAGAGCGAGCAGGCTGACCACGCCGAGCAGGAGGCTGACCGGGGTGATCCAGGACGGCAGCGCCTCGTCGAGGCGGCGCTGGACCTCTTCGGGGCTCGGCATGTCGCCGCTGCCGCTCCCACCGGTGTTGAAACCGCCGGCCGCCCCGCTGAGCAGGGTGCCACCCGTGCAGCAGACCATGATGCCGCCGACGATCCAGGTGGTGATCCGGGCGCCGTTACGACCCTGGTTGTTGAAGATGGCCAGCACGCCCAGCACGACGGCCAGCAGGAGCACGAGGATCGCGCTGCCGAGGCCGAAGGCGAAGAAGAAGTCCGCGACCTGCTCCGCCCCGTCGGCGGAACTGCCCGCGTACGCGTCGCGGAGCACGTCCCGGGTCTTGCCGATGGTGGAGAGGGTGATGATGAGACTGATCACCTGGCACGCCAGGAACAGGTAGAGCAGATAGCTGGAAATCGTCACGGTGGAGGGCCGTTGGCGGGTCGGCGTGCTCGGGGAGTCGACCACGATTCTCCTTTCCTAGATTGGGCCCACACCGTATCGGCAACCGGCCACTGCGGCATGCCGTGCCGAAAGCGGCGCGCCCGGCGAGGTCGCTCAGCGCGCGTCGTCGACGGGTCGGATCGCCAGGTCGGCCGGATCGAGCAGGTCACCGCGCGCGACCCGCCAGCCCTCTTCGCCGTACGCCTCGAAGGAGAGCCGGTCACGCCCGCCCGACTCGTAGTCGTGGTAACGCATCGTCCCCGCCGCCGGCAGGCCGGTCTCCCCGGTGGAGGTGTAGCGCGCCTGCCCGGTCTCGGCCCAGGTGTACCGCCGCCCGCCGAGGTCGATGGTCGGCGCGCCGGGGGTGACTGTCGCGCCGGGCTCGGCGGTCCAGAGCACCAGCTCCAGCTCGGGACCACCATCACCCTCCACAGAGAGCCGGTGCGGCGTGCCGGAGGCGTCGTCGAGGAGGTGCTGCACCCACGTCCAGCCCCCCTCGACCAGTCGGATGGTGCCGCTCACGACGTACTCCCGCTGGCGGATCCGCACGCGGTCACCCGGAGCCAGCCGGCGGGTCGGCGGGAGGCCGGTGGGCCCGGCCGCGGCCCGGCGCCGGGCGCGCACGACGGCCACGAGCACGACCGTCATGAGTACGACAACGGCACCCACCAGGGACGCCAGCGACCCGTCCACCCGACCACCTCCCCAGGTACGTCGGCGCAGACGGTAACAACCTGGCGCACCGAAATGAGTCGCGTCGTGACCGAAAGCTCAGCCACCCACGACGGACCGCGGAACGCGTGGGGGTGTGCGGCGATTGTCAGGCCGCCGCGAGTCGCTGCGTGGCGTAGTCGCCGAGGGTGGAGCGACCCATGACGCAGCCGACGAAGGTGGTGAACTCGGTGGAGTCGTCGCGCAGCGACGTCCAGGTCGCCTGGGCGGCGGCCGGGTCGACTCGTTCCAGCAGCGTCGCCGCGTACGCGCGGCCGGCGGGCGATCCCTCTGCCAGCAGGTGGTCGAGTTGCCGGCGTACCTCCTCGGGGTGCTCGTCGAGTGCTGCCTCGACGCGGTGGTACGCCTCGGTCACCGGCAGCACCTCACCGGCGAACCCGACACCGCCGAAGGCCAGCGTGTCGGCGGTCATCAGCTCGTCGACGGCCGCGCGAAGGTCCCGCTCCCACCTACTCATCCCGAACATGCCCCACTCCTTTCCCCGCCGGCCCGCCTCTCACCCTGTTGATCAAGAGTTTTGCGTCATGGGAAGACGTCCCGATGACGCAAACCTCTTGATCGCGGGGCTCAGGCGGGGGTGACCGTCAGGGCGTTTCCGGCGGGGTTGAGGTCGACCTTGACCGTGTTGCCGTCCCGGATGGTTCCGGAGAGCAGGGCCTTGGCCAACTGGTCGCCGATGGCGGTCTGCACCAGGCGGCGCAGCGGTCGGGCGCCGTAGATCGGGTCGTAGCCGTGCTCGGCCAGCCACCCACGGGCGGACTCGGTGATGTCCAGCGCCAACCGACGGTCCGCAAGACGGCTTCGCATCCGGTCGAGCTGGATGTCCACGATGGAGCGCAGATCGTCCCCGCGCAACGCCGCGAACACCACGATGTCGTCGAGCCGGTTGAGGAACTCGGGCTTGAAGTGCGACCGGACGACGGCGAGGACGCCCTCGCGGCGCTGCTCCTCGGCCAGCGTCAGGTCGCTGATCACCGACGACCCGAGGTTGGAGGTGAGGATCAGGATGGCGTTACGGAAGTCGACCGTCCGGCCCTGGCCGTCGGTGAGCCGACCGTCGTCGAGCACCTGGAGCAGCACGTCGAAGACGTCCGGGTGCGCCTTCTCCACCTCGTCGAGCAGGATCACCGAGTACGGCCGGCGGCGGACGGCCTCGGTGAGCTGGCCGCCCTCCTCGTAGCCGACGTAGCCGGGCGGGGCACCGACGAGGCGGGCGACGGAGTGCTTCTCGCCGTACTCGCTCATGTCGATGCGGACCATCGCCCGCTCGTCGTCGAAGAGGAACCCGGCGAGCGCCTTGGCCAACTCGGTCTTGCCGACACCGGTCGGTCCGAGGAAGAGGAAGCTGCCCGTCGGACGGTCCGGGTCGGCGACACCGGCCCGAGCCCGGCGTACGGCGTCGGAGACCGCGCCGACGGCCTCGGCCTGGCCGACCACCCGGCTGCCGAGCGACTCCTCCATCCGCAGCAGCTTGGCCGTCTCGCCCTCCAGCAGCCGGCCCGCCGGGATGCCCGTCCAGGAGGCGACGACCGCGGCGATGTCGTCCGAGCCGACCTCCTCCTTGAGCATCGCGCCGTCGGCCTGGAGCCGGGCCAGCTCCTCCTCGGCCTGCGTCAGCTCGACCTTGAGGGCCGGGATTCGGCCGTACCGCAGCTCGGCGGCGCGCTCCAGCTCGCCGTCGCGCTCGGCCCGCTCGGCCTCGCCGCCCAGGCGCTCCAATTCCTCCTTCGCGGTGGAGAGCTTGGTGATGTGGCTCTTCTCGGTCTGCCAGCGCTCGGAGAGCACGGTGAGCTGCTCGCGCTTGTCGGCCAACTCCTGGCGCAACCGGGCCAACCGCTCGGCGGAGGCGGCGTCGGGCTCCTTGGCCAGCGCCATCTCTTCGATCTCCAGCCGGCGTACGGCCCGCTCGATCTCGTCCACCTCGACCGGCCGGGAGTCGATCTCCATTCGGAGCCGGGACGCGGACTCGTCGACCAGGTCGATCGCCTTGTCCGGCAGGAACCGGTCGGTGATGTACCGGTCGGAGAGCGTGGCGGCGGCGACCAGCGCGGCGTCGGTGATCCGTACGCCGTGGTGCACCTCGTAGCGCTCCTTGAGCCCGCGCAGGATGCCGATCGTGTCCTCGATCGTCGGCTCGCCCACCAGCACCGGCTGGAAGCGGCGCTCCAACGCCGGGTCCTTCTCGATGTGCTCGCGGTACTCGTCCAGCGTGGTGGCGCCGACCATCCGCAGCTCACCACGCGCCAGCATCGGCTTGAGCATGTTGCCGGCGTCCATCGAGCCCTCACCCTTGCCGGCGCCGACGACGGTGTGCAGCTCGTCGAGGAACGTGATGACCTGCCCGTTGGAGTTCTTGATCTCCTCCAGGACGGACTTCAGCCGCTCCTCGAACTGGCCCCGGTACTGCGCGCCGGCAACCATCGCCCCGAGATCCAGCGAGACCAGCTTCTTGTCGCGCAGCGACTCCGGCACGTCACCGGCCACGATCCGCTGGGCGAGACCCTCGACGATGGCCGTCTTGCCAACGCCGGGCTCGCCGATCAGCACGGGGTTGTTCTTCGTACGCCGGGAGAGCACCTGGATGACCCGGCGGATCTCGGAGTCCCGGCCGATGACCGGGTCGATCTTGCCGTCGCGGGCGCTGGCGGTCAGGTCGACGCCGTACTTGCTGAGCGCCTGGTAGGTCTGCTCGGGGTCGGCGGTGGTGACCCGCCGGTCTCCGCCCCGTACGGTCGGGAAGGCCGCGATCAGGGCCTCTTCGGTGGCCCCGGCCGACTTCAGCGCGGCCGACACGGCACCGCCCACCCGGGCCAGACCGGCGAGCAGGTGCTCGGTGGAGGTGTACTCGTCACCCAGCGGGCGGGCGATCTGCTCGGCGGCCCCGATGGCGTTGACGAACTCGCGGGCCAGGGTGGGCTCGGCGATGCTGGAGCCCCGCGCGGCCGGCAGGGCGTCGACCGCACGATCGGTGGCCCGGCGCAGCTCGGCGGGGTCGGCCCCGACGGCGCGCAGCAGACCGGCGGCGGTCGAGCCTTCGGTGTCGAGCAGGGACAGCAGCAGGTGCCAGGGCTCCACGGTCGCGTGGCCACGCTGGTTGGCCAGGGAGACGGCACCGGTGATGGTCTCGCGGCTCTTGGTGGTGAGTTTCTCGGTGTTCATGGGCTCCCCCGGATCGGCGTTGTCCACTGTCTTGGACGCAACCAGAGTTGAGCGTATTCCACTCAACCTTACCGTGTGACGCCTGTCACTCGCGGGGTCGCCACCGCCAGTCGAACTCCCCGGCGGCCGGCGCCGGGCCGGGCAGCTCGCCCGCCTCCGGCACCGTCGACAGGCCGCCCAGCAGCACCGCGAGCTGCCGGCGGCGCAGCTCACGGGTGCGCTCCACGTCGGGTACGCGCACAGCCGCACACCCCTCCAGCACCAGCCCCAGATCCTGTACGACCACGTCGGCGCGCAGCCGCCCACTGGCGTGCGCCCGCTCGACGAGCGCCGAGGCCAGCTCGCCCGCGCGTACCGCGTCCCGACCCATCTCCTCGGTCGGCGTGAAGGTGCCGGCCAGGTGGACGGTGAGCGAGTGCACGTCGGCGTCGACCACCCGGGCCAGGAACCCGGCGAACGCGGCCCAGTCGTCCGGCTCGGCGTGCGCCTCCTCGGCCACCGCGATGTAGCGGCGCAGCCCGTCGTGGCAGAGCTGGCGCAGCAGGGCCTCCTTGCCCGCGTACCGCCGGTAGAGCGCGCTGATCCCGACGCCGGCGCGGTCGGCGACGGCGGCGATCGGGGCCTTCGGGTCGTCGAGGAAGACGGCGCGGGCGGCTTCGAGGATCACCTCGTCGTTGCGGGCGGCCTGGGCGCGGCGGCCGGCCAGGGGCTTCGTCGACATGGGTCGAGGCTACCACTGGAACGGATCGTTCCGGTCTGCTACCGTGATTGCAGAACGAAACATTCCGTTCCGAAGGAGTCCCGAGATGACCGGCACCGCGATCCGCCCGTTCCGCGTCGAGATCCCGCAGACCGCCCTCGACGACCTGGCCGCCCGCCTGGACCGCACGATCTGGCCCGCCGAGCTGCCCGGCGTCGGCGACACGTACGGGATGAGCGGCGACCGGGTCCGCGCGCTCGCCGACCGCTGGCGCGACGGGTTCGACTGGCGAGCCGTCGAGGCTCGGCTCAACACCCACCCGCAGTTCGTCACCGAGATCGACGGCGAGCAGATCCACTTCCTGCACGTCAGGTCGTCCCGGCCGGACGCCACCGCCCTGGTGCTCACCCACGGCTGGCCGGGCTCGGTGCTCGAATACCTGGACGTCATCGGCCCGCTCACCGAGCCGAGCGACCCGGCCGCACCGGCCTTCCACGTGGTCATCCCGTCGCTGCCGGGCTTCGGATTCTCCGGCCCCACCCGCAGCGCCGGCTGGAACCGGCACCGCACGGCCCGCGCCTGGGCCGAGCTGATGAGCCGCCTGGGGTACGACAGCTACGGCGCGGTCGGCAACGACGGCGGCTCGTTGATCTCGCCGGAGCTGGGTCGGATCGACCGCAAGCACGTGCTCGGCGTGCACGTCACCCAGATCTTCTCGTTCCCGTCCGGCGACCCGACCGAGTTCGCCGACCTCTCCGAGGCGGACCAGGCGGCGCTGGGGCACCTCCAGTGGTTCTACGAGAACAAGTTCTCCTTCAACCAGGTGCACAGCCAGCAGCCGCAGACCCTGGCGTACGCGCTGGCCGACTCGCCCATCGGGCTGCTGGCCTGGAACGCGCAACTCTTCGACGAGAGCCTGGACGCCGACTTCGTCCTGGCCAACGTGGCCCTCTACTGGTTCACCGGCACGGCCGCCTCGGCGATCCGTTTCTACTGGGAGGACGCCCACGCCGACGAGCAGCCGGCCGAGCCGACCACGACGCCCACCGCGGTGGCCATGTTCCCCGGTGACTTCCAGTCCATCCGCCGCTTCGCCGATCGCGACCACGCGAACATCGTCCGCTGGACGGCCTACGGGACCGACGTGGAGGGGCGCGGTGACGTCGGCGGCCACTACGCCGCCCACCAGGCGACCGACGTCCTGGTCGACGACATCCGCGAGTTCTTCGCGCAGCTCTGATCGACTCGGTTTCCCGGAAGTTGGGGTGTCCTGGAGGTCCGGACACCCCGACTTGCGTGACGTCGAGTCGATCAGGCTAGACGTCAGGCGTTGTCGAGGATGATCTTCGTCCAGCGACGCTCGGTCACCCAGCCGACGCCGAGCAGGATCCCACCGTCCCCGCCGATGGCCACGATCGTGCCGTCGGTCAGCACGGACAGGCTGCGGTCGGGGCCGATCGGCCAGGGCAACCCGGTGTAGCGACCGTCCTCCCCGACAGCCCCGGCGCCCGCCGGGCCGGTCACCGCGAGCAGCCCGCCGCCGATCGGTGCGACGGATTGGATTTGTGGCGGAGCGCCGTCGACGCGGATCAGATCCCACCCTCGGCGCAGTCGCCAGAGCGCCGGGAAGGATCTGCGGTCCGGGCGCGTCCCGACCAGCCAGGCCGTCCCGTCCCCCTCGACGTGGGCGTTCAGAGCGGCGATTTGCCCGTCGGGTGCCGGCACCGGGGTCTGCTGCCAGCTCCGCCCCCGGTCGAAGGAGACAGCCGCGTACAGCTTCCCGTCCTTCTCCCCGGTCGCGACCAGCAGCGGGCCGTCGCCCGCGTCGACCGCGTTCAATCCGGGTACGCGGGGCTGCGCGGCCAGCGGGCGCAGCCGTTGGCCGTCCCACTCGCCGATTTGATCACTGCCCTCGATCACCTGAAATCGACTCTGGGCGCCCACCCACTGCGGCGGCGGCCCGTCCAGCGCGTGCGTGAACGAGGTGCCACCGTCGGTCGAGGTCCACCAGCCGTGCGGCTCACTCCACAGCGTCAGAACCCCCGGCGCGGCGTAGAGCTGGTGGTTCTCCGCCGCCGGGTGGGGATGTCGCAACTCCCGCCAGGACCGTCCGCCGTCATCGGTGCTGAACAGTCGCGCCGGACAGGCGTCGTCGGGCGGCGGCTCGCCGCAGTTGGCGAAGAGGGCGTAGCCGCGCTCGGCGTCGACGAACTCGACGTACGGCGGGTCGTACCGCTGGGGAACGGCGACCCGGACGCGGCGCTCCCGCGCGACGGCGGCCGTTGGAGACGGCGCGGTGACGGTTGCCCCGGGCGACGCGGTCGGCGGTTTACGGCGGACATCGCCGATCGAACACGCAGCCAACAGAGTTACGAGCAGCAGCACCACTGTCCGACCCGATATCCGTCCGATCATCGGCGTCTCCGAAGCGGTAGCCTTGCCCGGGTGCGAGTACGTGTGGAACAGACTGCCTTACCGGGCATCGGAGTGCGTCACGATCTGGTGACCGAATCCGGCCGGCGGCTCGGCGTGGTTTCCCACCGCAACGGCCGCCGTGATCTTGTCCTCTACGACCCCGACGATCCCGACGCCTGCCAGGCGGACATTCCGCTGACGGACGACGAGGCGGAGGCGCTGGCCGACATCCTCGGCGCTTCGCTGATGCTCGGTCAGCTCTCCGGGCTGCGCGAGCAGGCCGCTGGGCTGCTCACCGAGCAGATCGCCATCCCGGCGGGGTCGCGGTACGTCAACCGTCCGCTCGCGGACACCAAGGCGCGTACCCGCACCAGTGCCTCCATCGTGGCGGTGCTGCGTGACGGCGAGGTCATCGTCTCGCCGCTCCCCTCGTTCCGCTTCGCCGCCGGTGACGTGGTGGTCGTCGTCGGGACCCGCAGAGGTCTCGACGGTGTGTCCGCCATCCTCGCCGACAGTGACCCGGACGGCTGAGGCGGATGCACGATTTCACCACACTGCTCATCGAGGTTGGTGCGCTCCTCCTGCTGCTCGGGCTCCTGAGCCGGCTCAGTCGCCGCTTCGGCCTCTCTCCCATCCCCCTCTACCTGCTCGCCGGGCTCGCGTTCGGGCACGGCGGGCTGCTGCCGCTGGACGCCAGCGAGGAGTTCTTCGCGGTCGGCGCCGAGATCGGCGTGATCCTCCTGCTGGTGATGCTCGGCCTGGAGTACTCGGCCAACGAGCTTGTCGGCAACCTGCGCTCAGCGGCACCCGCCGGTCTGATCGACGGGGTGCTCAACGCGCTGCCCGGCGCGGGGTTCGCCCTGCTGCTCGGCTGGGACTGGGTGGCCGCCCTCGTACTCGGCGGCATCACCTGGGTCTCCTCGTCCGGCGTGATCGCCAAGGTCCTCGCCGACCTGGGTCGCCTCGGTAACCGCGAGACCCCCGTGATCCTCTCGGTGCTCGTCATCGAGGACCTGGCGATGGCGCTCTACCTGCCGCTGGTCACCGCCGTACTGGCCGGCACCGGCCTGCTCGGCGGCGGAATCGCGCTCACCGTCGCGGTGGGCACGGTGCTGATCGTGCTGGTGGTCGCCATCCGGTACGGCCACCTGATCTCGTCCGCCCTGTCGGCGAAGGACCCGGAGGCGCTGCTGCTCGGCGTACTCGGCCTGACGTTGCTGATCGCGGGCATCGCGGCGTCGCTGCAGGTGTCGGCGGCCGTCGGCGCGTTCCTGGTCGGCATCGCGCTCTCCGGCCCGGTGGCCCACCACGCGACCGAGCTGCTCTCGCCACTGCGGGACCTGTTCGCAGCCGTGTTCTTCGTGTTCTTCGGCCTGACCACCAGCCCGCAGGACATCCCGCCGGTGCTGCTGCCGGCGCTCGCGCTGGCCGTGGTCACCATGGGCACGAAGACGCTCACCGGTTACCTGGCGGCCCGCCGGGTCGGCATCGCCGAACCCGGTCGCTGGCGGGCCGGTCTGGCGCTCGTACCCCGAGGTGAGTTCTCCATCGTCATCGCCGGCCTCGCGGTCGCGGCCGGCAGCGTCGAGCCGCGGTTGGCCGCGCTCGCCGCGACGTACGTCCTGATCACCGTGGTGACCGGACCGGTCCTGGCCCGGCTGCCCGACTTCCCGTGGTTCAAGCGGTGGTTGCGCAACCGCGCCTCGGCCCAGCGGCGTCAACCGGTTCCCGTCCACGACTGACGTTCGCCGCCGCTGTCCTGCCCGGGTGAGGTGCGACAGCGGCGCTGGCCAGGGCACCCGAACGGCCGTTCGGGTCGGGCCGGCCAACGGTTGCCGAATTGCGCCTTACGGGTACTACCGCAGTAACCGACGGCGGGTTACCGTTTCGCCCCAGCAGCCAGGGTCCGCAGGCAGCGTTGCCACCCGCGGGCGAGAGCGGAAGGTTGGCCGGTGAGCGTGCAGGAGTCGACGTTCCACGGCTTCGCGAACCCCGTCGATCCGAGCCCGGCGGAGTTGCGAGCTTGGGCGTACCAGCCGGATTCGGTCCCGTTGGCGTCCATGCCACCCGACTGGGACCTGCTGGTCTCGGGTGACCGGCTGGTGTTGACGCTCTTCGATCTGGCCATGGACCCGACGTGCCCGGCCCGGCGCTTCGCGCTGCACTGCCTCTACATCTACGCCGCCGACGGCATCCGGACGAACTTCCGGGCCCATCCCAAGCGCCGCTTCCGCAAACTCGTGGAGCAGGCCGAACGCGACGGCGACGAGCTGATGAAGATCTGGGCGCACAACGGCCGCGTACTGCTGGCCCGGCCGGATCTCTTCGTCTACCGGGACTGGTGCGAGGGCGGCCTGGTCCGCGAGAACCGCCGCCTCGGCTGAGCCCGCGCCCCTCATTGCGCCGATCTTGCACTTTCTGTGCCGACTTACTCCGGGAATCGGAACATTTCACCGTACGAAAGTGCAAGATCGGCGGGGTAGGGGCGGCGTGGCGAACGGGCCGGGACCCCCCGTGGGTCCCGGCCCGTACGTCGGTCGCCGGTTCAGTCGCGCTTGCGGTCCGGTTCCGGTTGGGTCGGCTCGCCCTGCTCGGCGAACCGTCCCTCCTTGATCCGGTCGCGGAACGTTCCCTCGGTGACCTTGTCGAACTTCTCGCGGACGGTGTCAGCCAGGCTTTCCAACCGCTCCTCCGTCTGCTGAGCGACTTTCTTCGCCGGCTCCGCCATCGCTCCCCCTCGCCATGCCGGTAGGCCCGAATTAAGCCGTTTGGACCCCGTATCGACAGGTTAACGGAAGCGGCCCGGTCCGCGCCGGGAAATCGGAGCGCGGGCCGGGCCGAGGAAGCGGTACGTGGGGTCAGCGGTCGGTGTTGCGGCGCGGACGCCAGACCACCAACGCGGTGGACGTGCGGTTGGTCGGCACCAGATCCCGACCCGGGAAGCGCGCCAGCGACTCCAGCTCGGCCACCCGGCGGTAGGCGGCGTCCAACTCCGCCTCCAACCGCGCGACCCGCTGCTGCGCCTGCTCCAGCAGCCGCTCCAAGCCGATGATCCGCTTGACGCCGGCGAGGTTGATCCCGTCGTCCTGGCTGAGCCGCTGCACCTCGCGCAGCAGCACCACGTCCCGGACGCTGTAGCGACGACCACCGCCAGCCGCCCGGCCAGGCTGCACCAGCCCCAGCCGGTCGTACTGGCGCAGGGTCTGCGGGTGCATCCCCGCCATCCGCGCCGCCACCGAGATCATGAGCACCTTGGCCTCGTAGGCAGGGTCACCCGAACCGAGGAACTCGCCCGACATCCCGCTCACCTCCGCGTCCATCCCACCGGACTATCCGACCCGACGCACACGCGCGTCGAGATGTTCCCGCGCCGCCGGCGGACTCTGCTCGGCGAACGCCTCCAGCGCGGCCCGCGCCTCGTCCGTCAGTCGGGCGGGCACCACCACGTCCAGGGTGACCAGCAGATCCCCGGCCTGCCCGTCGCGGCGGACCACGCCCTTGCCCCGGGCCCGCAGCACCCGCCCGCTGGGCGTGCCCGGCGGCACCCGCAGCGTCACCGCGCCGTCGAGCGTGGGCACCCGCAGGTCCGTGCCGAGCACGGCCTCCGGGAAGGTCACCGGCACCGTCAACGTCAGGTCGTCTCCGGTACGCCCGAACAACTCGTCCGGTCGAACCTTCACGTGCACGAACAGATCGCCGGCCGGGCCACCGCGCTCACCCGGCTCGCCGCGCCCGGCCAGCCGGATGCGTTGGCCGTCGGCCACCCCGGCCGGGAAGCGCACGTTCATCGTGCGGGTCTTGGTGACCCCGCCGCTGCCGTGGCACTCCGGGCACTTCTCCTCCACCACGGTCCCGACGCCCTGGCAGTTGCCGCACGGCTCGGAGAAGCTGAACGACCCCTGGTTGCGGGTCGTCACCCCGGCCCCGTGGCAGACCGGGCAGGTACGCGGCTGGGTGCCGGGCTTGGCGCCGTTACCGTGACAGGTGTCGCAGACACCGGGTGCGCGCAACGTCAGCGGCAGGGTCACCCCGCGCACCGCGTCGCCGAAGTCGAGCGCCACCTCGGTCTCGACGTCCCGGCCCCGGGCCGGACCACGCGCCGCGGCCTGCCCACCGGCCTGCCCGCCCGAGAAGATCGAGCTGAACAGGTCCTGGAAACCGGCGCCACCGCCGAAACGGCGGTCGCCGCCGCCCGCTCCGCCGCCGAACAGGTCGGAGACGTCGAACGGCATCCCGCCCGGCTGGCCGCCGGCGCGGGCGTTGCGCCGGAACGCGCCCGAACCGAACAGCGAACGCATCTCGTCGTACTCCCGGCGACGGCCGGCGTCCGACAGCACGTTGTACGCCTCGGAGACGGCCTTGAACCGCTCCTCGGCCTTCGGGTCGCCCGGATTGTGATCCGGGTGCGATTCCCGGGCCAGCTTGCGGTACGTCTTCTTGATGTCATCCGCGGAGGCGGCCTTGTCCACGCCGAGCACGGCGTAGAAGTCCTTCTCGAGCCAGTCCTTCGAACTCACCGGTCCACCCCCTTCCGACCGTCGTGGCCCGGCCGTCCCGCCCGCCGCAGTGCGGGGGGCGGGACGGCCCGGTCACCGTCTCGCACTATTCCGGATCCGCGACCGCGACCAGCGCGGGGCGCAGCAGCCGCTCACCGAGCTGGTAGCCGCGCCGCATGACCTGCACGCAGGTCGGCTCGCCGACCTCGGCCGAGGTCTGGTGCGCGACGGCCTCGTGCCGGGTCGGGTCGAACGGGTCGCCCTGCTCGCCGAAGGCGGTCAGGCCGAACTTGCCCAGCGCGGCGGTGAGCTGGTCCGCCACCGTTCCGAACGGTCCGACCAGGTCGCCGTGTTCCCGTGCCCGGTCCAGGTCGTCGAGGATCGGCAGCAGCGCGGCCAGCACCGAGCCGGTCGCCTGCTCCTGCACCAGGGCACGGTCACGGTCGACCCGCTTGCGGTAGTTGGCGTATTCCGCCGACACCCGCTGCAGGTCCCTGGTCCGCTCGTCGAGCTCGGCGCGGAGCGCCTCCAACTCGGCGCCGAGCGTGGTCCCGGTGCCGCCCACCGGCTGCGCCGGGGCGTCCACCACCGGCGGACCGGAGGGTTCCGGCCCGTCGGTGGCGTTGACCTCGACCTCGATCTCGTCGACCACGACCTCGGCGTCCTCGACCAGACCCTCGGCCGGTGCGCCGGTCTCCGCGTCGGCGGCGGTGCCCTCCGGCTCCGTCGCGTCACTGAGCTTGCGGTTGTTGCGGATGACGACCCGCTCCTCGGCGCCGGTGGTCGACTCCGTGGGCGCGGAGCCACCCGGCGTCGACCCGGTGTCGTCCGAGTCGGCGGCTCGTGGCTTCTGCGTCATGGGGCTACCTCATCCCTTCGCCGTGAATACGTGTCGGAGGTGGGCAGTCACTTCTTGCCGTCCTCGTCCACGATCTCCGCGTCGACCACGTCGTCCGCACCGCCGGTCTGGGCACCACCCGTGGCACCGGTCGCGCCGGTCGCACCCGGGCCGGCCTCGCCGCCGGGCTGGCCCTGCTCGGCCTGCTGGGCGTAGAGCAGCGAACCCGCCTGCTGGGAGACCTGTGCCAGCTTCTCGTGCGCCGACTTGATCTTCTCGATGTCCTGGCCGCCCAGGGCGCCCCGCAGCTCGCCGAGCGCCTCGTTGAGCTGCTCCCGGTTCTCGCTGGGCAGCTTGTCGCCGCTCTCGGCCAGGAACTTCTCGGTCTGCCACTGCAGCGCCTCGGCCACGTTGCGGGTCTCGGCGTCGTCGCGGCGGCGCTTGTCCTCCTCCGCGTGCTCCTCGGCGTCCCGGCGCATGCGCTCGATGTCGTCCTTCGGCAGCGAGGAGCCGCCGGTGATCGTCATCTTCTGTTCCTTGCCGGTGCCCAGGTCCTTGGCGTGCACGTTGACGATGCCGTTGGCGTCGATGTCGAAGGCGACCTCGATCTGCGGCACGCCGCGCGGCGCCGGCGGGAGGCCGGTCAGCTCGAAGGTGCCGAGCTTCTTGTTGTAGGCCGCGATCTCCCGCTCGCCCTGGAACACCTGGATCAGCACCGACGGCTGGTTGTCGTCGGCGGTGGTGAACACCTCGGAGCGCTTGGTCGGGATGGTGGTGTTGCGCTCGATGAGCTTGGTGAAGATGCCGCCCTTGGTCTCGATGCCCAGGCTCAGCGGGGTCACATCGAGCAGCAGGACGTCCTTGACCTCACCCTTGAGCACACCGGCCTGCAGGGCGGCGCCGACGGCGACGACCTCGTCCGGGTTGACGCCCTTGTTGGGGTCGCGGCCGGTGAGCTGCTTGACCAGGTCGGTCACGGCGGGCATCCGGGTCGAACCACCGACGAGGATGACATGCTCGACGTCCGAGATCTTGATCCCGGCGTCCTTCACGGCCTGCTCGAACGGGCCCTTGCAGCGGTCCAGCAGGTCCTGCGTCATCCGCTGGAACTCGGCGCGGCTCAGCGTCACGTCGAGGTGCAGCGGGCCGGCGGAACCGGCGGTGATGTACGGCAGGTTGATGTTGGTGGTGGTGGCGGCGGACAGCTCGATCTTGGCCTTCTCGGCGGCCTCACGGAGGCGCTGGAGGGCCATCTTGTCCTGACCGAGGTCGATGCCGTGCTCACCGCGGAACGTCTTGACCAGGTGGTCGATGATCCGCTGGTCCCAGTCGTCGCCACCGAGGTGGTTGTCACCGCTCGTCGACTTGACCTCGATGACGCCCTCGGCCAACTCCAGCAGCGACACGTCGAAGGTGCCGCCACCGAGGTCGAAGACCAGGACGGTCTGCTCCTTGGAGCCCTTGTCCAGCCCATACGCCAGGGCGGCCGCGGTCGGCTCGTTGACGATCCGCAGGACGTTGAAGCCGGCGATCTCACCGGCCTCCTTGGTGGCCTGACGCTGGCTGTCGTTGAAGTAGGCCGGGACGGTGATCACCGCGTCGGTGATCTGCTCGCCCAGGTACGCCTCGGCGTCCCGCTTGAGCTTCATCAGGGTCCGGGCCGAGATCTCCTGCGGGGTGTACTTCTTGCCGTCGATGTCGACGGACCAGTTCGTGCCGACCTCACGCTTGACCGAGCGGATCGTCCGGTCCGGGTTGGTCACCGCCTGGCGCTTCGCGACCTCGCCGACGAGCACCTCGCCGTTGCGGGCGAACGCGACGATCGACGGGGTCGTCCGCGAGCCCTCAGCGTTGGCGATGACGGTGGGCTCACCGCCCTCGAGAACGCTGACGCAGGAGTTCGTCGTGCCGAGGTCGATACCGACCGCACGTGCCATCTTCGCTTCCTCGCTTCGTAAGGTTGTGCAGGTGACGGGCACCGCCCGCGACTGCTCGGCGGGCGCCGCCCGCAGCGGGCCCCACCACAAGTTGAGTGAACTTGACTCAATAGTGCCACGCGCCCGCGAATCGTCAAGTCGAGTTGAGCCGACCCGACGCAACCCAGACGTTATTACCGTCCGGTTGTCTTCCCTTGCATCGGTCGGGCACGCTTTAGCGGTGACGACGCACGGCGACTCCGCCACCCGTTCCGGCGCGCCCGCCGTCGCCGCCCGCACCGTCCCTCCGGACGCCGCGGAGGAGCCCTCCGTCACCAGCGGGGACGACAGCCTCCCCGGCGCGCTGTCGGGCCTGAGGGCCGCGATCGGCGCCACCCGCTATCCGCTCGCGCTGCCCTCGGCCACCTCCGCCCGGCAGGCCGCCAACGCCCTCACCGACCAACTCGACGACTACCTGCTGCCCCGACTCGCCCGGCTGGACGCCCCACTGCTCGTGGTCGTCGGCGGCTCCACCGGCGCGGGCAAGTCGACCCTGGTCAACAGCCTGGTCAAGGCCCGGGTCAGCGCCGCCGGGGTGCTGCGACCCACCACCCGTTCCCCGGTGCTGGTGTGCAACCCGGCCGACGCGACCTGGTTCCGGCAGGGCGACCTGCTGCCCGGGTTGACGCGTACGACCGAGCCGAGCGACGACCCGCGCTCCCTGCACCTGGTGACCGCTCCGGCCCTCCCCCCGGGCCTCGCGTTCCTCGACGCGCCGGACATCGACTCGGTGGTCGACGCCAACCGCGCGCTCGCGAGCCAGCTACTCGCCGCCGCCGACCTGTGGTTGTTCGTCACCACCGCCGCCCGGTACGCCGACGCGGTGCCGTGGGAGCTGCTGCGCAGCGCACGGGCCCGGGGTGCCGTGATCGCCATGGTGCTCGACCGCGTCCCCGCCGAGGCCAGCGACGAGATCGCCGCGCACCTCGCCGAGATGCTCGCCGCCCAGGGCCTCGACCGCGCCCCCCTGTTCGTGCTGCCGGAGACCTGGGTCGACGGTCAGGGGCTGCTGCCCGAGGGGGTCACGGCGCCGCTGGCCGAGTGGTTCGCCCGACTCGCCGCCGACGCCGACGCCCGCGCCGCGGTGGTCCGGCAGACGCTCGACGGCGCGCTGGCCGCCCTGCACCCCGCCGTCGAGGATCTGGCCGACGCCGCCGACGAGCAGGTCACCGCCGCCGACGCGCTGGACGAGAGGGTACGGGCGGCGTACCGCAGTGCCGAACGGACCGTCGAGCAGGGTCTGCAGGACGGTCGACTGTTGCGCGGCGAGGTGCTGGCCCGCTGGCAGGAGTTCGTCGGCACGGGCGAGTTCTTCCGCACGCTGGAGGCCCGCATCGGGCGTCTCCGGGACCGGGTGGTGGCCGCCGTCACCGGCCGTCCCGCGCCCTCCGCCGAACTGCGCAACGCCATCGAGTCGCAACTCGTCACCCTGCTGCGCGGGGTGGCGTCCGAGGCCGCCGAATCCGCGTACACCGGGTGGAAGGCGCACCCGGCCGGCGCGGATCTGCTCGATCCGGCGCTCGCCCACCCGAGTGGCGACCTGCCCGAACGCGCCGAGCGGATGGTCCGGGACTGGCAGCGCGGGGTACTGGAGCTGGTCCGCGTCGAGGGCGGCGACAAGCGCTTCGTGGCCCGGACGGCCGCGTACGCGGTGAACGCCACCGGGCTGGCCGTGATGATCGCCGTGTTCGCCTCGACCGCGTTCATCCCCACCGGGTTGGAGGTGGCGACGGGGGCCGGCACGACGGTCGCCGCGCAGGCCGTACTCCAGGCGATCTTCGGCGACCAGGCGGTGCGTACCCTTGCCGCCAAGGCCCGGGTCGACCTCCTGGCGCGGGTGCGGACGCTGCTGGACGCGGAGGCCGACCGCTTCCTCACCCGCACCGCCGACGCCCGGCCCACCGAGGCGGCCGGCGAGACGCTGCGCCAGGCCGCCGGGCGGGTCGAGCTGGCTCGGCACCGCAGTGGCCTGGCCAGCGACGACGGCAACCTGCCGGCCGGTGACGAGGAGAGTTCGCGATGAGCAACATCGCCGGCCGGGTACGCGAAGCCTTCCGCGGCAACCAGCGGATCGACCCGGACGGGCTGATCGCCCGCCTGGACGCCGTACGCCGCCTCCTGACCGCCGTCGACGGTCTGCTGCCCGACGCCGAACTGGTGCCCGCGCACACCCTGGTCGAACGGGCCGGCACCCGGCTCGCCCTGTCCCGCGACCACACCGTCGTCGCCCTCGCCGGCGCGACCGGCAGCGGCAAGTCCAGCCTGTTCAACGCGCTGGCCCAGCTCGAACTCTCACCGGTCGGCGTCCGCCGACCCACCACCGGCGTGACGCACGCGTGCGTGTGGGGGCCACTGGAGGACGCCAACCGGCTGCTCGACTGGATCGGGGTGCTGCCCCGGCACCGCTTCGTCCGCGAGAGCGCGCTCGACGGCGACGACGAGACGCCCCTGCACGGCCTGATCCTGCTCGACCTGCCCGACTTCGACTCCGTGCAGCGGTCCCACCGCCTCGAAGTCGACCGGCTGCTCGGCCTCGTCGACCAGGTGGTCTGGGTGGTCGACCCGCAGAAGTACGCCGACCGGGTCATCCACGACAGCTACCTGCGCGAGTTCCACCGGCACCGGGACGTCACCCTGGTCGTGCTCAACCAGGCCGACCGGCTGCCGGCGGCCGAGCTGCCCCGCGTCCTGGACGACCTGCGCCGACTGCTCGACTCCGACGGGCTGACCGGCGTACCCCTGCTCGCCACCACCGCCATCGACCCGGCCGGCATGGTCGGGCTGCGCAGCGCGCTGGAGCGCACGGTCGCCGAGCGGCAGGCCGCCCTGCGTCGACTGGCCGGCGACGTCGACACCGTGGTCGCCGGGCTGGACGAGATGATCGGCTCGGCCCGGCCGGGGGGCGGTCCGGACGACGCGACCGTCGCCGGGTTGAACCGGGCACTGGCCGGCGCCGCCGGAGTACCGGCGGTGAGCGAGGCGGTGGAGCGGGCGTACCGACATCGGGCCGGCGCCGCCACCGGCTGGCCGGTGGTCCGGGGCTGGCGGCGGCTGCGGCCCGACCCGCTGCGCCGGCTGCACCTGCCCGGCCCGGCCGGCGCGGACGCCGACCCCGCCGAGAGCCTGGTGGCGGCCACCTCGGTGCCCGATCCGACGGCCGCCCAGCGGTCGGCGCTCGGTCTGGCGATCCGTGCGGTGGCCGACCGGGCCGGCGGCGACCTGCCCGCCGCCTGGCCGACGGCGGTGACCTCCGCGGCCCGGTCCCGCCTCGACGACCTGCCGGACGCGCTGGACCGCGCGATCGCCGGCACGGACCTCGGCCTCGACCATCAGCCGGTGTGGTGGCGGGTCGTCGGTGGCGTGCAGTGGCTGGTCACCCTGGCCGCCGCCGTCGGTCTGGGCTGGCTGGCGCTCGGCTACGCGCTGCGGGCACTCGGCCTGCCCGCGCTGGACAACCCCATGGTCGGCCAGGTGCCCATGCCGACCGTGCTGCTGCTCGGCGGCCTGCTGGCCGGGCTACTGACGGCGGCGCTGACCCGACCGGTCGTGCGCTGGGCGGCCCAACGTGCGCGGGCCCGCGCCCGGCAGCGGCTGACGGTCCGGGTCGCCGAGGTCGGCGAGGAGTACGTGCTCGCCCCGGTACGGATCGTGCTCACCTCGTACGCCCAGGCGCGCGACGCGCTCGGTGAGGCTGCCCGCCGCTGACGCCTCTGCGTACGCCCCGAGCGGCGTAGGGTCGAAGCATGGCCACGCCTCAGACCCCTTACGACGCGGTGCTGCACGCCGCACGCGACGTGACCAAGCTGGAGTCCGCCCTCGACGCCGAGATGCTCGGCAGCGCGCTGCTGGGCAGTGTCTACGCAATCGCGGAGACCGACCGCGACACCGCCGTGCGGGAGTTCGTCACCGGTTTCCTCGCCGCCACCGCCCGCCGCCGGATCGCGGCGGCGACCACCATCCGCCAGGTCTTCGCCGCGCTCGTCCCGACCGCCGAGGGCGTCGAGCGGGTACGCCCCGGCACCCAGGCCCCCGCCTGGTCCAGCCAGCTCACCCGGGTGCACCTCACCGGCAGTTGGGCGTACGGCGACGTCTACGGCGACCAGACCTCCTACCTCGCCACCTTCGCGTACGACGACGCGGCCGGCGGCCCGGAGCACGCGCTGGTGGCCCTCGTCGACCACAACATCGGAATCACCAAGGACATCTTCGTCGGCGGGCCCGCCGAACGGATCCTGGACCAGGTCCGGCAAATGTGCGCGGACGACGAGCTGACCTGGTTCCGCACCGAGGACCCGTCCCGGCTGCGCGGCGAGGTGGCCCGTCACCTCTCGGTCACCGACGACCTGGGCGAACTGCCCGGCGAGGGCTCGCTCGCCACCGACCGCGCGCTCGTGGGCGCCCGGCTCGCGGTGCTGCCCATGGCCGCCGGGCCGACCGGCCCGGCCGAGGTCGAACCGCTGTCCGCCGCCGAGCGCACCGACCTGGTCCGGCGGTTCCTGGCGTCGCCAGAAGCCGCCCGGTTCGGGCTCGACAGCGTCGACGGTCCCGAGCTCGCGTCGCTGCACTTCTGCCTGAGCCTGCTACTGGACCACGCGGCGTCCTTCCCCGACTCCGACCCGATGCGGTGGAGTCCGGCGGTGTCCGGGCTCTTCCTGCTCGACTGGGTGCACCGCCGTGCCGTGCTCGACATGGACGACGCGGCGATGCTGCCCCGGGTGCTGCGCGCCTGGGCCCGGTACGCGTCACAGCAGCGCGGGCTGCCCGAGGCCGCCGCCGAACGGACCGACGAGGCGATCGAGGAGATGGTGCCGGAGTTCGCCCGGCTCTACTCGACCGGCGAGCGGCGTAGCCCGGCCACGGCGGCCGTCGCGCAACTCATGGCCGACGGCGTGGACCCGGACGACCCGGCCGCGCTCGACGCCTGGATCGAGGCGAACCGGCACCGACTCGCCGACGACGGCGCCTGACGGCATCCGGGCGGGTGGCAGCACCAGGCCACCCGCCCGATGGTCCGCTCGGCCGCGTGGTTTGCCCGCTCAGCGCAGGGCACCGAAGACGACGGCGGCGATCAGCGCGCCGAGCACCCCGCCGGCGAGCACCTGCGCGACGGTGTGGTCCCGCAGGCGTACCCGGGCCCAGCCGACCACGCCCAACAGCGGCGCGGCGACCAGGAGCCCGCGTCCGAAGGTCAGCGCCAGGATGACCAGGGTGCCGGCGGAGACCGCCGAGTGGATCGACATCTTCCACCAGTGGCTCACCGACACGGCGACCACCAGTCCGACCAGCCCCGCCACCGCCAGCGCCAGCAGGGGCCGTGGTGCGCCGAGGACGACGAGCAGGGCCAGCCCGGCGGTGACCGAGCCGAGTCCGACCAGCAGCGGCACCCGGCGCTGCTCCCGACGGCCGATGTGGTGGTCGGTGAGTCGCCCCCGGCGGACCCCACCGACGATGTAGGCGAACGGGATGCCGGTGACGAAGACCGTCGCGAGCAGGCCCCACACCAGCCCTCGAACGCTGTCCCGACTGCTGTGCCAGCTCACGGTGATGATCAGTAGCGACACCAGCACGGCCGGCGCGGTCAGCTCGGTGACGAGCCGGGCGACCCGCAGCCCCGGACCGGGACGAGGGGCGACCGGGCGGGGTTCCGCACCGCCGCCCACGCCACCCCCTGCTACTCGCCACCGTTGACCAGCGCCGTCTCGGCGGCACCTGCCCGTCACCGTACCGCCGAGACGGCCCTCGAATGCACGGGTCCGGCCGCCGCCAGGCAGACCCACCCAACGCCCCACCCCCACCCCCACCCCCACCCCCACCCCCGCCCACCTCCGCGGTCGCTCGCGGTGATCAAGAAGTTTGCGTCACCGCGACCACGATCCTTGACGCAAAGCTCTTGATCACCGGAGTTCGGCGGGTGATGGGCTGCGCTGGGTCGCCGGAGCGCTTGACGTCGTCGGTCCGGGCGGGGGCGTCCACGATCGCGCCGATCTTGCGGTTTGTGCTGTCGTTATGTGCCGTATCGAGTCTTATGTCGCGACAGAAAGTGCGAGATCGCGGCGGTCTTCGGGTGCGGCGGCGGGACCGGGCGTGAGCGTCGGGGACGGCGCGGTGGTGGGCTCGGGTGAGGTGGCGGATGGGCGTGGGGTGGCGGATGGGCGTGGGGTGGCGGATGGGCGTGGGGTGGCGGATGGGCGTGGGGTGGCGGATGGGCGTGGGGTGGGGGACGGCGGGGCGGTGGTCGCCGGGGCGGTGGTCGCCGGGGCGGAGAGGGTGCTGGTGGGGACGGCGGTGGGGGTCGTCGGATCGGTGGGGGTCGTCGGATCGGTCGTGGCGGGGGTTCCCGGATCGGTGGCGGTGGGGGTCGTCGGATCGGTCGGCGACGGGCTCGGGGTGGACGTCTCGGTCGGGTCCGGATCCGGATCCGGGGGCGCGGTCGGCGACGGCACCGGCGACGGGCTGGCCGGTGGCCCGGCCGGCGGGGCGCTGCGGGTGGGCCGGGGCGCCGGCGGCGCGGACACCACCCGGCGGGTGGGCACCCGGTCGTCGACGTGCGGGCCGTACCACGAGTCGTCCGGGACACGCCGGGGCGCGCCGGGCAGCCAGCCGGTGGTCGCGGTCGGGCCGGCGCTGGGCGGGCCGGGGGACGGGAGCACGGGCGACGGCGGCTGACTGGTCACCGGCATCGGGATGACCACCGGTCCGACCGACGGGGTCGGGATGAACGGTGTGCTGGTGTCCGGCAACGCGGAGGTGCCGGGAGTGGCCGAGCCCGCGCTGATCGCCGCGAGCACGGGCATCGACGCGGTGCCGGCCAGAAGTGCGACGGTGAGCAGGTATCCCCGGGAGGGACCACCCGCGCCGGATGCCCGGTGCGCTCCGATCACCCGGCGGTAGCCGCCCGGCGAACGGTGGCGGCCGAGCACGGGCGTGCCGGGCCCGTCACCTGACTCGTCCACCGCACACCCCTCGTCGTCGGACCCTGCGGGTCGCTGTGGGCACCGCGCGAGGGTGTAATCCGGCTAATCACCCGATCGGCGCGATCCTGCGTAATCAGCCTCGCCCAGTTACGGTCCGTCAGCCAACACCCACCGCGTGTCGACACGCGGCACTGACCGAACGGTGACGAATCAGCACCGGATCACCCGGTGGACGCGCAGCGGCATGATGGCGACAAAGGGCGGCAAACCGTAGACGGTCGGAATGCGACCCGGGCGTACTGTGGGCACGCTCACCTGCTCTGCGAATATGGAGCACGACGGCAACGCAGCCGCGACCTCCGCGCACCCCCGCGGCAGACGCGGCCCGGCGCCGGCGCTCCCGATCCGGGTTCGGCCAGAACCCGGCTCACGCCGCGCGGCAACCCCCACCCGGGCTAGGCGCGGCCGCCAGGAACCGGTCCGGCAGCAGCCGGACAGGCGCACGAGTTGCGTGGCCGGGTGACCCCCCGGTGCCGACGCAGACACGACAGGGAGAGACCGATGGCAAAGGGCGACCCCGGGGGCACCACCCGCAGCAGGCGGGCAGCTCCCCGCTCCAGAAAGGGCGCGGCCGGCAATCCCGAGCTGGTGCAGCTGCTCACCCCCGAAGGCGAGCGGATCGACAGCGCCACCGGACCGGACGGCACCGAGTACCGCGTCGACTTCACCGACGAGGAGTACCGCGGGCTCTACCGCGACCTGGTGCTGGTCCGCAAGCTGGACGCCGAGGCGACCGCGTTGCAGCGGCAGGGCGAGCTGGGCCTCTGGGCCAGCCTGCTGGGCCAGGAGGCGGCGCAGGTCGGCTCGGGGCGCGCCCTGCGTACCCAGGACATGGCCTTCCCGACCTACCGGGAGCACGGCGTCCTCTACTGCCGGGGCATCGACCCGATCATGCCGCTCGGCCTGTTCCGCGGCGTCGACCAGGGCGGCTGGGACCCGAACGAGTTCAAGTTCAACATGTACACGATCGTCATCGGGGCGCAGACCCTGCACGCGACCGGGTACGCCATGGGCATCACCATGGACGGCAAGGTCGGCACCGACGACGGCGAGGCCGCGATCGCCTACTTCGGTGACGGGGCCACCAGCCAGGGTGACGTCAACGAGGCGTTCGTCTGGGCCAGCGTGTTCAACGCGCCGCTGGTCTTCTTCTGCCAGAACAACCAGTACGCCATCTCCGAGCCGCTGGAGCGGCAGACCCGCGTCCCGCTCTACCAGCGGGCCGCCGGCTTCGGTTTCCCCGGCGTACGGGTGGACGGCAACGACGTGCTGGCGTCGTACGCGGTGACCCGCACGGCGCTGGACAACGCGCGGCACGGGCAGGGCCCGAGCCTGATCGAGGCGTACACCTACCGGATGGGCGCGCACACCACCTCCGACGATCCGACCCGCTACCGGATCGCCAGCGAGGTGGAGTCGTGGCAGGCGAAGGACCCGATCCTGCGGGTCAAGACCTTCCTGGAGAAGCAGCAGATCGCCGACGCGGCCTTCTTCGTCGAGGTCGACGAGCAGGCCCGCCGCGAGTCGGTGCACCTGCGCGAGCGGGTGCTCAGCATGCCCAACCCGGAGCCGGTGACGATGTTCGACCACGTCTACCCCAACGGCTCCCCGCTGCTCGACGAGCAGCGTGCGCAGTTCAACCGCTACATGGAGTCGTTCGAGGGGAGCGCCCACTGATGGCCACGGAGACGCTCACCCTCGGCAAGGCCCTCAACACCGGTCTGCGCCGCGCGCTGGAGAACGACAACAAGGTCGTCATCATGGGCGAGGACGTCGGCAAGCTCGGCGGCGTCTTCCGGATCACCGACGGACTGCAGAAGGACTTCGGCGACCAACGGGTGATCGACACCCCGCTCGCCGAGTCCGGCATCATCGGCACCGCCGTCGGCCTGGCCATCCGTGGCTACCGACCGGTCTGCGAGATCCAGTTCGACGGCTTCGTCTACCCCGCGTACGACCAGATCGTGTCGCAGGTGGCCAAGATGCACTACCGCTCCGGCGGCAAGCTCAGAATCCCGATGGTGATCCGCATTCCGTTCGGCGGCGGCATCGGCGCGGTCGAGCACCACTCCGAGTCGCCGGAGGCGTACTTCGCGCACACCGCCGGTCTGAAGGTCGTGACCTGCTCAAACCCGCAGGACGCGTACGTGATGATCCAGCAGGCCATCGCGTCCGACGACCCGATCGTCTTCCTGGAGCCCAAGCGGCGCTACTGGGAGAAGGGCCAGGTGGACCTGGACGCGTCGCTGTCCGACGCGTACCCGCTGCACTCGGCCCGGGTGGTGCGGCCCGGCACGGACGTGACCGTGCTGGCGTACGGCCCGATGGTGCGCACGTGCCTGGAGGCCGCGACGGCCGCCGCCGAGGACGGCCGGGAGCTGGAGGTCATCGACCTCCGCACGCTGTCCCCGCTGGACCTGGGCGCGGTCTACGAGTCGGTGAAGCGCACCGGCCGCGCGGTCGTGGTGCACGAGGCGCCGTCCAACATCGGGCTGGGCGCCGAACTGGCCGCCCGCATCACCGAGGAGTGCTTCTACTCCCTGGAGTCGCCCGTGCTGCGGGTGACCGGCTTCGACACCCCCTACCCGGCGGCCCGGGTGGAGGAGGAGTACCTGCCCGACCTCGACCGGGTGCTCGACGCCGTCGACCGCACCTTCGGCTGGTGAGCGACATGTCCCGGATCAAGACGTTCAACCTGCCCGACCTGGGCGAAGGGCTGACCGAGGGCGAGATCCTGGCCTGGCTGGTCAAGGTCGGCGACACCATCGAGCTGAACCAACCGATCGTCGAGGTCGAGACGGCCAAGGCGGCGGTGGAGATCCCGGCGAAGTGGGCCGGACAGGTGCAGGCCATCCACCACCCCGAGGGCACCACGGTCGAGGTCGGTACGCCGATCATCGCGATCGACACCGACCCGGGAGCGGGTCCACTGGACGTCCCGTCCACCACGGCCACGCCCACCGGTGACCTGCCCACTCCGTCGGCGGCGTCGCTGGCGGCCGTGGAGGTGGCCCCCGCCGAGGGCATGGTCGAGCCCGGCCTCATCGGCGGCGCCGCCCCGGGCGGCCGCACGGCGGTCCTGGTCGGCTACGGCCCCCGTACGACCAGCGCGAAGCGTCGCCCCCGCAAGAACGGCGTCCCAGCGCAGGCCGCGACCCCCGCGACCCCCGCTGGGGTCGATCATGGAATTGTGGTGGGTGACAAAGCCATCCCAACTCCCGCAAGTACGACACCACGAGTCCATGATCGACGCGACGGGGCGGGGTCCGGCGGGGCGGGCGTTTTGGCGAAGCCGCCGGTTCGGAAGCTTGCCAAGGATCTTGGGGTTGATCTGCGGGCGGTGGTCGGGTCCGGGCCGTTGGGCTCGATCACGCGGGAGGACGTACAGCAGGCGTCTCGCGGGGCCGTGGCGGCCGAGTCGGTCGCGACCACCTCGACCACGACGAGCGCCGCGAGCTTCGGCGCGGATCGTGAGCAGCGCATCCCGGTCAAGGGGGTCCGCAAGCTCACCGCCGAGAACATGTCCCGCTCGGCGTTCACCGCCCCGCACGTGACGGAGTTCCTGACCGTCGACGTGACGCGGGCGATGCGGGCGCTGGAGCGCCTGCGGGGCCGGCGCGAGTGGCGCGACGTACGGGTCTCGCCTCTGCTGCTGGTGGCGAAGGCCGTGCTGCTGGCCGTCAAGCGTCACCCCATGGTCAATTCGACCTGGGCGGGTGACGAGATCGTGGTCAAGGAGTACGTCAACCTCGGTATCGCGGCGGCCACCGAACGCGGCCTGATCGTGCCCAACGTCAAGGACGCCGGTCGGCTCTCGCTGCGCGAGTTGGCGGACGCGCTGAACGGCCTGGTGCAGACGGCGAAGTCCGGCCGCACCTCACCCGCCGACATGTCCGGCGGCACCCTGACCATCACCAACGTCGGGGTGTTCGGCGTGGACACCGGAACGCCGATCCTGCCGCCGGGTGAGTCGGCGATCCTCGCCTTCGGCGCGGTGCGGGAGATGCCCTGGGTGCACAAGGGCAAAGTCAAGGTTCGCCAGGTGACCACCCTGGGGTTGAGCTTCGACCACCGGATCATCGACGGTGAGCTGGGCTCGAAGTTCCTGCGCGACATCGGCGACTTCCTCGCCGACCCTGAGGCGGCGCTGCTCGCCTGGACCTGACGGTTCGAGACGCCAGCCACGGCCGGTGTGCCACGGGTTAACGCCCGGCACACCGGCCGTGTCCGTTGGGCGAAGGAACCGTCGGCGGCGAGCCCTGTTGACCTTTGATTGTTAGGCAGGTGTCTCAGCTCACCTAATAATCGATGGAAGTTGGCCGGCTTCTGCGGTTGAATAGACACATCAGGGGCCGACAACCGAATAGCCAGGGGGACCCAGCAATGAGCAGCATGATCGAGCGAATCCGCAACCACCGCGACGCCAACCGCCGCGCCCGTGCCATCGAGCACGCGTTGCGCTCGGCGAACTCGCCGGCCGTTCGCGAGGAGCTTCTCGTCATCGCCCAGCGTCACATGAGCTGACGCTCCACAACTTTCCTCACCTCCTCCAGATCGATGGCCCACCCGGCCCACCGGGTGGGCCATCGGCGTTCCGCAGGTGCGTCACACCGGGACGCCCGCACGTGACACCGGGATTCCGCACCGCCGCAGCGCCCGGTACGGTGGGCTTCGGTCGCCGCCCGCCGGCCCGGCCGACGCCGAGCCGATAGAAGCTGCTCGACACCACCCGGCGACGGGCAGTGACGACCGGTGCTCCTTTGGACGCCCCAAGGGGCCACCGGATACGGTGCGGGGAGCCGGCACGGCGGTACGCCGGTGACGCCGGCAGCCATGCCGAGGAGACCGATCGGCACCGGCGGCCGACATGTGATGGAGGAGGCGCACCCATGACGTCCGAGGGCCCGCACCGTCCCGGCCAGGAGCCGGACGAGGTGTCACCGGGCGCCGGCGGACCGGCGCCGTACGGCGACCGCCCGGCGCAGCCGGACAACGGCAGCAACGCCGCCGGCCCCGACCTGGGCTGGGCACCACCCCCGCCGCCCGCGCGACCGAACCCGTCCTGGGCGACCCAGGTGGAGCAGCAACCGAACCCCGCATGGGGCGCTGCCGCCGCGCCGCAGCCCAGCGATCCGGCACAGCCCGCCTGGGCCGCCGGAGGCCCTCCGGAGCCGGCCCCGACCGCCCAGTGGACTCCCGCGCAGCAGGCCTGGACGCCACCCGAGCAGCCGGCCCCCGCCTGGCCCGCCGCCTCGGCCGAGCAGCAGCCCGACTGGGCGCAGACCCAACCGGCCGCGCGTGGCGCCGCCCAGGTGCCTCCGGCCACCGCCGCCTGGCCCGCCCAGGACGACCCGTCCCGCTCCGGCGGATGGGCCGGCGGGGCGGCCCCGGTCAGCCCGTCAGCCCCCCAGTGGCACGCCGAGCCGGCGCAGCACGCCGGCCGCGCTGGCGTACCCGCGCAGCAGGACGACCCGTCGGGATCGGGCGGATGGCCCGTCGGGGCCGCCGCCGCCCGGGAAGACCAGCCCGTGTGGACGCCGGCCGAGCAGCCGCCCCAGACCTGGGGCCAACCGGCCGGGCAGGCCGAAGAGGCATCCCCTGGTTGGGCGCCGGCCGGAGCGCGCGGCGCGGCCCAGGTCCCGGCCGGTACCTGGCCCGCGCAGGACGACGCCCCGCAGCCCACCGCCTGGGGTGCGGCAGAGAGCCGTCCGCAGCAGCCGGACTGGGTGCTTCCGTCCCAGGACCAGCCCGTCGAGCATCCGGAACCGACCGCATGGCCCCAAGCCGAGCAGGCCGGCCCCGCGTCCGCCCGGGCCAGCGTCAGCGTGCCCGGCAACGACGCGACGCCCGGCTGGGCCGCCGCCGGCCCGGACAACCAGGCGCCGGCCGCTCCCGGCGTCGCCCAGGCCGAGCCGTGGTCAGCGGGCGAGGTGTGGGGCCGCGCCGAGGCGGAGGCCTCCGCACAGGCCCGCGGCGGTTGGGACGCCGACCGGGGCGACGAGCCGCCGGTGTACCAGCCCGCGCCCGCACCCGGCATCTCACCCGCCAACGCCGTGCCGCTGCCACCGCAGGAGCAGCGCGTACCGGGTGCGAGCCTCGCCGCCGCCCCACCGGCCGACTACGTGCCCCCGACGCCGTTCGCCGCGCTCCCCGAGCAGCCGGCGTACCCCGAGCGGGACACCCCGGACGTGCAGCACGACGCCGAGCCGGTCGGTTGGGGCCGGGGCGAGGAGGCCTCGCCGGGTGCCGCCCTCGTGCCCGCTCCGCGTACGTCGCCGGAGTCCGGGGCGGGCCGCGCGGTCGTACCGGCGGCGGACGCCGAACCGGCCGCGGGCGCGGCGGGCCGTGCCTCGGCGAGCGCCTCGGTGCCGCTGGCCAGCCGCGTGATGCCCCCGGCCGACCAGGCGATGCGGCCGGCCAGCGCGGCCGCGCCCCAACCCCGGGTGTACGGCCGTCCGTCCCGGCCCGAGGAGGACGAGCCGCAGCAGGCGGGTCCCGAGGCGTTCCAGGCCAACCCGAGCCCCGAGCACCCGGGCACGCCCGAATGGCAGCAGGACGCCGACCGCCCCAGCGCCCCCGACTGGCAGCAGGCACCCGAGCGTCCGGCCGTACCGGACTGGCAGCAGGACGCCGGCCGTCCCAGCGTGCCCGACTGGCCGCAGGCGCCCGAGCGCCAGAGCCCGCCGGACTGGCAGAACGGGCCGGAACGGCAGGGCTTCCCCGGATGGGGCGAGGAAGCGCCGTCCGCGCCGAACGGTTTCGGTGAGCCGCCCGCGGCGGCCGCAGCCGCGCCGCCGGCCTTCCCGCCCGGTGTGCCGTCCTTCGTCGACACGCCGGGCAACAACCGGCCGATGAACGGGGTACGGCCGCAGTCCGGCGGCGAGCGTCCGGACGACCGATTCGGACCGGGCGCGCCGGCCGCCGGCACCGCCACGGTGAACGGCGCTGCGGGCTTCGGACCAGCCGTCGAGCAGCCGCCGGGGGCGCAGTTCCCGGCCTTCCCGCCGCCGCAGCCCACACCGTCCTGGGGCCAGGAGGCCAGCCAATCGGACCAGGGCCGGTTCGACTCGTTCAAGCCGGACGCGGACGAGCCCAAGGTGGAACCGCCCACGCCGAAGGTGCGCAACGGGCGGGTCCTGGCCGCGGTGCTGATCGCCGCCGTGCTCATCCTGGCGGTGCCGCTCGGCCTGCTCATGTTGCTCGGCAAGTTCGGTGGCGGGAACGACACGCCAGCCTTCGACCCGGCGGTCGGCACCTGCGTCAAGCAGGTCGGCCAGGGCGCCTCCGAGGTGAACTGCGCCGAGGCGGGCGCGTTCACGATCGTCTCCAAGGTGGATGCGAAGGACAAGTGCGCCGACCCGGCGCAGCCCCACGTGGTGCTACCCGGCGAGGGCACCAACCGGGTGCTCTGCCTCAAGCCGGCCACCAAGTAGGACCGACGACGGCGGGGCCACGGGCGACCGTGGCCCCGCCGCTTCGCGTCCGGGTGGTCCCGGCGCGTGATGTCGTCCGGGTCACGACGGCCGCACCGATGCCGCGTGGCAGGCTGGCAGGCATGGGAACGACAGCGCGCGTACGGGCCCCCGAGCTTCGGGGCCGGCAGTGGCTCAACACCGGCGGCAAGGATCTGACTCTCCAGGACCTGCGTGGCAAGATCGTTCTTGCCGACTTCTGGACCTTCTGCTGCATCAACTGCCTGCACGTGCTGGACGAGCTTCGGCCGCTTGAGGAGAAGTACGGCGACGTGCTCGTCGTGATCGGCGTGCACTCGCCGAAGTTCGAGCACGAGAAGGACGCCGACGCGCTGGTCGCCGCCGTCGAACGGTACGGGGTGCACCACCCCGTACTCGATGATCCTGAGCTGGACATGTGGCAGCAGTACGCGGCCCGCGCCTGGCCGACCCTGTCGGTGATCGACCCCGAGGGGTACGTGGTGGCCACCATGGCCGGCGAGGGTCACGCCGAAGGGCTGGCCCGGCTGATCGATGAGCTGATCGCCACCCACGAGGCGAAGGGCACCCTGCACCGGGGCGACGGGCCGTACGTTCCTCCGCCGGCGCCGGAGACGGCGCTGCGCTTCCCGGGCAAGGCGGTGCTGCTGCCGGACGGCAACCTGCTGGTCTCCGACTCGGCGCGGCACTCGCTGGTCGAGGTGGCCCCGGACGGCGAGACGCCGGTACGCCGGATCGGCTCGGGCGAGCGGGGTCGGGCCGACGGGCCGGTCGGCTCGGCGACCTTCTCCGAGCCGCAGGGCCTGTGCCTGCTGCCCACGCACGTCGCCGAGGTGGCCGGTTACGACCTGGTGGTCGCCGACACCGTCAACCACCTCCTGCGCGGCGTACGGCTGGAGTCCGGCGAGGTGGTCACCGTCGCCGGCAGCGGCCGGCAGTGGCGTGCCGCGGTCGACGACCACGCCCACGACGCGCTCGCCGTGGACCTCTCCTCCCCGTGGGACCTGGCCTGGTACGACGACAAGCTGATCATCGCGATGGCGGGTATCCACCAGCTCTGGTGGTTCGACCCGATCAAGCGGACCGCCGGCATGTACGCGGGCACCACCGTGGAGGCGCTGCGGGACGGGCCGCTGCCCGAGGCGTGGATGGCGCAGCCGTCGGGGCTGTCCGTCTCGGCCGACGGCGTCCGGCTCTGGGTGGCCGACAGCGAGACCAGCGCCGTCCGGTACGTCGAGAACGGGGTGCTGGGCACCGCCGTCGGCCAGGGTCTGTTCGACTTCGGGCACGTGGACGGGCCGGCCGAGTCGGCGCTGCTGCAACACCCGCTGGGCGTGTGCGCGTTGCCGGACGGCTCGGTGCTGATCGCGGACACCTACAACGGCGCGGTGCGCCGCTTCGACCCGGCCAGCAACCAGGTCTCCACGGTGGCGGACGGGTTGGCCGAGCCGAGCGACCTGGTGCTCACCCCGTCCGGTGAGGTGCTGGTGGTGGAGTCCGCCGCGCACCGACTGACCCGGCTCGCTCCGGGCGCCCTGTCGGCGGCGGGCGCGAGCACGGTGGACGGCCCTCGGCACCGCACCGAGCGCAAGCCGACCGACGTGGCGGCCGGCGAGGTCACCCTGGACATCGTCTTCACCCCCGCCCCGGGCCAGAAGCTGGACGAGACGTACGGGCCGTCCACCCGTCTGGTCGTCTCGGCGTCCCCGCCGGAGCTGCTGCTCGACGGCGGCGGTACGGGCACCGAACTGTCCCGCCGGCTGGTGCTCAACGGCGAGGTCACCGGCGGGGTGCTCCAGGTGACCGCGCAGGCGGCGACCTGCGACGCGGACGTCGAGCACGCGGCCTGCCACCTGACCCGGCAGGACTGGGGGGTCCCGGTCCGCGTGGTCGACGGCGCCGCGACCCGGCTGCCCCTGGTGCTGCGCGGCCTCGACGCGTAAGTGAAAGGAAGGGCCCCTTGTTATACAAAATCCGATAACAAGGGGCCCTTCCTTTCACGCGAACGGGGTGAGTGTCACGCCGGCGTCGATCAGGCTGGCGCGTACGAGCTCGGTGGCGGACACCGCGCCCGGAGTGTCGCCGTGGACGCAGATCGACTCGACCGGGCAGGGGATCACGGTGCCGTCCACCGCCACGACGGTCCGTTCGGTGGCCATCCGTACCGCCCGGGTGGCCACCTCCTCCGGGTCGCTGATCAGCGCGCCGGGCGCGCCGCGCGGCACCAGCGACCCGTTGGGCAGGTAGCCGCGGTCGGCGAAGGCTTCGGCGACCACCGGTAGGCCCGCGCCGACGGCGAGTTGGGCGAGCGTGGAGCCGGGCAGACAGAGCACGGGCAGGTCGGGGTTGTGGTCGCTGACGGCGGCGACCACGGCCGCCGCCTGGGACTCGTCGGTGGCGGCGGCGTGGTACAGCGCGCCGTGTGGCTTGAGGTAGCGCACCCGGGTCCGGAAGATCCGGCAGAACGCGTCCAGCGCCCCCAACTGGTAGGTGATCTCGTCGCGCAGCTCGGCGAAGTCGTACGCGATCCGTCGCCGACCGAAGCCGGCCAGGTCGCGGTAGCCGACCTGCGCGCCCACCGCTACCCCGTGCCGTACCGCGCCCTCGCAGACCCGTCGCATCGTGGACGGGTCGCCACCGTGGAAGCCGCAGGCCACGTTGGCGCTGGTCACCAGGGCCAGCAGGGCGTCGTCGTCGCCGAGCCGCCAGATGCCGAATCCTTCGCCCAGGTCAGCGTTGAGGTCCATGAAATCTGACGGTAGTACCTGGGCGGGCCTGCGCGAGCGGGGTCACGTCGGTGACCACCCCGATGACCGGATAACCGCCGGTGGTCGGATGGTCCGCGAGGAAGATCAGGGGTTGGCCGTCCGCTGGCACCTGCACCGCGCCGAGCACGATGCCCTCGCTGGGCAGTTCGCCGGCCACCGCGCGGGGCAGCGGCGCGCCGGCGAGCCGCGCGCCGACCCGGTTGCTGACCGGGCTCACGGTGTACGCGCTGCCGAACAGCCGGTCGAGCGCGGTCGGGGTGAACCAGTCGTCACGGGGGCCGAGGCGTACGCCCAGGCGCAGTTCCGGCGCGGGAGTCGCACCGATGGTCACGTCCACCGGTGCGGGCTCGCCGGTCGGTACGCCGAGCGGCAGCCGGTCACCGTCGCGCAGTGGGGCCGGGCCGAGCCCGGCGAGGGTGTCGGTGGCGCGGCTGCCCAGCACCGCCGGCACGTCGATGCCCCCGGCCACGGCCAGCCAGCTCCGTACGCCCTGACGGGCCGGGCCGACGCGCAGCACCGTACCGGCGGGCAGGCTGAGCGGGCGTCCGGTGTCGCCCGCCCGGTCCCCGGCCTGGACGGTCACCTGCGCGCCGGTGATGGCCACGGTGGTGGCGCGGGTCAGCCGCAGCGCGCAGCCGGTCAGGGTGATCTCCAGGCCGGCGGCCTCCTCGGCGTTGCCGACCAGCCGGTTGGCGAGCCGCAGCGCGGCCGGGTCGAGAGCGCCGGAGCGGGGTACGCCGAGGTGCGCCCAGCCGGGCCGGCCGAGGTCCTGCACGGTGGTGAGCGCCCCGGCGCGCAGCACCTCGATCTCGGCGGGACCTGTCACGCCGTCACCATCCGTACGCGGGTGCCGGGACCAAGCCGGGCGGGCGGGTCGCTGTCGACGTCGAAGAGGGTCAGGTCGGTCCGGCCGACCAGCAGCCAACCGCCGGGGGACGCGCTGGGATAGATCCCGGCGTACGGGCCGGCCAGGGCGACCGAGCCGGCCGGTACCCGTGGGCGTGGGGTGGGCAGCCGGGGCAACGCCAGCTCGGCGGGGAGCCCGGTCAGGTAGGGAAAGCCGGGGGCGAACCCGCAGAAGGCCACCCGAAACGGCGTGCCGGTGAGGCGACGCCGCACCGCTGGCACGTCGACGCCCCAGTGCTCGGCGACGACCGACAGGTCCGGCCCGTCGAACAGGACCGGAACGACGACCTCCGCGCCTGTCCCGTGCGTCGATCTTGCAGTTTCTGCTGTCGACATGACCCGATCAGGCCGTTCTGTCGGGACAGAAAGTGCAAGATCGGCGGGGTGGGCGCGGGCGGCTTCGCGCGCTGCCGTGGTGACTTCGGGTGCCCAGCGGGACAGCAGGGTGGCGGTCGCGGTGGGGTTTGGTAGCCCGTCCAGTAGGACCGTGGTGGCCGCGGGAACGATCTCCACTGCGGCCAGGTCCCCGCGTTCGCGGCGCTGCCACAACTCGGCCCGCCACGCCTCGACCAGGTGAGCCGCAGGCAGGCCGGCAAGTGCGCCGAACTCGATCAGAAGGGCGTGCGCCCCGACGGGCCGAATCCGCATCGCCCCATCTTCACCGACAGGTGTCGTTTCCATCCCTCGCGATCTTGCACTTTCTGTGGCGACAAATGGAGCTGCCCACTCATTTCAACCACCGAAACCGCAAGATCGGCGCGTGCCACGCGTCACCGGTTGGACTACTTGAAAGTAACCTACGGTGCCGTAACCTGAGGGCGTGAGCACCTCCGCCCCGCTTCGCCTGAAGCCGGTCGACATCGGTAAGCCCCGGATGCGCGGCTGGCTACACACGTACGCGTTCTTCGTCGCGCTGGTCGCCGGCATCGTGCTCTGCTCGATCGCCGCCAGCCGCCCGGGCTGGGCGCCCCTCGTGAGCTGCGCCATCTACAGCCTGACGGTCTGCGGGCTGTTCGGCACCAGCGCCCTCTACCACCGTCGAGTGTGGTCGGAGCGCGGCTACCAGGTGATGCGCCGGATGGACCACTGCATGATCTTCGTGTTCATCGCCGGCACGTACACCCCGCTCTGCACCATGCTGCTCTCGACCCGGCAGGCCACCATCATGCTGGCCCTGGTCTGGGGTGGGGCTCTCGGCGGCGTGGCGCTGAAGCTCGTCTGGCCGCACGCGCCGCGCTGGGTGTCCGCGCCGCTCTACCTGGCGCTCGGCTGGGTCGCGGTCGCCATGCTGCCGGACATCCTGCACGGCGGCGGTGTCACGGCGTTGGTGCTGCTGATCGTCGGTGGTGCCATCTACAGCGTCGGCGCGGTGTTCTACGCGTTGCGCCGGCCCAACCCGTGGCCGACGGTCTTCGGCCACCACGAGTTCTTCCACGCGTGCACGCTGGTGGCCGCGCTGTGCCACCACGTCGCGATCTACTTCGCGCTGTTCGCCTGAGCTACCGCAGCCGCAGACGCGAGCCGGGGCCCCGCCACGCTGCGGGGCCCCGGCTGACGCGGTTGCGGGTCAGACCGGACGGCCCGGCCGACGAACCTCGCGGTACTCCCGCATGACCTGGTCGTCCTGGACCGGCACCACCCGGTCGACCACCACGTCCTCGCGGACCGGCGCGGCGACCACGGTACGACGGCGGCCGTTCCAGAAGTAGAGGGTGACGAGCAGGCCGGCGACACCGGCGAGCATCAACACCCAGCCGACCACGGACAGGTTCAGCCACCCGAGGTCGGCCTCCACGGCGAATGCGAAGATCGCGCCCAGCGCGATCAGGAAGATGCTGCCACCAATGCCCATGTCTCGCTCCTCGGCTCTAACCTGGCGTACGACCCGCCGCGGCCGTTGGTAGGGGGTGCGGCATCCGTGGACTTACCCCGGCAGGGAGATCGCCAATCGGGCAAGCTGGGGGCATGACGGACAGCCCCGCCGAGGCGCGGACACTGGTGTTGCTCCGGCACGCGAAGGCCGAGCCGGGCAGCGAGGGTACGGACGACGCCCAGCGCCCGTTGAGCGCCCGCGGGGAGGCCGACGCGGCGGCGGCCGGCGCGTGGTTGGCCCACCACGACCTGCTGCCCGACGTGGTGATCTGCTCGACCGCCCTGCGGACCCGGCAGACCTGGCACGGCGTGGCCATGGGAATGACGGGTTCGCCCCCGGAGGGCGGGCCGGCCGGTCCCCGCCCGAGCGTGCGTTACGAGCCCGGCGCGTACGACGCCCACCCCGAGGAGCTGTTGTCGCTGGCCCGGACGGCCGATCCGGCGGCTCGGGTGGTGCTGTTGATCGCCCACGATCCGGGCGTCTCGCTGCTCTCCGCGTTTCTCGACCCGGAGACGGCGGACGAGGAGGGGCTGCGGACCGCCGAACTGGCAGTGCACCGCAGCGCGGCCACCTGGACCCAGTGGGACCGGGGTGGAGCGCCGATCGCCCAGCGGCACACGGCACGCGGCTGAGCCACCCGCCGTTCGGCGGATGGCTCAGGCGTACGCGCTCAGGGGGTCAGGACGGTGGCGCGGTCGGCGGCGGCGGGTCCGGCGGCGGAGGCATCATCGCCGTGGGATGGGACAGCCGGTTCTCCTCCACGATGAGGGTCCGGGCCCGTTTGCGCCGGTCCTGCCAGAACCAGAGGGTGGTCAGGAGCACGGCGAGCCCGGCCAGGATGAACACCCAGCCGACCGCGCGCAGGTCGATCCACCAGACGTTGGCCCGGATCGCGAAGGTCATGATCGCGCCGAGCGCGATGAGAAAGATGCCGCTTCCTACACCCATGTGCGCTGCACTCCCCCGTGCGGTGGCTCTGGGCGTTCCCGTGGTCGAGGCGGGTTACCCGCCACGGCAGCGGCATACCCGACCGCGCCCGGCCAACACGCGCCGCGCGTCGTACCGCTCGGCTGGTGGCCCTCGGAGACGGCGACGGCCGGCGGGGCGCGTGGGCCCCACCGGCCGTCACCGAGGGTGCCGGGTGGTGCGACCCGGAACCGCTCACGCGTGCCGTGGCGCGGTCAGAAGGCCTCCTCCGGGAGGTCCATGATGTCGAGGTCGGTGCCCTCGATGATGCGCCGGTCGGCGCCGATTCGCGGCAGCACCTCCCGGGCGAAGAACCGGGCGGCGGCCACCTTGCCGGTGTAGAACGCCTTGTCGGTGGCGGACACCTCGCCGGCGAGGGCCTTGAGCGCGACGTCGGCCTGCTTCTGCAGCAGCCAACCGACGACCAGGTCACCGATCGCCAGCAGGAACCGCCGGCTGCTCAGGCCGACCTTGTAGAGCGCGCGGGGGTCGCCAGCCTGCGCCTCACCCAGCCAGCCGGTCAGCACACCGAGGATGTTCTGGATCTCGGCGAGCGCCTTGCCGAGCGCCTGCCGCTCCTCCTTGAGCTGGCCGTTGCCCGCCTCGGTGGAGATGAACTCCTGGATCTCGCCGGACACCGCCAGCAGCGCCTTGCCGTTGTCCCGGACGATCTTGCGGAAAATCAGGTCGAGGCTCTGGATGGCGGTGGTGCCCTCGTACAGGGTGTCGATCTTGGCGTCCCGGACGTACTGCTCCAGCGGATAGTCCGCAAGGAAGCCGGAGCCACCGAAGGTCTGCAGGGACTCGTGGCCGAGCAACTCGTACGCCCGCTCCGAACCGACGCCCTTCACCAGCGGCAGCAGCAGGTCGTTGACCCGCTTGGCCAGCTTGGTGGCCTTCTCGTCGCCGGCCGCCTCGGCGAGCGCGACCTTGTCCTGCCAGGTGGCGGTGTAGAGGACCAGGGCCCGCAGACCCTCGGCGTACGACTTCTGCAGCAGCAGCGAGCGCCGCACGTCCGGGTGGTGGGTGATGGTGACCCGAGGGGCGGTCTTGTCGGCCTGCTGGACCAGGTCGGCGCCCTGCACCCGGTTCTTCGCGTACTCCAGGGCGTTCAGGTAGCCCGTGGAGAGCGTGGCGATCGCCTTGGTGCCGACCATCATCCGGGCGTACTCGATGATCATGAACATCTGCCGGATGCCGTCGTGCTTGTCGCCCAGCAGCCAGCCCTTGGCCGGGACGCCGTGCTCGCCGAAGGTCATCTCGCAGGTGTTGGAGACCTTCAGACCCATCTTGTGCTCGACGTTCGTGGCGTAGACGCCGTTGCGCTCGCCCAGCTCGCCGGTGGTCTCGTCGAAGTGGAACTTGGGCACGACGAACAGGGACAGGCCCTTGGTGCCGGGGCCGCCGACGCCCTCCACACCGACCGGGCGGGCCAGCACGTAGTGCACGATGTTGTCGCTCAGGTCGTGCTCGCCCGAGGTGATGAAACGCTTCACGCCCTCGATGTGCCAGCTGCCGTCGGGCTGCTGGATCGCCCGCGTACGACCCGCGCCCACGTCCGAGCCGGCGTCCGGCTCGGTGAGCACCATCGTGGAGCCCCACTGCTTGTCGATGAAGAGCTTGGCCCAGCCCTTCTGCCGCTCGGTCCCCTCGACGTGCAGCACGTGCGCGAAGGAGGGGCCGGAGGAGTACATCCAGACCGGCGCGTTCGCTCCGAGCACCAGCTCGGCGAGGGCCCACCAGAGGGCACGCGGGGCGTTGGTGCCACCCAGCGCCGGCGGCAGGTCCAGCCGCCAGAACTCCGAGTCCATGAACGCCTGGTACGACTTCTTGAACGACTCCGGCAGCGGCGCGGTGTGCGTGGCCGGGTCGAAGACCGGTGGGTTGCGGTCGCTGTCCGGGTAGCTGGCGGCCAGGTCCTCGCGGGCCAGGCGGTCCACCTCGGCGAGGAAGCTCCGGGCCGTGTCGGTGTCCAGTTCCGAGTACGGCTCCTGGCCGAACGACCGGTCCGCCCCGAAGACCTCGAACAGGTTGAACTCGAGGTCCCGAAGGTTGCTCTTGTAGTGGGTCATGCTCGCTGGCCCCGCTTCCGGACAGGTGTTACCGATCAGTAACCCCGACTGTATTACTCGTGGGTAGGCAGCGACAACCCGATCAGTAGAGTGACGGCGATTACACAGTCGCCGCGCTCAGCTCTCGGCGGCGCCGACTTCCCAGCTCGGCACGGCCGACGTGACCCCGGTGCGGGAACCGACGTACTCCATGAGGACCAGCGCGATGTCGTCGTCCAGGCGGCCGTGCACCCACTCGACGAGGGCGGTCTCGAGCGACGCGAGCCCGTCGGCGACCGTGCCGTGTCCGAGCAACCGCCACGCCCGGTCGGCGGTGGGGAAGAACTCGCCGTCCCGCCGGGCCTCACCGAGACCGTCGGTGAACAACAACAGCCGGTCGCCCGGCTCCAGACGCTCCACCCGGGGCCGGACCGCCGGCATGAACCCGAGCGGCGGCGCGGGCGCCGGCGGCTCCAACGGGATCACCGCGCCCCGGCGCAGCAGCAGCGGAGAGGGGTGGCCGCAGTTGACGATCGTCAGCGTCCCGCCCCGCTCCTCGACCAGCGCGGCCGTCACGAAATCCTCGTCGCCGACGTTGCGGGCCACCGCGCGGTCCAGGTCGGCGACCACGGCACGCAGGTCGGCCCGCTCGTAGGCCACGTGCCGGTACGAACCCAGGACGATGCTGGCCAGGCGGACCGCGTCCAGACCCTTGCCACGTACGTCACCGATGATCATGCGGACCCCGTACGGGGTGTCGATCGCCTCGTACAGGTCCCCGCCGATCTCGGCGGTGGCGGTGGAGGAGATGTAGCGGCCGGCCACCGAGAGCATGCCGACCTGCGGTCCGAGTGGCCGCAGCACGGCCTGCTGGGCCACCGACGCGAGCTTGGTCAGCTCGGCGATCTGCTCCGCCTGGCGCTGTCGTACCCAGGCCACCGCCACGGCCAGCCCGCTCGCGATCCCGACCGCCACCATGTTGACCGAGGTCACCAACATCATCCTCGGGTCGGTCGCCGCGAAGGCGATCCCGATCACGGTCGCCACGGCGCCCACGCCCAGCACCACCCGCCAGGCCGCCAGCGCGGCGGCCAGGATCGGGGCGGCGGCCAGGAGCGCGACATAGTGGGCCCGGCGGCCGTCGGCCAGTTCCAGCACCGAGACGATCGCGAGCAGGACGACGGCCGCGCCGATGCCGGCGCGGGATCCGGGGCTCAGCGGGCTACGGCCCGACTGGAGGAGTCGCGTGGGTACGAGGGACAGCATGCCTGATCGACGTGAACCGGTGAATGAACCTGGCCCGTCGTCCGAGGATGTTCTGTCCGCCCGGCCCACGCTGGCGGCCGGATCGGCGTTCTCGAATACGCTCAGCCGAGAACCTCGTAGCGAACGGTGAGCGCTCCGACGTCGACCGAGGCGATGGTCGCGAAGGCGGCCAGGGACAGGTCGAGGCAGCGACCGTCGATGAACGGCCCACGGTCGTTGATCCGCACGACGACGGACTTGCCGTTGCTCGGGTTGGTCACCCGGACCTTGGTGTTGAACGGCAGGGTCTTGTGCGCCGCGGTCAACTCGTTCGGGTTGAACGACTCACCGTTGGCCGTCAGCTGCCCGTCGGAGTAGAAGGACGCGCCACACGATCCGCTCTCCAGGACCTTCGCCGCCGCCGTGGTCTTCTTGGCCTTGGGGCTCGGCTTCGGCGACGCGGTGCGGGCCTTGCCCCGGGAGGCGGCCTGCGGCGATCGGCTGGCGGACGGGCTCGCCGTCACGCTGGGTGTCGCGGTGGCACTGGCGCTCGGCGAGACGCTCGGGGAGGCGGGGGTGAGACTGGCGGCGGTGGTGGGGGTGAAGTCCAGCGCCGCCTGCCCCGACTGGCCGGAGCCCGACGTGAGCTGGACGGCGCCGACGGTACCGCCGACGGCCAGGGCGACGCCGACCGCCGCGGTGGCCGCGATGCCCGCCGGGGAGGAGAAGATGCGGGTACGGGAGTGCCTACCTGCCACCGGCCCGGTCCTTTCGTCGATTGAACAAACCGGGTCGGACCGTAACGAGAGAAGCACTTCCGAAGTCAACGTGATCATGGTGGTATGCCAGTATTTGCCCCAGTAGCTATAGCCGATCATCCGAGGCGGGGTGGGTCGAGCGGCCCAGGTGCGGACGCGCCGAGCGCCCGTGCCGCACGATGGACGGATGCCCACCGAGCTGACCGGACGTCTGGCCGACCTGTTCCGCTGGATCGACCCCGGCCCGGACGTCAGCCACCTGGTCAGCGACATCTCCGGCTGGTGGCGCGACCCGACGGTCCTGGCCGAGCTGGGCCCCGCCCTGGTCGCCCCGTACCGGAAGGCCCGACCGACGGTGGTGCTCGCCCCGGCGGTCACCGGCCTGTTGCTCGGACCGCTGGCCGCGACCGCCCTCGGGGTCGGCTTCGTGGCCGCGCACAAACCCGGCGACGGCAGGTTGCCGGCCGGCCCGCTCACCTGGGCGCAGAGCCCGCCCGACTACCGGGGCCGGCAGGTCGACCTGGCCGTCCGGGAGCGACACCTCGGCCCCGAAGACCGGGTGCTCGTGGTGGACGACTGGGTACGCACCGGCGCCCAGATCCGCGCCCTCTACGACATCTGCGCCTTGCGCGGCGCACAGGTCCTCGGGGCGGCCGTGGTGGCCGTGGACTGCCCGCCGGAGACCGCCGCCGCGCTGCGGATCACCGGCCTGATCAGCGGTGAAGAGTTGCCGGGTTGACCTGAAGCGCACTTCACCTTCGACGATCGACGCATGAGCGACGGAATCCTCGACGAGGCGTACGAACGGCTGCACCACACCGGTCCCGAGTTCGAGGGCTGGCTCTCCAACCACGGCCCGATGGCCGTCGAGGCGCTGGCCCGGCACGGACACGAGCGACAGGTGCACCGCTGGCTGGACGACTACCTCACCCGACTGGACGAGCTGCCGCGCGGGCTGCGTCCGATCGACGACTGGCGGGCGGCGCTGGGCGACGCGAAGCGGACCGGCGACTGGCTGGCGTACTTCGACCGGCAGTTGCGCGAGGCGCCGTGGCGGGACGTGCTCGGCACCTGGTGGCCCCGACTGCTGCCCGGCATCGCCGCGGGCGCCACCCACGGGGTGATCCGGGTCGGGCACGCGGTACGCGCCCTGCACCTGTACGGGGCGAACCCGCCCCGGCTCACCGAACTGGGCCAGGCCCTCGGCTACTGGGCGGCCCGTTGGCAGCAGGTGCCCGGCGCCGACCGGCTGCTCAGCTCGGTCCCGTCGGGCCACCCGGGCACCGCTGAGCCGGACGTGGTCGCCGCGCTGGCCGGGCTGCCCCGCATCGACGACCGGACCGGGGGCATCCGCGAGCGGTTGGGGCGGCTGGTGAGCGTACCCCGGTGGGAACCGGCGCTCACGGCGCTGCGCCCCGCGCGGACGCCGGCTGAGGCGGAGCGCGGGCTCCACACGCTCGTGTACCGCGCCGGTCTCGACTACCTGCGCTTCGGGCACGCCGAGCCGGTCATGCTGGTGCACGCCGTGACGGCGCCGACCGCCGTGCTGCGTACCCTGCCGGCACTCGACCGGGGGCTCTGGGCGCCGAGCTTCGCCGCGGCCTGGGCCGCGACGGCGGCCGTGACCTCGGTGTACGCCTCGAGCGACGCGGTGAAGCCGCCGTCGGTGACCGCCGGGACCCCGGAGGAGGTCTTCGCCCGGGCGGTCCGGCACGGCGACGAGCACGTGGTCAAGCTGGCCGACGCGGTCCTCGATGCCCACGCGGCCACCGGTGACCAGCGGTTGCTCGACGCCGCCGGCTACGCCGTGCAGTTGATCTGAGCCGCGCGGGGCGGATTACGGCGGCGCGTCCGGCCGCGCTGGCCTAGCCTCGGCAGGATGTGGCCTCGGATCGGTGACCTACGCACGCTCGCCCTCGGCACGCCGGGCGAGCTGCGGACGACCCTGAACACGTTGGTGCTGGCCGGAGTGAAGACCGCGACCGCCGGACGGCTGGCCGAGTACGCGCAGGAGGGCGAGGAGCTGGAGCAGGTCGGCGAACGGTTGGCGCTCGTCGACGACGACGACGCGTTGGCCGGCATGGTCGAGATCACCGGTGTCGACGTGGTCCGCTTCGGCGACGTGCCCTGGGAGTTCGCCCGCGCCGAGGGCGAGGGCGACCGCTCGATCGAGGAGTGGCGGACGGGGCACGCCGCCTACTGGGCGCGGCTCGGCACCCCCGTCGACGACGACACCCCGATCGTCTGCCTGCGCCTGCGGCTGGTCTCCGGCGGCGAGGGCGGCGTAGCCACCGGAGACCTGGGCACCTGAGCCGGCGCTATCCGCGCAGCTCGGGCAGCAGTCGGGTCGCCACGTCGACCAGGACGGCCTCGTCGCCGGCGTACCAACTGCTGGCGCGCGGCCAGTGCGTCACCACGTCGGTGAAGCCCAGCTCCGCGGCCCGACCGACCTGGTCGGCGAAGAACTGCGCGCTGGTCAGCGAGAACACCGGCGCGGAGTCCAGCAGGAGGTAACGGTCCAGCGTCACCGGGTCGCGGCCGGCCTCGGTGAGCGTCCGGTCCATCCGCTCGGACAGCGTCGAGACGCTGGTCCACCAGCTCGCCAGGTCGTTGTCGTCGCCGGTGCCGGTGGTCACCCACCCCTGCCCGAAGCGGGCCACCAGCCGCATCGAGCGCGGCCCGTTGGCGGCCACCACGAACGGCACCCGGGGCTGCTGCACGCAGCCGGGGTTGTTGCGGGCGTCCACCGCGGCGAACCAGTCACCCCGCCAGGTGGTGCCGTCCTCGCGCAGGATCAGGTCGAGTAGTTCGGTGAACTCGGCGAACCGGTCGACCCGCTGGCGCGGCGGCAGCGTCTCGCCACCCAGCACCACCGAGTCGAACCCGATCCCGCCCGCACCGAGACCGAGCAGCAGTCGACCGCCCGACACGTCGTCCACCGTGGTGATCTGACGGACGAACGCGGCCGGATGGCGGAAGTTCGGCGACGCCACGAGCGTGCCCAGTCGAATCCGGGACGTCACGGTGGCGGCGGCGGTCAGCGTGCTCATGGAGTCGAACCACGGGCCGTCGACCAGGTCCCGCCAGCCCAGGTGGTCGTACGTCCACGCGTGGTCGAAGCCCCACTCTTCGGCCTGCCGCCAGCGGTGCTGCGCCTGGCTCCAGCGCTGGTCCGGCAGGATCACGATGCCAATCCGCATGATCGCCAGCCTACCGGGACTCTAATGTGATCCAGGTCACAGGTAACCCCCGTAGGGGCGTCCTGCTCGGCTCCGACCTCGTTGCGAGCAGGCACCCGAGGGGTGCCGCCCGAGCAGAGGAACGAACGCATGACGAAGGTGACCGCACAGTTGTCCGTCTCGGTCGACGGGTTCTACGCCGGCCCGCAGTTCGACGGCGACGGCGACTGGATCGACTCGGCCGAGGCCGCCGGCTTCTTCCGGATCACCCGCTGGGCCACCGAAGCGGCGGCCTGGCGCGAACGACAGGGCTTCGCCGGCGGCGAGCGGGACGCCAACTCCGACGTGATGGCCGAGACGTTCGAGGCGGCCGGCGCGTACGTCATGGGTCGGCGGATGGCCGACGGCGGCGAGGTGCCGTGGGGCGAGGAGCCGCCGTTCCGCGCACCGGTCTTCGTCGTCACCCACCGACCCCGCGAAACCCTGCTGCGCGGCGGTGGCACGAGCTTCACCTACGTGACCGACGGAGTGGCCAGCGCGGTCGAGCAGGCGCGCGCCGTGGCCGGCGGCAAGAACGTCGCCGTGGCCGGCGGCGGCGGCCTCGTACGACAGGTACTCAAGGCCGGCCTGCTCGACGAGTTGGAGCTGCACGTCGTACCGGTCGTGCTCGGCACCGGCCTGCGGCTCCTCGACGCCGACCTCGACCTCGGTGACAAGGAGGCGATCGAGCTGACGCCCACCCGGGTCATCCACACGCCGCAGGTCACCCACATCCGGTACGTCGTGGACGGTCGCGCCCCGCTCGTGCTCGACGACCGGGGTCGCGGCGGCGGACCGACGGCGACCACCAACTGACATCGGGGAGTTCCCATGCCACAGCTACTGCGGGTGCAGTGCTTCAACGTCTCACGTGACGGGTTCGGCACCGGGGAGGGGCAGAGCCTGGAACGGCCCTTCGGCCACGCCGACCCCACCGCGCTGTTCTCCTGGCGTGCCGCCACCGCCAGCTTCGTCTACCGCACCGAGCCCGGCGGAACCCGCGGCCTGGACGACTACCTGACCCGCGACGCCGAGCACAACATCGGCGCGGAGATCATGGGCCGCAACAAGTTCGGCCCCCAGCGTGGGCCCTGGGAGAACCACGAGTGGCAGGGTTGGTGGGGAGACAACCCGCCGTTCCACACGCCGGTCTTCGTGCTCACCCACCACGTACGGCCGTCGTTCACCCTCGCCGACACCACGTTCCACTTCCTCGACGCCAGCCCGGCCGAGGCGCTGGCCCGAGCGAAAGAAGCGGCCGACGGTCGGGACGTACGCCTCGGCGGCGGGGTGGCGACCATCCGCGCGTTCCTCGACGCCGACCTGGTCGACACGATGCACATCGCCGTCGCCCCCGTCGACCTGCACCGGGGCGAACGGCTGTGGGACAGCCACACCGACCTGCTCGACCGCTTCCACCTGGACACGGTGCCCAGCCCCAGCGGCGTCACCCACCTGCTGTTCTGGCGGCGGTGACGCAGCGCGAACTTCTCGAACCCGGCGAGCCAGCGGAAGGTGAAGAGGCTCAGCATGCCTTCCCCAAGGCGCACGCCGGCAACGTCACGAACGAGGGTTCGAGATGCCTTTGCCGGACGGGGTCGATCGGTCTCGTCGTACCGACAGTTCCCCGTCGAGGGCTGACGGTGTCCTCGACTCCTGTCGAGCTGCCCCAGATGTGGGGCTGAGCCAGGGCGGGCCAGGCCAGGCCGGGGCGGGCCAGGCCAGGCCGGGGCGGGCCAGGCCAGGCCGGGGCGGGCCAGGCCAGGCCAGGGCGGGCCAGGCCAGGCCAGGGCAGGGCAGGGCAGGGCAGGGCAGGGCATGGTGGAGACGACCGCCGATCCGGTAAATTGACATACATTGATTGATACGGTCCGCTGACGGCGCCCGTATCCCCCGGCTCACCCAGGAGGACCCTCTTGCGTACGCTCCTGACCCTCGCCGCGGCCGCCGTCTGCGCCGCCGGTGCACTGGCCGTCCCCGCAGCGGCGGCGCAGGCCGATCCGGCCGGCACCGCCCCGGCCGGCGCGACCGTCCCGGCCGACGGCTGCGCCGGTACCGTCCAGCTCCAGTCGCTCACCTTCGACCCGCCGCGGGGGGCTCCGGGCCAGGCCATCACCGCCACGGCCCTCGGGCAGAACTGCACCGCCCAACAGAAACAGTTCTCCACGGTGATCTACGCCCGGTTCGTCGGCTCCACCCCCGGCCTCCCCACCGGCTGCCGGGCCCTCGACCCGCTGCCTGGCCGGGCGGTCACCGTCGATCCGGGCGCGACCTTCAGCTGGAGCATGGGTTACCTGGTGTCCCCCGGCTGTACGGCCACCGGCCTGGAGGTCACGGCCCGGGTCGGGGACGACGCCACCGGCACCCTGCTCACCCGGACCGACACGGTGCCGATCGGCCCGCCGCAGGCGGCGCCCTGCACCGTGAGCTACCGCACCGGGAGCGAGTGGCCGGGAGGCTTCACCGCCCAGATCACCATCATGAACACCAGCACCGCGCCGATCAACGGTTGGACGCTCAGCTTCACCTTCCGCGGTGACCAGCACATCGCCCAGTCCTGGTCCGCCACCGCCCAGCAGAGCGGTGCCACCGTCACGGCCCGGAACCTCAGCTACAACCCCCTGGTGACGCCGGGCGCCTCGGTGGTCTTCGGCGTCCTGGGCACCTGGCAGGCCAGCGACGCGGTGCCGATCGCGTTCACGCTCAACAACGTCAACTGCGCCACCGGGTAGCCCGCGCACCGGACCGCGGGGCATCTGGGCGCCCAGGTGCCCCGGGGGTCACCTGCGGCATACCGGCAACACGCTCGCGTCGCGGGCACCCGGGGCGAGCCTGCGCGACGTCATGGCGCGGATGGGGCACGACAGCCCGCGTGCCGCGCTGATGGCCCATCCCTGTTTCAGCATGACCTAGAACCACGGAAGCCCTGGCGGGACATCTGTCCTGACCAGGGCTTCCGTACGTGGAGCGGGTGACGGGAATCGAACCCGCACTGTCAGCTTGGGAAGCTGATGTTCTGCCATTGAACTACACCCGCGGGCGGCACCACTGTACCCGAGTCGTCGCAGCCATGCACCCAACCACCCCCACGCGCCGACCGCCCCCGCTCCTGCCCGAAGAAGTTTCCAGACGGCAACATATGACCGTTCTCAAATGCATCGATGAGTTGTAACGTCGGCCACACGTTCCCAGCCACGGCGTGACACACCCCCTGCCGCGCCGCCAGAAAGAGGTGGGCCCATGGGACTCCGTCCCAACCTGCTGACCCGGCGTGTCGCCGGTGTCGCGTCGACAACTCTCGCGCTGCTGCTCAGCACCGCTGCGGTGGGCGTCGTTCCGGCCGCTTCGGCCTTCTCCTCAGCACCGGGTGGCGCCTGCGCGCAGCCGGTCGACAGCCACGCCAACGCCCGGGCGAAGCCCGGCGCGGGGGCCCTGCACGAGCCGAACGAGCTGACCGCCAAGCAGGTCCGCGAGCGGGACGCCGACCTCGCGGCGGCGCTGCGCGAGCGGGCCAACTACCGGGCCGGCGCCGGCGCCACGACGCTGGCCGCTACGGTCACCATCCCGGTGGTGGTGCACGTGATCCAGGAAAACAGCACTCGGGCCGGCGGAAACATCCCCGACTCGATGATCACCTCGCAGATCAGCGTGCTGAACCAGGCCTACGCGGGTGGGACCGGCGGCGCGGCCACCGCGTTCGCCTTCCGACTCGACTCGATCAACCGGGTGACGAACCCGTCCTGGTATCCCATCGTCGACGGCTCGTCGGCGGAGCGGTCGATGAAGTCGTCGCTGCGGGTGGGCGGCAAGAACACGCTCAACATCTACCTCGGCGAGTTGAGCGACGACCTGTTGGGCTGGGCGACCTTCCCGCAGCGCAGGCTCAGCAGCATGGATGGCGTGGTCGTGCTGAACGAGTCGCTGCCGGGCGGCACCGCCACCAACTACAACCAGGGCGACACCGGCACCCACGAGGTCGGCCACTGGCTGAACCTCTACCACACCTTCCAGGGTGGCTGCGGCGGCTCAGGTGACGGCGTCAGCGACACCCCGGCCGAGGCGTCGCCCGCGTACGAGTGCCCGACCGGCCGGAACACCTGCTCGGCGGCCGGCCTGGACCCGATCACCAACTTCATGGACTACACCTACGACTCGTGCATGTACCAGTTCACCGCGGGTCAGGCGAGCCGCATGCTGACCGCGTGGAACGCGTACCGCGCGGCCTAGCTCCACGCGTACACCAGGTGCCGGCTCCGTCACGACGGAGCCGGCACCGGCGTATCTGCCCCCAGGGCCGTGGTCAGGCGGCCGTGCACTGGACGTCGCGGCTGCGGCGGGTCGGGCGCGTCTGCGGTACGGCCGCGGGCGCGGCCGCCGCGGGCGGGGTCTGCGGATCGAGCCAGACCTGGACGGCCGGACGCCCCACGGCGATGCCCAGGCCGTGCTGGTCACGACGGGTCAGCATCGCCACGTCGACGGTGAACTCGAACAGCCGCCAGTCGGCCCGCGGCTCGGCCCGAGCGCTCTGCGCCAGCCGGGCCACCCGGACCGGATCGGTGACCGGCCAGGCGTGACCCGCCACGTACGCCTCGTCGTCGCTCTCCTCCGGAGGGAACGAATGCAGCGCGTATCGGCCGTCCCGTTCGAGGTCCCGGCGCTTCGGCGAGTCGATGATGAAGCAGAACAGACCCTCGTCGGTGATGACCGGGGAGACCGGATGGACCCGGGGCCCACCGTCGGCACGGACCGTGGCCAGATAGCCGAAGCCCGGCCCGTACTGCTGCAGGAGAACGCGGATGCCGTCGGCGAGGCGGGGCTCGTCGACGGCGAAATCGGACCAGGAAGCCATGCGAGCATTCTATCGAACAAATGTACGAGGAGCGACCTCGACACGCTGGTCACCGCCCACCTCGCTATGGTGGTCCGATGCTGCTCTCCGACCGTGACCTGGTCTCCGAGATCAAGGCCGGCACGCTGGGCCTGGAGCCGTTCGAGCCCACCCTGGTCCAACCCTCCAGCATCGACGTACGACTCGACCGGCTGTTCCGGGTCTTCAACAACCATCTCTACACCCACATCGACCCGGCCATGCAGCAGGACGACCTGACCTCGGTGGTCGAGGTGCCCGACGGCGAGCCGTTCGTGCTGCACCCGGGAGAGTTCGTGCTCGCCTCGACGCTGGAGGTGATCTCGCTCGGCGACCAGCTCGCCGGCCGACTGGAGGGGAAGAGCTCGCTGGGCCGCCTCGGCCTGCTCACCCACTCAACCGCCGGGTTCATCGACCCGGGCTTCTCCGGGCACGTCACGCTGGAGCTGTCCAACGTGGCGAACCTGCCGATCACCCTCTGGCCGGGCATGAAGATTGGTCAGCTCTGCATCTTCCGACTCTCGTCGCCCGCCGAACACCCGTACGGCTCGGTGGTCTACGGCTCGCGTTACCAGGGTCAGCGAGGCCCGACGCCCAGTCGCTCCTGGCAGAACTGGCGTGCCTGGCCGACGCGCTGATCCGCCCTTGCGATGTAAGGAAGGGCCCCCTTCTATACCTGAGGCGTTAGAAGGGGGCCCTTCCTTACACCTCAGCCGGGGCGACCGTAGCTGTGGATGGGCCCGTCGTCGACCTTCTTCATCTTGACGGGCACACCGGCCTGGGAGGCGTGCACCACCCAGCCGTCGCCGACGTACATCCCGACGTGGTGGATGTCGCTGTAGTAGAAGACCAGGTCACCGGGGCGCAGGTCGCCCTTGCTGACGTTCTTGGTCACCCGGCTCTGCGCGGCGGCGTTGTGCGGCAGCGACACACCGGCCTTCGCCCAGGCGGCCAGCATCAGCCCGGAGCAGTCGTACGAGTTCGGACCCTCGGCGCCCCACACGTACGGCTTGCCGATCTGGGCGCAGGCGAACTTGACCGCGATGCCGGCACCGCCACCCGGGTAGCTGGCCGGGCAGGGCGCGGGACGCAGCGAACCGCCGCCGCCGTTGCCGTACACCTTGAGGCGCAGCTTCTGTAGCCGGTCGATCTCCTCGTTGATCTGCTTCTTCTTCGCCGCCAACTGGGCCTCGGTGCGGGTCAGCTGGACCACCATCTCGTCCAGCGGCGCCTTCTGCCGGGCCAGCTCGTTGCGCAGGTCGGCGACCTGGCGGACGTCCTCCTGCTGGTTGTGGGCGAAGCGGTCGAGCATTTCGAGCTGACCGACCATCTCACTGGGCGACCGGCTGCCGAGCATCGTGTTGACGGTCGACAGGTTTTCACCCATGTACGCGCGGACGGCCAGCGCGCTGACCTTGTCCATCGCGGCGTCGACCTGGCGCTCCAGCGGCGCGATGCGGGCGGCGAGCGTGTCGGCCTGCTTGCGCTTGAAGGCCAGGTCGGCTCGGGTGGCGTTGTGCCGCTCGATGATCGGTTCGAGCTTGTTCCAGTCGTCGTCGATCTGCCGTTCGATCTCGGCGACGGACGGGTCGGCGTGGGCCACCGTGGCGCTACCGGTCAGGACGACGGCGACGCCGACCAGGGCGGCGAGGGCGGTGGTGAAGCGGGACCAGCGTGGACGCGGCACGGTCGACGTCGGGTCGGCCGGGGCCGACCGTCCGGACGACGGCCGCGGGGCTTGGAGGGCCACCGGGTTCCGTACTCCTTCTTCCTGACCGCCTACCGGGTTAGCTGACGGGTTCGGGCGGGAAGTGGGCGCCCTACCGCAGGAACTGCGGATTCACCCCGAGGAACCTGGGTCCCCGGCTCGCTCGCGAGCGACTCGGCGGTGTCGGTCCGTTACCGCCCGGGGTGGGCAGACCTGCTACCGGGCCGACGAATGACCAGAGTAGAGACGGCCGTTACCGATCCGCAACCCGTGCGGCCGTGACACTCCGTACCGATTGCGGCGGGCCATCGAGCGGACGTGAAGATTTCCTTCCGTACGTTTCGAAACATGGAAAGGTATTGACGTGGGCTCCCGAGCAGGACGAAGGTGACGGCACCGACACCAGTTCACATGTAGGGGGTTCGATGAAACGTCCGACCCTGCTCGCCGTCGCGCTCGTCACCGCCACGGCGGCCGTGCCGCTGTCCGCCGGCCCGGCCACCGCGGCCCCCGCCGCCGACCGCCAGCAGCAGTACGCCGCCGCGGCGACCGAGTACGGCGTACCCATCGACGTACTACTCGGCGTCTCCTACCTGGAGTCCCGCTGGGACAGCAATGCCGGCACGCCGAGCACCAGCGGCGGCTACGGCCCGATGCACCTGACCGACGCCCGGCACGTGACCGCCCTGCCCCGGGGCGGTCACCACGACGCCCCGGGAGAGGATCCGCGCGGCGACGAGTCCCGTCGTCCTCTCGCACCGGCGCCCGCCACCGGCAACGCGCCGCCCAGCGCCGCGCTGCAGACCGTGGACGCCGCCGCCGCGCTCACCGGCGCCACCGCCGAGGCGCTGCGCACCGACCCGACGACGAACCTCCGGGGTGGGGCGGCGCTGCTGGCCGCGTACCAACGGGAGGTCGGCGCCCCGGTCGGAGTCGGCACCGACCCGGGCACCTGGTACGGCGCGGTGGCCCGCTATGCCGGCGCGGACAGCGCCGATGCCGCGGCGGCCTTCGCCGACGAGGTCTTCACCACGATCGGCGCGGGCGAGACGCGGGTGACCGACGACGGCCAGCGGGTCACGCTGCCGGCCCGGGCGGTACGACCCGAGCGGTCCTGGCTGGACCGACTGGGGCTGCGGCGACTCGCCCGCCCGGACGGGTTGGAGTGCCCGAGCACCGTGTCCTGTGAGTGGATCCCGGCACCCTACGCGGCGTTCGGCGACGGCGACTACGGCAACCACGACCTGTCCGACCGGCCCGCCCGGCAGAAGATCGAGTACATCGTCATCCACGACACCGAGGCGAGTTGGGCGACCACCCTGCAACTCGTCCAGGACCCAACCTACGTGAGCTGGCACTACTCGCTGCGCTCGGTGGACGGGCACATCGCCCAGCACGTCCGCACCAAGGACGTCGCCTGGCACGCCGGCAACTGGTACGTCAACGCCAAGTCGATCGGGCTGGAACACGAGGGCTTCGCCGCGCAGGGCACCTGGTACACGGAGGCGATGTACCGCACGTCGGCGAAGCTCGTGCGGCACCTCGCGCTGCGGCTGGGCATCCCGCTGGACCGCCAGCACATCATCGGCCACGACAACGTGCCCGGCACCACGGCGGCGACGGTCCGCGGGATGCACTGGGACCCGGGGCCGTACTGGGACTGGACGCACTACTTCGACCTGCTGCACGCCCCTCGGCTGGACACCGGCACCCCGGCCACCGGGCTGGTCCGGATCGACCCCGACTACGCGACAAACCAGCCGGCGTTCACCGGATGCGTCACCCCGGGGGCACCGTGCGCGCCCCGCGGTTCCTCGTCGGTGGTGCTACGCACCGCGCCGGCTCCGGACGCGCCACTGGTCAACGACATCGCGCTGCGCCCCGACGGCACCCCGAACACGATGGACGTGTCGGACCACGGTGCCCGCGCGTCCGCCGGCCAGACGTACGCGCTGGCCGGTCGACAGGGCGACTGGACGGCCATCTGGTACCTCGGGCAGCGGGCGTGGTTCCACAACCCCGCGTCCGCGCCGACGGCCACCTGGACGGTCGGCATGGTGGTCACCCCGAAGCCCGGCCGGGCCACGATCCCCGTCTACGGGCGGGCGTACCCGGAGCAGGCGGCCTACCCGGCCGGCGTGCCGTACCAGGCGATCTCACCGTTGCAGTACACCCTCGCCGCCGGCCAGCGGTACGCCGTCGGCGCGGTGCTGCCCGGCGAGTACTACCGGGCCAGCACGTTCGACGGCTCCTCGCCCGGCGACTGGACGGTGATCCGGGGCCAGAACCGGTACGCGCAGATCCAGTTCGGCCACCGCGTCATGTACGTCGACCTCGCCGACGTGCAGTTGCTGCCGTCCCCGGTGGGCGCACCCCGCTGAGGAACCACGACGGCCCCCGGTCGAGGTGACCGGGGGCCGTCGTCGTGCGTGCTGGGGATCAGCCAGGTCGGCGGAACCCGGCGACCGGCATGGTGTTGATGCTGGACACCTGCACCGGTTTACCGGCGCGTGGCGCGTGCACCATCTGGTTGTTGCCCAGATACAGCCCGACATGACTCAGGCCCGAGTAGAAGAAGACCAGGTCACCGGCACGGGCGTCGGCGCGCGAGACGGCCTTGCCCTCGTTCCACTGATCACCCGTGTGGTGGGTGAGGTAGATCCCGGCCGACTTGTAGGCGTACTGGGTCAGGCCCGAGCAGTCGAACGAGTTCGGGCCGGTGGCGCCCCAGACGTACGGATCGCCGACCTGCTGGCAGGCGGTCTTGATCGCCTTCTGCGCCGCCACAGAGACCACGCCGTTGATGGTCGGGCAGCCGGCGGTCTTGACCGTGGTCTTGGGCATCGACGCTTCGAGCTTCTTGATCTCGGCGTCGATCTGCTTCTTCTTGGCCGCCAGCTCGCTCTGCTGCTTGGTCTGGGTGGCGATCAGCGCGTCCAGCTTCTGCTTCTCGCCGTCGTACTTGGCCCGGACGGCGAGCACACCCTCAACCTGCTTGCGCTCCTGGGAGGCGAGCCGGTCGAGGAGGGTGAGCTGCTCGGTGAGCGTGTCCGGCTTGGCGCTGACCAGCAGCGCGCCGATCTCCTGCGAGGGGCCCGACATGTAGTAACGGGAAGCGAGGTCGCCGACCCGGTTGAGTGCCAGCTCGCTCTGCAGGGCCAGCGGCTCGATCTTCTTCTGAAGCTCGGACGACTTCTTGCGGTTGACGGCGAGTTGCGCCCGCACCTTGTTGTACTTCTCGATCGTGGGCTCCAACTCCTCCCACTTCTTGTCGATCTGCGCCTCGATCTCGTCGACCGTCGGCTCGGCCTGCGCCGGCACGGCGATCATGCCGGCACCGACCGCGGCGGCGGCGACCAGCACGATCAGGCGACGTGCGACCCGGCGCAGACCACGCGGTCGAACGGGCGACCCTGGTGCGTGACGATGAGGGGGCATGGTTGCCACCGGCACCGACTCCTTTGCAACCGACCGCCGGGCGCCTCGCGTGAGGGAAGGGCCGAGGCAGACGACCCACAGCGGTCGGTGCACCACATTAGGGAAGCGCCGGACCGAATTCAAGGCGAGCCGAGTCACCGTCACTGTCGCGCAACCACTTGCACACCAAGGGTGTTGGTCAATTAACCAACGATTGCGGTCAATACATCATCGAGCGTCACCACACCGAGAGGTCGGCGCCCGTCACTGACCAGCACCATGTGCCGCCGTTCCCTGCGCATGGCCAGCAGCAGATCGGCGAGCGTACGGTCCGGCGGGACCACCGCCAACGGCCGGTAAACCGCCTCCGGCACGGGAGCGCGGCGGCCCTGCCCGGCGTACCCGAGCACGTCCTTGACGTGCACGAAGCCCAGCACCCGCCGGGTGGACCGCTGCACCACCGGAAACCGGGACCGGCCGGTACGGGTCGCCAGCACCTCCAGCGACGCCGGTGAGACGTCCTCGGCGACCGTCGTCACCGTCGACCACGGTTGCAGGGCGTCCGCCGCGGTACGGGTGTGCAGGGCCAGAGCGCCGGTGATGCGGGCGTGCTCCTCGGCGTCGAGCAGCCCCTCCGTACGCGCCTGCGACACCAGGCCCGCCAACTCCTCGGCCGTGAACACCGTCTTCACGGCCTCCGTCGCCTCGATCCGCCAGAGGGCCAGCACCCGGCGGGCCGCCCACTTCATCGCCAGCAGCAGCGGCTTGGTGGCCACGCAGAACGCCAGCATGGCCGGGCCCAGCCAGAGCGCGGAGACCTCCGGACCGGCCAGCGTGATGTTCTTGGGCACCATCTCGCCGACCACCGTGTGCAGGAAGACGACGACACCGAGCGCGAGCACGAACGCCACCGGATGCACCGCGCGCTCGGGCAGACCGACGGCGTGGAACGGCGACTCGAGCAGATGGGCCAACGCCGGCTCGGCGATCGCGCCGAGGCCCAGCGAACAGACCGTGATGCCGAGCTGCGCGCCGGCGATCATCAGCGGGATCTGGTTCATCGCCGACAACGCCCAGCGGGCCCGCTTCGAACCGGCTGCCAACGGCTCGATCACCGTCCGACGGGACGCGATCAGCGCGAACTCGCTACCCACGAAGAAGCCGTTGCCGAGCAGCAGCAGCACGGCCACCAGCAGCTCAGTCATCGGCGTCCGGCTCCGCCGGTCGCAGCACCCGGACCTGCTCGATCCGGTGCCGCTCCACCTCCACCACGGTGAACTCCCAGCCGTCGGCGTCGACCGTCTCGCCGGGCAGCGGAATGTGCCCGAGCCGTGCCAGCAGGAACCCGGCCAGCGTCTCGTACGGCCCCTCGGGCAGCCGGAAGCCTGTCTGCTCGACCAACTCGTCGGAGCGCAGCACCCCGTCGACCAGCACCGTGCGCTCGCCGCCCGGAACGGTCAGCTCGAACGGCTCGACATCGTCCACGCTGGCCGGGTCGAACTCGTCGGCGATCTCGCCCACCAACTCCTCGACCAGGTCCTCGATCGTCACCACGCCATCGGTGCCGCCGTACTCGTCGACGACGATCGCCAGGTCGGCCCCGGCCGCCTTCAACGCCGCCAGCACGCCGTCCAGGTCCAGGCTCTCCGGCACGTACACCGGCTCACGGGCCACCGCTGCCACCACCGTCGACGCCCGCGCGGCCAGCGGCACGCCCAGCGCGTCCGGCACGCCCGCCACGCCGGTGACGAGGTCGAGGGTCTCCTCGTACACGGGGAAGCGGGTCCGTCCCGTCCGCCGGGACTCCTCCAGCAGCTCGGCCACCGTCGCGGTGGCCCGTAGCGCGACCACGTCGACCCGCGGGGTCATCGCCTCGGCCGCCCGCTTGTCGCCGAACCGGATGGTGCGCCGCAGCAGCATCGCCGTGTCCGGCGGCAGCGCGCCCGCGCGGGCCGAGATGGCCGCCAGCAGCCCGAGTTCCTCCGGCGAGCGGGCGCTGGCCAGCTCCTCCTGCGGCTCCACGCCGAGCGCACGGACCAGCCGGTTCGCCGAACCGTTCAAGCCCCGGATCAACCAGCCGAACGTCCGGGAGAAGGTGTGCATCGGCCCGGCGGTGGCCAGCGCGGCGGGCATCGGCCGGGCCAGCGCCGCGTTCTTGGGCACCAGCTCACCGAAGAGCATGGACAGGAGCGTCGCCAGGGCCAGCGCCAGGAACGGGGTGAAGCGCTCGGTGCTCTCCCCGGCCACGGGACGCAGCAGCGGGGTGAAGATCCGGGCCAGCGCCGGTTCGGCCAGGTAGCCGGTGAGCAGGGCGGTGATGGTGATCCCGAGCTGCGCCCCGGAGAGCTGGAAGGACAGCTCGCGCAGCGCGGTGCGTACCGTCCGGGCGGCCTCGTCGCCGGCGGCGGCCCGCCGGTCGATCTCCGCGCGGTCGACCGTGACCAGGGCGAACTCGGCCGCGACGAAGAACGCGTTGCCGGCGGTCAGCGCAACGAACCCGACCAGCGGCAGCAGCGTCATCAAGAGCAGGCCGTCGATGTCCCCTCACCTCGGCGAGATTCTTGCACGGCGGCGACGGCCCCTGCGGGCCGCCGCCACCGATGTTCGGAACCGAGGGGTACGCCTCAGCCGGCGACCGGCGTCGACTCCTTGTCGCCGCCGCGCGGCTGCTCGGGCTTGACCGAGCGCAGCAGGACGCTCGCCACGTCGATGACCTCGACCTGCTCGCCGGCACCCTTGCCGTTGACGCCGTCGTTGAGCATGGTCGAGCAGAACGGGCAACCGACGGCTACCGTCTTCGCCCCGGTGGCCATGGCCTCCTCGACCCGGTCCACGTTGATCCGCTTGCCGATCTTCTCTTCCATCCACATCCGGGCGCCGCCGGCGCCGCAGCAGAAGGAGCGCTCGCTGTTGCGCGGCATCTCGGTCAGCTCGCCCTGGATCGAGTCGCCCAGCACCTCACGCGGGGCGGCGAAGACCCGGTTGTGCCGGCCCAGGTAGCAGGGGTCGTGGTAGGTGACACCGCCGTCGACGGGCTGTACGGGGGTCAGCTTGCCGGTGGAGACCAGGTGGGCCAGCAGTTGGGTGTGGTGGACCACCTCGAACTCGCCGCCGAGCTGGCCGTACTCGTTGCCGAGCGTGTTGAAGCAGTGCGGGCAGGTGGCGACGATCTTGCGCTTGGTCTTCTCGCGGCCCTCGAACGCCTCGTTCAGCGTCTCGACGTTCTGCTGGGCGAGCATCTGGAAGACGAACTCGTTGCCGATCCGGCGGGCCGGGTCGCCGGAGCACGTCTCGCCCTCGCCGAGGATCGCGAAGCTCACGCCGGCCTCGTTGAGCAGGGTGGCGACCGCGCGGGTGGTCTTCTTGGCCCGGTCCTCGAACGCGCCGGCGCAGCCGACCCAGAAGAGGTACTCGAAGTCGTCCACCTCGCCGACCCGGGGCACCTCGAAGTCGAGGCCCTTGGTCCAGTCTTCGCGGGTGTTCTGCGGCGCACCCCACGGGTTGCCCTTGTTCTCCAGGTTGCGCAGCATCACGCCGGCCTCGGAGGGGAAGCTCGACTCGATGAGCACCTGGTAGCGCCGCATGTCGACGATGTGGTCCACGTGCTCGATGTCCACCGGGCACTGCTCGACGCAGGCGCCACAGGTGGTGCAGGACCAGAGGACGTCCGGGTCGATGACCCCACCCTCCTCGGCCGTGCCGATCAGCGGCTTGTCACCCTCGGCGAGCGACAGCACGTCCAGGTGCGCGAGCTGCGCCTGGGTGGCCTTCTCCTCGCCGGTGAGGTCCTTGCCGCCGCCGGCCAGCAGGTAGGGCGCCTTCGCGTACGCGTGGTCGCGCAGGCTGAGCACGAGCAGCTTCGGCGACAGCGGCTTGCCGGTGTTCCAGGCGGGGCACTGCGACTGACAGCGGCCGCACTCCGTGCAGGTGCTGAAGTCCAGCAGGCCCTTCCAGGTGAACTGCTCGACCTGGGCGACGCCGAACTGGTCCTTCTCCGGGTCGGCCTCCTCGAAGTCGAGCGGCTTGCCCTGACTGGTCATCGGACGCAGCGGACCCAGCCCGGAGCCGGCCGGCTTCTCCGGGTCGCGCTTGAAGAAGATGTTGGGGAACGCCAGGAAGCGGTGCCAGGCGACGCCCATGGTGACGTTCAGCGAGATGACGATCAGCCAGGTCATCGAGATGACGATCTTGATGAGCGCGGCGACGCTCGCCCCGTCCGACCAGTCCGGGAGGATCGCGCCGACCGCGTGGCTGACCGGGGTCGCCCAGACCGGGTACTCGAAGTGGTCGGTGGCGACCTTGAAGCCCCGGATCACCAGGCCGAAGATCAGGACCAGCAGCACGACCCACTCGACGAAGTAGCCCTGCCACATGGTCGAGCCGGTGAAGCGGGAGCGACCGCCGGGCCGGTTCGGCCGGTTTCGCAGCCGGATCGCCATCAGCACCAGGATGCCGACCAACCCCAGCACGGTGATGATCTCGGTAGCCAGCCCGAAGACGGTCCAGTGCCCGACGATCGGCAGGCCACCGGTCGGCGTGACGACCTCGAAGTACGCCTCGAGCACCAGCAGCGACAGCACGATGAAGCCGACCATCACGAACCAGTGGGCGGCGCCCACCACACCCCACTTGAGCATCCGGGTGTGGCCGGCGGTCTCCACCAGCATCTTCCTGGTGCGGGCGCCCTTGTCGGCGAACCGCTCCGGAGCGGGTTGCCCCAGCCGGATCACGGCCGTCATCTTCATGACCGCGCGCACCGCCAGCCACACCGCCACGGCGGTGATGCCAGCCGCGAGGATCGTGGTGACGATCTGGACGCTGCCCATCGAGTTGGCCTCCCCGGTCTGCTGCTCGTCGAGCGGTTCAGCAACCGGGGCCGGGACAGGCGTAGGACAGCGTCGCGCCGCCGCCGCACCTGCGACCGGACCGGTCGATGACCTCGCTCCGCTCGGTCATGCAGTGCAGCCTACGCGCAAGGTTACCCAGCAGTAACGTGAGTCATCTCGCAGTAGGCCACGCCGCCTGCGGACACCATAGGGTGCCCGGCCCGGTCGTGCCGGGCAGGGGGATGGCGGGTGACGGAGATCCTGCGGTCCGGTGGTGGATCGCGCGGTGCGGCGGCGGCCCGACCGGGCTCAGCGCCAGCGGGAGAGCAGCACCAGCGACGCGACCATCGCGCCGAAGCCGACCGCCAGGTTCCAGTACTGCCACGAGGCGACCGGGTACTCCTGCTCGGAGAGGTAGTAGACGACAAGCCAGCCGATGCCCGCGACGATCAGAGCGACCGCGGTGATCGGCAGCCACACCGGGCTAGGCTTGCGCGACGCCGCCGTCGTCGTCGGACGGACGTCCGTCGGCGGGGTGTACACCTTCTTCTTGCGGACCTGAGACTTGGGCACGGCGCTCTCCAGAGGGGGTGACAACCTCGTCCGGCCTGACAACCGGACGCGGAGGCGACGGTTCATGGCCAATAATGTTCGACAGCTAGCGTAGTCCCGAACGGCCGCCTGGACCACGAATGGGGTCAGGCAGGTACATGGAGTGACCGAAAAGGGCGGGACTGTTCGTATCGCGGCCCAGTCGTCACGAACCGATCCCCGACACTCGGAAGGAACGCTCGGTGGAGTACACATCCGGCGCCGCCTCCTGGCAGAAGGTCCTCCGACGGGCCGTCGCCGGGCTGCTGCCCCGGCGGCCACGCCAACGGCGACCGGGCTGGTCGATCGGGGTGCCCCTGATCGCCGCCGCGGCGGGACTGCTCTTCACCACCACCGCGACCACCGCCGGCGGCACCGCCCTCCGGGAGGACCGGCGGCCCCAGCTCAACCAGCTCATCGAGGAGCGGCAGCAGCAGGTCACGGCGAGCGAGCGCCGCGCCGCCACCCTGCGCGGCGAGGTCGAGCAACGCACCAACACGCTGGCCGACTCGGACGCCCCGATCAAGGCCCAGCAGAACCGAGCCCAACGCAGCCTCGCGGCGGCCGGGTTCACTCCCGTCACGGGCACGGCCGTCACGGTCGAGCTGAACGACGCGCCCCAGCACAACGACGAGGCCCACTCCGACGCCACCAACGACGACCTGGTCGTGCACCAGGGCGACGTGCAGGCGGTGGTCAACGCGCTCTGGGCGGGTGGTGCGGAGGCCATGTCAATCATGAACGTCCGCGTGCTCGCAACCAGCGCGGTACGCTGCGTCGGTAACACCCTGCTGCTTCATGGTCGGGTGTACTCCCCACCGTTCAAGATCGTAGCAATCGGCGATCCCGCTGCCCTCCAGCAGGCCCTCGCCAGCTCTGAGGGAGTCCGGTTGTTCAAGGACGCAGTCGACGACTACCAACTCGGCTACAAGGAGTCCGTCTCCACGGTGACCGTCCCGGCCTTCGAGGACTCGACCGCCCTGCGCTCGGCGACGGTGCCCAAGTGAGCGGCCCCGACGAGCGCCGCGACGGCCGACACCGGGACCAGGCCGACGAGCCGACGGCCTTCCTGCCGAAGGTCAACCGGCCCGAGCCGGGTCGCGCCGAGCCGCCTGCGGGCCCGGTGGAATCCTCCCCGGGCCAGGCCGAGTCCACCGGAGGTCGACCCGAGTCGTCGCCGTCCCGGCCCGACCCGACTCCGGGGCGGACGCCGACCGGCAACTGGCCCGATCCCGTGCTGCCCAGCCGGTCACGGCCGACGGGCCCACCCGCCGCCTTCGAGGCACCGAGCGCCGGACGGCCTGACCCGCAGGGCAGCCCCGACCGCCCGACGCCGACCGCGCCGCCGCGCTGGCCGGGTAACGCGGCACCGCGCGCCGAGTCCGGGCCTCCCCTCGCCGCCACTCCCAGCCAACCGAGCGCACCGGCCCCACCGGGGCCGGTCCGGCCGACAGCCCAGGGCACCGACCCCACACACGCGCCGACCCCGCCCGGTAACGCCCCGGGTGTCTCCACACCCCCGAGCACGCCCACACCACCGAGCGCCTCCCCGCCCCCCGGTGTCCCTTCAGCAGGCGGCAATGCGCCGACCGCGTTCATTCCGAAGGTCACCCCCGGGTCCACGCGGACGGCAAGCGCCTCGGGCGCCCCGGTTTCCCCGGCCGCCCCCGGCGGCACCGCCGACCCGAACGCCACCGCGCTCATCCCCACCGTGACCGCCAGGCCGACACCCCGGCCTCCGTCCATCGACACGACGGCGCTGATGGGTGCGGTTCCCCGTACGCCGGCTCCGGAGGGGTCGGCCGGCGAGGGCGACAGCGCCGCCGAGCCGCCGCGGCCGCGTCGGGGGGAGCGGGTCGTCCAACTCCGGCCGCACCAGACCGGCGAGGGCTACAAGAGCGTCTACTCGGAGCTGACCCGTCCGTCCATCGCCTCCCGGCTCCGGACCGGCATCCGGGCCACCGGCGAAGTCCTGATCACCTTCGGCCTGGTGGTGCTCCTCTTCGCCGGCTACGAGGTGTGGGGCAAGTCCGCCGTCGTGGACGCCCACCAGAACGACCTCAGCAGCCAACTCGCACGAGAGTGGGGCCCGACCGACGACCCGACGGTCGTCCCGTCGAAGGCCCCGAGCGCCAAGCCGTCCCCGCCGGTGCGGGGCAAGCCGATCGCCGGCCTCTACATCCCCAAGCTCGACAAGAACTGGGTGGTGGTCGAGGGCGTCACCCAGGACGACATCCGCTACGCGCCGGGCCACTACCCGACCAGCGCGCTGCCCGGCCAGGTCGGCAACTTCTCCGTCGCCGGCCACCGGAACCGGGCCACCTTCTGGCGGCTGGACGAGTTGCACGACGGCGACGCGATCGTGGTCGAGAGCAAGACCGACTGGTACGTCTACCGGGTGGCACAGACCCGCATCGTCAAGCCGACGCAGGTCGAGGTGGTGGCGCCCGTGCCCGGCGAGCCGAACAAGAAGCCGACCAAGCGGATGCTCACCCTGACCACCTGCAACCCCAAGTGGGACAACTACCAGCGCCTGATCATCCACGCGGAGTTGGACCGGACCCAGCCCAAGTCGGCGGGTCGCCCGACCGAGCTGGGAGGCTGACCCGGTGTACGCGTTCATCTGGCGCAAGCTCCCGTTCGGGCTGGCCGGCAAGCTCGTCGGTTCGGTGCTGCTCGCGACCGCCACGGTGGCCCTGCTCTGGTATGTGGCCTTCCCGTGGGCCGAGCCCCTGCTGCCCTTCGACGACGTCCAGGTCACCCAGGACTCCGGCGTTCCCGGCGAGCCGAGCGACGGCGATGCGGTGACCGGCGACACGCCGACCGACGACGAGCACGACCTGCCGTACGACACGGAACGGAACAACCCCGAGCCGACCCCTTCGAGCAGGTGACGATGCGCGTCCTGGTGATCGACAACTACGACTCGTTCGTCTTCAACCTCGTGCAGTACCTGGGCCAGCTGGGCGTGGACTGCGACGTGCGCCGCAACGACGAGATCGACGTCGCCGACGTCGGCCGGCTGGGCGCGGCGGGCGTCCTGCTCTCACCCGGTCCGGGCAGTCCGGACCGCGCCGGCATCTGCCTGGACGTCATCCGGGAGTACGCGGGCAAGCTGCCGATCTTCGGCGTCTGCCTCGGTCACCAGGCCATCGGAGAGGCCTTCGGAGCGACCGTCACCCGGGCCCCCGAACTGCTGCACGGCAAGACCTCCGAGGTACGCCACCACTCCGTCGGCGTACTCGCCGGCCTGCCCGACCCGTTCACCGCCACCCGCTACCACTCGCTGGCCGTCCTGCCCGAGACGCTGCCGGACGAGCTGGAGGTCACCGGCTGGACCGGGTCCGGAGTGGTGATGGCGATGCGGCACCGGACGCTGCCCATCGAGGGTGTGCAGTTCCACCCGGAGTCGGTGCTCACCGAGGGCGGCCACCTGATGCTCGCCAACTGGCTGGCGAGCTGCGGTCACACCGAGGCGCTGGAGCGCGCGCCGGCGCTGGCCGCCGAGGTGGACGCCCGGCGGCTCGCCGCCTTCGCCACCACCTGAAAACGCCCGGTCAGCTCCGGAGGGCGTCCCGCACGGCCGGGCTCGCGGGTGACCGGACGGCGGGTGGCCGCTCCCGGAACGCGTCCCAGGCCGCCTTGCCGCTGGCCAGGTAGTCCCGGACCGCCTTACCGGCGAGCATCACGGAACCGCACCCGTCGCAGCGGGCGGCCACCCCGTCGACGTCGAGTCCGAGGTGCCGGCAGAGCGTCACCGCCCGGGACAGATGGTAGGACTGCGTCACGATCAGCGCGCGCTCGACGCCGTACACGTCCCGGGCGCGGACGCAGCTGTCGTACGTGTCCAGGCCGAACGGGTCCGCCACCACCCGTGCCGGGTCGACGCCGAGCCGCTCGGTCAGGTACGCGGTCATCACCGTCGGCTCATCGCCGGAGGTGCCGCCCCCGTCCCCGGACACCAACACCGCCCGCGCCCGACCGGTACGCACCAGCTCGGCGGCGGTCTCCAGACGGCCGGCGAGCCGGTCACCCGGTTGCCGTCCGTCCGCTGCCGCCGCCGTGCCGAGGACGATCACGACGTCGGCGGCGGGCGCCCCCGCCTCGTCGTGGGTGTGCCCGTGCGCGCCGATCGTCGTCCAGAGCCACGGGACGCTGCTCAGCGCCAGCACGACCACGCCCAGGACCGCCACGCGTCGCAGCCGCCGTCGCCAGCGACCCGCCGCCGGTGGGCGGTCGTCGACGGGTGTCCACAGGCCCGGCACCCGGATGCGGACGGCTATTCCCCGTCCATCCGGAACGGCGGGAAGATCGGCTGGCCCGTGCCGCCACCGCTGCCGGGCGTCGGCGTGCCGCTCGGCGTCGGCGTCGGCGACCCCGGGGGCGTGGGCGTCTCCTCGACCGGCTCCGGGATGCCGACCTCGATGGTCACCGTCTTGCCCTGGGCCAGCTCGGTGCCGCCCTTCGGGTTCTGCTTCTGAACCCGGCCGGCCTCGGCGGCCGGCACCTCGTCGCCTTCGCGGAAGCTGACCACGTAACCCGCCGCGCGGAGCTCGGCGGCGGCGTCGTCCTTCGTGGAGTTGACGACGTTCGGCACCTTGCTCACATTGCCGCGTGAGACCTCGACGGTCACCTTGGTGTCCTGGGCGACGGTGGACCCAGATGGCGGATTGACCTTGACGACAATGCCCTTCTGCGCGGGATTGTCGACGGCCTTCTCCTCCACGACCAAGCCCAACCTTTCGAGCTGGGGCTTCACGTTCTCGAACTGCGAGTTGACCAGGCCCGGGGGAATCGTGACGTCGGGTTTGCCGTCGCAGATCTGGACGGTCACCGTGCTCGCCTGCTTCAGCCGGGCGCCCGCCGCCGGGTCCTGCTTGGCGACGGTGCCCTTCGTGCAGTCGTTGGCCAGGACGGGATCGCCGACCACCGGGTTGAAGCCCGCGTTGCGGATCTCGGTGACCGCCACGTCGCGTGTCTTGCCGGCGAGCGTCGGCACCGCCTTCAGGTCCTTGTCCTGCTGCTGACTCCACAGCAGCGCGGCGACCAGGGCGATCACCGCGAGCACGCCGACCGCGCTGAACAGGGCGATCAGCCAGGAGGACGCCTTACGCTGACGCGGGTCGCCGACCCGGGCCGGGATCTGCCGGGTCTGCTGCCCGGTGGCGGCCGGCGGGTAGCCGGCGGCACCGCCGCCGGCCGGGGCCATCGCCACCGTCTCCGCCTCGCGCAGCACCGGAGTGGCCAGCACCGGTCGGCCGGCGGCGGCACGCAGCAGGTCGGCGCGCATCTCACCGGCACTCTGGTAGCGGTTCAGCGGGTTCTTCGACAGCGCCTTGAGCACGATCGCGTCGACCGCCGGAGTGACGTCCGGGTTGATGTCGCTCGGGGTCGGCGGAGTCTCCCGGACGTGCTGGTACGCGACGCTGACCGGGCTGTCACCCACGAACGGCGGGTGACCACAGACCAGCTCGAAGAGGACGCAGCCGGCCGCGTACACGTCGGAGCGGGCGTCCACGGCCTCACCGCGCGCCTGCTCCGGCGACAGGTACTGAGCCGTGCCGATGACCGCGCTGGTCTGCGTCATGGTGGTCGCGCCGCTGGCCAGTGCCCGGGCGATACCGAAGTCCATCACCTTGACCTGGCCGGTCTGGGTGAGCATGACGTTGCCCGGCTTGATGTCCCGGTGGATGATCCCGTGCCGGTGGCTGAACTCCAAGGCCGCGCACATGTCGGCGCAGATCTCCAGCGCACGGCGGGGCTGCAACCGGCCCTCGACGCCGAGGACCTCCTTCAACGTCCGTCCGTTGACGAACTCCATGACGATGAAGGGCAACGTCTCGCCGGTCGGGGCGGTCTCCTCGCCGGTGTCGTAGACCGCCACGATCGCCGGGTGGTTGAGCGACGCCGCGTTCTGCGCCTCCCGGCGGAAGCGCATCTGGAACGTCGCGTCCCGGGCGAGGTCGGTACGGAGCATCTTGATCGCGACGTCCCGACCGAGCCGGAGGTCGCGACCGCGATGCACCTCGGCCATGCCGCCGTAGCCGAGCAGCTCGCCGACCTGGTACCTGCCACCGAGCAGGCGGGCCTGCGCTGTCATCGCGTCTGTCGTCCTTCGCTCGTCGTCGTCCCGCCGTCACCCGGCCGGAGTCGTACCTCACGACGGTACGACGTCCGGGTCGCATCGTCGCGTCCGTCGAGCCGCAGCGCGCCGGACGTCACGGTTTGTGAAGTCGTCGCCCCGGACGTACCCGTCTGCGACGCCTTCCGCAGTTTGTAGGAAATCACGCCGGAGCAGAGCAGGACCAGTAAGGCCAGCAGGATGGCGACGAGCACCATCCCGGGTCGGGACCGGCTGGGCTCGGACGCCGCACCGGCCGGCCGGGCGTACGCCGGAGGGTGTTCCTGCCGGGTCTGTGCCGGCGGCACCGCCGCGGCGCCGCGCGGATAGCCGGCCTGGGCGACCGGCGGCCGGGCGTGCGGTACGGCCGGCGCGACCGCGGTCGGACGGGGTTGTTGGGCCGGCGTGACCGCGGTCGGTCGCTGCCCGACGGACGGCTGCCGGTGTGGCGCGCCCGGCGGGCGGAACTGCTGCGCCTGCGGCACCTGCGCCCGCCCGGGGGCGGCGGGCGAGGACGGCGCCCCGGAGATCGGCGCGGAGTGACCACCGGACCGGGCCTGCTGGGACAGCGCGGCCTTGAGCTGCCGGGCGACCGAGGCGAGGGCGGCGGCACTCGGCCAGCGGGCGGCCGGGTCCTTGGCCAACGCCCGCTCGACGACCGCCCGGACCTGCGGCGGGATGTCGTTGGGCAGTGGGCGGGGCGTCTCCCGGACGTGCCGCATGGCGATGTCGAGCGGGTTGTCCCCCTCGAACGGTCGCCGGCCGGCGAGGCACTGGTAGGCGACCACGCCGAGCGCGTACACGTCGGACGCCGGGGTGGCCACCTGCCCGGTGGCCTGCTCCGGCGAGATGTACGAGGCGGTGCCGAGCACCGAGCCGGCGGCGGTGAGCTGGCCGACGATGTCCGAGCGGGCGATGCCGAAGTCGGTCAGCACGAGCGTGCCGTTCGGCCGGACCAGCAGGTTGCCCGGCTTCACGTCGCGGTGCACGATGCCCTTCTCGTGCGCGGCGTGCAGGGCGTCCGCGGCCTGCGCGACGAGCGCCATGGTGCGGGCCGGGGTGAGCCGGCCGACCCGGCTGAGCGTGGAGGACAGGGCGTCGCCCTCGACGTACTCCATGACCAGGAACGCGATCTGCTGATCGTTGCCGAAGTCGTAGACGTCGACGACTCCGGGGTGGTTGATCGTGGCCATCGTCCGGGCCTCGCCCCGGAACCGCTCGGCGAAGTCCGGGTCGTCGAGCAACGCCGGGAGCAAGCTCTTCACCGCGACCGTCCGGCCGAGCACCTGGTCGGTGCCGCGCCAGACGTCGCCCATGCCGCCGCTTGCGATCCGCTCGTCGAGGCGGTAGCGGTTGCCGAGCTGGACGCCGGGGCTGAGCATGTCAGCGGCCCCCCGGGTCGGCGATGGCGGCCCGCATGATCTGGCCACCGATCCGGGCCGCCTCTGCGCTGCCACCGCTGCCGGCCTGCTCCAGTACGACACACACGGCCGAGACCGGGTTGCCGTTCTTGTCCAGGGCGAAGCCGATGAACCAGCCGTGGTCGGGGCGGTCCGGCGCCGACTGCGCCGTACCGGTCTTGCCGCCAACCGTGTAACCGCTGATCGCCGCCTTCTGGCCGGTGCCCTTCTGCACCACGCTGACCATCATGTCGCGCAGGTCGGCGGCGACCTGCGGCTCGACGGGCTGGCGCAGCTCCCGTGCCTTCGCGGTGTAGTAGCTGGTGGTCCGGTCCGGGGCCAGGAGCTGCCGGACCAGGTACGGCCGCATCTGGCTGCCGCCGTTGGCGACCGCCCCGGCGATCATCGCGCCCTGCAACGGGGTCATCCGGACGTTGTTCTGACCGATCGAGGACTGGGCCAGCGCGGCCGGGTCGGTGCTGCCGTCCGGGTTCTGCATGTCGCCGGTCCGGCTGGCCGCCGTCCGCAGGCCGCCCTCGCCGAGCTGGCCGACGGTGAGGTCCTCCTGCTCGAAGCCGAACTGACGGGCCTTCTCCTTGACCTTGTCCGCGCCGAGCCGCACGCCGAGCTGCGCGAAGCCCGTGTTGCAGGATTCGGTGACCGCCTCCTGGAGGGTGACCTGCGGCTCGGGGCAGATCGACGCTGCGGCGTTACGGATCGGGCTGCCCGAGGTGGGCGGTGTGTAGCTGGACCCGGCCGGGATCGGGGTCGACTTGGTGACGCCGTTCTCCAACGCCGCCGCGGCAACCACGATCTTGAAGGTGGAGCCCGGGGGCAGCGTCTCGGAGAGGGCGCGGTTCTTCAGCGGACCGTCCGGGTTCTGCTCCAGCTTGTTGATCTCCGCAGCCGCCGCGGTCGTGTCGTGGCTGACGAGCGGGTTCGGGTCGAAGCTGGGCATCGACACCAGGGCCTGCACCGCACCGGTACGCGGGTCGATGGCGATCGCCGCGCCCCTCTTCGCCTCCACCTGGTTGTTGCGCATCTGGTCGTACGCCACGTCCTGCGCCCGCTTCGAGAGCGTGAGCAGCACGTTGCCGCCGGCGGTCTCGTCGCCGGTGAACATGTCCTTGAACCGGTCGCCGATCAACTGGTCGCTGGTGCCGGCCAGGAAGTCGTTCTCCAACTGCTCGATGCCGGTGTCGGCCAGGTTGACCGGCTTGTAGCCGAGCACATGGGCGTACTTGGCGCCGCCCGGGTAGGTGCGCTGGAACTTCAGCTTGCCGGTGGTCTCCTTGCTGGTGGCCAACGCGGTGCCGCCGGCCTCGATGTTGCCGCGCTTGCGCTTGTAGTCGGCGACCTGGACCCGACCGTTGTAGTCACTGGTGCGGTACTCGTCGGCCTTGTACGCCTGAATCCAGTTCAGGTTCGCGAAGAGCAGACCGAACAGGACCATGACGACGACACCGACACGACGCAGGGGTGCGTTCACGGCTTGATCACCTCCGTGGGAGCACCGTGCAACTGCTCGGGCGGACCACCCGCCGGTCGGGCCGCCTTGCCGGCGCCACCGGTCACCGGCCGCCGGGCCCCGTCGGAGACCCGCAGCAGGACCGCGATGAGCAGCCAGTTCGCCATCAACGACGAGCCACCGGCGGACAGGAACGGCGTGGTCTGGCCGGTCAGCGGGATCAGCTTGCTGATGCCGCCGACGATCACGAAGACCTGGAGGCCCAGGGTGAAGGCGAGACCGCCGGCGAGCAGCTTGCCGAACGAGTCACGGACCGCCAGCGCGGCGCGCAGACCCCGCTCCACGATCAGCAGGTAGACCACCAGCAGCGCGGAGAGACCGAAGAGGCCGATCTCCTCACCGATGCCGGCGAAGATGAAGTCGTTCTGCACCTCGGGCAGGATGTCCGGCTGACCGCCGCCCGGTCCCGCGCCGAAGAGCCCGCCCGTGCCGAGGGCGAGCAGGCCCTGGACGAGCTGATAGCCCTTGTCGGTCGGGTCGGCGAACGGGTCCAGCCAGATCTCGGCGCGCACGTAGAAGTTGGCGAACGGCCCGCCGACCGTCGAACCGAGGACGTACGCGAGGTAGGCCCCGCCGAAGAAGAGGAGTAGACCGATCAGCAGCCAACTGACCCGTTCGGTGGCGATGTAGAGGGTCACCACGAACATGCCGAAGTACAGCAAGGAGGTGCCGAGGTCCTTCTCGAAGACCAGCACCAGGAGGCTGATCAACCAGACCACGACCACCGGACCGAGGTCCCGACCGCGCGGGAAGTCGATACCGAGGAACCGCCGGCTCGCCAGCGAGAGCACCTCGCGTTTGCGCACCAGGTAGTACGCGAAGAAGACCAGCAGCGCCAGCTTGGCAAACTCACCCGGCTGGATCGAGAACCCGCCGAGGCGGATCCACAGCTTGGCGCCGTTGATCTCGGACATGCTGCGCGGCAGCACCGCCGGGAGCATCACCAGCACGATGCCGGCGAGTCCCAGGGTGTACGCGTACCGGGACACCGAACGGTGGTCGCGCATGATCGCGAGCAGGCCCGCGGCGAGGATCACCGAGGCGAGCGTCCAGGCGAGCTGCCGGCCGCCGATGCCGGCGAACGTGGCCAGGTCCTCCCGGTCCACCGGCGCGGCCTCACCCAGGTCGATCCGGCGCAGGAAGCCCACGCCGAGACCGTTGAGTAGGGCCACCGCCGGCAGCAGAGCCGGATCGGCGAACGGGGCGAGGAACCGGATGACCAGGTGCAGGCCGAGGAAGACCGCCCCGAGCGCGGCGGCGGGCATCCAGAAGTCCGGAGTGACCGTGTCCAGGAGGTTCGCCTCGACGGTCGCCATGTACGCGGCCACCAGCACCATGGCCAGCAGCAACAGGGACAGCTCGGCGTTGCGCCGGGACCGGGCCAGGCGTACGCCGGACTCCCCGCCCGTGGTGGCGGGCGAGGATGCCGGTGTGGCCGCTACGGTCACGGGTGGAGTCCTTGGGATCTCAGTCGACGCTCACTCAGGAGACCGGCAGCCGGCCGGGTCGAGCGCCGGCGGTGCCGAGTCGGAGGGCGTGGCGTCGGGTGCGGTGGTCGGATCGGTCCCGCCGGCGGTGGCCGCCGTGGTCGGGCTCGCGCTGAGGACCCCGTTCACCGACGCGCTGGGGCTGGTGGCCGGCGTCGGGGACGTCGCGGGCGGGGTCGGGGATGGAGTGGGCGTCGGCGAGCCGGTCACCGCGCCCGTATCGGGCAGGCAGAGCGGCTTCAGGTTCGGGTTGGTCGGCGTGTCGCTGGTCAGCTCCGCGAGCTGCCGCTCGGCGTCCGGCTCGCTCTTGGCGCGGATGCCCACCTTGACCGTGTCCTGGGCGGCGACGGTGAGGTCGTCCAACCGGGTGCCGCTGGTGCGGTGCACGGTGGACAGGTCCATCCCGGCGATCTGCCCCTGGATGCCGCGGAAGACGGCGACCTGGCCCTCGTCGGTGGCGCCCACGTAGTACTGGCGCTGGGTGTACGTCCAGCCGGCGAAGAGTCCGCCGCCGAGGATCACCAGGAGGGCCACGGCCATGGCGGTGGCGCGTACCGGCCGGCGCTTGCGCGGTTCCGGCTCGTCGTCCGCGGCGGCGGGCTCCTCGGGCGCGGCGGGGCGCGGCGCGGAGAGCGCCGAGGCCCGGGCGGCCGGGGTCGAGTCGTCGGCGGAGGTGGCCATGCCCCGGTCCCGGGCGGCGGCACCGCCGACGATCGGGGTCGCCTCGACGATGTCGTGATCGGTGGCATCGGCGATGATCACCGTGATGTTGTCCGGGCCGCCGCCGCGCAGCGCGAGCTGCACCAGCCGCTCGACGCACTGCTGCGGGTCGGTGTACTCGCGCAGGGTCTCGCCGATGGTCTCGGCGCTCACCACCCCGGAGAGGCCGTCGCTGCAGATCAGGTAGCGGTCACCGGGGAGCACCTGGCGCACCGAGTACTCCGGGTCGATGTCCCGGCCGTCCAGCGCGCGGGTCAGCAGCGACCGCTGTGGGTGGCTGCTGGCCTCCTCGGCGCTGATCCGGCCCTCGTCGACGAGCATCTGGACGTACGTGTCGTCCTTGGTGATCTGCGCGAACTCACCGTTGCGCAGCAGATAGGCCCGCGAGTCACCGATGTGGACCATCCCCAGCTTGCTGCCGGAGAAGAGGGTCGCCGTCAGTGTGGTGCCCATCCCCTCCAACTGCGGGTTGGCGTCCACCGTGTCGCGGAGCTGTTGGTTGGCGGTGCCCACGGCCGAACGCAGCGCGTCGACGAGGGCGTCCCCGGGGACATCCTCGTCGAGCGGCGCCATGGCACCGATGACGATGTTGCTGGCGACGTCACCGGCGGCCATGCCGCCCATGCCGTCGGCAACGGCGAGTAGCCGCGGCCCGGCGTAGACGGAGTCTTGATTGCCGTCACGGATCAGACCGCGGTCGCTGTGGGCCGCATAGCGCAGGGTCAGAGTCATGGCCGTAATTCGAGGGAAGTGCGGCCGATCCGGATCGGCACGCCGAGGGGTACGGGGGTTGGTCCGGTGACCTTAGCGCGATCCAGGTACGTGCCGTTAGTCGAGCCGAGATCCTCGACGAACCACTGACCCTCGCGCGGTAGGAGTCTCGCGTGCCGCGCGGAGGCGTAGTCGTCGGTGATGACCAGGGTGGAGTCCTCGGCCCGACCGATGGTGATCTGCGCTTCACCGAGGGTGATGCGGGTGCCGGCCAACTGACCGGCGGTGACCACCAGCTGGTGGGCCGCCCTACCCCGCTTCGCCTTCGCCGGTTTGGCCGCCTGCCCCGTCGAGGCGCCAACCGCGCGCGGTGCCGCCACCAGGCGACCGGATCGGGCTCCCGCGAAGAGATCTCGGCGGATCACGCCGACCACCGTGAACACGAAGATCCACAGCAGGATCAGGAACCCGAACCGGGCAACGGTGATGACCAGTGCCGGCAAGGCGGCTCAGCCGTCCACGCGGAAGGTCAGCGTCGTGGTGCCGAGCTGGACCATGTCACCCGGGTTCAGCGCGACGGCGGAGACCCGCTGCCCGTTGACCATGGTGCCGTTGGTGGAACCCAGATCGGTCAGCACAACCTGGCCGCCGTCGAAATCCAGTCGGGCGTGTCGCCGGGAGATACCGACGTCGGGCAGGCGCAGGTTCGCCTGGTCGCCGCGACCGATCACCGTCGACCCCATCTGGAGGGGGTAGGTGCGTCCGTCACCGGAGACCAGCCGCACGTTGCGACCGCCACCGTGCCCAGGCGGCGGGCCGTAGCCGCCACCCTGGTCGTACGCGGGGTAGGCGGGCGGACCGGCGTCGTAGCCGGGCGCCGACACCGGGGCGACCTCGCCGCCGGTGTATACCTCGGCGGTGACGCGGAACATTCCCGTGTCCAGGCCCTCGCCCCGCTCGATCTCCACGATCACGTCGCCGTAGACCGTCCAGGCCTGCTCGCCGATGAACTCCGCCTGCGACTGGGCCAACTCCTGGGCCAGCGCGGCGGCGTACGGCGCCAGACGACTGTGGTCGAACGGCGAGAGATCGATCACGTAGCGGTTGGGCACCAACGTGCGCCCACCGGCCAGGATCGCCTTGTGCGCCTCGGCCTCCCGCTGCATGGCGTTGAGGATCTCCACGGGGTGGACCACCCCTTTGAAGACCTTGGCGAAAGCCCCTTCGACCAGGCCTTCCAGACGCTTCTCGAAGCGTTGCAGCACGCTCACCGGCTCCTCCTCGGGTCCCGAGGACATGATGGTATCCGGCCGGCGCGCGCGCAGCTCACACGCCGCTCGGCCGCCTGCTCCCGACCCGTTCGGAAGGACCGGGACCACCGTGCTAATCTTTCGTCCGCCACGAACGGTAACCGCTCGTGGCGAGCGTCTGGGACAGCGTAGTATTCCCGGGGCCTGTTGGAGACAGCGGGTTCGGGGCGGCTATAGTGTCCCGGGTCGTGCCACGGGGATGTGGCGGAATGGCAGACGCGCACGGTTCAGGTCCGTGTGCCCGAAAGGGCGTGGGGGTTCAACTCCCCCCATCCCCACCAAAAGGCGAGGGCTCCGCTTGATGCGGGGCCCTTCCGTCATATCGGGGCGTGCCGGGCGTCACGCTATGCTCCGATGGTTTCTGCCTCCGATGGACCAGGAGTGGCGTGTGAGTGTCGCGTTGGTGACCGGGTCGGGCGGTCTGATCGGCTCCGAGGCGGTCCGGCACTTCGCCGGCCTCGGTCTGGACGTCGTCGGCATCGACAACGACATGCGCCGGTACTTCTTCGGAGAGGACGGCTCCACCTCGTGGAGCCTGGAGCGGCTCGGCCGCGACCTCGGTAACTCCTACACCCACTACCCCGTGGACATCCGGGACCGGGACGGCCTGGAGCAGGTGTTCAAGAAGTACGGCTCGGACATCGCCGTGGTGATCCACAGCGCTGCCCAGCCCAGCCACGACTGGGCGGCCAAGGAGCCGTACACGGACTTCGACGTGAACGCCGGTGGCACGCTCAACATGCTGGAGAACACCCGCCAGCACGCGATCGAGGCGGCGTTCATCCACTGCTCGACCAACAAGGTCTACGGCGACCGGCCCAACAGCCTGCCGCTGGTCGAGCTGGAAACCCGGTACGAGCTGCCCGAGGACCACCGCTGGTACGAGGGCATCACCGAGGAGATGTCGATCGACCACTCGTTGCACTCGGTCTTCGGCGCCTCGAAGGTGGCCGCGGACGTGATGGTGCAGGAGTACGGCCGCTACTTCGACATGAGGACCGCCTGTTTCCGGGGCGGCACCCTGACCGGCCCGGCCCACTCGGCCGCCGAGCTGCACGGATTCCTGGCGTACCTGATGCGCTGCGTCATGGAGGGCCGGACGTACAACCTGTTCGGCTACAAGGGCAAGATGGTCCGCGACGCGATCCACTCGCACGACGTGCTGACCGCGTTCGAGGCGTTCTTCCGGGCCCCCCGCTCGGCCGAGGTCTACAACCTCGGTGGCGGCCGGCACTCCAACACCTCCCACATCGAGGCGTTCGCGATCGCCCAGGAGATCACCGGCCGTGAGGCGCGGATCAACTACGTCGAGCAGAACCGCACCGGCGACCACCAGTGGTACGTGAGCAGCATGGCCCGCTTCGAGGCGCAGTACCCGGACTGGAAGATCACGTACGACGTGCCGATGATCCTCCGGGAGATCTACGAGGCGAACGTGGACAAGTGGGTGCCGCAGCCATGACTCCGCAGACCAAGCGCAACGTGCTCGGCGTCCTCGTGGACGCCACCGACTACGCCTCGGCGACCGACGCGGTGGTGACCGCGGCGCACGAGCGGCGGCCCCTGGCGCTGACGGCGCTGGCCGTGCATGGCGTGATGACCGGGGTGCTCGATCCGGCGCACAACGCCCGATTGAACTCCTTCGACGTGGTCACCCCCGACGGGCAGCCGGTGCGCTGGGCGCTCAACCTGCTGCACGGCGCCGGGCTCACCGACCGGGTCTACGGGCCGACGTTGACGCTGCACGTGCTCTCCCGGTTCGCCGACGAGGGGCTGCCCGTCTACCTGTACGGCTCGACCGAGGAGACGCTGGCGAAGCTGATCCCGGCGTTGGAGCGGATGTTCCCGGCCCTGAAGATCGCCGGGGTGGAGCCGTCGAAGTTCCGCGCGGTCCAGCCGGGCGAGGACGCCGAGATCGCCGACCGGATCCGGTCCAGCGGCGCCCGGCTCGTCCTGGTCGGGCTCGGCTGCCCGCGCCAGGAGGTCTTCACGTACGCCATGCGCCCGCTGCTGGACATGCCGATGATGGCGGTCGGCGCCGCGTTCGACTACCACGCCGGGCTGCTGCGCCAACCTCCGCCGTGGATGCAGCGCGCCGGCCTGGAGTGGTTCTGGCGGCTCGGGCTGGAGCCGAAGCGGCTCTGGCGTCGCTACGTGATCCTCAACCCGGCCTACCTGGCTCGGCTCGCCGGCCAGAAGACCGGCCTGTGGAAGGCCCGCCCGCCGGCCCCGGCGACCGAGCGGCCGGCCACCTTCGCGGTCTAGGACGACACGAGGCCCCACCGGGATCGTCCGGATGGGGCCTCGTCCCTGGGGAACAGGTCAGACGGTCAGGGTCCAGCTATTGATGTAGCCGGTGTCCGCCGAGTAGGTGTCGCGCACCTGGAGCCGCCAGGTGCCGTCCGCCGCCTCGCCGGAGAGGTTGACCGAGTACGTGGCGTTCACGTTGTCGGCGCTGTCCGAGGTGCTGCTGTTCTTCAGCCGGTACGAGCTGCCGTCCGGGGCGAGCAGGTCGATCACCAGGTCACCGCGGTAGGTGTGCACGATGTTCACCGCCACCGTGGCGGCCGAGGAGGCGTTGCGGCCACAGCCGGAGATGGTGACCGAGCTGGTCACCGCCGCGCCCGCGTCCGGGATCGAGACGTCGGTGCCGTTGGTGCCGGTGCAGCCGGTGGGCGGCGGGGTGGTGCCGCCGCTGCCCACGTAGAGCAGCAGGTTCGGTGAGCCCGAGCCGGCATTGCTGACCACGTTCGGGGTGGCGTTGGACACCAACTGGTCGCGTACCTGAGCCGGGGTCCAGCTCGGGTTGGCGCTGGCCACCAGGGCCGCCGCCCCGACCACGTGCGGCGTGGCCATCGAGGTGCCGCTGATCGTGTTGGTCGCGGTGTTGCTGGTGTACCAGGCCGAGGTGATCGACGAGCCGGGCGCGAAGATGTCCAGGCAGGTGCCGATGTTGGAGAACGACGAGCGGGCGTCCGAGCTGGTCGTCGAGCCGACCGTGATCGCCTCCGTGGTCCGCGCCGGCGAGGTGTTGCAGGCGTTCGCGCCGTTGTCGTTGCCGGCCGCGAGGCCGTACGTGACGCCGGAGGCGATCGAGTTGCGTACGGCGGTGTCCAGCGAGCTGTTCGCCCCGCCGCCGAGGCTCATGTTCGCCACGGCCGGCTTGATCGCGTTCTGGGTGACCCAGTCGACGCCGGCGATCACACCGGCGTTGGTGCCGCTGCCGGAGCAGTTCAGCACGCGTACGCCGACCAACTGGACGCCCTTCGCGACCCCGTACGTCGAGCCGCCGACAGTGCCGGCGACGTGCGTGCCGTGCCCGTTGCAGTCGTCGGCCGACCCGCCGTCCACGGCGTCGTAGCCGGAGGTGGCCCGGCCGCCGAAGTCGTTGTGGGAGAAGCGGATGCCGGTGTCGATGATGTAGGCGTGCACGTTGCTCGCCGTGTTCGGGTACGTGTAGGAGCTGTCCAGCGGCAGGTTGCGCTGGTCGATGCGGTCGAGGCCCCAGGACGGCGGGTTGGCCTGCGTTCCGGAGATGGACACGGTGTGGTTCTGCTCGACGTACGCGACAGCCGGGTCGGCGGCGATCCGTGCCGCTGCCGCCGCGCTGACGGTGACCTCGAAGCCCCGCAGTGCGGTGCCGTAGGTGCGGGCGACCTTCCCGCCGTGCCGGCCGGTCAGCCGTTGCGCGGTGTCGCCGACCTGGTGGGGCGCCACGGTGCCGTCCTTGAGGACGACGATGTAGCTGTCGGGCACGGCGGTGGCTCCGCCAGCCTCCCGTACGACGCCCACCGGCTCGGCGGCCAGAGCCGGGGCACCGACGGCCAGCACGGTCGCGGTGGCCACCCCGACCAGTGCGAACCTGCGTGGAAGACCCATCTCCCTACCTCCCTCCGACCGGCGGCGAAGCGCGACCACCGGCACCTTCGATCGACAACTGCCGATCTCGCTGAGAGTAGGTCCGCCGGTGCGACAGATAAACATGTCGAAACGTCCATCACCCGGATGGGATGCCCCTACGGGCCCGACCTCCGGGGCCAACGGGGGTCCGGCCCCGATTCACCGCACCGAAGAACGGGAAAGACTCTCCGACATGGAGAGTCAGCTCACCATCCTGTTGCCGGTCGCCGCCGTCTGGCTGGCCGCCGGGGTCCTGGCCGACCGACTGCCCCGGCTGCGCGACGCGCGTGCGCTCCGTCGGCGTACCGGATGGTTGCTGGCGCTCGCGCTGGTCGGCCTCGCGCTGATCGCGGCGGTGGCCGTCGGCGGCCTGACGAGCGCCGGGGCCGCGCCGATCGATCGTGCCGGCGCCGGGCTCACCCTCGCCACCGGCCCGGCGCTCGTGGTGGCCGTCTGCTCGATACGGCGAATCCGCCGGCTGCGGGCCGGGGCCGGAGCGTTCGACAGCGCACCCGGCACACCCGCCCCGCACGGGCTGCGGGCCGCCGCGGCCCACCCGCTCGTCGGCGTGCCGTTGCAGGTCACCGCCCTGGCGATACTTCCGGCGGTGATCGCGGCGGCCGGCACGGACCTCGGCGCCGAGCCCGGGATCACCGGCCCGGCGATCACCGTCGGCGCACTGGCGGTGGCGGCCATCGGGGTCCGGCACGCGCTGCGACACAGCCGGCTCATCGAGCGGGCGCAGCCCACCGCCGCCGCCACGCGGTCAGCGCGAGCGGCCGATCCCCTGCACGTATAGAAGCTCCAGGATCGCCCGGGTCGCCTCGAACCAGCGGTCCAGCCAGCCGGGCGGCGGCACGCTGCCCTTCGGCGGCAGCTCCAGCAGCAGGCCCCGCAGCAGCGGGTGGTCCGCGAGCGAACCGGTGGGCTCCATCGGCCAGCCGGTCGGCGGGAACGACGGTTCGACCAGCGGGTTCGGGTCCAGCGACGGCAGTGAGAGCGGCGCGTCCCCGGCGTCCGGGGCCGACACGTCCCGCCCGTTCAACTCCTGGTCGGTCGAGACCACCTCGGTCAGTACGGTGTCCCGACGCGCCCCGCGGTACTTGCCACCGAACCGCTCCGGCTTGCCCGGACCGTTGGTGAGGTTCTCTGAACCGATCGTCATCCGTCTCGCCTACCTCGCTCGGTTGCGGTCGGTACGGCGGGGGCCATCGACCAACGCCGTACCGACGGGTTCAACGAGGCGGGCCCGCTGTGGCGACGGGAATCCCGGCGGAACCTCGCCGTGCCGGCCGCGAGGAGCGCGGACACGGAACGTCCCCGCCCGGTCGAGGACCGGACGGGGACGTTCATCGACCACTCGGTCAGGCCGAGCCCAACACACCACCCCTGGCTCCGGCAACGAAGGCACGCCAGTCGCCGGGAGCGAAGACCAGGGCCGGACCGGCCTTGTCCTTCGAATCCCGGACGCCGACCGCACCGGTCACGTACGCCACTTCCACGCAGTTGTCGCAGTTGGGCCCACTCTTCGAGCTCTTGAACCACGTCGCCTGCGTCAGGTCCACGGGGAACCTCTTGGTCGCCATTTCGGCTCCTCTGCCAGTTTTGCGATGTGTGCGACGGACTCCTCCGGACGAATGGCCGCAGCGCGGATGTGATCGAAGATGAAGCTGTACTTCTGCAGTTCGTCGCTTTTCTCGAGGAAAAGCCCACCCGTGGCGTTCTCCGCGTACACAACATCCGGATCACCGGGCTCAGGGAAGCTGAGGATCGTGAAGGTGCCGTCCATGCCGGCGTGCGCACCCACCTCGAAGGGGAGGATCTGGAGCGTCACGTTCGGCAACTCGGCCACCTCGACCAACCGCCTGAGTTGGCCGCGCATCACCTCGTCCCCGCCCACCGGCCGACTTACCACCGCCTCATCGAGCACCACCCACAGATCGACCGGATCGTCCTGGGTCAACAACGACTGACGGCCCAGACGGACACGCACCCTTTGATGTACCTGATCGGCCGTGAAGTCCGGACGGGCGGCGCGGATCATCGCCCCGGCGTACTCCTCGGTCTCCAACAGGCCGGGGACGACCTGCTGTTCGTACGCCCGGATGGAGCTGGCTGCCGCCTCCAGGCCGACGTACGCCCCGACCAGCACCGTGCTGTACGGGTGCCACCAGCCCTTCTGCCGCGCCTCGCGGGCGATCTGCACGAGCTCGTCGCTCTCGGCGCCCACGACGCCGTAGATCCGCAGCATGTCCCGCACGTCGCGCGGGGTGGCCGTGGTGTGGCCCGTCTCGATGCGGGAGACCTTGGACGCCGAGCACTCCAACTGCTCGGCCACCACCTCTATGGTGATCCCGGCCGACTCCCGCTGCCGGCGCAACTCCGCGCCGAGCCGTCGCCGTCGGATCGTCGGGCTGCGCCGTTCACTCATCGCGCGGCCTCGACACTTCTGTTTCTTGCCGCTGGTTGCTCGACCCCACTCTCGGGCTACCTCCGGTCGCCGCGCCACTGGTTGTCGCCTGCCGGGGGCGCGACCGTCGCCCGGCGAGCGTTCGCGACGAGGGATGGTGCCGGTCATCGGCCGGCCGCGACGGGCGAAACCGGCCCTCAGTGTGCCGCCCACACGCGGATCGCTTCAAGCGCCGCTTTGCGTGGCGAACTCACGTATCGGCAAAAGTCGGCGTGCAACTTGCATGAAGCACGTCGCTGATGCACTCTGTCCGTATGGCTCGGATCACTCAGCGTTCCGGTCCGCTCTCCGGGAGTGGTGAACCCACCGACCCCGGGCAGCCGGACCGAACGCAGGCCCGGCCAGCGACACCCGGACCTGCGCCGGGGTAATGACCCCACCGCTGCAAGCCAGCTGACTGCGGCGGTGGGCGCGGTTCCCGGCAGCAGTCAGGTGATGGTCGGGTGGCGGCACGCCACCAGCGGGTACGGCCCGACCACCACCAGCACCAGACGGTCCACGAGGCGCGATCCCGCAACCGGGCCGAGACATCCCAGACCAGTCACCGCCGGCATGCCGCCGGCTTACCCTCCCCAGGAGCCCATGTGCTTCCCCGCTCCGGTGACGTTCTGCACGTGACTCGCGCGGCGAGTGTCCAGTTCCTCAGGCCGATCATGTTCCGGGTGATCCGGGTGCTCGACTGGCCGACCTACGACGGTTGGCTCTGGCTCGACGGCTACGAGCTCAACGCCGCCGGCGACGCCGTCAACCGCCGGTCGATCTTCGTACAGCGGGAAGGGCTGCAACAGGTGCAGGCCGCGCCGGTGCCCCGCCCGCACACCGTACGGACCCGGCGACCGGTTACCCGTACGCCGGTCAGAGTCGGCTGACCAGCGCGATCCGCCGCGGGTAGGCGTGCCGTCGCCATAGAATCGGTACGCCCACCCCGGCACCGTTCCACCCGCACGTCCAGGACCCTGAGCCTGGGATGGTCATGGTCAATCAGCCCGCCGTGCGGCGGCACCACCGCTGGAGTATCACCTACGCTCTCGGACTGCTCGCCCTCCTCGGGGCCCTGACCACCGTCGTGGTCCTGGTCCACGATCCGGCGTCGTCGTCCACCCGGCTGGCCGTTCCGGTACCGGCGCCGGAGATCACCGTGGCCGGCTCCGAGCCTCCCGAGGACGAGTACGGCTGGATCGGCGCCGACACCCCCGACGGGTACGCCGGGGCGGCGGCCGACGCGACCGGCCCGGCCACCGGTTCCGGCGCCGGCGGTCAGGCCGACGGTCAGCAGGCACTCGCCGGGACGACGTCGGGCGGCCACCACGGCACCGACGTACGCCGGTCGCTCTTCTGGTCCGGGATCTTCGGCCTCACCATCTCGCTCGCCGGCCTCGGCCTCGTCGGCACCCGCCGCCGTAGGTGGTGAGAACCGGTCACGGCGTGGCCGTCGCCGTCGGGCTCGGGCTGGTCGAGCTGCCGCCCGGCGACGGCCGGGCCTGGGAGATCACCACCAGCACCTCCTGGTCGGTCGGCACCAGGGTGCCGGCCTCCGGATCGGTCCGCACCACCGTGCCCGGCGGCAGCTCGGACGGGCGGTACACCACCCGGTAGCTCAGGCCCAGTCGCTCCAGCAGTCCTTCGGCGGTGGACTGCCCGAGGCCGGTCAGCGGCGGCACCGGTAGCTGCGCCCCCTCGGTGGTGGCCGCCGGGCTGCTCGGCGTCGCGCTGGTGGGCGCCGCCGACGTCGGGGCGCTGCTGGTCGGCGCGGCGGTGACGCTGGTCGGCGGGACGGACGGCGTGGCCGGGTCGTCGGGGTCGTCCTCCCGCGCGCTCAACACCACCCACAGGGCCGCGCCGAGAAGGGCGGCGAACAACAACGCGAGTACGCCCCAGAGGATCGGCAGCCACCACCGACGGCCGCCCTGCTCCTCCACGTACCAGTCCGCGGACGGCTCGGCCGGTCGAGGTGCCCGTACCTCGGCCCGCCCCGACCACGACGGTGGCGTCGACCGCTCGGCCGGCATCCGCGCCGTCCGATCCGCCGAAGACGCAGACGCGGCCCGGTCGATGGGCATCGTCTCGTCCGGCGACGCGCCACCGCCGGACGCGGCCCGGTCGATAGGCATCGTCTCGTCGGTCGACGCGGGCGGTTGCGGGCGGTCGCCGCCGGTGGGCGGCAGAGGGCGCGTGCGGTCGTCGTCCGGTGTCCCGGCGGGGGGCTCCTGGCGGTCGTCGCTCATCGCACGTCCCTTCCCGAACCGGGCGGGCGCCCTGGCCCTCGACGTCAACCTAACCGCCCAGGTCGACATCGGCCGGTATCGGTGGCACGAACCGCGTGCCGCCGGCGGGTCGGGGCCGCTCGGGTCAGGGGGTGGGCTTCGCGGTCGGCTGGCTCGGTGGGGCAGCCGCGCCGCACCAGATGCTGACCTCGTCGTTCCAGCGTGCCGGACCGTCCTCGGCCGGTTCCTGCCGACTGACCTTCCCACTGCGCCCGCTGCGGTAACTCGGGTAGAGCCCCTCCTCGACCAACTCTTCCGCTGCCTTGGCGCAGTCGTCGCCGACCACGTCCGGCACTTCGGCGGCCGGCGGTGGCCCGGCGATCTGCAGTTGAACCGTGGTACCCCGGGTCACCGGGGTGCCCACCGCCGGCGAGGCGCTCTCCACCCTGCGTCCGGTGCCGACGCCGAAGACCAGCCGCCAACCCAACCGCTGTTCGCGCAGCATCTCGCGCGCCTGGAGGAAGTCGGTCCCGACCACCGGGGGCACGGTCAGCCCGGTCCCCTTCGTCGCGGAGGCGGTCGTGCGGGGAGCGGACGGGGTGGTCCGGCCGGTGGTCGGTCGAGACGAGGTGGCCTCCTCGGTCGGTGTACCTGCCGTGGTGGCGACCGCCTGCGGGGTCCCCGGAGACTCGTCGTCCTCGCCGGCCAGCAGCCAACCGCCGGTCGCGCCGACCACGGCGAGGAGCACCGCGACCAGTCCGCCACCGAGCAACACGCCAGCTCGGCGGCCGTCACCGCCGTCCCGGCCACCGGAGGATTCCTGCCGACCCGTGTTCGCGTCCGTCATACCGTCCACCGCCTCATCACCGGCGACCGTACCGTTCGCCGCCCACCACGTTGTGCCGACGGTCCGTACCGGCGGGTCGCCGCGACTCGCCGCACCGACGACGGGACGTTACGCTGCCCGGCATGGCCAGACGGGGCTGGGGAGTATCGATCGCGACGGCGGTCGGGGTCGCTGCCGGCGCGGGCGCCGCGCAACTGGGCTTCGGCTACGGGCTCGGCGTCATCACCTGGACGCCCACCGAGGCCGGGGCCAACGGCACGGCCTGGGCCGACGGCCTCGCCTGGGCCACCTGGCTCGCCGCCAGCTCCACTGTGCTGGGAGCTGTCTGCGCGCAGCGACTGCACCAGCGTGCGACGCCCACGCCGACGACCGGCGCCGCAGCGGCGGACGAGGCTGACCTGCCGCAGTCGCCGGCGCTCACGCCGGGCCAACCGACCCGGGCCGAGGGCGCCGACGTGCCGCAGGATCGGCCGGTCATCGATCCGCAGGATCGGCCGGTCATCGATCGGGCCGAACCGGTGGCCGTCGAGCACCCCGGTCTGCTCCGCCGGCTGTCCCTGGCGCTCGGTGCCGGGCTCGGTGGACTGGTCACCGTACTGCTGGTCGCCGTACCGGCGCGGGTCGCCGCGGGCGCCGACACCGGCGCGCCGCAGCGGGTCGCGGCCCTGCACGCGGCGCTGGGAATCCTGATCGGCGTCCTCGTCGCGCTCTGGGCGCTGCGCTCCCGCACGGTCGCGGTGAACATCACCGCGACGGCCGCCTGGCTGTGGCTGCTCGCCGTGGTCTCGGTCATCGACGGTGTACGCGTCGGACGCGGGCTGACCGGCGCCCAACTCGGCACCTGGCAGCTCGACCCGGACCACGGGCGGTACTGGATCGGGGGCCAGATCTACTGGCCGGGCGCGCTGCTGGCACTCGTACCCGCGCTTCTGATCGGTGCCCTCGCCGCCCGCGGCGCCGCGCGTCCGGGCGGACACCGGGTGGGCGCGGCGGCCTCCGGTGCGGCCGGCCCGCTGCTCGTCGCGCTCGCCTACCTGACCACCGTGCCGAGGTGGGCGACCCCCGGCCCGGCACAGTTCTCGACCCAGCTCATCGCCCCGTACGCGGTGATCGCCGGGGTCGGCGGCTCGATACTGGTCGCCCGGCTCGCCGAGAGGGCCGGCCACCGACGGGCCGCCGACCGCCGTCCGACCGCCCCGGCCGCCGGTCCGGACGCCGCCTCGACGGGTGGGTCGGCGAACCCCAAGCTGACATCGGGCGACGTGTCCGACCCGACGTCGACCGCTCCGACCGGCCAACGCGAACCGGCGTCGGCCCCTCCGGCCGGCTCACCCGGCTCGACGTCGGCCCCTCCGGCGGACTTCACCCGGGCCGGAGGGCTCCCGACCGATCGGACGACGCCCACGAGAGAGGGCGTGGCGGACGCCGGGCGACCCGGACGCCGCGCCCGCTCGGTGACCGACGCCGCAGCCGGCACGGCAACCCGACGCGGCAGGACGCCGTCGGCACCGACAAGCCCGCGCGGGGACCAGCCCGCCGACGCGACCACCACCGCACCCCGCGTCCCGGCCCCACGCCCCGACCCCGACGCCGCGCCCCCAACCGACGCCCCAACCGCGCCCCGAGCCCGCCCACCCCGACGCCCCACCACCTGACCCCACCGCCATCCACCTGTTGATCAAGAGGTTTGCGTCATCAGCGGCGCGATTTCTGACGCGAACCTCTTGATCAACCAGGCCCGGGGTGGGGTGGGGTGGTTACTGGACGGGCCAGGTGTGGACTGGTTCGTTGGTGCGTTGGAGTTCCGCGTAGCGCTTGACCATGTGGTGCAGGGCTGCCGGGCGGTCCATGCCGTGGTGGTGCTCCGCCGCCCAGACCGCCTCGGTCTGCCAGACGGAGCCGTTGCGACCGGTACGGCAGCGCTGCTCGATGATGCCGAGCAGCCGGTCCCGTTGCGCCGGCGCGACGCCGAAGCCGTCCAGTCCGGTCGCGGCGACGGGCAGCAACTGATCGAGTACGAGCTTGGTGACCGGCACGTCACCGACCCCGGGCCAGTGCAGCACGGCGTCCAGACCACGGCGGGCCGCCGAGTGGAAGTTCTCCTCGGCTGAGGAGAAGGTGAGCTGACTCCAGATCGGCCGGTCGGCCTCGGCCAGACCACGGACCAGTCCGAAGTAGAAGGCCGCGTTGGCCAGCATGTCCACCACGGTGGGACCGGCGGGCAGCACCCGGTTCTCCACCCGCAGGTGCGGGCGGCCGTTCATGATGTCGTAGACCGGGCGGTTCCAGCGGTAGACCGTGCCGTTGTGCAGCCGCAGCTCGCTGAGTTGGGGCACCCCGCCGGCGTGCAGCACCTCCACGGGGTCCTCGTCCTCGCAGATCGGCAGCAGTGGTGGGAAGTACCGGACGTTCTCCTCGAACAAGTCGAAGATCGAGGTGATCCACCGCTCGCCGAACCAGACCCGGGGGCGTACGCCCTGGGCCTTGAGTTCCTCCGGACGAGTGTCGGTGGCCTGCTTGAACAGGGCGATCCGGGTCTCGGCCCAGAGTTGGCGGCCGTAGAGGAAGGGCGAGTTCGCCCCGACCGCCACCTGCACTCCGGCGATGGCCTGGGACGCGTTCCAGTAGTCGGCGAAGCTGTCCGGCGCGACCTGGAGGTGGAACTGGAGACTCGTGCAGGCCGCCTCGGGGGCGATCGAGTCGGTGTGCGTCCGCAACTGCTCGACGCCACGGATGTCGAGTTCGATGGCCTCGCCCCGGGCGCCGACGATCTGGTCGTTGAGGACCCGGTAGCGCTCGTTGGTGGAGAGGTTGTCCTCGACCAGGTGCCCCTCGGTGAGGGTGGGCAGGATGCCGACCAGGACGATCTTCGCGTCGGACCTGGCGGCGCGCTCGTCGGCCCGGGAGAGGCTGCTACGCAGGTCGTGCTCGTAGTCGGCGAAACCGGCGCCCTCGATCAGCCGGGGCTCGGCGTTCAACTCCAGGTTGAACTGCCCCAGCTCGGTCTGGAAGAGCGGATCGGCGATCTCGGCGAGGATCTCCTCGTTGCGCATCGCCGGCTCGGCCGCCGAGTCGACCAGATTCAGCTCGATCTCGAGGCCGGTCATCGGCCGGTCGGCGTCGAACCCGAAGTCGTCGAGCATCAGGGCGAAGACGTCGAGGCACCGCCGGACCTTCTGCCGGTAGCGGACGCGGTCCTCCCGGGTGAAGGCGCCCTGCGAGACGTCCCTGCCCATGTGTCCTCCCGACAACCCGCGCGGTCGGGATTCTGCCGTCCCGGAAGCGCATTGTGAACCATCAACGGTAAGAGCGCTCGCCTGGCCGGGGCCAGAGGCCGACGACGGTGATCCGACGACGGCCGAGTGGATTCGCTCGTGGCGCCATCTCTACCCCGTCGCCAGCATGCCGGACCTCGCGGGGGCAAGAACAAGTCGTGACAATTCACACGCGCCCGGCACGGACGACACCGGGCCCGCGCCGACGTGCGGCGCGGGCCCGGTGTACGGGTGATCCGTGGGATCAGGCCTGGCGGACGGCCTCGCCCTCGATCTCGATCTTGATCTTCTTGCCGACCAGCACGCCGCCGGTCTCCAGGGCGACGTTCCAGGTCAGACCGAACTCCTCGCGGTCGATCTCGGTGCTCGCGGAGAAGCCAAAGATGTCCTGGCCAAACGGGCTGCGACCCACGCCCTCGAACTCGACCTCCAGCTCGACCGGACGGGTGACGCCCTTGACGGTCAGCTCACCGTCGAGCACGAACTCGTTGCCCTTGCGGGACTTGACGCCGGTGCTGCGGAACTCCAGGGTCGGGTACTGCTCCGCGTCGAGGAACTCGGGGCTGCGCAGGTGCGCGTCCCGGTCGTCCTGGGTGGTGTCGATGCTGGCGGCCTGGATGGTCGCGACGACCGAGGACTGCAGCGGGTCCTCGCTGACGGTGATGGTGGCGGTCGCCTCGTTGAACTCACCGCGGACCTTGCTCACCATCATGTGCCGGGCGACGAAGCCGACCCGCTTGTGCGCCGCGTCCAGCACGTAGGTGCCGGCCGCCGGGATGGTGAGACCGTCCCAGTCGCGGGTAACCGCGTCGATGCTGCTGGTCATGACTGGTGTCCTCCAGAGGATTGTTTAGTAGCCCAACGACTGCTTCAGCAAATATAACCGCAACAACATTCCCCGTGTCAAGGACTGGTAGGATTAACGAGTGACCAACGTGTTCGACGACCCCCGGATCACCGCGGTTGGCCTCCTGTACGAGGCCCACGCCGGGCTCTCAGCCCGGTTCGCCGCCCAACTCGAGGAGCACGGCCTCTCCCAGGTCGAGTTCGAGGTGATCACCCGACTGGCCCGCTCGCCCGGCAACCAGCTACGGATGACCGACCTCGCCGCACAGACCTCACTGTCCACCAGCGGCGTGACCCGGGTGGTGGACCGGATGGAACGCGACGGACTGCTCACCCGTCGAGCATGCCCGAACGACCGCCGTAGCTCGTATGCGGTGGTCACCGCGTCCGGAATGCAGCGGCTCGACGAGACACTGCCCGGGCACCTGCGGATCATCGAACAGTGGTTCACCGGCCAACTCGAACCCGAGGCCCTGGCGGCACTGCTCGACGGCCTGCGGCGGGTGCGGGACGCGGTCCATCCTGGCGCGACCGCCGGCAGTACCGAGCAGGAGACGGCCGACGACTGCGACCCGACCTGACCGTCGGCCCGCAAGATGGGCCTCCGGGCGGTACCGGCAGAAGGACCGGCAGAACTGACCCCAAAGACCGGACAAACCTCTTGAAAAACACCTTCTTCCCCGGCAACGGTGGCAGGCTTTCGCCCACCGGGGAATCACCGGGGGGTGACGGCGCGGGCGAACAGCGAGGGGTAGCACCAAGGGGGCTCTTCGCCCGCGCCACTCTCCATCCGGCGGTCCATCGACGCCGACCGGCCACCGCTCACCGTTCGGTGGCTCCACCCCGGGCGGCGATCAGCGCGTAGAGCAGCCCGGACTCCTGCGGCAGCAGTCGGATCCCGGTTTCCTCGCAGACCTGGTCCAGACGATCGAGGACCGTCGGATCTCCGGTGCTCGCGGCGAGGCCCACCAGCGCCTCCACGACGTCCCGGCGATCGTGACCGGCCTCGACGGCGGCCGCGAACCACTCGGCCGCCAACTCCCGATCACCCCGGTGCAGCGCCAGGTTCCCCTCGATCAGCGCGCAGATCCCCGCCTCCGGTCCGCTCCACGACAACACGCTGTCGTCCGACCGTGGTCGCGGCAGTCCGACCCGCTCCAACCACTGCCGCCCCGGCACGGCGACGGTCGCCTCGGCACCGCCGGCGCGCAGCTCGGTGAGCACCTCGGTCGCCTCGGCGGCACGGCCGTCCTGAGCCAGCGCCAGACCGACCGTGCCGAGCACCCGACGGCGATGTCCCGGGTCGCCCAGCTCGAACAACGCCGCCACCGCACGCCGCCCCTGGTCGACGGCGTCGGCGTACCGGCCCTCGAGGCGGGACACCTCGGCCCGGTTGGCCCAGGCCAGCACGCGCAACCGCTGCTCACCCCCCTCGGCCGCGAGCCGGTCCACGGCGGCCAGCCGCCGGCGTGCCGCCGCCAGGTCGCCGACGCGGATCTCGTGCCAGGCAAGGCTGTTCTGCGCCACCGCCAGATCACGCGTACGACCGTTGCGGGCGGCGAGCCGGAGCACCGCCTCGGCCTGATCCCGCGCCTCGTCGTGCCCGCCGACGGTGGTCAGCAGAGCACCGAGCACCCCGCGCGCCTCCAACTCGCCGGTCACGTCGCCCGAGTGTCGGAAGATCTCCAACGCGGCGCGTGCCGTGGGTAACTCTTCTGCCTCGGCACCGTGTTCGGCCGCGAGCCGTGCCATCCCGAGGCTGGCCCAGCCGCGCAGGATCGGGTCCGCGTCGGCGGTTCGCGGGTCGGCCAGCAGACGTCGCAGCCACTGCCGCCCGGCGACGTCCCGGCCCCGGAACCGCCACCAGCGGGGGAGGCAGGCGGCGAGCCGGAGCGCGGTCAGGGGGTCATCGGTGGCCGCGTGGGCGAGCGCGGAGCTGATATCGCTGCTCAGCTGGTCGAGCCGGTGCACCGCGTCGAGCATCCGTGGGCCGGCCAGGTCGGCGGCGGTCCGCGCCACGAGGCGGGCGGTCACCTCCGCGTGCCGACGCCGTACGCAGGTCAGCTCACCACCGCCGACCGCCTGCTCCACGGCGAAGTCACGGACCGCGTCGAGCAGGCGGAACCGGAACGGCCCGGTGCCGCGAACGCTCAGCAGGCCCAGCTCGACCAGGCGGTCCAGCACCGGGACCGGATCGATGGCGACGGTTCCGTCCCGGTCGGCCTCGTCGGCGAGCATCTCCTCGGCCATCTCCACCGACCACCGGTTGCCAAACATGGCGAGTCGCCGCAGCGCGTCGCGCTCGTGCGGCGCGAGCAGGCGGTAGCTGGTCGCCACCGCGTCCCGCAGGGTCACCGCCACCGCCGCCCGGGTGGCATCGGTGGCGTACGGACGGCGGGCGGCCGACTCCGGCCCGTCCCACCGGGCACGGGTCTCCTCGGTCGAGGTGGTCAGGTCGAGGACCCGGTCGCCGTACCGGTCGAGCAGTTCGGTGAGGTCGAGCAGCCGCCCCCGGGCGGCCATCAGCTCGATGGCCAGTGGCAGGCCACCCAGCCGGCGGACCAGGGCGGCCAGTGCTGGTAGCTCGTCGGGGCCGGGCGGTTCCCGACGGACCTGGGCGAGCCGTGCGATGAACAGCGCGACCGCTGGCCACGAGACGAGCGTGGCCGGACCGGATTGTTCGCCGTCCGGCGGTGGCACCTCGAGCGGGGCGACCGGCCAGACCCGTTCGCCGGGTAGCCCCACCGGATGCCGGCCGGTTACCAGCACCCGCAGCGACGGCAGTACGGTGCCCAACCGGTGCAGTGTCTCGGCCACCGGGCCGGGGGCGCGCTCGACGGCGTCCATGACCAGCAGCGCCCGCCGGCCGGCGAGGCGGGCGACCAGTTCCGGTAACCGGGCGGCGCCGAGGACGGTCATCGAGGCCGCGAGGACGTCCGGCCCGTCCGAACCCTCGCCGACCAGCACGCCGGCCACACCGCCCGGATGCGCCCGTGCCGCCGCGTGGGCCACGGCGAGCGCGAGCGCGGTCTTGCCGACCCCGGCCAGGCCGACGAGGCTGATCAGCCGTGGTCCGTGTTCCGCGGTCAGCATCGCGGCCAACTCGGTGACATCGCGATCGCGTCCGATCAGGGCGACCGGCGGCGGAAGGGCGACCGGCGCGTCGACTCGGGTGGCTTGCGCCGACGCGACGCCGACCGCGCCCGGGCCGACATCCGACGGCGGCTCGCCGCCGACAGGGCCGCGGGCCGTGGCCAGGAATGCCGCCCGGACGGCACCGGTCAACCCCAACGCCGTGGCGAGCAGATCGACGGTGGTGCGCTGTGGCCGGACCGACCGGCCACGCTCCAGGTCCCGCACCGTCCGCACACCGACTCGGGCACGGGACGCCAGTTCCGCCTGGGTCAGACCGGCGGCGCGCCGGTGCGCACGGAGCAGCTCCGGCAGCCCGGTACGACCGGCCGGGCTCCGCGACCACCCATGATCCGGAGTCATGGGCACGAAGAGTACGGTTCGCCTCCGACCATCGGCAGTCGAACGTCGTCCTGCCGACGTCCGCTCGCCGATAATCCGACAGCCGAGGGGTCGATCGACGGGGAGTGGTTGGTAACCCCCGAGATCGCCCGAGGGGTGGGATCAGAGGCCCAGATCGCGGGCGATGATCATGCGTTGCACCTCGCTGGTGCCCTCGCCGATCTCCAGGATCTTGGAGTCCCGCCAGAACCGGGCGACCGGGTACTCGTTCATGAATCCGTAGCCGCCGTGGATCTGGGTGGCCTCCCGGGCGTTGTCCACCGCGATCGTGCTCGCGTGCAGCTTCGCGATGGCGGCCTGCCGCTTGAACGGCTCGCCGGCAAGCATCCGGGCGGCGGCGTCGTAGTAGGCCAGGCGGGCGGTGTGCGCCTTCAGCTCCATGTCCGCGATCTTGAACTGGATGGCCTGGTTGTCACCGATCGGCCGGCCGAAGGCGTGCCGCTCCTTGGCGTACTTGATGGACTCGTCGACGCAGCCCTGGGCGAGGCCGACAGCCAACGCGGCGATCGCGATCCGGCCCTCGTCGAGGATCCGCAGAAACTGTGCGAAGCCCCGTCCGCGCGCACCGAGCAGGTTGGCCGCCGGCACCCGGCAGTCGTCGAAGGTCAGCTCGTGGGTGTCCGAGGCGGTCCAACCGACCTTGGAGTAACCCGGAGCCACCGTGAATCCGGGCGTGCCGGTGGGCACGATGATCGTCGACAGCTCCTTGGAGCCGTCCGGCTTGGTGCCGGTCACCGCCGTGACGGTCACCATGGCCGTGATGTCGGTGCCCGAGTTGGTGATGAACGCCTTCGCGCCGTTGATCACCCACTCGTCGCCGTCCAGCACGGCCCGCGTCTGGGTGCCGCCGGCGTCGGAACCGGTGCCCGGCTCGGTGAGGCCGAAGCCGGCCAGGGCCTCCCCGCTGAGCAGCCGGGGCAGCCAGGTCGCCTTCTGCTCCTCGGTGCCGAAGCGGTAGATCGGCATCGCGCCGAGCGAGACGGCCGCCTCCAACGTGATAGCCACGCTGGAGTCGACCCGGGCCAACTCCTCCAGGGCCAGGCACAGCGCGAAGTAGTCGCCGCCCATCCCGCCGTGCTCCTCGTCGAAGGGCAGGCCGAACAGGCCCATCTTGCCCATCTGCCGGATCACCTCGTACGGGAAGGTGTGCCGCTCGTAGTGCTCGGCGATCACCGGGGCAACCACCTCGCGGGCGAAGTCCCGCACGATCTCCCGCAGCGCCGCTTGTTCGTCGGTGAGCCGGAAGTCCATCTCGATCCTCCTACTGGGCGGGCCGCCCGGCGCTCGTGACGCGGAAGCGGCTGAAGCGTTAGGAAGGGCCCCCTCCTATACCCCAGGCGTTAAGTAGGGGCCCTTCCTTGCGGGTCAGACGGGGGTGACGCCGTGGCGGCGTCGGGAGAAGGTGCGGTCCTTGGTGCGGGCCGCCGCGAACCGGCGGACCAGCTCGTCGCGCAGGTCGTGCGGCTCGACGATGGCGTCCACCACCAGCTCGCTGGCGAGCCGGACGACGTCGATGTCCTGCTCGTACTCGGCCCGTTTGGCGGCCACGAAGGCGGCCCGCTCGTCCGCGTCCTCGATCGCCGCGATCTTGTTGGCGTAGACGGCGTTCACGGCGGCCTCGGCGCCCATCACCGCGATCTTGGCGCTGGGCAGCGCGATCGTCGCGTCCGGCTCGAAGCCGGGGCCGGCCATCGCGTACAGGCCCGCGCCGTACGCCTTGCGGACGACCACGCAGATCTTCGGCACGGTCGCCTCGGAGATCGCGGTGATCATCTTGGCGCCGTGCCGGATGATGCCCTGCTTCTCCACCGCGCTGCCGACCATGAAGCCGGGCACGTCACTGAGGAACAGCAGCGGCACGTTGAACGCGTCGCAGAGCTGCACGAACCGGGTGGCTTTGTCGGCCGAGTCGACGAAGAGCACGCCGCCCTTGAACATCGAGTTGTTGCCGAGCACGCCGACGACCTGGCCGTCGAGGCGGCCGAAGCCGATGGTCAGCTCCTTGGCCCACAGTGCCTGGATCTCGAAGAAGGAACCCTCGTCGAGCAGGCCCTTGACGTACCGTCGCATGTCGAACGCCTGCCGCTCGCTGGCCGGCACCAGCGCGGCCAGGTCGGCCTTCGCGGGCGCGGCGACCGCCGGCGCGGCCGGCGGCGCCTGGGTCCAGTTCGCCGGCAGGTACGACAGGTAGGTCTTCACCACGTCGAGCGCGTCGGCCTCGGTCTTGCAGAGGAAGTGCCCGACGCCGGACTCGGCGGTGTGCACCTTGGCCCCGCCCATCGCTTCCAGGGTGGTCTTCTCCCCGGTGACCATCTCGACCATCCGGTCGGACCCGAGATACATGCTGGCGTTGCCGTCGACCATCGCCACCACGTCGCAGAACGCCGGGATGTATGCCCCTCCGGCGGCGCTCGGGCCGAACAGTGCGCAGACCTGCGGGATCGAGCCGGAGGCGCGGACCTGGTTCCAGAAGATCTTGCCGGCCCCACGGCGGCCGGGGAAGAGGTCGACCTGGTCGGTGATCCGGGCGCCGGCCGAGTCGACCAGGTAGACCATCGGGACGCCGGCCCCGTAGGCCCGCTCGATGATCCGGATGATCTTCTCGACGGTACGGGCGCCCCAACTGCCGGCCTTCACGGTGGAGTCGTTGGCCATCAGGCAGACCTGCCGGCCGTCGATCGTGGCGGTGCCGGTGACCACGCCGTCGGCCGGCAGGCCGTCGGCGAGCGCGTTGGCGTAGAGGCCGTCCTCGACGAAGGAGCCCTCGTCGACGAGGAGCGCGACGCGTTCGCGGGCGAAGAGCTTGCCCTTGGCCTCGTTGGCCGCGTGGTACTTGTCCGCGCCGCCGGACCGGGCCCGCTTGCGCAGTTGTTCCAGCGCCTCACCGTCGAGCGTCACGCCGACTCCCTCGCCCGTGCTGACCTGAACGATCGTTAGGCTATCGCATCCGCGCACCCTCCGGCGACCCATGCCGCACCGACGCTCCTTCGAACGAAACATTGAAATCTATTAATCTCTGTGGATAGGCTCCTGGCACCCCCTCCCGGATAAGGAGTCAGCGATGACCTCACGACTCAGTCGGCTCGCCGTCGCGTTGGTCGCGACGGCAGGTGCCACGCTCGGCGTCACGGTCGCCAACCCCGCGCCCGCGTCCGCCGCGATGACCATCTGCTACAACACCAGCCAGGCAGGCGCCTACGCGGGCACCGCCAACCAGGCCGCCTCGATCTGGAACAACGCCACCGTCAACCTGACGCTCTCCGCGAACTGCGGCTCCAACCTGCGGATCTACCAGATCACCGGCGGCGGCTCGTACGCCGTGCGGACCAGCCTCGGCAACGGCCGGGTCTACATCGACACCCAGCAGGCGGCGCAGTACAGCCCGCTGCGGATCATGACCCACGAGATCGGGCACATCCTCGGTCTGCCGGACAACTACAACGGCAACTGCGCGATCCTGATGTCCGGCGGCAGCGCCGGCACCAGCTGCACCAACCCGTACCCGAGCAGCGCCGAGGCGAACCGGGTGAGCAACCTGTTCGCCGGTACGTTCAGCGCGACCGACCGCAGCGCGGACATCTTCCGCGACAGCTGGCCGTCGGCGCTCACCACGGTGGGCTGACCGAACCGCGCACCACGAAGGGGCCGGCAGTGCGCCGGCCCCTTCCGCGCGTTCTCAGCTCGGCATCGGCGTCAGTCGCGTACGCGGGCCGGCCCGCAGCACACCGGACGGCAGCGTCTTGCCGAGCAGTTCCTCGGCCAACTCGGCCACCTCGATCAGGGCGTCCAGGTCGATGCCGGTGTCGATGCCCATGTCGTGCAGCATGTGCACCGCCTCCTCCGTCGCCAGGTTGCCACTCGCACCCGGCGCATACGGGCAGCCACCGAGACCGCCGACGCTCGCGTCGAACTCGGTCACCCCCAGCTCCAGCGCGGTCAGCAGGTTGGCCAGCGCCGTACCCCGGGTGTTGTGGAAGTGCAGCAGCACCGGCACGTGCGCGTTGCGGTCGCGTACCGCGGTCAGCAGCTCACGGACCCGACGCGGCGTGCCCATGCCGGTCGTGTCGCCGAAGGCCACCCGGTCCGCGCCGTCGCGGACGACCCGGTCGACGATGCCGGCGACACGGCGCGGGTCGACGTCCCCCTCGTACGGGCACCCGAAGCTGGTCGCCACGATCACCTCGACCCGCGCGGAGGCCCCGTGCAGAAGGTCGATCAGCTCGGCGATGTCGTCCAGCGACTCGTCGGTCGAGCGGTTGACGTTGCGGCGGTTGTGCGTGTCGCTGGCCGACACCACCACCTCGATCTCGGTGAAGCCGGCGGCCAGGGCCCGCTGAGCGCCCCGGGTGTTCGGCACCAGCGCCGAATACCGCACCCCGTCGACCTTCGCCGCCCGCCGCCACACCTCGTCGGCGTCGGCCATCTGCGGAATCGCCCTGGGGTGCACGAACGACACCGCCTCGATCCGGCGTACGCCGGTGGCGGAGAGCGCGTCGAGCAGTCGCACCTTGGCGTCGGCGGGGATGGGCTCTTCGTTCTGCAATCCGTCCCGCGGCCCAACCTCACGGATCGACACGGAGTTTGGCAGTTCCGCCATGGGGTCACCTCACTGTCTGCCCTGGTGGGGCAACGGTAGCGACATCGGCCCGGATAACCGCCAGCGCCGAGGACGGTACGGACACGGTGTGCGATGGCTCTCCGCCGAGGTGGGCCGTCCAGCCAGCACCGGACCACCCTTCGGCGGATGAATCAGGCCAGAAGGATGCCATCACCGGCGGCGGCATGGAACTGCGGGCGGTCGGGTGGCTACGTTGGTGCCGGCGGGACGGCGGGGCCAGCCATCGGCTCGACCCCACCGTCTGGACGCCTCCGGTGGTCAGCGCTGCGACGGTCCTTCCAAGAGCTCCGCAGCGCATCGGAGTGCGGTCGAGAGGGCGCCGGCGCACGCGCGCCCGGCACTTCCGGGCCAGCGGCCCGGTACCGGGCAACCACCGTGCACCGAGGCTGGACACCGGCGGTCCCGGCCTCCCCGGCCAGAGCCGAGGCGAGCCACCCCGCCTGGCCAACCAACCCTGGCACAAGACCGACAACCCCGACAACCTCCCCAGGTGCCGCTGACAGGCCCTCGCCAGCCGCGTCGATCAAGAGGTTTGCGTCAAAATTCCGGCCACGGATGACGCAACCCTCTTGATCAACTACAGGTAGGGGATCGGAACAGGTCAGCGCATGCGGGGGACGATTCCTGTGTCGTAGGCGCCGGAGCGGAACTCCTCGTTGCCCAGCAGCTCGGCGAAGAACGGGACGTTGTTCTTCGGGCCCTCGATCTGGAAGGCGGCCACCGCTTCCTGCGCGCGTTCTAGCACCTCGTCGCGGGTCGCGCCGGTGACGATCAGCTTGGCCAGCAGGCTGTCGTAGAACGGCGTGACCGTGTTGCCCCCGGTGTAGCCGGAGTCCACCCGGACACCCTCGCCGGTCGGTTCCACCCACGTCCGGATCACGCCGGGGCCGGGCAGGAACCGCTTCGGGTCCTCGGCGTTGATCCGCATCTCGATGGCGTGCCCGCTCGGCGCGAGCGCGTCCGGGTCGAACGTCGGCGCCAGCCCGGACGCCACCCGCAACTGCTCCTCGACCAGGTCGATCCCGTAGACGTACTCGGTCACCGGGTGTTCCACCTGAAGGCGCGTGTTCATCTCGAGGAAGAAAAACTCCCCGGAAGTGGGGTCCAACAGGCATTCCACCGTGCCCGCGTTGCGGTAACCCACGGCCTCGCCGGCCCGTACCGCCGCCGCCAGGAGGCGCGCTCGCAGTTCCGGCGAGACGGCCGGCGACGGGGATTCCTCGACGAGCTTCTGGTTGCGTCGCTGCACCGAGCACTCCCGCTCGCCGAGCGCCACCACCCGACCGTCGGCCAGGCCGAGGATCTGCACCTCGACGTGCCGCACCCGGGGGAAGTACCGCTCGATCAGCACCGATCCGTCACCGAACATCCGCTCGGCGAAGGCGCGCACCTTGTCGTACTCGGTGCGCAACGCGGCCTCGTCGACGGCCACGCCCATGCCCATGCCGCCGCCACCGGCGGCGGCCTTGACCATCACCGGGTAGCCGATCTCGGCGGCGGCCGTCACGGCCGCGTCCAGGTCAGCGGCCGGATCGGTGGTGCCGGGCGCGACCGGCACGCCGGCCGCCGCCATCAGGTTCCGCGCATTGATCTTGTCGCCCATCGCGCTGATCGCGTCCGCGCCGGGTCCGACCCAGACCAGCCCGCTGGCCTCGACGGTACGAGCGAACTCCGCGTTCTCCGACAGGAAGCCGTAGCCGGGGTGGATGGCCTGCGCGCCGGTCGACTTGGCGGCGGCGAGGATCGCCTCGACGTTGCGGTAGCTCTGCGCCGGATTCGGCGGGCCGATGAGGACCGCCTCGTCCGCCTCGGTGACGAACGGCAGGTCGGCGTCCGCCTCCGAGTACACCGCGATCGCGCGGATGCCGAGCCGCTTGGCGGTCCGGATGACCCGGCGGGCGATCTCGCCCCGATTGGCGACCAGCAGTGACTCGATCATGTTTCCTCCCGGCGTCCGGATGTTGGGACGATGTCAGGGAATCATGACCGGCGTACTTCTGACGAGTCGGCTCAGGCGAGCAGCGCGGCCAGGGTCGCTCCACGCAACAGCTCGGCCCGACGTCGGCGGTCCACCTCGCCGCCGAGGAACGGAGTCGAGTTCATCAGGCCGAACGCCGCGTGCGCGAGCACCCGAGCCTCGCCGTCGGGCATGCCCGGGTGCAGCGCCGTGAGCACCGTCACCCACTCCTCGACGTACATCCGTTGCAGCCGGCGGATCCGTCGCCGCGGCTCCTCCGGCAGGCGGTCCAACTCGTGCAGGTGCAGCGCGATCACGGCCGGGTTGGCCAGCGCGAACTCGACGTGGAAGTCGATCAGGGACTCCAGCACGCCGCGCGGGTCGTCCGGGTGCCCGGCGGCGCGTTCCCGCCCGCCGGCCAGCAGCCCCTCGCTGACCGGAATCAGCGCCGCGGCCAGCATCGCCTCCTTGCCGGCGAAGTGGTGATAGAGCGCCGGACCGGTCACCCCGGCTGCCGCGCCGATGTCGTCCATCGACACGCCGTGGTAGCCGCGGGCGGCGAACAGACCGACCGCGATCTCCAGGATCTCGTCCTTGCGGGACCGGCGCCGGCCCGTACCCGCCGCCCCCCGTGCCTGCTGCTCCACCGTCACCGGGCAAGCGTAGACCGCGAGCCGGACACCGTGGGGCGACGGATACCGGTCGGCGGCCCGCAGCGGTCAGTCGTCCGGGTCGAGGTCGTGCTCCTGTCGCAGGGCGGCCGCCTCGGCGGGCCGGTCGAGCAGGTCCAACGCGCGGGCCAGCAACCACGCGGTCTGGCGGACCGGCCGCGATCCGGCCGGCAACCCACCGAGTACGCGCCGCAACAGCGGCTCCGCCTCGACCGGCCGGTCCAGTCGGAGCAGCAGCTCACCCACGAGGACCTCCACCTGGGCCGCCTCACCGAACGCCTCGATCGACCGCAGTCGGTCGGGCACCCCGGCGAGCCGTGCCAGCGCCTCGTCCGCCCGGCCCTCCCCGGTCAGCACCCGCGCGCCCGTCTCGGCCATCATCGCCAGCTCGTACGTCACCGGTGGCGGCGGCTCCGGCTGCCCGGCCAACACCGCCGCCAACCCGTCCGCCAGTTCGACGACACGGACCGCCTCCGGCAGGTTGTCGGACCAGAACCAGGCGTACGCCTCCCGGCGACGGGCGCGCAGCTCGTCCAACGGCAGATCGGCGAGCCGGTACGCCGTGGCGGCGGCGGCGAACCGCTCGGCGGCCGCGGCGTCCCGGTCGGCGTCGTACAGGATCCCGCCGGCCTCCTCCAGCACCTGGGCCCGGATGGGCAGGTTGTCCGGGCCGTCCAGGTTGACGGACAACTGCTCCAGCAGAGCCAACGCGGGGTCGATCTCGCCGAGCCCGCCGTACACCCCGGCCAGCAGGTGCCGGCAGCGGTCGGCCTCCGCCTGGGCGCCCAGGCGGTCCAGGCCGAGCACGGCCTCCTCGGCGACCTCGGCCGCCTCGGCGAGCCGACCCACCACCCGGTACGCGTTCGCCAGCTCCCAGCGCAGGAACGCGTCCCCCTCGGCGTCACGCTCCACGCAGAGCGTCACCGCCTCGACGAAGTCGTCCACCGCGTCGGCGGCCCGGCCGGCGGAGAGCAGTGCCCGCGCGCGGGCGACCCGGACGGGCAGCTCCGCGTCCCCCGGCGCCACCCGCAGCGCCTCGTCGCAGGCGGCCACCGCCTCCGCCGGATCGTCGACGGTCCGGGCGCAGGCCAGGCAGGCGGCCGTGATCAGCTCGTCGACGCCCAGCTCACGGGCCATCCGGCGGGCCTGGACGGCGGCGGCAAGGGCCTCGTCGACGCGGTCGGACCCCTCCAGCAGATGTGCCCGGTGCAGCGCGATCCGGGCCGCCAGGTGCTCATCGCCACCGGCGTCGGCAGGTATCCGGGAAAGGGCCGCCAGGGCGTCCGCCCAGCGTTGCCGGTGCAGCAGCGCCAACGCCAGCCGGTCGTAACCGGCGGCGCGCTGCCGGGGGTCACCGAGTCGATCCAGCGCCTCGGCGGCCTCCCGGGCCAACGTCAGCCCCTCCTCGGCGTGCTCGTCGGCGCGGGTCAGCAGCACACCCAGCCGCCCCGCGACCACCTGGGCGGGCAGCTCCTCACCCGCCGAGCGGTACAGGTCCAACGCCGCCCGGTTCAGCTCGACCGCACCCTCGACGTCGTCCTCGTCGCCCCGCTCGGCCGCCCGCAGCGCCAGTCGGTGCGCGACCGTACGCGGTGGCAGGTCGGCGGCGTCGAACCGGTCGTCGTACGCGGCCAGCGCCGCCCGGAAGGTGGCCCGGTCGTGCTGGCCCCAGCTCTTCTCGGCGACGGTCAGCAGCTCGTCGGCGTCGGCGGGTAGAGCCACGGTGGACACCTCGACGGGAGCCCGGCCGGGCCGTTCGGACGCGGGCGTCGCACCGCCGGCCAGCGCGTCCCCACCGGTTCGGGCCGAACGGCGACGAACGCTCGCGGACAGCGGCAGGTGCTCACCACCGGGTCGTACGGCGAGCCGACGGGCGATCCACTCCGACTGGTGGGTGGTGCCGTTGCGGGCGTCGAAGCGGGCGGCCAGCTCGGTCGCCCTGTCGGCCAGCTCGGCGGCCAGCGCCGACGCCGGCACCTCGGCCGCCGGCCGCCCCTCGGCGGCCCGCCGGTACACGGTGGCGAGACCGGCCTGGCGCAGCGCGGCGGCGGCGGTCGCCGCGAAGTGCATGGCGGCGGCCGGCGACGGCGGTCGGTCCAGCCAGTCCAGGTGCCGCTCGACCAGCTCGACCGCCCGCGCCTCGTTGCCGGTGAGCGTGCAGAACTCGACGTGGTCGCCGATGTCCCACAGGTCCGCGAGGCTGCCGCGCAGCTTGCGGTACGCCTCACGGTGCGCGTCGCGCGCCGACTCACCCCGACCGGTGCGCAGGTACGGCAGCAGAAGCGCCGTGAGGATCGCCTGCGGCTGCTCGGTGCACGTGAGCCGGCCGGCGAGCACCGGCTCGGCGAGGGCCACCGCCTCGGCGTCCCGACCGGTGGCGGCGAGGTAGCCCACCTGGCTCGTCGGGTCACAACCCGCACAGTCGGACAGTTCGTCACGGGGCGTCGTCTGCCACAGCCGGTACCAGTGCGCGGCCGCCTCGGCGTCACCCACGTGGTCGGCGACCCGGAACCGGTGCTTGTGGACGGTCTGCAGGCTGTGCCCGCCGGCCCGGTAGTGCCGCTCCATGTCGTCGAGCACGGCGTACGTGCGGTCCAGTGGCACCTCGGGGAACTCCAGCAGACCCGACACCATGTACTTGAAGTGCCACAGCATCTGGTGCAGGTGCTGCTGGTGGTAGGGCTGCGGGTCTCGGTCGAACTCGGACAGGCACCAGGAGAACGTGACGAACGACTTCGCCGGCTCGCCTCCGTAGACGTACCCGGTCGTCGCCTGCATCCGGGTCACATAGGCGAGGTGCCGGTCGTCGGTGACGTCCACCCGGCGCAGCAACTGCTCCAGCGCGGCAATCTGCCCCGCCCCGTACGGCATGTCGGCGATGCCGCGCAGCACCCGCCACAGGTCCTCGTCGCTCATGCCTGCTCCCGTCCCGGTACGGCCCGGCCGAGCAGGCCGAGGAAGGCGTCGTTCAGCAGCGCGGCGTCGGCCGCGCGGACCGGGTGGTGCCCGAGCAGCAGCGCCTGCCCGTACAGCGCCTCGACGGCGAGCCCGACCAGCTCCGGGTCGCCCAGCATCGTGACCCGCCGCACCAGCGGGTTGCGGTGGTTGAGCACCAGTTGCGGGCGGTCCGGTGGGGCGGTGGCGGCGAGCGCGTCGAGCACCCCACCCCACAGCTCGTCGGCCCGGTCGCGGCTGGCGGCGAGCTGGTCGTTGAATGCAGCCGACCGGCTCACCAGGTAGAGCGCGGGCAGCGAGACCGGGTCGTACGCCCGGATGACCACCTCGCAGCCGGAACGCTCGACGGCCCGCTGCGCGGCGGTGAGGAACGGCCGCAGCGCCAGTTCCACGGAGGGGTCGAGGGCCTCGAACCGGGTGGTGAGGTCACTCGGCTCGAGCCGTTCGATCAGCACCGAGCGGTCCACCGCCGGCAGCCGCTCGATCAGCTCGGTGTCGTACGTGTAACCGGCGTTGACGACGGCCAGGTCCTGCGCGGCGGCCACCGCGGCGAGCTGGCGGAACTCGTCGAGGCTGGCCGCGTAGCGGACCACCCCGTGGCGTTCCCGGAACTCGGCGAGGGTGAGCGTGCCGACGTTGGTGTCCATCGGCCACCACCTGTCGACCAGCCGGAGCATGTCGTCGTCGTGCAGGGCCAGCGCCTTCACGCCGAGGTGGTGCACCTGGAGGAACTGGGCCAACCGGTGCGGGTCGTGTCGCGACAGCCGGACCAGCCAGCCACGTACCTGGTCGCCGAGCGCCTCCCGGGTCGCGGTCAGCAGGGTGTCCTCGTACAGGGCCTCCCGGCTGGCCGTCGGACGCAACTCGGTCGCGTCGACGACGCAGTGCGCGAAGAACGCCCAGTCCGGCAGCAGGCCGTCGGCGTTCTCGGTGAGCAGCATCCGCTTGAGGTAGACGCGGTGCCCGGCACGGGCCGCCGGGTTCACCGGGGTCGGCAGGATGACGGCGACACCGGTCAGCCCGGCCTCGGGGACGCTCAGCGGCAGCACGTCGAACGGGTCCACCCCGAGCGTGTCGCGGGCGTACGCGATCAGCGCCGCCCGGTCGACCGGCGTGCCCGGCGTCGTCGGCCAGGGCGGTTCACCGACGGTGGTGACCACGTCGCCGACCCGGACGGTGACCGGCAGCAACGCGCCGAAGAGCCGCGCCAGGTCGACGACGGTCGGGGTGCTGAACCACTGGTCGGCATCACGGCGGGGCACCAGCGTCACGGTGGTGCCCACGTCGGCGCGGGCCTCCTCCGGCGGCGCGACCGTCACCGCGTACCGGCCGTCGGCGTATCCGGTCCACCGGACGGTGGGATCGTCGCCGTGGCGGGTGAGCACCTGGATCTCGTCGGCCACCAGGAAGCAGGAGAGCAGGCCGATGCCGAACTGGCCGAGGAACTCGTGCCGGGAGAAGCCCAACTCGTCACGCTTGGAGCTGCGGCCGATGGTCGCCAGCAGCTCGTGTACCTGCGCCTCGGTCAGGCCCACGCCGGTGTCGTGCACGCGGAGGGTGCCGTCTCCGGTGATCTCCGGGGGTTCGATCCGGACCAGCGCCGGCGCGTCCGGCTCGGTGGCACGCCGGGCGGTGATCGCGTCCACGGCGTTCTGGAGCAGCTCTCGGACGTAGACCCGAGGGCTGCCGTAGAGGTGATGGCTGAGCAGGTCGACCACGCCACGCAGGTCGACCTGGAAGGTGTGGTCCACGCCTGTGCTCTCCCCGGTCCCGATGCCGGCGCTCACCGTACCCAAGATCACCGGCGGCCCGCGTCCCCCTTTCGCCCGGCGGCTTGACCCTCGACCCGGTCGAACCGGCACGGTCGGCGGCATGACCTCCTCCGTTCTGGGCCGGGACTTCCGGCTGCTCTGGTCCGCCGCCGTGGCGTCCCGCTTCGGGGACACGCTGCGGACGCCGGCGCTGGCGCTCCTGGCGGCCACGCTGACCCGCGACCCCCGGGTCATCGCCGCGGTCACCGTGGCCGCGCAGGTACCGCCGCTGCTCTTCGGCCTGCTCGGCGGGGTGTACGCGGACCGCTGGGACCGCCGCCGGACGATGGCCGGCATCGACGGGGCACGCGCCGCAGTGGTGGCGGCGGTGGCCGTGGCGGTGGCCGTCGACCGGGCCGGCATCGGGCTCCTGCTGGTGGCGGCGTTCCTGCTCGCCGCGCTGGGAACGCTCTTCGACGCCGCCTCTTTCGCGGTGCTCCCGGCCCTGGTGCCGCCGGCCGCGCTGCCCCGGGCGAACGGTCGCCTCCAGGCGGGTTCGGCGGTGGCGGGGGGTTTCCTCGGCGCTCCCGCCGCCGGTGTCCTGTTCGCCGCCGCTCCCGCCCTCCCGTTCGCTCTCGACGCCGTCACCTTCGCGGTGGCCGCCCTGCTCGTGCTCGCCCTCACCGCTCCGGCCGCCGTACCCGCCACGCCGGCGACCGGGCGCGCGTCGGTGTGGGGCGACGTCGTCGAGGGAGTGCGGTGGCTGCGCGCGCACCGGACCATGTGGCGGGTCACCCTGCTCGCCGCGGCGAGCAACCTGGCGATCTCCGGCCTGATGGCGGTGCTGGTGCTCTACGCGCTGGACGTGCTGCGGATACCGCCGGCCGGGTACGGGCTGTTCGCCGCGTCGGTGATCCTCGGCGGGGTCGCCGGGGCGCTGGCATCGGACCGGCTCGCCGCCCGGCTCGGCACCGTACCCGCGCTGGGTGCGGTTCTCGCCACGCAGACCGTGGCGCTGACCGGTTTCGCGCTGGCCCGGCATCCGGTGCCGGGCGGGTTCGCGCTTGCCGTCTTCGCCGCCGGGACGGTGGTGTGGAACAGCCTGTGGGCGTCGTACGGTCAGCGGGAGGTGCCGTCGAGGCTGCTCGGTCGGGTCGGCGCCGCCCAGCGGATGATCGGTCTGCTCACCGCGCCGGTCGGCGCGGGGCTGGCCGGGCTGGTCGCCGCCGCCCATGGGACGGTCCCGGTGGTGGGCGCGGCGGCGGGCGTCTTCGCGCTGGTGACGGTGGTGGCGTGGCGGATCCTGCGACCGGCCGGAAAATCGGTCCAACCTTTTCCGCCCTCCCGTGCGTCTGTCGGGTGACGCGCACCGCGGGCGGCCGGAAGGGGTGCGGATGGGATCGACGGCGGACGACGGCCGCGACGGCTACCTCGCGTTCGTGGAAGGCAACCAGCACCGGCTCCTGCGCGCGGCCTTCCTGATCTGTGGCAACCGGCACCAGGCCGAGGACCTTCTCCAGGACGCCCTGCTGAAGCTGGCGCTGCGCTGGACCTCGGTCCGCGACGGCGATCCCGCCGCGTACGTGCGGGCCATCCTCTACCGCGACGCGGTGTCCTGGTGGCGACGTCGTCGCCGGGAGTGGCTCAGCGCCACGCCGCCGGAGCGGGCCGCGCCGGACCGGGACGGCGCGCTGCGGCTGACCCTGCACGACGCGCTGGGGACGCTGCCGCCGCGGCAGCGGGCCGTGCTGGTGCTGCGTTACTACGAGGACCTGACCGAGGTCGCCACGGCCGAGGCGCTCGGGGTGACCGTCGGCACCGTGAAGAGCCAGTGCCACCTGGCGCTGCGGCGGCTCCGGGAGGTTGCTCCCGCCCTCACCGGGGACGACCGACCGGGTCGGGGCGCCAACGGTGTGGAGGTGAACCAGTGAACGAGCAAGACCTGCGCGACCTGTTCACCGTCACCGTGCAGGACGTGCTGCCCAGCGCACCGGCGTCGGACGGCTGGGATCGGGCGCGACGCACCCGACGTACCCGACGGGCCGTCGGCGCGGTCGTCGTGGCCGTGGCGTTGGCCGGCGGCGCGGCGGTCGCCCTGCGACCGTCCCCCGATCCACGCCTGGCCCATCCGGTGGCGCCGACCGTCGCGCCCACCCACGCCGATCCCGTGCAGCGCCCGCCCGCCAAGCTGACCTACCCACCCGATCCGCTGAGCCGGATCAGCGGCCCGCCGACCGTGGCGCTGTCCGCCCGACCGGTCCAGCGGGCGCTGGCGCTGTTCCAGCCGCTGAGCGAGGAGGGTCAACCGGACGGTGTGATCCGGATCCTCGGCGACGACGGCGTGGTCCGCAGTCTGGACGTGGTGACGCCGGCACCCACCTGGGATGAGAGCGGCAACGAGGCGACAGCGGTCAAGCCGGGAGTCCTGTCGCCGGACGGTCGGTGGGCAGCTTTCGCGCAGACCAACGAGCTGATCATGGTCGACCTCACCACGGCGGGCGTACGTCGCATCCCACTCGAGGGCTACCTGGAGTTGGTGGTGTGGGCGCACGACCGGGTGCTGGTCGGCGGCGACGACCGGACGTACGTGGTGCAGCGGGACACCGAGGCGGCCAGCACCACCGACCTGTCGGCCTGGCATGTGGTCACGCCCGATCCGGAGGCCGGTCGCGGGGCGGCTCTGCTCGAGCTGGTCGGCGAGCGCGGTGGCCTGAAGCTGCAGAGCCGGACGGCCCTCGACGGCCCGGTCCGCTCCGAACAGCCGATCACCGTGGACTCGCTTCCGCCGCCCTATCAGGTGAACGAGTTCTACGGCCGGGGTTGGCTGCACGGGGGCCGGTTGGCCAGCGCCGCGTGGATCGTCAACGCCCACATCAGCGGCGCGGAGGGGGTGGCCGTGCTGGACTCGCGCACCGGCTCGGTGACCCACCTGCTCGACCTCGGGCGGGACCGCGCCAAGGGCTGCTGCCCGGTGTTGGGCTGGGACAACAAGGGCGCGGTGCTGCTGCGCCTGGAACCGGCCGCCCTGGCGCGCTGGGACCCGGAGACCGGCGAGATCACCGGGATCATCGCCGAGCTGCGCGGCGTGCTGGCGCTGGCCGGCTGAGCAGCGGAGTGCTGGCGCTGGCCGGCGGAAGAGCGGGCGTGCTGGTACTGGCCGGCTGAGCAGCGTGGCGTGCTCAGCCGGCCGAGCTTGCGTCTCAGGCGGCGATGCCGCCGGGCTGGTCGCCCTTCACCACCGGCGCCCGGACCAGGTTGCCCCACTCCGTCCACGAGCCGTCGTAGTTGCGCACCTGCGGGTAGCCGAGCAGGTGCCGCAGCACGAACCAGGTGTGGCTGGACCGCTCGCCGATCCGGCAGTACGCGATCACGTCGTCGTCCGGGCTGAGCCCGAGCTGGTCGGCGTAGATCGCCTTCAGCTCGTCGGCGGACTTGAACGTCCCGTCCTCGTTCGCGGCGGACTTCCACGGCTTGTTGACCGCGCCCGGGATGTGCCCACCCCGCAGCGCGCCCTCCTGCGGGTAGTCCGGCATGTGCAGCATCTCGCCGGTGTACTCGCCCGGGGACCGGACGTCGACCAGCGGCCGGCCCACCGCGATGTGGGCCATCACCTGCTCGCGGAACGCGCGCAGCGGCGCGTCGTCCCGCAGCGGCACCGGGTAGTCGGCGCGGGGCCGGGCCGGCTTGTCGCGGGTCAGCTCTCGCCCCTCGGCGACCCACTTCTGCCGGCCGCCGTCGAGCAGCCGCACGTCGGCGTGGCCGAAGAGCGAGAAGACCCAGAGGGCGTACGCGGCCCACCAGTTGAAGTTGTCGCCGTAGAAGACGACGGTGTCGCCCCGACCGATGCCCTTCGCGGCGCACATCTCGGCGAAGCTGGTCGCGTCGAGATAGTCCCGGGTGACCTGGTCGTTCAGGTCGAGGTGCCAGTCGACCTTGACGGCGCCGGGGAGGTGACCGGATTCGTAGAGCAGGACGTCCTCGTCGGACTCGACCACGACGAGGCCCTCGTCGCCCAGGTGCTCGGCCAACCAGTCGGTGGTGACCAGCCGCCGCGGGTCGGCGTACGACTGGAGGCGGGGATCAGGATCGTTCGGCACAGACATGAGCCCCAAGGTACGCCGCGACACCGCCGGGCGGTCCGCCATCGGGGATCGGGGGGGTCAGGGGTGTCGCAGCTAACGCCGCGCGTTCAGGCGCGTCGGTGCACGATCCGGCCGGCGACCACGGTCGCGAGGCAGGTTCCGTCGACGTCGTGCACCGACAGGTCCGCCCGACCACCGGTCACCAGGGTCGGTGCCACTGGTCCGGCCAGCACCAGCAGGTCGCTGCGGTCGACGGCGCCCCGTAGTGCCGGATCGGCCAGACGGTCGGCCAGTACCGCCGTCACTCCGGTACGCAGCAGCGCGTGCACCCGCTCGCGCGGGGTGGGCGCTGCCGGCAAGGGCTCGGCCCACAGCCGGCCCGGCCCCAGCGTGCCGGGCCAGCGACGGACCCGTACCTCCGGGTGGGCCTCGGTCAACTCGGCCAGCGAGCCGACCGCCTCGATACGGTCGCCGCTGACCAGCACGCCGTGCTCCGGCACCGGCTCGCCGTCCCGTTCGAGGCGCAGCAGCGGCGCGGTGTGCAACGTGCGCACGTTTCAGTCGGCGATCGGCCCGAGCAGCGGGCGCTTCGCGGTCACCGTGTCGCCGGACGACCGGCCGGTGAGCCGCCGCTTGATCCACGGGGCCAGGTACTGCCCGGCCCAGCGCAGGTCGGACGCACGCGCGGCGAGCCACGGCGACGGCGCCGGGTGCGGCGGGACCAGCAGCCACTCCTCGTCACAGCCCACGCCGAGCGCGTTCAACACCTGCCCGGCGACCCGTCGGTGACCGGCCGGGGAGAGGTGCAGCCGGTCGGTGCTCCACAGCATCGGGTTGAGGAACGTGTCGTCGGCGTACAGGTCGACCAGGATCGCGCCGTGCCGCGCGGCGGTCTCGCCGACCGCCTGGTTGAGCAGTTGCACCCGGGGAGCGACGAGACGCTGGCCGGGCAGGCGTGCCATCACGTCCGCGAATCGGAAGAGCAGCACGTCCGCGCCGCCCGAGCGGAGCTGCCGGACGACATCGTCGAAGCGGGAGACCAGCGTCTCCGGATCGAAGGTGCGGCGCAGCACGTCGTTGCCGCCGGCCGCGAAGCTGATCAGGTCGGGCCTCATCGCCACCGCGGAGGGCACCTGCTCGGCGACCACGCTCGGGAAGAGCCGACCCCGGATGGCCAGGTTCGCGTACCGGAAGTCGGGGCCCGCCTCGGCGGCGAGCCGGGTCGCGACCAGGTCGGCCCAACCCCGGAAGGTGCCATCCGGGTACGCGTCGTCCATACCCTCGGTGAAGCTGTCCCCGACCGCGACAAAACTGCGCCAGCGCACCCGCGCCCCCTCACGCCACCCGTTGCCTGCGGCGACAGTCTTTCACCGCAGGCGCGTCGGCCGGTGCCCCGACCGGCCGACGTGGCGGAGGTCATGCGCGCGCCTCGATCGAGGGCCGTGCTCGAGCCCAGCGCCGGGCTCGACCGCCTTGATCGACACGAGGTCGCTGATTTGGGGGTATCGGAGTCGAGTTGATACCCCGACTTCGGCGAACTCGTGTCGATCAACCGCAACTGCGGCCCGGGACGGTGTCGCCAATCCGGCGGATGTCGGGGTGCCCTCGCTCGCCAGCAGGCCCCACAATGGAGGGCCGGTCACCGGGCCGGGTAGCGGGGAGGGCCTAGTTGAGTCAGGCAAGCGAGCCGAGCCCCGCCGGGCCGGCACCGGCGGCGGACACACCGTCGCGCACCACGCGGACCCGTCAGATCCGACTCGTGGGGCTCGTCGTCGCGCTGGCCGTGCTGGCCGCCGCCCTGGTCCCGATCGTCCTCGCCATGGGTCCGCCGACCCGGGACGAGTTGCTGGAGGACGCTCACCTCAAGGGCAAGCAGCAGCTCATCATCGGAGTGAAGGACGACCAGCCGGGCATCTCACAGCGCCTTCCGAACAACGTCTGGAAGGGCTTCGACGTCGACATCGCGTACATGATCGCGAGCTATCTCGGCTTCGACCACTCGCAGGTGCGTTTCGTGCCGATCGAGAGCGAGGACCGGGCCCGCCGGCAGGCCCAGGACGGCGAGGGTTTCGTCACCGTCGACCTGGTCATCGCCTCGTACAGCATCAACGACAAGCGCCGGGAGGAGGGCGCGGTCTTCTCGGCCGCGTACCTGCATACCGAGCAGTCGGTGGTGACGTTGGAGGACTTCAAGGGCCAGGTGAGCAGCCTGGAGGACCTGCGCGGCCTGACCGTCTGCTCGCTGACGACCTCGACGTCCATCCAGCGCCTCGCCGAGGCCGGCGCGACGCCGGTGGGCCGGAACCGGATCAGCGAGTGCATCCAGGAGATGTACGACGGCAAGGTGCAGGCGGTCACCACCGACGCGGCGATCCTCGCCGGTTTCGTCACCGGTGACCGGCCGGGCGACGACGGCCAGCGGTTCACCGTGACCCTGAAGAACGTCAAACCGCTGCGGCACTGGGACATCGGCTCGTCGCCGCAGGAGCGGTGGGGCGTCAACACCGGCCCCAACAAGGCCCTGCTCGACCTGGTCGACCTGGCTCTCTACGAGTCGGCCAAGGACGAGGAGAACTCGGCCTGGGAGAACGCGTTCAACGCCAACCTCCGATGGCAGCAGGGATACAACCTCCCGCAGCCGGTCGCGGAGCAGCAGCAACCCGATCCGAGGAAGGTGGAGGTGCGACAGTGGCCGTGGGAGAGGATCGCCCTGCCGCCCCCGGCGCACCCCGGGTCGTCACCGGTTCACACTGGGCCGTTCGCCCGCGTCGGATGGCGGGGGCGCGGCAGGCGCAACAGTGGCTGCTGACCCTCCTACCCGCCTTCCCCGTCCTCCTGCTGGTGCTGCGGCTCTGGCAGCTCAGCCAGCAGGACATGTCCACGATGCTGCTGCTGGTCCAGTACGTCAGCCCGCTCGGCCTGCTCAGCGCCCTCCTGATCGCCCTGGTGTGGGCGTTCCCCGTCGTCGTGCTCACCTTCGGCGTCCTCGGTCGACTGCTCCGGCTCAGCGCTCCTGACCGGTTCGACCCGGAACGCTCACTGCTCGCCTCGGGGACGGCACGTACCCCCGGGTGGGTGATCAGCGCGGCGGTCGCGCTGGGGGCGCTCACCTGGCAGCTCCGCTTCCTACCGTCGCTGCTGATGCTCGGCCTCTGGCTGCTGGCGCTGCGGACCCGTTACCTGCACCCGGATCAGCCAATGCGCATCCTGTTCGTCAGCGTGGCCCTGCCGTTGGCGGCGGCGGTCCTGGCGTACAGCGTGCTCGGCCCGGCGATCTGGACGGCGTACCGGGAGGGCGAGCTGGCCACCGCCGCCCTGCTGGCGGTCCCGCCCGCCGCCACCCTGCTGCTCACCGGCCCGATCCCCGACTGGATCGCCCCGACGCTGACCCACGGCCTGGCGTTCACGGTCGCCGCCGTGCTCCCCGTGGTGATGGGCGCGGTCTTCCTCCGGGTGCCGGTGCTGCCCACCGCCGCGATCGAGGTGCTTCCGAAGCACACCACCGAGACGGCGACCCCGAGCCCGACCACGAGCCCGACGCCTGCCTCGACCTCCCCGGCGGCGAGCGCTGGCACCGCGGCCCGCGACGGTACGGCCGAGGGCGGCCGGGAGGTGGTGCTCGGGGCGCTCATCACGGTCACCGACACGTCGACGATCGTGCTGGACCGCACGGCCGCCGTGCGGTTCCTGCCCAACGACTGGGTCGAGTCGCAGGTCCTCTGCCCGCAGGCGGCGGCGGTGCCGTACAGCCTCGTATCGGTGGGCGGTTGGCCGGTGGAGGAGACCGCCCTGGACTGGATGATGCCCCGCCGGCCGGTGGTCGATCCGGACGTGCGCTGCGAGGGCCGCCTTCCCGGCACCGGATGACAGCGCGGAGAGGCAGCTCACCAGCCGTGATCAACGCCGTGACGACGACCGTCACGCGGACCTCAAAAGGGCGGGCCACCCGAGGATGACCCGCCCTTTCCCGCCCGTCGTCAGTTCACGACGGCGAGGATCCGAATGTCCTTCAGGCTGGCCGGTTCGGCGGTCTCGGCGATCTTCTTGCCGTTCTCGTCCACCAACAGCACGGCGTACCCGCTGCCGGACTGGACCCGCACGACCATCGAACCGTCAGTGCGGAAGAACACCTGCCGCGACTTTCGGCCCTCGAGTGGCAGTCGGATCTCCTCGCCCGTTCGGGTATCGCGCACCACGCCGACGTTCCCGTACTCGCTGCCGGGGTCGGGTTGGTACAGGGCGACGCGATCGCCATTCGGCGAGAGGCTGGTGACGTCCCCGTTTCGCCAGGTGCCCGTCGGGCCCAGCCCCGGCATGTCCCGCTTCCGGTTGCCGCTGCTGTCGAAGAGGGTCACACCACCATCGGTGTTGATCATCGCGATGACCTCGCCGTCAGACGACCAACGAGCACCACATCCCGTGTTCTTGTTGGCCCACCAGCGCACGGTCTTCTTGGGTGACTGCGTGTCCAGCACCCCAACCCGGCCAGGCCCAACCGTCGGATCCCACTCGCGGAACAGCAGGTACCGCCCATCCGGCGACCAGACCGGGTTGACGCAGGTCTGCTCGACCTCCTTGCGCATCTGCTGCCGGTCTGAGCCGTCGACGTTGGCCGTGTAGAGGTTGGTGTTGCCGTCGGCGTCGAGCTGCACCCAGGCAACCCGGTGCCCGTTCGGCGAGATGTTCGCGCGGATCGACGCCGCGGGGTCCGGCAGAGCCGCCAGTCGCACCACACTGTCCCCCGGGCGCCAGGACCGTAGATTCGCGTTCCTGGCGTCGACCCCCGAGGAGCGGCCGTAGAAGAGCTTCCCGAACTCTACGGCCGAGGCGTTCGTGCCGGACCCACTGCTGGGCGGCGGGCTGCCGGGGGCGTCGACGCTGACTGACGGCGTCGGGGCGGGCGACTGCCTCGGCGCTGCGGTGACCGACGGGCCGTCCGCGGGCAGCGGGTTCGGGGACTGGTCCGGCCGGATGGCGAACGCGGTGCCGGCCGCCGCCGCGATCAGCACCAGAGCAGCGGCCGAGGTGGCCACCGCGCGCTGGACGCCGAGCCGGCGGGACGTGCGCAGCGTACGGTCCCGCAGGTCGACCGAGGTGACCTCGTCGGCCAGGGCAGCCAGGTCGAGCCGGAGGCGCTCGTCGTTCATCGGTTGCTTCCTTCCAGGACGTACTGCTCGGCGAGCTCGGGTGCCACGGCGCGCAACCTGGCCAGGGACTTGGCCGTCTGGCTCTTCACGGTGCCGACCGTGACACCGAGCAGGTCGGCGGCCTCCGCCTCGGTGCGGTCCTCGAAGAACCGCAGCACCAGCACGGCACGTTGTTTCGGGGAGAGCTTCGCCAGCGCCGCCCGCAGGGTGAGTCGCAGGCTGGTCTGGTGGGCGTGGTCGGGGGTCGAGCCGCCTCCGCGTGGCTCGGGCAGGTCGCCCGGCATCGACTCGGGTATCCGACGGCGGCGCCACCAGGACACCTGCAGGTGGTACATGGTCTTGCGGGTGTACGCCTCGGCGTTGCCGCTGTGGTGCAGGCGGCTCCAGGAGCGGTGGGTCCGGGCCAACGCCGACTGGACGAGATCCTCGGCCAGGTGCTGGTCGCCGGTGAGCAGGTAGGCCGAGCGCAACAGCGCCGGGGTACGGGTACGGACGAACGAGTCGAACTCACTCAGCAGAGGGTCCACACGTGCCGATCCTTGGGGTAGTGGTGCGGGAGAGACATGATGCTTCTCCAGACGTCGCCCTGGGCAACGGTGGTTGCCGCCCGGACGGGTCAGTTTCGACGACCGCGACGAGACTGGCCGGCCGGTGGCGCGCTGGGCGAATTGGGTCGCCTGGACGATCAGCCCGGCCCTAGGCTGCGCGAATGCTGCTACGCATGTCGACCCTGTTGCTGCGGACCCTGCGCGAGGATCCGGCCGACGCGGAGGTGCCGAGCCATCGGCTGCTGCTGCGCGCCGGGTACATCCGCCGCGCCGCGCCGGGCGGCTACACGTGGCTGCCGCTGGGCAAGCTGGTGCTGGACCGGATCACCGAGGTGGTGCGCGCCGAGCTGAACGCGATCGGCGACCAGGAGGTGCACTTCCCGGCGCTGCTGCCCGCCGAGCCGTACCGCACCAGCGGCCGGTGGACGGAGTATGGCGACCTCCTCTTCACCCTCGCCGACCGGCGCGGCGCCGAGCACCTGCTGGCGCCCACCCACGAGGAGATGGCGGCGCTGCTGGTCAAGGACGTGTTCACCTCGTACCGGGACTTCCCGGTGACGCTCTACCAGGTGCAGACGAAGTTCCGCGACGAGGCGCGGCCCCGGGCCGGTGTGCTGCGCGGCCGGGAGTTCCTGATGAAGGACGCGTACTCCTTCGACCTGGACGAGGCGGGCCTGCGGGATGCGTACGCCCGGCACCGGGCGGCGTACCAGCGGATCTTCGATCGGCTGGGCCTGGACCACACGGTGGTGCACGCGATGTCCGGCGCGATGGGCGGCTCTGCGTCGGAGGAGTTCCTGGCCTCGACGCCGGTCGGCGAGGACACCTTCGTCGGCTGTACCGCCTGCGACTACGCGGCGAACACCGAGGCGGTCGTCACCCGCGCGCCCGCTGCGGGCGACCCCGACGCCAAGCCGGCGGCGCAGGTGCACGACACCCCGGAGACTCCGACGATCGCCAGCCTGGTCGAGCTGGCGAACAGCCGGCGGCTGGGTGACCGCGACGACTGGACCGCCGCCGAGACCCTGAAGAACGTCGTCCTGACCGTGCGTCAGCCCGGGGCGGACCGCGCCGAACCCCTGGTGGTCGGGCTGCCCGGGGACCGGGAGGTCGACCTGAAGCGGCTCGCCGCCGCGCTGGAGCCGGCGCAGGTGACGGTCTTCGAGGAGTGGGCCGACCATCCGGAGCTGGTACGCGGTTACCTCGGCCCGCAGGTGCTCGCCAAGCTGGGCATCCGCTACCTGGTCGATCCCCGGGTGGTGACCGGCTCGGCATGGCTGACGGGCGCGAACGAGCCGGGTCGGCACGCCACCGACGTGGTCTGCGGCCGGGACTTCACGCCCGACGGCACGATCGAGGCGGCCGAGGTACGTGCCGGCGACGCCTGCCCCGACTGCGCCGACGGCGAGCTGACCATCCGGCGGGGCATCGAGATCGGGCACATCTTCCAGCTCGGTCGCCGGTACACCGACGCGTTCGCCGTCGACGTGCTCGGGCCGGCCGGCAAGCCGGTCCGACCCACCATGGGTTGCTACGGCATCGGGATCTCCCGAGCGGTCGCGGCCATCGCCGAACAGCACCACGACGAGCATGGGCTGCGCTGGCCGGCGGCGGTCGCGCCGTGCGACGTACACCTGGTGGTGGCGGGCAAGGGCCCGCAGCTCGACGCGGCGCTGGACCTCGGCGGGCGGTTGGCCGCCGCTGGCGTGCGCGTGCTGGTCGACGACCGCACGCACGTCTCGGCCGGGGTGAAGTTCACCGACGCCGAGCTGATCGGCATCCCGCGCGCCGTCGTGGTCGGCCGCCGTCTGAGCGACGGGTACGTCGAGCTGCGCGAGCGGGCCGGTGACCGGCGGACGGAACTGCCGGTGGACGCCGTGGTGGAGCGGATCGTCGACGAGGTCGGCCGCGAGCGTGCGAACCTGGTGTAGCCGCCGCGTCACGGGGTAGTGCAGTTGGATCGGGTGAAGCGTCTTCGGAGGATCTCATGACCGGTTACCGGGTCAGCGACGTGATGACCAAGCAGGTCGTGTACCTGTCGGCGGAGACCACCCTGGACGAGGCGGCCAGGGTGATGAAGGAGGCGGACATCGGCGACGTGGTGGTCACCGACGGCGCCACCCTCGCCGGCATGCTCACCGACCGGGACATCGTGGTCCGGGCGGTCGCCGAGAACGCGTCTCCGGCGTCGACCACCATCGGCTCGATCGTCACCCGCGAGGTGGTCATGATCGAGCAGCACTGCACGGCCGGGGAGGCCGCGGCGCTCATGCGGGACCGGGGTATCCGGCGGGTGCTGGTCTGCGACAGCGACCGCAAGCTGGTGGGCATCGTCTCGCTCGGTGACCTGGCCATGCAGCTCGACCCGACCAGCGCATTGAGTGAGATCAGCGAACAGTCGCCGACCACGTGAGCCGTCGGCGCCAGCGGTAGCCTCGACTCATGGCTGACATGCCGGCCCGACTGGCCGAGATCGTCGACGAGTTCGCCGCCGCGCCGCGCGACCTGGTGTTGGAGATGCTGCTGGAGTACGCGGACGTCATTCCCCTGCTGCCGGACGACGACACCGCGCGCGAGGGCATGGAGCAGGTGCCCGAGTGCCAGACCGCGTTCTTCCTGCGCGCCACCGTGACGCCGGACGGGGTGGTCGAGACGCTCTTCGACTGCCCGCCGGAGGCGCCGACCACCCGGGCGTTCGCCGGGATCCTCGCCGAGGGGCTGGCCGGCGCGAGCGCCGAGGAGGTGCTGGCGGTTCCGGACGATCTCTACCAGCGGATGGGCCTGGCCCAGGCGATCAGTCCGCTGCGGGTACGCGGGGGCACCGCGATCCTGGGCCGGCTCAAGCGGCAGGTCCGGGAACAACTCGGCTGAGCGGGCAGTTGCCACCGATCATGGAGATCGAGATCTACGCGGACGTGGTCTGCCCGTGGTGCTACCTGGGCAAGCGTCGCCTGGACGAGGCACTTGCCCGCTACGACGGTGAGGTGACCGTCCGCTACCGGCCGTTCCAGCTCGACCCGTCGCCGGTGCCCGAACCGCTCCCGGTGGTCGACGCGCTGGCCGACAAGTTCGGCGGTCCCGACCGGGCGCGGCAGATGGTCGAGCGGGTGGTCCAGGTCGCGGCGGGCGACGGGCTCCGGCTGGACTACGACCACGCGGTGGCCGCGAACACCTTCGACGCGCACCGGCTGGTCGGCTACGCCACCGAGCGCGACCGGGCGGCCGAGATGGTGGACGCCCTGTTCCAGGCGCACTTCACGAAGGGTCTCGACATCGGCTCCCGGGAGGTGTTGGCGACGATCGCCGGCTCGATCGGCCTGGACGCCGCCGACGCCCGCCGGTTCCTCGACTCCGACGAGCGGACCGCGGAACTCGCCGCCGACCTGGCCGCCGCCCGTGACCTGGGCATCACCAGCGTGCCGACGTTCGTGCTGGCCGGAAAGTACGCGGTAAGCGGCGCCCAGGAGACGTCCACGCTGCTCGCCGCGCTGGCCGAGGTCGAACAGCGGGAGGCCGCTGCCGGTCAGGCGTGATGTTTCACGTGCAACGGTATCGATGCTGATGCCTGGTCAGGCCGGCCTGGCCAGGCCTTCCACCACCTGCGCGCCGGGCAGTGCGCCCAGCGCCGGTCCGGGCAGCGCGATCTTGCTGTGCCGTACGCCGGACCCGATGATCACGTGCGGGGTGGCGATCACCCGCGCGTCCACCAGGATCGGCCACTGCGCCGGCAGCCCGATCGGGGTGATGCCGCCGTACTCCATGCCGGTCAACTCGACCGCGTCGGTCATCGGGGCGAAGCTCGCCTTGCGGACGTCCAGCGCCCTGCGGGCCACCCCGTTCACGTCGGCCCGCGTGGTCGCCAGCACGATGCAGGCCGCGTAACGGACCACACCCTCGCGCTTGCCGGCCACCACGACGCAGTTGGCCGACACGTCCAACCCCACCTCGTACGCGGCACAGAACTCCGCCGTGTCGGCGAGGTCGGCGTCGATCGGCGCGACCAGCACGTCGTCGACGTCGACCGGCGCTTCGGCGGGCCACTGGGCGATGGCCTCCGCGACCGGCGGGGCGAGCAGATCGAGGCGGGCACGGGCCGGTTCGGTCTTCAACGTTCCCATCACGGATGCGATCCTCGCACCCGTGCCGCCGGATCGCCCGTCGACACCGGCGACGTCCCGCGACGCCACGTCCACGTCGCGGCTCAACTGCCCGCGAGGAACGCGTTGTTGCGCATGAACGAGCGGTCGCGGTCGGCCGCCAGCTCCTCTTCGCGTCGGGCCCGGGCCCGCTGAAGCTCCAGGTCCTCCAGCGCGTGCCGGACGCCCAGACGGATCACGCCGTAGAGGAACACGAAACCGAAGACGTAGAGGATCACCGTGGTGACGACAACGAACATGGCGTCACCGTAAGACGAACGTGAACCGGCGCATCTCTCATCTCCGCGCGGTTCCCCCGTACGTGTCCGGGGCACCGGGACCTCACCTCGACTTGACCAGGTCCAACACCGTGAGCAGCGCGAAGAACGCGATCACGATCTCGTTGACGATCCACGCGTGCCCCTCGGCCCAGCTCCGCATCCGGGCGAGCACCCGCGCGGCCTTCGACCCGAGCAGCACCAGCGCCAGCAGCGGCACGGCGAGCAGCAGCACGGTGAGCAGCACGAACGGCACCAGGTGCCACCACGGAAGGTCGTGCCGGGCCACGGTCGCGCCCACCGTGGCCATGGTGAGGTCGTCGGTGGGTGTCACCACGAAGAGCAGCGCGCCCGTACGCGCCGCCCAGCGCGGATCGGCGTGACTGACGCTGCCCAGCCATCGTGGCGGCCCGGAGCGGTCGCGGCGTACCCAGATCACCACGGCCATGACCACCAGCAGCGCGAGGACCACCAGGTCGATGGCCGGACCACTGTCGACCTTGCGGGCGGCCGTGCTGGCGTCGTTCGCCAGCCCGCCCAGCACCCGGGTCAGCAACCAGCTCACCGTCACGCCGGCGACCACCACCAGTCCGGCGCCGGCGAGGAAGCCGGACGACGCGGCCCGGGGCCGGTCGGACGAGGCGAGGAAGATCGCCACGACCAGTTGGGTCCCGGCGACCATCACCACGGCCAGCGGCAGGACGGTCAGGAAGCTCACCGCTGCCATCCTGACGCCCGACCGGGACCGATGCGCCGAATCGGCGGTGGATCACCCGCCCGGCCGGGTACTCCCCGGCACCACCACCCGGCCGGCCAGCAACGCGCCGAACAACGCCAGACCAGCCGCCACCACGAGCGTCACCAGATAGCTCGACGGGCCGGGCGCGCTCCCCGTAGCCAGAACGGCGCCGGTGAGCGCCAGCACGGTCGCCGCGAAGAGGGAGTCGCCCAGTTGCAGCGACGAGCTGTTGCGGCCCTGCTCACCGGGTGCGGACAGCTCCAACGTGAGCACCGACAACGACGGGTAGAGCAGCCCCATGCCGAGCCCGGCGACCGCCCAGCCCAGCACGGCGACGGCCACCGGCACCTCGGGTCGGACGGCCAGCGCCACCGTCGCCGTACCGGCCGTGATCGCGCACAGGCCGACGCGCGGCAGGCTGGCCCGGGAGGCCGGCACCGGAATTCGGCCCTGTATCCAGGAGCCCACCGACCAGGCCAGCGCGCCCACGGTGAGGACCAGCCCGGCGGCGGTCGGCGACAGTCCCCGCTCCCGGGACAGCATCAACGGGATGACCACCTCGGCGCCGACGAACGCCGCCGACGCCAGACCCCGCAGACCGACGACGGTGGGCAGCCCCCGGCCCGCCCGGAGGAACCCGGCTGGTAGCAGGCGCGGAGCGCAGATCACCAGACCGGCCAGGGCGAGCGCGATCACCGTCAGGGCCGCCACGCCGCGCTGCTGCCCCCCGATGTGCAACAGTGCGGCGCTCGCGCCCGCCCCGCAGGCCCAACCGATGCGGGCGACCGCGCCGACCGGCGGCCGCGTCGCCACGGTCGCGTCGAGCGACCGCAGGCCCGGCTGGATCAGCAGCACCGCCGGGACGGCCACCGCCGGAACCACGAGAAAGACCCACCGCCAGCCCAGGTACTCGACGATCAGCCCGGCCAGCGCCGGCCCGACCAGCGAGGGTACGACCCACGCCGCCGCGAACGCGGCGAAGATCCGCCGGTGCAGTTCCTCCGGGTACGCCTGCCCGACGATGACGTAGAGCGCGACCGAGAGCAGCCCGGAGCCGAAGCCCTGCACCACCCGGCCGACCACCAGTGCCGCCATCGCCTGCGCCGTACCGGCGATCAGCAGTCCCACCACGAACCAGGCGACGCCGTGCCACATCGGCCCCCGGGGTCCCCGCGCGTCGCACCAGATGCCGGAGACGACCATCGCCAGCACACCGGCGGCGAACGGGCCGCCGAACGCGATGCCGTACAACGCCAGGCCGTCCAGACTGCGCGCCACGGTCGGCATGGCCGTGCCCACCGCCAGCGCCTCGAAGGCGAGCAGCGACACCAGCGCCACGCTGCCGACCGTCATCGCCCGCAGCCGAGACGTGAACAGCCCGACGGGCGCTGGGGCGAGGGTGGTGGTTCGGCTCGACATGCACCGAGCCTGCGACCTCAACCCGGATTCATGTCAACCGGGGCGTGACCCGGATCTCGTCAGGCTTCCTGGATCGCCTCCCCGACGCCGCGTACCAGTCCCGAGAAGTGCTGGTCCGCGAGGAGATGCCCGGCGGTGATCACCAAGGCGAGCGGCCACTCGATCACCTGCAACGCGGCCAGGACCCCGAGCCCGGCGTAGTAGGCGACCTTGTCCGGTGGCGGTACGGCCACCTCGCCCAGTATGGGCAACTCGACCCGCCGGCTGTACATCTGGACGTTCTCGCGTGAACCGTTGAGGTGTCGCGTCAGCGTGCTCATTCCGGCCTCCCCGTGTCCGGTGCTGGTCGTCGGATTCCACCGGCCACCCTGTCCATGCGCAGCCCGCCGCGCAAAGTTCCGGTCCGCCGAGGGGCATAACGGACGCCAGGTCGGGAAGCCAGGCCGCCGGACGCGAGGGCGGCGGGAGGACGAGATGACCGACGGCACAACAATCGGCAACGGGGAGTCGGGTCGGCGTCCGTCCGGCCGTACGCCTCGATGACGGCGGCGGGTCGTGCCGCCGGCCGCCTCCTGCCGTCCATCGGCGTACCGCACCTGGTCGGTGAGGCGTCCCGGACCGTCGGGTCGGCCGCGACCCGGTTGGCCCGGACCGCCGGCCTCAGCCGACGCCGGGTCTGGTCGCGCCCGGGCCGCCACCACATCGAGGTACACGGTGTCTGCCAGGACGGCGGCGACCGGTTGGCCCGGCAGGTCGAGGCCGCGCTGGAACGGCTTCCCGGAGTCGCCTGGGCCCGGGTGAACGCACCCTCGGGTCGGGTCGTGGTGGCCGTGCAGGCCCCCGAGCCGAGGCTGCGCGACCTCATCGCCGCCATCAGCCGGGTCGAGCGGACCTGTGACCACGAGCCCGACCCGGAGATCCCACCCCCGCACCCGCCGGAAGAGGGGCCGCGTACGCCGCGCACCCTCGGCGCGCTCGCCTCGGACGCGCTGGGTCTGACCATCTCGGCGGCCACCCGCATCCTGCCTTTCACACCGTTGCCCGGTGAGGTCGCCGGCCTGCTGGCCGCCGCCGACCTGCAACCGAAACTGCACGCCTTCGTCGGTAGACGACTGCGCTCCGACCCCCGCGCCGACGTCATCTTCCCGCTGGCCGAAGCCGTCGTGCAGGGCCTGACCGGCAGGTGGACGGGGATAGTCCTCGACGGCGCCCAACGGATGGTGCAGTGGGGCGAGGCGCGGGCCCAGCTCGCCGCCTGGGAGGAGGCCGAGCCACGGCTGACCGGTGACCCGGAACGTGCCACCGCCCGGTGGCCGGCGGTAGAGCGCCCCTGCCCGAAACCGGACGGCCCGGTCGAGCGCTACATCAACCGGGTGCTCGCCGCGGGCGCGGCGGCGGCAGCCGCGGCGACGCCGCTCGCCGGACCCAAACGGGCCGCCGCGCTGGGACTCTCCGCGCTACCGAAGGCCCCGGGCAGCGGACGGGAGGGGTACGCGGCGCAGCTCGGCCGAGTCCTCGCCCGGCGCGGGGTGATCGCGATGGACCGCAGTGTGCTGCGGCAGTTGGACCGGATCGACACGCTGGTGCTGGACGCCGCAATGCTCGGGTCGGAGCGGGGCGTACTCGCCGATCTGGCCCCGGCGGCCGACGCGGACGTCGACGAGGTGGCGGAGCGGGCGTTCGAGCTGTTCGACCCCGCCGACCCGACCACCGCGCGGGAGTCCGATGGTTGGCGGCTCGCACCCCTGGACCGGCTGCCCGAGGACGCCCGCGGCGACGTACCGGACGGCGAGCGGCTGCGTACGGCGGGCGGGCAGTTGCTCGGGCTGACCAACGCGGGACGACTGGCGGCGCTGCTGCGGGTCGAACCGGAGCCCGCGCCCGGAGTCGACGGTCTACCCGCCGCCGCGCGGCACGCCGGACTGAGGCTGGTCGTGGCCGGGGGCGACGAGCAGCGGTACGACTTCGCCGACACGCTGCTGCCCGGTGGAGACCGGTTGGCCGACTCCGTACGCGCGCTCCAGCGCGACGGCGCGGTGGTCATGCTGGTCTCCGGCGACCGGGCGGCGCTCGGCGCGTCCGACTGCGGGCTCGGCATGTCGGCCGCCGAGGAGTTGCCCCCGTGGGGAGCGCACCTGCTGGTCGGCGCCGACCTTCGGGTGGTGGCACTGTTGGTCGAGGCGACCGGGGCAGCCCGGCGGATGACCCAGCAGAACATCCGGCTCGCCATGGCGGGCACCGGACTGGGTGCGCTGGGCGCGTTCACCGCGCCGCCGGCCCAACTGCCACATCGGGCCCTCGTGGCGGTCAACGGCGCGGCCGCGCTGGCGTTCGCGAACGGGGTCTGGCGGGCCCACCGGCTACCCGACCGGTCGGACGCGCCGGCGCCGGTGGCGACCGCCTGGCACCTGATGCCGGTACGGACCGTGCTGGACCACCTGGACACCACACCCGACGGGTTGACCAGCGCGGAGGCGCACCGCCGGCATGACGACAACGGCACGGGCGGCGGCACGCCCAGCGGTGGTGGGCTGCTGCGGGCGTTCCTGGACGAGCTGTCCAACCCACTCACACCCGTGCTGGCGGCCGGGGCGGTGCTGTCCGCGTCGTTCGGCTCGCTCGTCGACGCCGCGCTGGTCGGCAGCGTCGTCGGCGGGTCGGCACTGGTCGGCGCCGTGCACGAGCGCAACACCGAACGTTCGCTGGCGGAGCTGCTGTCGCGCTCGGCGGTGACCGCCCGGGTCCGCCGGGACGGAGCCGAGCAGGTCGTCGCGGCCGAGGACCTGGTGCTCGGCGACGTCATCACCCTCGAACCGGGTGACTCGGTACCGGCCGACTGCCGGGTGCTCGAATCGGTGGGATTGGAGGCGGACGAGTCGTCGCTGACCGGCGAGTCGCTGCCGGTCGCCAAGAGCAACCGGGCGGTCGTCGCCGCGGCCATCGCCGACCGCCACTCGATGCTGTACGAGGGCACCACCGTCGCCGCCGGCCACGGCACCGCCGTCGTGGTGGCGACCGGGGCCGACACCGAGTCCGGCCGCAGTCTGGCGCTGGTCCGCCAGGCGCCCCCGACGAGCGGGGTGGAGGCTCGACTCGGCTCGTTGACCAGCGCCGCCATCCCGTTGGCCGCCGGTTCGGCGATCGCCGTCGCCGGGGCGGGACTGCTCCGGGGCGTACCCCTGGCCGAAACGGCGGCGACCGCCGCGAACCTGGCCGTGGCGTCGGTGCCGGAGGGGCTGCCGTTCCTGGTCAGCGCCGCGCAACTGGCGGCGGCCCGACGCCTCGCCGAGCACGGCGCGTTGGTCCGCAATCCGCGCACCATCGAGGCGTTGGGCCGGGTGGATGTGCTCTGCTTCGACAAGACCGGCACCCTCACCGAGGGCAAATTGCTCCTCGCGGGGGTCGGCGACGGGGTCGGCGACCGGTACGCGCCGGTGGACCGGCTCGATGACCGCCTACGGTCGACCCTCGCCACCGCGCTGCGGGCCACCCCGGCGGCGGCCGATCCGGAAGAATTGGCGTTGCAGACCGACCGGGCGGTTCGGCGGGGCGCCGACACGGCTCAGGTTGTCGAGCAGACCGGGGCGACCGGCTGGCGCGCGGTCGGCGGGCTGCCGTTCGAGCCGTCCCGCGGCTACCACGCCACCGTCGGCGAGACCGACGGACGCCTGCTGTTGAGCATCAAGGGCGCCCCCGAGACGGTGCTGCCCCGGTGCGTGAACCGGCGTACCGACGGCCGACGGGAGCCGCTGGACGACGCCGGCCGCGCGGAACTTCAGCGCGTGTTGGCCGACCGGGCGGGTGCCGGGCACCGGATCCTCGCTGTCGCCGAGTGCCAGGTGGACGCCGCGCAGATCATCGACGCCGAGGTCCAGGGGCTGACCTTCGTGGGGTTCCTGGCGCTCGCGGACGGGGTCCGGGAGAGCGCCGCCCCGGCGGTACGCCGCATCCGGCAGGCGGGCGTGCACACCATCATGATCACCGGTGACCACCCGGCCACCGCCGAGGCCATCGCGGCCACCATCAGCGAGCACGACGAGCAGCGGGTGGTCACGGCCGCCGAACTCGACCAACTGGACGACGAGGCGCTCGCCGAACGGCTCGCCACCACCGACGTGGTGGCCCGCTGCACCCCGACGCACAAGGTACGGATCATCCAGGCGTTGCAGAAGTGCGGGCGGACCGTGGCGATGACCGGCGACGGCGCCAACGACGCCCCGGCGATCCGGCTGGCCGACGTCGGCATCGCCCTCGGCCAACGTGGCACACCGGCGGCCCGGGCGGCCGCCGACCTGGTGGTCACCGACGACCGCTTGGAGACCATCATCGCCACCCTGGTCGAGGGGCGTGCCATGTGGTCCTCGGTCCGGCACGCGCTGAGCATCCTCGTCGGCGGCAACCTCGGCGAAATCGCGTTCAGCGTGCTCAGCGCCGCGGCGACCGGCCGCTCGGCCCTCACCGGCCGGCAACTGCTGCTGGTCAACCTGCTCACCGACCTGGCCCCGGCGCTGGCCATCGCGGTCCGGCCACCCGCCTCGGACCGCACCGACGGACTGCTTCGGGAGGGCCCGGACGCGTCCCTCGGTGAGACCCTCAGCAGGGAGATCGGCCTGCGCGCGGCGTCCACCACGCTGGGCGCGACGGTCGGCTGGACGTTGGCCCGGTACACCGGGCGGCAGCGCCGGGCCGGCACCGTCGCTCTCGTCTCCCTGGTCGGCACCCAACTCGGCCAGACCATCCTGGCCGGCGGCACCAGCCCGGCGGTGCTGGCGTCCACGGCGGCGTCGCTGGGAGTGCTCGTCGTGGTGGTGCAGACGCCGGGTGTGAGTCAGTTCTTCGGCTGCACCCCGCTCGGGCCGGTGGGCTGGACCATCGGCGCCGGATCGGCGCTCGGCGCCACCCTCGCCAACGGCGCGCTCACCAGGCTGGTCGCGCATCTCCCGGCAGCCCGACCCGACCTCGCCCAGCCCGTCGACGGCGACTGACGGCAGCGCTGACCGGTGGCTCGGGCATCATTGATCTCGCTGACTAGCCTGGCGGCATGCCGTCGTTCCTGGCCAACGGAACTCGTCCGAAAGCCTGGCCAAGTCTTCCGCTTGCGCTGCTGCTGCCCTGCGGCCTGCTGATACTGCTGGGTGTCACCGACGACCGCGAGCCGCCCCCACCCGACGGCGTGCTGACGCCGGCGACGGTGATCGCGGTGGAACCGGCCCGGACCACCGACGGCCCCTACGTCCTGCTGCGGGTAGACGCCGTCGACGGGCCCGCCACCTGCGGCATCTACGAACGGTCGTTTCCCGACCGGCGGCTACCGCCGCTGCACCAGCAGCTCACCATCGACTACACCCCGTCCCGGTGCATGCCGGAACCGGTCAACACCGAACTGCCCCGAGGGGTCATCGTCGCCATGGGAGCCATCGGATTGGCGGTGTCGCTCCTGTGGCTCCGGGCAGGTCCGCGCTTCCAACGGCTGACGCGCGCGCGGCGCTCCCGCTCCTGACAAGGACGACCCCCGGGCCGACACGTCGTTACCGGAGCGGTCCGGGGAGCGGCACCTCGCCCCGCATCGCCTTCCCGGCCAACTCGATGCGTTCCGGATGAAGTCTGTCGTCGCCAAGGGGGTGACCGGGCGAATTGATGCAGCGCTGCCCCGACGCGGCGCTGCACACCGGACACGCGAGAAAGAATCCGGAGGATGGCACGAGTTCGACGCCCTGGGCCAGCGCGGCTCTGCCAATCTTGACGACCGCTGCGAGCAGGTCGTCGTCCTGGTGCCGGGTAGCGGCAGCGGCCACCTCCCGCATCCCTTCCCAGAAATTCTCGGCCGAGTTCGGTTCGTTCACGTCGATGCGCACGATCGCGGATCCCCGCCTCCCGTCCCGGTAAACGCGGGGCCATGCGCTACGCCCGTGGGCGGTAGTATCCGCAGGCTTTGATCTACAACGGGGAGGACGATCCACATGCGAGGCAAGATCCCGGCCGGCATCGCGATAGCGCTGGCCTTCATGGTTCCGGCCGCGCCGGCGATGGCACAGAGCGCGTCGCCCGGGCTCGACCAGAACTGCCAGACGGTCGAGCGCAAGACGTTCACGGACATCCGTGAGCTGTTCACCTTCGACCTGGACACCGCCAATGTCAGCCAGCTACGGCTGCTGGCCAACCGGATCCTGTTCGCCGCAAACAACGAAGCCCTGCCCACCCTGCCCGACGTCATTCAGAAGCGGCTGGACGGCACCTCGGCGGATCTGCGCGCCTGGCTCAAGAACGACGCACAGGCCGTCTGGACGATCGATCTGCGGATCAAGGTTGGCCAGACGATGACCGGCGCCGGCCCCAAGGTGAAGGAGGCCGCGCAGAAGACGCTCGACGCCGAAACAGTCGACCCTTACCTGGCCTACCTGAACGAGGGCCTGTACGCCGCCCGTGCGCTCGACTGCGCGGCGCAGCCCACCCCGACGCCGACGACGTCGCCGACGACGCAGCCCACCCCCACGGCGAGCGCGACGTCGACCGTCGCGCCGACTGCGGCCACCTCCACCAGCCCGGTCGCCGCCGGCGGTGATGGTGGCGGACTGCCCGTGACCGGCGCCGACACCGCGACAGTGGCCGGCATCGGCGGCGCGCTCCTGCTCGTCGGCGGCGCGAGCTTCGTGATCGCACGCCGTCGCCGTTCCCGCTTCGTCGCGTAGCTCGATCCGGACGCGCCCGGCCCGACACATCGTCGGGCCGGGCGCTTCTTTGCGCAGGTCAGCGACCCGTTGCGGCCACCGGAGTCGTCGTCAGCGGCCAAATTGGCGGTAGGCCCGAAGAGTTCGTCGAGGCGCCCAGGCGAGGATCCACTGTGGGAACGGCCCTCGCCGACGGCGGCGATTATCCTGCGGGTCGCCCATACGGCAGGCGGGACCCGCCTCCGGACGTCCAGAGGTGAGTCCCGCCTGCCGTGAACCGCGCACCGGATGACCATCGGCGGCGAGGTGCGGGCCCGCTGTCTAGCCCGCGAAGCCGCCCTTGGGCTCGATGATCTCCAGGTTCGTGCCGTCCGGATCGGAGAAGTAGGCGACCTTGGTGCCGAGCGCCGCCTCAGGGGTGACCTCGCCCGCGATGAACGTGTAGTCGTCGCCGAGGAAGTCGTAGCCGGCTTCCTTCATCCGCTGGTACACGGCGTCGAAGTCGTCGACCCGAAAGCAGAGATGCATGGAGCCGGGGCGGTTCGCCATGCCGTTCGTGCGTTCCCCGACCGGCTCCTGGAACTCGATCAGGTCGATGCCGAGACCGTCCAGGTTGATCGTCGCGTATCGCAGCTTCGCGGTAGGCAGCCCTTGCGTAATGCCGAACCGCACGCTGCCCATGGTCCCCTCCGCCACAGGTTCCCGCCCGGTGAGAGCGGAATAGAACGCGATCGAGGCGTCCAGATCCGAGACTGAGATCCCGACGTGGGCGGCCCGGGTGAGGTTCATCGGAGTGCCGGAGACGGTCATGACGCACCTTTCGCTGTGGCCCGGCACCTCAACGGGTACGCCCAGGTTCGGGCGGCTCCACGAGGAACCAGGCTGATCGGTTCGGCGGCCGGGTGGAGAATCCAGCGACGGCCACCAAACTTGCTTGCAAGGGCCTGATGTAGGCGCTAGCTGACATTCCCGGAACAGGCTTACCCTGAAACTCCCGCCCCAAAGGAAGACCCGGACCATGACCGCCACGGATCCCGCGCTAACCGCCCTCGCCAGCGGATGGGCAGCCCTCTCCCTCCTCTACGGCAGGATCGAGGCACACCTTGAGCGCGCTCTGCAGTCCGCGCACGACCTCAGCGTGCGGGAGTACTCGTTGCTCGACGTGCTCAGCCGCCAGCACGACCGCGCAGGCGGCCATCTGCAGATGAAGCAGGTCGCCGACGCCGTGGTGCTGAGCCAGAGCGCCACCACCCGCCTGGTCGCCCGTCTGGAGGACCGTGGCCTGCTCTCCCGCTACCTGTGCCCGACCGACCGCCGCGGCATCTACACCGACGTCACCGACGCCGGCCTGAAGCTCCTGCGGGAGGCCCGGCCGACCAACGACACCGCCCTGCGGAAAGCGCTGGACGACGCCGCCAAGAACCCCGAGTTGGCGCCACTGGTAACGGCAGTCGAGGCAATGGACCTCACACGTCGACCCATGACCACTCACGGTGAGACGTCGAAGGGTTCGACTGCCTGAGGCGGCGTGGCGGTGGGCGGCGCTTCCCGCCGGGCGCAGCCGGGGAGTCGTGGTAGGGCCCGCGACGCGACCCGTCGGTCTGCTTCCGGGAAGCGGCTAGGCCGTATCCCAGTCGGAGGAGGCCGAGACCTCGTAGGGGATCGTCGCCAACAGCTCGGCAGGCCCTTCCAACTTCCAGGCCCGGACGCAGCAGCCGCAGCCGCCATCCTCTTCGGCGTGGGTGAGAGCGTCTCGGTTGGCGTTCAACCAGGCCTCAGCCGCCTCGACCTCGCTCGGCTTGTCTACGGAGGCCGCCATGGTTTGCCGGATCACAGCGAGCACCGTAGCGCAGACCGGTTGGCTGTACCGAGGGCCGAGATCAGCCGAAGAAAGCGCTGGTGGAGCCCAGGGGACTCGAACCCCTAACCCCTGCCTTGCAAAGGCAGTGCTCTGCCAGTTGAGCTAGGGCCCCGCAACGACGGCGACCAAATCGCCGCCATCTTGATATCAGCGCAGGTCGGGCGCGGTGGTCGCCTCGTGCCAGAGGGCGCGCTCGTCGTTGGCGGCCTTGACCTTGTTGAAGACGACGGCAGCCACGCCGACGACGCCGGCCAGGATCAGCAGCTTCTTGAACATGGGGCAACCCCTTGCGCTCGACTACCGTCGGACGATGTGCGGTGGGGCTAGATGGAATCGAACCATCGACCTCAGAGTTATCAGCTCTGCGCTCTAACCGACTGAGCTATAGCCCCGCGTAGCGACGAGCAAGATTAACCCATCCGCCGCGCCGGCCCCAAATCGGGGTCCGACTGCGCGATCCGGGTCGTCGCCGCCCGCAAAACCTACCTGAGTACGGGGCGTCGGAGCGACCGCATTCCGCGGAGGCCCCGACGCCCCGGTCACACTCAGTCCCGCTCGGCGAGCGTCAGCTCGATCCCGCCGACCAGGTCGGCGCAGACGTTGTAGACGAACGCGCCCAGCGTGGCCAGCGCGGTGAACAGCACCACGTTGACCAGGCCGATCAGCGCCGAGCTGAGGATCACGCCCTTGGCGGTGATCTGGAACCCGCTGGTGCTCTGCCCACCACCCGCGTTGACCAGGTCGCTGAGGCTGTCGTTGACGCTCTGGAACACGCCCATCGCGTCCAGCGCCAGGTAGAGCACCGACGTGGCGACCACCACGACGATGAACAGCACCACCGAGACGGCGAACGCGAACTTCATCACGGACCAGGGGTCGATCCGCTTGAGGTTCAGCCGGGCCCGGCGCGGCCCACGGGACGCCGCGGAGCTGACCGAGCTCCGCGCGGCGCGGACCGCCTCGCCGACCCGGGCAGCCCCGACGGCCGACGGGTTGCCGATCCCCGGCGGCAGACCGCCACCGCTCACGGGGCGACCACCGGTGGACGTACGCCCCGGATCCGGCGGCGTCATGCCCGGTGTGATCCGGGGCTGCGTGCCAGTAGCCCCGGTCGATGTCGCCTGACCGGGTCGGGTGCTGATCGGCTGCGTGGTCGTCGGCCGCGCCGGGTTCGGGGCGGCCGCCGTGGGGGCCGCCCCGGTGGACGTCGCTGCCTCACCGGCCGACTTCTCGGCCTTGGTGTCACCCGATCCCGCGTCCTCGCCGGGCTGCTCCGGCGGGGGTGTCATGCCGGGAGCCCGGGTGAATTTCGGGGCAGGCGCGTCGGCGGGAACCGTGGCCCGGCCCACGGCCGCGCGGCCGGTCGCTGGTGTGCCGCCCTTGGCGGCCTCCTCGTCGACCGGGTTGGCCGAGGTCCCCGTGTTCCCCGACTTCGCCTGTGTCTCCGTCATTCAACTAGTCCTGTTCGTCAGGCTCGTCGGCATTGCGAGCAATCGCCACGATAGTCACGCCGTCCGGGAGGTCCATCAGCTTGACCCCCATTGTGTTCCGGTCACGCGTACGGCGTACAGGCTTCACCGGAGTCCGGATGACACCACCGTTGCTGGTGATCGCGAACAACTCGTCGTCCGGGTCGATCACCACCGCACCGACCAGACCACCGCGCCGTTCGGTGATCTTCGCAGTCAGCACGCCCTTACCTCCCCGGCCCTGCACCGGGTATTCCTCGATCGGGGTACGTTTCGCGTATCCCCCGTTCGTGGCCACCAGGACGTCCAGACCGTCCCGGACGACCTCCATGGCGAGTAGGACATCGTCGTCCGTGAAGCGCATGCCGATCACGCCCGAGGTGGCCCGACCCATCGGCCGCAGCGCCTCGTCCGAGGCGTTGAACCGGATCGCCTGCGCCTTCTTCGAGACCAGCAGCAGGTCGTTCTCCGGCGCCACCAGAGCAGCACCGACCAGCTCGTCCTCATCGCGCAGGTTGATCGCGATGATGCCGCCGGAACGGTTGGAGTCGAACTCCTCGAGCCGCGTCTTCTTCACCAGGCCGTTCTTCGTGGCCAGTACCAGATAGGGGGCTACCTGGTAGTCCGGGATTTCGATGATCTGCGCGATCTGCTCATCCGGTTGGAAGGCGAGCAGATTGGCCACGTGTTGGCCCTTGGCTACCCTACTGGCTTCCGGCAACTCGTACGCCTTGGCCCGGTACACCCGGCCCTTGTTCGTGAAGAACAGGATCCAGTCGTGCGTGGAGCATACGAAGAAGTGGCTGACGATGTCGTCCTGCCGCAGCGTGGCGCCACTGACGCCCTTGCCGCCCCGCCGCTGCGAGCGGTACAGGTCGACCTTCGTCCGCTTGGCGTACCCCGTCCGGGTGATCGTGACGACCACGTCCTCCCGGGCGATGAGGTCCTCCATCGAGACCTCGCCGTCGAACGGAATGATCTGCGTACGCCGGTCGTCGCCCCACTTGGCGACGATCTCGCCCAGCTCCTCTGAGACGATCTTCCGCTGCCGCTCGGGCTTGGCGAGGATGTCCTTGAGGTCGGCGATCTCGATCTCAAGCTTCGCCAGGTCGTCGATGATCCGCTGCCGCTCCAGGGCGGCGAGCCGGCGCAGCTGCATGTCCAGGATCGCGGTCGCCTGGATCTCGTCGATCTCCAGCAGCCGGATCAGGCCCTGCCGGGCGTCGTCCACCGTCGGCGACCGCCGGATCAGGGCGATCACCTCGTCCAGGGCGTCCAGCGCCTTGCCCAGGCCGCGCAGGATGTGTGCCCGCTCCTCGGCCTTGCGCAGCCGGTACGCGGTCCGCCGACGGATCACGTCGATCTGGTGCTCGACGTAGTACCTGATGAACTGTGCCAGGTTGAGCGTGCGCGGCACCCCGTCGACGAGCGCCAGCATGTTGGCGCCGAACGTCTCCTGAAGCTGCGTGTGCTTGTAGAGGTTGTTCAACACCACCTTGGCGACCGCGTCGCGCTTGAGCACCAGCACGATCCGCATACCGGTACGACCGGAGGACTCGTCGCGGATGTCGGCGATCCCCGCGAGCTTGCCCTCCTTGATCAGCTCGGCGATCCGCTCGGCGAGGTTGTCCGGGTTCACCTGGTAGGGCAGCTCGCTGACGACCAGGCAGGGACGACCCCGCTTGTCCTCCTCGACCTCCACCACGGCCCGCATCCGGATCGAACCACGACCCGTGCGGTACGCGTCCTGGATCGCCGTCGTGCCGACGATCAGACCGTGGGTCGGGAAGTCCGGGCCCTTGACGATGCCGAGCAGCGCCTCGAGGGTGGTCTCCTCGTCCTCCTCCGGGTGCTCCAGGCACCACTGCACCGCCGCGCCGATCTCGCGCAGGTTGTGCGGCGGGATCTTGGTGGCCATGCCGACCGCGATGCCCTCGGAGCCGTTCACCAGCAGGTTGGGGATCCGGGACGGCAGGATGGTGGGCTCCTTGGCCCGGCCGTCGTAGTTGTCCTGCAGGTCGACGGTGTCCTCGTCGATGTCCCGCAGCATCTCCATCGCGAGGGGGTCGAGCTTGCACTCGGTATATCTCATGGCGGCAGCCGGATCGTTACCCGGCGAGCCGAAGTTGCCGTTGCCGTCGACCAGCGGGTAGCGCAGCGACCACGGCTGCGCCATCCGGACCAGCGCGTCGTAGATCGCCGAGTCGCCGTGCGGGTGGAACTGGCCCATCACGTCGCCGACGACGCGGGAGCACTTCACGTAGCCGCGGTCCGGCCGGTAGCCGGAGTCGAACATGGCGTAGAGGATCTTGCGGTGGACCGGCTTGAGCCCGTCCCGGACGTCCGGCAGCGCGCGCCCGACGATGACGCTCATCGCGTAGTCGAGGTAGGAGCGCTGCATCTCCACCTCGAGCCCGACCGGTTCGATCCGGTCGTGCGCGACCACCGCGGCGATGGCCTCGGTGGGGACCTCGGGCTCGTTCGGTGTGGACTCGGGGGAATCGGTCACTGTATACCCTTATCAGACTCAGAGTCGTTTTCGTGCTGTGGATAACGGCTGTGGATAGCCGTCAAGCTGTGGATAACTCTGTGGACCGGCGGGCCAGCCAGGTGCTGCCCGGCTGGCCCGTCGACGTCCGTCAGATGTCCAGGAACCGCACATCCTTGGCGTTGCGCTGGATGAACGACCGGCGGGCTTCGACGTCCTCACCCATCAGGACGCTGAACAACTCGTCTGCGGTTGCAGCGTCGTCGAGCGTGACCTGACGCAGGGTGCGGGTCGCCGGGTTCATCGTGGTCTCCCACAGCTCGGGATAGTTCATCTCGCCGAGGCCCTTGAACCGCTGGATGTCGTCCGGCTTGGCGTTCGGCTTCTTCTGCTGGCGCAGCGCGATGAGCCCGTCCCGCTCCCGGTCCGAGTAGGCGTACTGAGCGTCGTCGCCCTTCTTGTTCCACTTGATCTTGTAGAGCGGCGGGGCGGCCAGGTAGACGTGCCCCAGCTCGACCAGCGGACGCATGAAGCGGAACAGCAGGGTGAGCAGCAGGGTCTGGATGTGCTGGCCGTCGACGTCCGCGTCGGCCATCAGCACCACCTTGTGGTACCGCAGCTTCTCCATGTCGAAGTCGTCGTGGATGCCGGTGCCGAGCGCGGTGATCAGCGCCTGGACCTCGTTGTTCTTGAGGACCCGGTCGATCCGCGCCTTCTCCACGTTGAGGATCTTGCCGCGGATCGGCAGGATCGCCTGGGTGCGCGGGTCGCGACCCTGCTTGGCCGAACCACCGGCCGAGTCGCCCTCGACGATGAAGACCTCGGACTCGCGCGGGTCGGTGGACTGGCAGTCGGCCAGCTTGCCCGGCATCGAGCCGGACTCCAGCAGCGACTTGCGTCGGGCCAGCTTGCGGGCCTGCTGCGCGGCGATCCGGGCGCGGGCGGCCTGGGAGGCCTTCTGAATGATCGTCTTGGCCTCGGCCGGGTTGCGGTCGAACCAGTCGACCAGCCGGTCGTTGCAGACCCGCTGCACGAAGCTCTTCACCGGGGTGTTGCCCAGCTTGGTCTTGGTCTGGCCCTCGAACTGCGGGTTCGTCAGCTTGACCGAGATGATCGCGGCCAAGCCCTCTCGGATGTCCTCGCCGGAGAGCTTCTCGTCGCCCTTGAGCAGCTTCTTATCGGTGCCGTACCGGTTGACCACGCTGGTCAGCGCGGACCGGAAGCCCTCCTCGTGGGTGCCGCCCTCGTGCGTGTTGATGTTGTTGGCGAAGGTGTAGACCGACTCGCCGTACGACTCGTTCCACTGCATGGCGATCTCGAGGGACATGCCCTCTTCCTCGGCCTCGAACTCGACCACCGTCTTGTGCATCGGGTTCTTGGAGGCGTTGAGGTGTCGGACGAAGTCGGCGATACCGCCGTCGTAGCGGAAGGTGACCTCGCGGGTCTTGCCGTCCTCGTCCTCCGGGACCCGCTCGTCGAGCAGGTGGATGGTGATGCCCCGGTTGAGGAAGGCCATCTCCTGCAGGCGTCGGTAGATGGTCTGGAAGTCGAAGTCGATCGTCTCGAAGACGTCCGCGTCGGGCCAGAAGGAAACCGCAGAGCCGGTGCGGTCGGTGGTCTCGCCCTTCTCCAGCGCGGATGGCTTGGAGTTGGTGTACTGCTGCCGCCAGACGAAGCCGGACTTGTGGATCACCACTGCCATCTTCGTCGACAGCGCGTTCACCACGGAGACGCCGACGCCGTGCAGGCCGCCGGAGACCGCGTACGCCTTGCCGTCGAACTTGCCACCCGCGTGCAGCACGGTCAGTGCGACCTCGACGCCCGGCTTCTTGAGCTTCGGGTGGAGGTCGACCGGGAAGCCACGGCCGTTGTCGGTGACCTGGACCCCACCATCGGCGAGCAGCACCACGTCGATGGTGTCGCAGTAGCCGGCCATCGCCTCGTCGACCGCGTTATCGACGACCTCCCAGACGAGGTGGTGCAGACCGCGCTCGCCGGTGGACCCGATGTACATACCGGGCCGCTTGCGGACCGCCTCCAGCCCCTCGAGAACGGTGATCGACTCTGCGCCGTACTCCTGCTTGTCCTGCGCTGCCACCCTCGGCCACTTTCTCGCGTCGTCGGCGCCGGTGGGGCGCGTCGGGCGCGGGTTCGGCGGGACATGACGCGACGTCGGCGCGCGGACCGGTGCCGGAGATCTCCGGACAGCGGGTCGAACGCGCCGGTCGCCGCGGTCGCCCGCGGATCGCGATCGGCTCGACCCGGGGTGGAGAATGACTTGGGGCCACCGGCCCCGTCGCTCGCCCGCACCGGGTCTTCGTCTCGCTGTCAATCCTACTGTGCGCGGGGGACAGAACCACCACTCGGCACCCTCAACGAGGCGGCTGAGATGTCCGTAGCCGGCAGAACCCCGTTACCCTCGACTCCCCCCACACGCCACGCCCTGTTCGGACGCGCCGCCCCCAGACAGGTTGACCCGCGCTCGGGCGGGTCGGGGGTCGCGGTCGGATCGTCCGTGCCGTACGTTTGCGGCGCCCCGGAAGCGGCCTTGATCTTTACCGGCCGGAACCGGGACGATCGACCCGATCGACCCGACACGTGCTCTCTAAGAGGTGACAGATGGGGCTGGACAACGTCGCGGTGCAGTGGCCGCGGACCGGCCGCTTCTACGATCCGGTGGCGCCGGCCGAGTTCGTCGACTTCGGCGAGATCGTCGACCTGCCACGGATCTCCGCGCCGACGGCGGCGCTGGCCGAGCTGATCGCGAAGACCGGCACCGTCCGGGCGACCGCGTACACCGAGCTGGTGGATCTCCTGCTCGGCCTCGAAGGTGTGTTGTACGCCACAGACGCCGCGGCCGAGGACGAGGACCCGGTGATCGACCCGGACGGCTGCGCCTGGATCGCCGGTGGCATCGAACGGTTCGTGGCCGGGCACCGGGAGTACGGCGAGACGGTCACCTTCGACTCGGTGAGTACGGTGCTGCGGTCGCTGCTCGGCGACGGTCGGCTGGCGGAGCAGCAGCTGCGCTGGCTGGACACCCGGCTCGACGCGTTGCGCGACGAGAGCGGTGATCCGCCGCAGTGGAACTTCACCTGTGCGGAGCTGGGCGTGCTGGCGGCGTTCTACCGGCGGTGCGCCGAGCGCGGCTTCGCCGTCTACGCCGACGCCTGAACCTCCGGGCCGGCGGGGCGGTTGGCGGCGGCGATCACCTGAGTGAGCGCCGCGTGCAGGTGTTGCAGGTCCTCTACGGGCAGTCCGAGGCGCTGGACGATCGCGGCCGGGATCCGCTCGGCCTGGGCGCGCAGGGCCATGCCGCTGGCGGTGAGGGTGACGGCGAGGCTGCGCTCGTCGGCGGCGTCCCGTTCCCGGCGCAGGTAGCCGGCCGCTTCGAGCCGCTTGAGCAGGGGTGACAGGGTGCCCGGGTCGAGCTGCAACAGGCGGCTGAGGTCACGGCCGGACAGCGGGGCGTGCTGCCAGAGCGCCAGCATCACCAGGTACTGCGGGTGGGTCAGGCCCATCGGCTCCAACAGGGGCCGGTAGACGGCCACCACGCTGCGGGCCGCAACCGACAGGGCGAAGCAGACCTGCTGCTCCAGCGCCAGCGGATCGGTGCCCTGCGGTTGGTCGCTCATCGGTTGCTCTCCTCGCGCACGGCAACTATCGTACCGATCGTTGGTACACCAACCATTGGTGCGGCAACCTTAGAGCGACGGCACGTGGGAGGGGCGGCAGATGAGCGAGGACGGCGCTACCACCAGAGCACCCGGCGAGGGCGGTCGACTCCTGAGCTGGGCCTTCCGGCACCTCGCCGGGCCGGCCGACGGCGTGCAGGGCGCGGTGCAGGGCGGTTCGACGGCCGCCCGCGAGGCGTGGAAACGTGACCTGGCCGAGCGCAAGCGCTACACGCAGGAGCAGCGCGAGCGAAAGCGTGCGGCCCGGGAGGCGCAGCGGCGGCGCTGAGCAGGCCGGCTCAGCCGTACGTGTCGCGCGGTCCCCGCCCGCGTACCCGCCGTGGACCCTTCTGCCAGGACGGCGCGGCCGGCCCGTGGATGTGCAGCTTGCGCACCACGTTGTGGCCGACCTCCTGGGCGATCTGCTTGAGCAACGAGCCGGCCAGCAGCCGCAACTGGGTGGCCCAGGCCGTCGAGCGCGCCTCCACGGTCAACTCGCCGTTCTCCAGCTTGACCGGCCGGCTGTGCTGGGCGACCTCCGCGCCGACCACCCGCTCCCACGCGCCGAACACGGTGGCCTCCGCCGCGGGCTGCTGCCAGCCCCGCGCCTTCACCAGCCGGTTCAGCACCGCGCTCAGGGGCTGCGGGTCGCGCGGGTCAGGCCCCGGGCCCGAGTAGCCACGCAGCCGCCGTCCCGAGCCGCCAGCGCCGTCGGCGCCAGCGCCACCGCCGGAGGTACGCCGGGTGCGCGCCGCCGCCTGGCGGCGGGACAGCGCGGCGTCGAGCACCGCCCGCGCCAACTCCGGGCCGCTGGGCCCCTCCGGCTGCCCGTCGGTCGCCCCGGCAGGTGGAGTACGCCCGCCGGCGGCATCCCCGGCCTGCCGGCCGCTGCCGGTGGACGTGCCGCGCGCCGGCCGGGTCTCTGGCTCATCCGACATGTCGTACCGTCCCCTCGCCGACCTGGTAACGGGTGCCCCGCAACGCGGCCGGAACGTCGTCGTCCACGGCACAGGTGACCAGCAGTTGACTCGCCCCGCCCACCAGTTCCGCCAGCCGTTCCCGACGACCGGCGTCCAACTCGGCGAAGACGTCGTCGAGCACCAGGACCGGTTCGATGCCGTCGGCGCGCAGCAGGTCGTACCCGGCCAGTCGCAGCGCGAGCGCGAACGACCAGGATTCGCCGTGACTCGCGTACCCCTTGGCCGGCAGCGGGCCGAGCGACAGGGCCAGCTCGTCCCGGTGTGGCCCGACGAGCGTGGTGCCCCGTTCGATCTCGGCGGACCGCGAGGCGGCGAGCGCGGCGGTCAGCGCCTCGGCGAGCGTGGCCCGGTCGGTGGTCGGTTCGGCCAGTTCGACCGTCGGCCGGTAGGCGATGCCGGCCGCGCCCCGGCCGGCGGCCACCGCGTCGTACGCCTTGGCGACGTGCGGGGTGAGCGCGGCGACCAGTTCCAGCCGGCCGGCGAGCAGCTCCGCGCCGTGCTGGGCCAGATGGGTGTCCCACACCGCGAGGGTGGCCAGGTCGCCGCCGCGGGAGCCGCCGGTCTTGCGGGCGAGGTACGCCGTGCGCAGCAGGGCGTTGCGCTGTTTGACCACCCGGTCGTAGTCGGCGCGTACGCCCGCGTAGCGGGGTTGCCGGTTGACCAGGAGGTCGTCGAGGTAGCGGCGACGCTCGGCCGGATCGCCCCGGACCAGTTCCAGGTCCTCCGGGGCGAACAGCACCAGCCGCAGCGCCCCGAGCACGTCGCGCGCCCGTCGCGCGGGCGATCGGCCCAGTCGGGCGCGGTTGGCCCGCCCCGGCACGATCTCCAGCTCGACCAGGAGTTCCCGCCCGTCGTGTACGACCGCGCAGCGGATCACCGCCGAGGAGGCGCCCATCCGGACCAGCGGCGCGTCCGTGGCGACCCGGTGCGAGTCCAGGGTCGCCACGTAACCGAGCGCCTCGACGAGGTTGGTCTTGCCGACACCGTTGGCGCCGATCAGGACGTTCGCCCCCGGCTGGAGGTCGACGGCGACCCGCTCGTACGAGCGGAAGTCGACAAGTTCCAGCCGGCGGACATACACAGGTTGTGGATACCGCTCAGCGCTTGTGGACGGCGTGGCCGCCGAACTGCTGGCGCAGCGCGGAGACGGCCTTCATGGCGGGCGAGTCGTCCTGTCGCGACTGGAACCGGGCGAACAGGGAGGCGGTGATGACGTTCAGCGGTACGGCGAGCCGGACCGCCTCGTCGACCGTCCAGCGCCCCTCGCCGGTGTCCTCGGTGTAGCCGCTCAGGTCGGCCAGCTCCGGGTCCTCGTCGAGAGCGCGGTCCAGCAGGTCGAGCAGCCAGGAGCGGACGACCGTGCCCTCGCGCCACGACTTGAACACGCCGGGCACGTTGGTCACCAGCTCGGAGGCGGTCAGCAGCTCGTAGCCCTCGGCGTAGGCGTGCATGAGGCCGTACTCGATGCCGTTGTGCACCATCTTGGAGTAGTGGCCGGCGCCCACGGGGCCGGCGTGCACGAAGCCGAACTCGCCCTCGGGCTTGAGCGCCTGGAAGATCGGCATGAGCCGGTCGACGTGCTCCTGGGCGCCGCCGACCATCAGGCCGTAGCCGTTCTGCCGGCCCCAGACGCCTCCGGAGACGCCGACGTCCACGTAGCCGATACCGCGCGCGTTCAGCCGCTCGGCACGGGGAGCGTCGTCGCTGAAGCGGGAGTTCCCGCCGTCGATGATGATGTCGCCGTCCCCGAGCACCTCGGCGAGTTCGTCGATCGTGGCATCGGTGACGCCGGCGGGCACCATGACCCATACGGCACGCGGCGATTCGAGCTTCTGTGCCAGCTCGGCGAGGTTAGCCGCGTCGCTCAGCTGCGGGTTGTGATCGAATCCGACCACTTCGTGGCCGGCAGCCCGCAACCGCTCGCGCATGTTGCCGCCCATCCGGCCGAGTCCTACCAGGCCGAGCTGCATTTGTTCCTACCTCCGTGGATCTGGTGTTGCTGGGCCGATCAGCGAGAGACGCGGATCGGCATGATGAGGTACCGATACCCCGGAATGACCTCACCATCCTCGCCAGCGGGTGAGATCACCGCCGGCTTGAAAGCGTCGACGAACGAGAGCATGGCGGTCTGCGCGCCCAGGTTTGCCAGGCCGTCGATGAGGTACTGGGGGTTGAAGCCGATGGTGAGCGCGTCACCGGTGAAGGTGGCCTCCATCGCCTCGCTCGCCCGTGCCTCCTCGGAGCCGCCGGCCTCGACCACCAGGCCGTCGGCGCTGAAGCTGAGCAGCACCGGCGTGGTGCGCTCGGCCACCAGGGCGACCCGCTTGACCACCTCGATCAGCGTGCTCACCGACACCCGCGCCTCGGCGTTGTGGGTGGCGGGGAAGAGCGAGCGCACCGGCGGGTAGTTGGCGCCGTCGAGCAACCGGCTCGTGGTGCGACGGGTGCCACCGGCGAGGCCGACCATGCCCTCACC
>NZ_JBFAMS010000011.1:0-253737 GCF_040656575.1 Micromonospora sp. NPDC049801 | reverse complement strand
GGCCCAAGCCGAATCCAACGCCCACACCCGCCCCTAACCCCCACCCCACCCCACCCCCACCCCCCACCCCCACCCCCCTCCCCACCCCCTCCCCTCGCCCCGGTGATCAAGAGGTTTGCGTCAGCGGAGGCACGATTTCTGACGCAAACCTCTTGATCAACAAGGTTCAAGAGGGGGTGGAGGGGGTGGGGTTGGGGTGGGGGGTTAGGCGTGTTCGGTTTTTGTGGCGGGGTGTTGGGGTGGGGCGGGGTGGGAGAGTTCGGTGCTGAAGCGGGTCGAGTCCGCCGCCAGGTCCGGGTGTTCCACGTCGAGGGCGAGCGCTACCGCCTCGTCCAGGCTCAACTCGACGCCCTCCGAGTACGCGTCGTCGAACGCGACGTCGCCCATCATCGCCCGCAGCTCCGACTGCTGGTCGGCCCAGTAGCCGCCGTAGATCCCCGGTGTCGCCCGCATGCTCGCCCGGGTGGCCTGCGCCGCGCCGAACAGCCGCGCGGCGGTCGTCGGGTCCCCGCCGAGCGCGCACCGAACCGCGATCGCGTGCAGGGTGTCGCAGGCCCGGCCGTGGTAGCCGTGCCCCATCCGTGAGCGCAGTGCCACCAGCAGGTGCTCGTGCGCGGCGATCACGTCGCCCCGGGCCAGCGCGACCATCCCGAGCAGCATGTCCACCGAACGCCGGCCGCGCTCGACCGGGCGGGCGGCCTCGACCGGACGCGCCGCGCCCAGCAGGTCCGCCGCCTCCGCCAGCGCCCCCCGCCGCCAGAGCAGCTCGGCCAGGCTGAACACCGCGAACAGCGCCTCGCCCACCACGTCCTGCCCGTGCGCCCAGTCGATGACCTCCCGGCAGACCCGCTCGGCCTCGAAGAACTGGCCCATGTCCACGAGCGGCGCGGCCCGGCCGGCGAGCACCCGGGCGAGCAGACCGGCGTCACCGGCCTGCCGGGCGGCGGCCTCCGCCCGCTGCGAGTAGCGCAGCTCCTCCGCGAACTCCCCGTCGGCGCCGGCGTGCAGCGAGTGCATGTGGTACGCCGCCGCCAGCTCCGCGTCCGGGATCCGCTCGCCCGTCTCGGCGATCCGTCCGTACAGCCGGAACAGCCAGAGTCGACCCTCCCGCGCCAGCCCGCGCTCGCGCCACCACTGGTCCAGCCCGCCCGTGAGGCGCAGACCGGCGCGGGCGCTGCCACCGGTGGCACACCAGCGCAGCGCGGCCCGCAGCTCGTCAGCCAGCGGGTCGAGGGTGTAGAGGGACAGCGTCACGGGTCGCCCGTCCGGGCCGAGGTGGGCCCGATCCAGAGCGTGCGCCGACCAGGCCACGTGCCGGTCGCGGGCGGCCTGCTCCTCGCCCGCCTCGGCCAGCCGCCGCGCCGCGTACGCCCGGATCGGGTCGAGCATCCGGTAGGAGCTGCCGGCGGCCCGCGGCTCGGCCAACACCATCGACTTGTCCACCAGCACCGACAGCGGATCCAGCGGGTCGTCGCCGAGCAGCCACTCCACCGTCGGCAGGTCCACCGGCCCGGCGAAGACGGCCATCCAGCGCAACAGCCGCGCGGCCCGCGGCCCCAACGTCCGGTACGACCAGGTCACGGTGGCCTGCATGGTCAGGTGCCGTTCGGTGGCTGACCGCTGCACGGCCCGGCTCGCCGCGGTGGGCGGCGGCGTACCGATCGCCGCGGCCACCAGGTCCACGGTGTCCTGTTGGTTGCCGGACCAGCCCCGCTCCACCGGCGGTGGCTCCGGGTCCTCCCGGCCGGCGTCCAGGGTGCCGAGGACGTCGTCCAGCCGCTCGGCGAGCTGACCGACGGAGAGCACCCGCAGCCGGGCGGCGGCCAGCTCGATGGCGAGCGGCAGCCCGTCCAACCGCTGCACCACCCGGCGAAGATCGGCCGACTCGGCCTGCTCCGGCTGCCGGCCGCCACGGGCCGCAGCGGTACGGTCCAACAGCAGCGCGACCGCGTCGCTCTCCGTGCCTTCGGCACGTGGGTCGACCGAGAGCGGCGGGATCCGCCAGACCACCTCGCCGGGCAGGCTGAACGACTCGCGGCTGGTCGCCAGCACCCGCACGCCGCCCCCGCCGGAGAGCAGCCGTGAGATGACCTCGCCGCAGGCGGCCGGTTGCGTGTCGCAGGTGTCGAGCACGACAAGCATCCGGCGGGCCGCCGCGTACTCGACGAGCGTGTCCAGCATCGGGCGGCCCGGCTCGGGCCGCAGCCCGAGCACCGCGGCGATCGCGAACGCCACCAACCCCGGGTCGGTCACCGCGGCGATGTCGACGAACCAGACCCCGTCGGGGTACGCCTCGACCACGCCACCGGCCAGCTCCACGGCGAGTCGGGTCTTCCCCGCGCCGCCCGCGCCCAGCACCGTGACCAACCGGTGCCGCTCCACCAGCCCGCTCAGCTCGGCGCGCTCGACCTGCCGCCCGACGAACGACGTCACCTGGGTCGGTAGGTTGTGCGCCACCGCCTCGGCGGTACGCGGGCGGGGGAACTGCCGTTCCAGCCCGGGAGCGACCAGTTGGAACAGCCGCTCCCGGTCGTCGAAGCCACGTAGCCGGTGCAGGCCCAGGTCCAGCAGGGTGGCGCCGGGTGGCAGTGGGTCGGCCCGGCGGGCCGTGGACGCCGAGCAGAGCACCTGACCGCCGTGGGCCGCCGCGGCCACCCGGGCTGCCCGGTGCACCTCGGGGCTGGCGTACTCCCCGTCGCGGGGCTCGGCGTAGCCGGTGTGCAGACCCATCCGTACCCGGGGCGCGGCCTCCGCGGTCGGCCAGTCGTGGTTCGCCAGGGCCCGCTGGGCGGTCAGGCAGGCCGTCAACGCCGCCGCCGCGTCGTCGAAGGCCAGGAAGAACGAGTCGCCTTCGGTCAACAGTTCGGCACCACCGGTGGCGGCCAGAGTGCGCCGCAGCAACCGTCGATGCTCGGCGAGCACCGGGCGGTAGTCCGCGCCGAGCAACTGGGCCAGCCGGGTCGAGCCCTCGATGTCGGTGAACACGAAGGTCACCCAACCGCTCGGGAGCTGGATCCGTGGCGACATGCGTGGAACCTCCGCCCGTGACGTCGGGTTCATGCTGCCTGAGTCCGAGCGGTCACGCATCGTGAGAACGGCCGGGCAGGTGCCGCCTCAAGGTGCCACTCGAACCCGGTCCCGGCAAGGGCGGTTCACGAGTCTGCCGCCGAAACCGCCGGGTCAGCAGCCGCAGGCGCCACCGCAGCAGCCGCCACCACCGGCCGGCGGCGCGGCGCCGGTGCCGCGACCGGTGACCGACACCGCCGAGAGCAACTTGACCGTGTCGGCATGGCCCTGCGGGCAGGTGGCCGGCGCTCCGGCCGCCGCCATCGGACGGTTGACCTCGAAGTTGTCGCCGCAGGCGCGGCATCGGAACTCGTACCGGGGCATGCCACCAAGGGTACGTGGACCTGACGCCCGTCGGGACATGAGTGATACTCGACGGGTGGTGGACGGCGAGGACAAGACGCGTGTGCAACCGCTTCGACCGGCCGCGCCGCTGGACGGGCCTCTGGCGGAGTCGGGCGCCGCGCCGGATCCGGCGCCTCCGGCCGTGCCTCGCCCGCGCCGCCCCTGGCTGGGCAGCGGCACGACCGACGCTGCTCCTGCCTCGACAGTCGACGCCCCCGCCGACGACCGGGGCGAGCACGCCGCCGACGATGACACTGCCGCGATGGCGGCCCCCGCCGCCGATGCCGCCGATGCGGACACCGCCGGTACGGACACTGCCGCCGCGGATCGGGCCGACGGAGGCACCGACATCCCGGCGCGCGACAACACCGACGGCGACGACCCGGCGAAGGCCAACCCGGCGACCGCCAACACCACGACCGCCGACCCGGCGAAGACCGGCACCACCGACGCCGACCTGGTGAAGACCGGTGCCACGGCCGCCGACCCGGCGAAGGCGGAGGCGGGCGACGCCAACGCCGATACCGCCACGACCGGCGACGGGACGGTCGCGGCGGGCGCGACCGACCTGACGGCGACCAAGGTGGAGGGCGTCGCCGTCGTACCGGCGGTCACGCCTGGTCGGCGGCGGCGCGTGCCGTTCGCGCACGCCGTCCGGCTGCCACCGCCGCGCCAGGCCGCGGTGACCGCCGCTCGGGCGACCCGGGAGTGGTCGCGCCGGCCCAGCGGTCGACTCACCGTTCCGGGGGTGTTCCTGCTGGCCCTGGTCGCGGCGACCGCCGCAGCGGGAGCGCTGCTCGTCCCGGCGACCATCGGCGGGTCCAAGCCGGTGGCCGTCGACGCCTCGGCCGCACCGACCGTGGCCGTGCCGCCGGCACTGCCACTCGACCCACGGCCGACCGGCCCGCTGCCCACCGGGGCGGTGCCGACCGGGGCGTTCCCCACCGGCGTGGTGCCGACCGGGCCGGCCGTCGCCCCGACGATCGGCGGTCGCCCGTCGGACGCCCTGGCCGCTTGGGCGCAGCAGGTCGGGCCCAAGGTCGGCATCCCGCCGACCGCCATGCGGGCGTACGGGTACGCGGAGCAGATGCTTGCCCAGACCAACCGTAGCTGCGCGTTGAGCTGGACGACGTTGGCCGCGATCGGTCAGGTCGAGTCCGGGCACGGCTCGGCCAACCGCGCGCAGTTGGGCGCCGACGGCAAGGCGCTTCCGGAGATCATCGGATTGCGGCTGGACGGCACGGGCGGCCGGATGCGGATCATCGACACCGACCGCGGCGCGCTCGACAAGGACAAGATCTACGACCGGGCGATCGGGCCGATGCAGTTCATCCCGACGACCTGGCAGGAGATCGGGGCCGACGCCGACGGGGACGGGGTCAAGGACCCGCACGACCTGGACGACGCGGCGCTGGCGGCCGGCAACTACCTCTGCAAGGGTGGCCGCAACCTCAGCATCCCGGGAGACTGGTGGAACGCGATCCTGTCGTACAACGACGTACGGCGGTACGCCCAGGCCGTCTACGACACCGCTGACCGGTACGGACGGGCCAGCCGCCTGTGATGTGATCGTCCACGCACATTGGAGGACCGGACACTTCCCCCGGGCAGCCGTTAGCGGCAAGCTAGACGGGTGATGGTGCGCGAGTGGGACCCCAGGACCGCCTCGTCCGCCGAGATCGCGTCGCTGTTGACCACGTTGAACGCGGTGCTCGCGGCCGATCTGCCGCAGGACCCGCCGTGGCGGGAGACCTCCCTACGGGAGTATCTCGGCGAGGTGATGCCGGGTGAGCGGCGGATCTCCTGGCTCGCCCAGGCCGAACCGAGCGCTCCCGGCGAGGTCGGTGCCGTCCTCGGCCAGGTCCACGTGCTGCTGCTCGGTGACATCGGTGTGCTCGAGGTGCTGGTCCACCCCTCTGTACGACGCGGCGGCCTCGGTCGTGACCTGGTTCTGCGCGCGGCCCGGCGGGTCTACCAGGAGGGCTTCCAGTCGATCGGCGTCGAGGTGGTCGGCGACACGCCGGCCGTGGCCTTCTACGAGTCGCTCGGTTTCACCCGTGAGTACGTGGAGACGCGCAGCGTGCTCGACCTGACGTCGGTGGACTGGGCCGAGTTGACCGAGATGGCCACCGGGATTGGCGCGGGCTACCACCTGGAGTTCTATCCGGGCGGTCCACCGGACGACCTGATCGAGTCGTACGCGCGGGCCAAGGCCGAGGTGCGCGACGTCGAGGACGGCGAGCTACGTCCCAGCTCCTACGACCCGGAGCGCCTGCGGGACAGCCTCGACACCCTGCACCGGCGCGGCATGAAGCCGTACATCGTGCTGGCCCGGCACGAGCAGAGCGATGAGGTGGCCGGGCTGACCGAGGTCGTGGTGCCCGCGCAGCACCCGACCCGCGCCGACCAGTACGACACGATCGTCGGGCAGGACCACCGGGGTTACGGCATCGACCGGGCGATCAAGGCGCGGATGCTGCTGGAGCTGCGCTCCGCCGAGCCGGAGTTGGCCGAGGTGCAGACCTGGAACGCGCAGGCCAACGAGGCGATGCTCAAGGTCAACGCGGAGCTGGGTTACCGGCCCGACCGGGACTGGTGCGAGTACAGCGTCGACGTGGCCGAGCTGGTGCACCGCCTCGATCAGCCACGCTGAGGAATTCACGAAAGTGTCCACTGGGGGATGGACGGTGGACAGTGGGGCACCTTAACGTGCGGTGACCCCGTCCACCCATCGTGGAGGCCCTATGCGCCCGCGCCGCACAACAGCCGCGCTCGCGATCGCCACCGCCGCAGTGACCGTCACGGCCCTCGGCGTCACCCCCGGCGCGGCCAGCGCCGCGCCCACCGACCTGTTCATCTCCGAGTACGTCGAAGGCTCGTCGAACAACAAGGCGATCGAGCTGTTCAACGGCACCGGCGCTCCCGTCGACCTCACCGCTGGCGGCTACCAGCTCCAGCTCTACTTCAACGGCTCCACGACGGCGACCACGATCGCGCTGACCGGGACGGTCGCCGCCGGGGACGCCTTCGTGTTCGCCAGCGCCTCGGCCGGGGCGGCCATCCTCGCCCAGGCGGACCAGAGCACCGGGGCGAGCCTGTTCAACGGCGACGACGCGATCGTGCTGCGCCGGGGCACGACCGTGCTCGACTCGATCGGGCAGGTGGGCGTCGACCCGGGCACCGAGTGGGGCAGCGGCACGACCAGCACGGCGGACAACACGCTGCGCCGGCTGCCGTCGGTGACCGCGGGCGACACCGACCCGTCGGACGCGTTCGACCCCGCCGCCCAGTGGGCCGGCTTCCCGGTCGACACCTTCGACGGGCTCGGCTCGCACAGCGTGGACGGCGGTGGGCCGGTCGACGTCCCGGCGACGGTGACCTGCGGCGGCCCACTGGTCACCGCATCGGGGACGGCGGCGAGCCGGGAGGTCACCGCCACCGACCCGGACGATGAGATCGTCGACCTGGCGGTGACCGCTGTCAGCCCGACGCCGGCCAGCGGCTCGATCACCCGTACCGCGTTCACCCCCGCCGACGCGGTGGGCGGCACGGCCCGCGCCACGGTCGGCGCGAGCGCCGACCTCACGGCCGGGGCGTACACCGTCACCGTGACCGCGACCGATGCGGGCGGTGGCACCGCGAGCTGCGCGCTGGCCGTGCAGGTGACCCGGGAGCTGACCGTCGGGGAGGTACAGGGTCCGACCACCGACGCCGAGTCCGCCGCCGACCGGTCACCGCTCGCACCGGCGAGCGGCAACGGCACCAGCAGCACGATGTACGACGTCCGTGGCGTGATCACCCAGCGGACGCTGGCCCGTACGTCGGCCGGGGCGGAGCAGAACGGGTTCTTCCTGCAGAGCCGCAGCGGCGACACCGACGGCGACCCGACCAGCTCCGACGGCATCTTCGTCTTCATGGGCACGTTCACCTCGCTGGTCGGCGGCTACGTGCCGACGGTCGGCGACGAGGTGGTGCTGCGGGCACGGGTGTCGGAGTACTACAACTTCACCCAGCTCTCCGGTGCGTCGCTGGTCCGTCGGATCGCCACCGGCCTGGACGTGGACACGGCGGTCTCGGTTGCCGACGCGGTGCCTCCGGTCGAGTTGACCGAGGCGCAGCGCTGGTGGGAGCGGCACGAGGGTGCCCGGCTGCGGGTCCGCGCGGGCAGCGGCGCGGTGAGCGGCCGCGACGTCTTCTCGTCCACCGCCGACGCGGAGCTGTGGGTCGTCGACCGGGACGATCCGCTGCTGGACCGCGCCGACCCGTACGCCCGGCGGGTCTTCCGGGACTCGCACCCGCTGGACAATGACCCGACCCGGCGCTTCGACGACGGCAACGGGCAGCGGGTGCTGCTCGGCAGCATGGGCGTGAAGGCCACCGCCGGTGACAGCACCGCGCTGCTCCCGCCGGCGCACACCTTCGACACGCTGCGCGCCGACGCGGTGGGCGGCGTCTACTACTCGTTCGAGAAGTACGGCGTGCAGGTCGAGCGGGCCGAGTTCGACGCCGGGGCCGACCCGTCGAAGAACAACCCGCCGAAGCCCGCCGACCGCTCCCAGGAGGTCGCGGTCGCGACCTACAACGTGGAGAACCTGTACGACTACCGCGACGATCCGTTCGACGGCTGCGACTTCACCGGCAACGCCGGCTGTACCGGTGTCAGCCCGCCGTTCGACTACGTGCCGAGCAGCGAAGCCGACTACCGCCAGCACCTGACGTCGCTCGCCGACCAGATCGTCAAGGATCTGCACGCACCGGATCTGATCCTGGTGCAGGAGGCCGAGGACCAGGACATCTGCACGGTCTCCGGGACGGCGCTGGCCTGCGGCGACACCAACAACGCCGACGGCGCTCCGGACAGCATCCAGGAGTTGGCGCTCGCGGTGGCGGCGGCCGGCGGGCCAGCGTACGCCGCTGCCTACGACCGGACCGGGGCGGACGCCCGCGGGATCACCGCCGCGTTCCTGTACCGCACCGACCGGCTGTCGCTGGCGGCGGCGACGGCGGGCGATCCGCTGTTGGGCACGACGCCGACCGTCCAGTACCGCGCCGCCGGCCTGCCGGGCAACGCCGACGTTCAGAACCCCAAGGCGCTCAACGCGGTGCTGCCGTCCGACGTGGACACGTCGACGGGCAAGGACGGGAACAACGTCTTCACCCGGGCACCCCAGCTGGGCAGGTTCAACGTGGCCGCGGCGCCGGGCTCGACCGAGCGGTTCACCCTGTGGGCGCTCAGCAACCACTACTCCTCCGGTCCGGACAGCCGGATCGGGCAGCGGCGGGAGCAGGCGGCGTACGGAGCGGCGATCGTCACCGCCATCGAGGCGGCCGACCAGGACGCGCGGGTCGTGTACGGCGGTGACCTGAACGTCTTCCCCCGCCCGGACGATCCCATCGCCACCGCCGCCCAGCCCACCCCGTCGGACCAGCTCGCTCCGCTGTACGAGGCGGGCCTGCACAACCTGTGGGACAACCTGGTGGCGGACGTGCCGGCCTCGGCGTACTCGTACAGCTTCGAGGGGCAGGCGCAGACGCTCGACCACCTGTTCGTCAACGACGCGCTCTACGGCGACCTGGTGCAGGTGCGGGCGGCGCACGTCAACGCCGACTGGCCGGCGGAGTTCACCGGTGACGGCTCACGGGGTTCCAGCGACCACGATCCGCAGGTGGCGAGGTTCCGCTCGCGGGCGGCGTTGACCGTCGCCGACACCACGGTGGTCGAGGGCGACCAGGGCACCCGGCAGCTGGTGTTCACCGCCACCGTCTCACGGCCGCTGTCGCAGCCCGTGCTGCTGTGCGCCGCGACCCTCGGTCTCACGGCGCAGGCGGGCTCGGACTTCGACGCGTACGCCGGCTGCAAGGTGTTGGCCGCCGGGGACACCTCGGTGACCTTCCCGGTCAGCGTGCGGGGTGACCGGCGACGCGAGTCGGACGAGAAGCTGACGCTGCTGGTGGCCGGCGTGCCCGGCCTGCGACTGGCCGACCCGCTGGCGACCGGAACCATCACCAACGACGACTGACGACCCACGCGCCAGCGCGCTCGATCCAGGATGTAGTGGCCTCCGCCGATCAAGGAGGCCACTACATCCTTGTTTTCGCAGGAGTTGCCGCGCGGACGCGGTGGCGACGGGACGAGGGGCGGTCGGATGTAACGCCACGTCGTCGCCGAGCCAATGAAGGGGTGTAAGGACGGCCAACGAGAGGACGGCCTGTGAACAGCCCGAGCCCCGGCGGGGACGACCTGACCATCATCGGTACGGATCCGGCCGCTTTCGAACGCTTCTACCGTCGGCACGTCGAGACGATCGGCCGGTTCGTGGCCCGCCGCGTCGACGACCCACACACCGCCGCAGACCTCACCGCTGAGGTGTTCCTGGCGGTGATCGACTCCGCAGCCGGTTACCGGCCCGAGCGCGGCAACGAACTGGCCTGGCTCTTCGGTGTGGCGCGGAACGTCATCGCCGCCGAGCACCGCCGGGCGACCCGACTTATGCGGGCCGGCGGTCGGCTGGCGGGACGACGGCTGTTGGACGCGGACGACATCGCCCGGATCGAGGAGCGCATCGACGCGGAATCGCTGGCCCGGCGCACCTACCGGGCCCTCGGAGGGCTGCCGGAGCACACCCGCGCCCTGCTGGAACTCGTCGCCGTGGATGGTCTGTCCCTTACCGACGCGGCCGGTGCGCTCGGGATCTCCCCGGTCGCCGCCCGGGTCCGCGTGCACCGGGCCCGCCGGGCGATCCGCCTCGCGCTCGCCACGTCCGAATCCGCGCTGGTCTGACCCGGAGGAATGAGCGCCATGACCCACACCGAGAAGCCACTGGGCACCTTCGAGGAACGACTCCTCACCGAACTGCGGGAGCACATCGCCACCCGGTCCCCCGACACGGCCTCGATCGCGCCTGCGGTCCGTACGCCCCGCCGGAACCTCCGGTGGCGCGCACCGGGCTGGCGGCTGGCGGGCATCGGCGGGCTGGTCGCCCTGCTGACCGCCGGCGGGCTGCTGACCCAGACGCTCGGCGACGCCCCGCCGACGGCGAGCGCGGCGGAGGTCCTGACCGCAGCGGCGGGTTCGGCCCGTCAGCAGCCCGACCTGGTGGCCCGCCCCGGCCAGTACCTCTTCGTCGAACTGCGACTCACCTACCGGGAGCGGCCGACCGCCGGCCCGTACGTCGTCGAGCGGCTCCAACGCTGGGTGCCGGTCGGTGACGGCACGACCTGGCAGCAGCGACGGCGGCTGGAGAGCCGCCCCGACGAGTGGCGTACCGACGACGTCTCGGACATGTCACCGCCGCCCGGCTACTTCCAGGGCCTGCCCACGGAGCCGGAGCAGATGGTCCGCTACCTGCGGGACCATCCGGTCCCCGTGGACCTGCCCGCCGGGGCGGACCTGGAGGCCATCAGGAACAACCCCACGGCGATCTTCGGCGACGGCACCTGGATGCTGGAGGGCTACGTGCCGCCCCAATCACGCGGCGCGCTGTTCGAGGCGATGGCCCAGGTGCCCGGGGCCACCGTGCTGTCCGGCGAGGTTCGGGACGCGGCCGGCCGGCGGGGGGTGGCGTTGCGGACGCCGGGCGTGATCGGCGCGCACCTCGACCTGATCTTCGACCGGGAAACCCACGCCTACCTCGGCAGCCGCCGTCTTCTGGTGCGCGACGGCCGGGAGATGCCCTACACGAGCACCGCCGTCACCCGGATCGCGGTGGTCGAGCGGCCGGGACGCCTGCCCTGATCGTCATGGCGCGCGGGCGACCAGCGGACTGCGGACCGGACGGAGTCAGAGGTCGCAGAGGCGGCGACCGGAGCCGATGTCGTCGAGCGCCGCGTGCAGGTCGCGGATGCGCCGCTCGGCCTCGGCGGTCAGCCGATCGTGCAGGCCCTGCCAGTCGGCCGGCTGGGGGTCGGGGGGCAGGGCCGCGAGCAGTTCGCGGATCTCGTTGACGGTCAGACCGATGCGCTGGGCCACCCGGGCCACCCTGATCCGGCAGGCCGCGTCGACGTCGAAGCGCCGCTGGTTGCCGCCCGTACGGGCAGCCGTGATGAGTCCCTGCCGCTCGTAGAACCGCACGGCGGAGCCGCTGACGCCGCTCTCCCGGGCCACCTCGCCGACCGTCAACGCGCCCATCGTCATTCCCCCGCCGCCATTGACTTCATCATTACTTCAAGTCCTAGCGTCCGAGGCATGACTACGCAAGAGAACACCGCACCGACCGTCGCCGTGCTCGTCGGGAGCGTCCGGCAACCTCGGGTGGGCCGCTCGATCGCCGACTGGTTCGTCGCGCACGGGAGCCGCCGCGCGGACCTGGACCTGGACCTCGTCGACCTCGCCGAGGTGGCGCTACCGTTCGCCGACACCCCTCCCGGCGGCAATTCGACCAGCCCCATCAGTGCCCGCCTGGCCGCCGCCGACGCGTTCGTGGTGGTGACGCCCGAGTACAACCACAGCTTCCCGGCCGCCCTGAAGAACGCCATCGACTGGCACTACCGGGAGTGGGCCCGCAAGCCGGTGGCCTTCGTGTCGTACGGCGCCAGCTCCGGCGGCATCCGCGCGGTGGAGCAGCTCCGGCTGGTCTTCGCCGAGGTGCAGGCCGCCACGACCCGCTCCGGGGTGGTGCTCCGGGCGCCCTGGGAACGACTCGACGCCGACGGGCGGCTGGTCGACGACGAGCCGCTGCGGCAGGCGGCCGACGCCACGCTCAGCGAGCTGGCCTGGTGGGCCGAGGCGCTGCGCACCGCCCGCCGGGTCCGGCCCTGAACAGACGACATGGACACGTCTGCGCGACGGCTCGGCTGGTACCTGACCCTGGGTGGCCTGCTCGCGGTGATCGACACCACGGTCACCGTGGTAGCCCTGCCGAGGCTGGTCGACGACCTCGACACCAACCTCACCACGATCGGCTGGGTCACCAGCGGCTACGCGCTCGCCCTGGTCGCGGTGATGCCCACGGCGGCCTGGGCGATCAGTCGCTTCGGCGCCCGCCGCACCTACCTGACCGCGCTGCTGCTGTTCACCGCCGGTTCCGTGTTGGCCGGGGCCGCCTGGAGCGTCGGGTCGCTGATCGCGTTCCGGGTGCTGCAGGGGCTGGGGGGCGGACTGCTCAACCCGGTCGGGATGGCCGTCGCGCTCGCCGCGGTTCCGCCGGGACGGCGCGGGCGGATGATGAGCCTGCTCGGTCTTCCGGTACTGGTCGGGCCGCTCATCGGGCCGGTGCTGGGTGGGCTGCTGCTCGATCACGCGTCCTGGCGGTGGATCTTCTGGATCAACCTGCCGGTGGGGCTGGTGGCGATGGTGCTCGGCCGGTCGGTGCTGCCGGTCGCCGATGCGGGACGAGCACCGGTCCGGCTGGACGTCGTCGGGCTGCTGCTGCTCTGCCCCGGGCTGGCGCTGGCGGTGTACGGCCTCAGCGTCACCGGCGAGCGGGGTGGGGTCGGCACCGCCTCCGTGCTGCTGCCGTTCGCGTTCGGCGTCCTGCTGGTGGTCGCCTTCGCCGTGCGGGCCGGCCGGGTCCGGCAGCCACTGCTGCGCCTGGCGGTGCTGCGCGCGCCGGGGATGACCCCCGGCGCCGCGACGGTGGCCCTCTTCGCCGCCGGATACTTCGGCTCGTTCCTGATCCTCCCGGCCTACGTGCAGGTGGTACGCGGTGACTCGGCCACCCTGGCCGGGGTGATCGGCATCCCGCAGGCGCTGACCACCGGGCTGACGCTCCAGGTCGCGACCCGGCTCGTCGATCGCGTCTCGGCGCGGCGGGTGGTCGGGCTGGGCATCTGCACCGCCGTGGCCGGCACGGTGGTCCGGGTGCTGGTGCTCGACGCCGACACGTCGTACCCATTGCTGGCCGCGCTGGGCGCGGTCATCGGCCTGGGCATGGGTGCCACGCTGATGCCGACGATGACGGCGGCCAGCCGGTCGCTTCCGCCCGACGACGTGCCGTCCGGCTCCACCCTGCTCACCACGGTGTCACACACCTCGGTCGCGGCCGGCACCGCGCTGATCGCCGCCGTCCTGTCCTTCCTCACCGACCGGGTGGCCCCGAGCCTGGGCGGCGGGGGCATCACGGCGGCCGGCCGGCTCGACCCGGCCGGACGGCTCGACCTCGCGCCGGAACTGGCGCTGGCCACCCGGCTCGCGCTGGCGGTCTCGGCCGTGCTGTTGGCGCTCGCCTGGCTGACCAGCCGGCGACTTCCGACCACCGTCGCGGGCGCCGACGAGGCGGTTGGCCCGGGCGGAGCCGGGGAGCCGCTCAGTAACGCTGGCGGAGCAGACCGGCGGCCTCGACCGCCCAGTAGGTGAGGATGATCTGCGCGCCGGCCCGCTTGATCGAGGTGAGGGTCTCCATCATCACCCGCTCCCGGTCGATCCAGCCGTTCGCGGCGGCGGCCTCGACAGTCGCGTACTCGCCGGAGACCTGGTAGGCGGCGACCGGAACGTCCACCGCGGCCCGGACCGCCGACACCACGTCGAGGTAGGGCAGCGCCGGCTTGACCATCACCATGTCGGCGCCCTCGGCGATGTCGAGAGCCACCTCGCGCAGCGACTCACGCACGTTCGCCGGGTCCTGCTGGTAGCTGCGCCGGTCACCCTCCAGCGCCGACTCCACGGCGTCGCGGAACGGGCCGAAGAACGCCGAGGCGTACTTCACGGCGTACGCCAGCACCGCCACGTCCTGGTGCCCGGCGGCGTCGAGCGCCCGGCGTACCACCCCGACCTGGCCGTCCATCATCCCGGACGGCCCGACCACGTCGACCCCGGCGGCGGCCTGGGCCACCGCCATCTCGGCGTAGGCGGCCAGGGTGGCGTCGTTGTCGACGTCGCCGTCGGGGGCGAGCACCCCGCAGTGCCCGTGCGAGGTGAACTCGTCCAGGCACAGGTCACTCATCACGACGGTGGCGTCACCGACCTCGGCCACCACGTCGCGGATGGCGACGTTCAGGATGCCGTTCGGGTCGATGCCGCCGGACCCGGTGGGGTCCCGCTGCTCGGGGACCCCGAAGAGCATGATCCCGCCGACGCCGGCCTGCACGGCCTCGGCCGCCGCCTTGCGCAGCGAGTCCCGGGAGTGCTGAAGCACCCCCGGGAGCGACGCGATCGCCCGTGGCTCGGTCAACCCTTCCTTGACGAACATCGGCACGACCAACTCGGCCGGGTCGACCCGGGTCTCGGACACCAGCCGGCGGATCGCGGGGGTGCGGCGCAGACGGCGGGGCCGGATCTCGGGGTACGACATGGAAGGGTCCTCCTGAACGACGACTACCGGAAGCGCAGAGCGGTCGGCCCCTGCACCTTCGAGCCGCGGCGCTGCTTGGCCGGCATGGCGGCCAGCTTCTCGCGCAACTCGACGGCGTAGGCGGCGAGCGCCTCCACCAGGTCGGGCACCGAGGCGTGCGGCGGCTGGACGTCCACCCGAAGGCCGAACTCCGTCGCGGTCTCCGCCGTCTTGGGCCCGATCACGGCAACAACCGTGCGCGCGTGCGGCTTCCCGGCGATGCCGACGAGGTTCCGCACGGTCGAAGAAGACGTGAAGAGCACCGCGTCGAACCCGCCCGACTTGATCGCGTCCCGGATCTCGGCCGGCGGCGGCGCAGCCCGCACCGTCCGGTACGCGGTCACGTCGTCGACCTCCCAGCCGCGCTCGGTGAGCCCGGCGGCGAGCGTCTCGGTGGCGATGTCGGCGCGCGGCAGCAGCACCCGACCGACCGGGTCGAGGATCTCGTCGTGCGGCGAGAACTCGGCCAGCAGCCCTTCGGAGGACTGCTCCCCGGCGGGGATCAGCTCCGGCTGGATACCGAACGCGCGCACCGCGTCGGCGGTCGCCTCGCCGATACAGGCGATCTTGACGCCACCGAAGTGCCGGGCGTCCAGGCCGTGCTCGGCGAACTTCTCCCAGACCGCGCGGACCGCGTTCACCGAAGTGAAGATCACCCAGGCGTACCGGCCGTCGACCAGGCCCTTGACCGCCCGCTCCATCTGCGCCGGGGTACGCGGCGGCTCGACCGCGATGGTCGGCACCTCGCACGGGATCGCCCCGTACGCGCGCAGCCGTGCGCTCATCACGCCGGCCTGCTCCTTGGTCCGGGGAACCAGCACCTTCCAGCCGTACAGCGGGCGGTTCTCCCACCAGCTCAGCTTGTCGCGCTGCCCCACCCCGACACCGACGGTGAGCACCACCCGGCCGGTGAAGCCGAGCGCGGCGGCCACGAAGCTGTCCACGGTCGACGTGGTCGTGTACTGGGTCTCGCCGGTGCCGTCACCGGTCACCCCGACACCGGTGGTGCCGTCGACCCCGGCGGCCAGCAGCCCGTCCCGGACGGCCGCGAGGTCACCGGCGTCCACCGCGAGCGCGAGCGAACCCCGGCCGACGGCGGCGGCCAGCGCCTCGAAGTCCAGCGCGCTGACGTCCTCGACGTCGGCGGCAGTACGCACACCCGGCAGCGGAACACCCGCGTAGGTGGCCACACCCTCGGCCTGACCGACGCCGGGCACCACCTCGAAGTGGGCGGCGGTACGGGCGACGGCCTGCACCTCCTTGACCACCGAGTCGTGGCCGAACGGGTCACCGGCGACCAGGTGCACCGCGTTCAGCCCGGACCGGGCGGCGGAGATCAGCACCTTCGCCACGTCCCCCGGGGCGCCTTCGGCCGGGGTGAACTCGGCGTCGTCCCGGGCCTCGGCGCGCACGGCGGCGAGCAGCGACTCCGGGACCCCCCGGTCGTAGATCACCTGATCGGCGTCGACCAGGGCGTCGTGCGCCCGGCGGGTCAGCAGACCTGGGTCGCCGGGGCCCGCCCCGACGAACGCGATACGGCCGACGGGCTTACGGGTGCGGGTCATTCTGTGCTCCCAAATTGCTGGGTCCCCGGGCCGGTGTGTCCTTCGTGGCCGAGGATCGAGTCGGCGCCGAGGTCGAGGAGTTCGGCGGCGAGTGCCTTACCGATCTCCGCAGCGTCGGCGGGCGTTCCGGTGCGGGACAGCCGGATGTCACGAGTGCCGTCCGGGCTGATCACCGCCCCGCGCAGGTAGATCTCGTCACCGTTCTCGCCTTCGGCGAGTTCGGCGTAGGCGGCGACGGGTGCGCTGCACCCGGCCTCCAGGGTGGCCAGCAACGCGCGTTCCGCGATGACCGCGGCGTGCGACGGTGCGTGGTCGAGCGTTCCGAGCAGCTCGACCAGATCCTGGTCGTCGACCCGGCACTCCACTGCCAGCGCGCCCTGGGCGGGCGCGGGCAGCATCAGCATCGGGTCCAGCGTCTCGGTGATCACGTCGGCCCGACCGATCCGGGCCAGGCCGGCCCGGGCCAGGACGACCGCGTCGAGGTCGGCATCGGGGCCGAGCACCCGCGCCAGGCGGGTGTCGATGTTGCCGCGGATCGGGGTGACCTCCAGTTGCAGGCCGAGCGCGTGCAACTGGGCGATCCGGCGCAGCGCGCCGGTGCCCACCGTGGCGCCGGGCGGCAGTTCGGCGAGCGTCTGGCCACCGCGGGCGATCAGTGCGTCGCGCGGATCCTGCCGGGGCGGCACCGCCGCGATGTGCAGCCCGCCGGCGGCGGCCGTGGGCAGGTCCTTGTACGAGTGCACCGCGAAGTCGATCGTCCCGGCGGTCAGCGCGTCGCGCAGCGCGGAGACGAACACTCCGACGCCGAGCCGGTGCACCGGCGCGCTGGAGCGGTCGCCCGCGGTGACCACCTCGACCAGCTCGACCGGGCGGCCGGTGGCGGCGGTCACCGCCTCGGCGACCTGGCCGGACTGGGCCATCGCCAGGGTGCTGCCCCGGGTACCGAGGCGCAGGGGGGCGGTCATCGCGCACCTCCGGTGGGCGGGACGGGGTCGGTGGCGTCCGAGCCGGGCGCCGGGTCGTCGTCGGCGGCCGGCCTGCCGATCTCGGGGCTCAGCACGTCGGGGACGGTGTCCACCGGTGAGGTCTGCGGCACCTGCAGGTCGAACAGCTCACGCAGCAGGGCGGCGTACTGGTCGCCACCGGGCTCGGCGGCGAGCTGGCGGACCTTGACGGTGGGCTGGTGCAGCAGCCGCTGCACCACGCGGTGCACCGTACGGGCCACCTCGGCGCGCAGGTCGTCGCCGAGGTCGGGACGGCGCTGGGCCAGCCGACGCAGCTCGGTGGCGACGACGTCGTCGGCGCGACCCCGCAGCGCCGCCACGGTGGGCGCCACGTCGGCGCCGCGCAGCCAGGTGAGGAAGCCCTCCACCTCGCCGGTCACGATTCCTTCGACGGCGGCGGCGTCCGCCGCGGCCGGACCGTCGGCGAGCAGTGCCGCCATCCGGTCGATGTCGATCACCTCGACGCCGGCCAGGTCGGCGACGCCCTCCTCGACGTCGCGCGGAACGGCCAGGTCGAGCAGGACCAGCGGGCCCCGGGCCGGGTCGCGCTCGGCGAGCGCGGCCCCGACGACCGTCCGGGTGAGGACCGGTTCGGTGGACGCGGTGGCGGCCACTACGATGTCCACTGTGGAGAGCGTGGCGGCCAGTTCGGTCATCGGCGCGGCGCCCGCACCGTACGACTCGGCGAGCCGGACGGCCCGGTCGATGCCCCGGTTGGTGACCGTGAGTGGCCCGGCGCCCAGCCGGGACAGCGTGGCCACCCCGAGCGAGCCCATCGCACCGGCCCCGATCACCAGAGCCGGGTGGCCGGCGAGATCACCGTCGAGGTGCCCGGCCGCCAACTCCAGCGCGGCGGTGACGACGCTCTGGCCGGCCCGGTCGATGCCGGTCTCGGCGTGGGCCCGCTTGCCGACGCGCAGCGCCTGCTGCATCAGCTCGTGCAGCAGCCGGCCGGCCGAGTCGGCGCCGGTGGCCCAGTGGTACGCGTCGCGCAACTGGCCGAGGATCTGCGCCTCGCCCACGACCATGGAGTCCAGCCCCGTGGCGACGCGGAAGACGTGGTCCACGGCGGCGGTGTCGTAGTGGACGTACAGGTGGTTGGCGAGCGCCGCCGGGGTGCTGCCGGCCTGCTCGCCCAGGACGGCGCAGATGTCGCCGAGCCCGCCGTGGAAACCGGACACGGCGGCGTACACCTCCACCCGGTTGCAGGTGGAGACGAGCACCGCCTCGCTCACGTACGGCTGAGCGACCAGGCGGTCCAGGGTGCGGGTGAGGTCGGCGGGGGGCACGGCCAGCTGCTCCAGCGTGGCGACCGGGGCGGTCCGGTAGGACGCGCCGACGACGAGCAGTTTCACGTGCCGATCGCCTCCTGGGTGTCGGTGGCCGCGAGACCGCCGGGCAGGGCGGTGAGAGCGGACCCGCCGGTGGCGGGCAGCGCGGTCAGCGACGCCTTACGGTGCTCGTGGAAGGACAGAATCTGCAGCTCGATGGCGAGGTCGACCTTGCGCACGTCGACCCCCTCCGGAACAGAGAGTACGCACGGCGCGAAGTTGAGGATGCTCGTCACGCCGACCGCGACCAGCTGATCGGCGACCCGCTGGGCGGCCGGGGCGGGGGTGGCGATCACGCCGATCGCGATGGACTCCTGGGCGGCGACCGCCGGCAGGTCGTCGACATGCCGGACCACCAGCCCGTTGATCTCCTCGCCGACCCGGGAGGGATCGGCGTCGAACAGTGCGGCGATCCGGAAGCCCCGGCTGGCGAACCCGTCGTAGCCGGCCAGAGCGTGACCGAGATTACCCACGCCGACCAGGGCGACAGCGCGACGCTGTGTGAGCCCGAGCACGTACTCGATCTGCTCGATCAGCAACGCGACGTCGTAGCCGACGCCCCGGGTGCCGTACGAGCCGAGGTGGGAGAGGTCCTTGCGGAGCTTCGCGGAGTTGACTCCGGCGGCCGCCGAGAGACCCTCACTGGAGATCGTTTCGTGGCCGACGTCGGCGAGGTTGTGCAGCGCGCGCAGGTATTCCGGGAGCCGAGCGACGGTCGCCTCGGGAAGGTCCGGAAGCGCCGGTACGGCACCGGCGCGGCCGGGCGCACCTGGCTGACGGTGCTGACTCATGAGACTCCGTGCGGTGCGATCCTCGGCCAACTCTGCTGGTCGGCCGCTTATGGACTCCCGCTGGCGACCGTGGTTTCCGGCTGTGCTAGCAGGGCGCGTCGGAACTACAGAGTAGGCGCTTGTGAAGACGTGCACAAATCGCGATCTTGCCGCTCCAGCCCGCGACCCCACCCGCCCCTCCATTCCACAAGATCGATTGAGCGCTCACCACCCGCGCGATTATTACTCAATCCCGACTTCTCTGACCAATCCCGCGCCCCACCCCCGTCCCCGCCCCCGCCCCCACCCCCGACCTCGCGATCTTGCACTTTCGGTCGTTCCATAACGTCCGCAGCTACGCAAATCATCGACAGCAACTGCAAGATCGGCGCGGGAATGGGCGGGAGCGTGGGTTCGGAGGACCGCGGGGTGGGGGCAGCACTACCGGGGAGAGACCAGGCTTCGGGATGGGGGGCGGGGCCGCGGCTGCCTAGCCTTTGAGCCATGACCGCCCTTGCCGCCACCAGCGACCGGCAGCCGCTGGCACGGAGCATCCCCCGCCAACTCTTCGTCGACTCCGGGTACGTGCTTCTCGGCCTGCCACTGGCAGTGGCCAGCTTCGTCGTCCTCATCGTCGGCCTCTCGGCGGGCCTCGGCCTGATGGTCACCGTGATCGGCCTGCCGATCCTCAGCGGCACGCTGTACGCCGCACGCGGGCTGGCCGACATCGAGCGGCTGCGGCTGCCCGCCGTACTCCGGCAGCCCCGGATCCGACCGCGCTACCGACTGCCGGAGGCGGGCGCGAGCGCCTGGCGGCGGATCTTCCTGCCGATGCGCGACGCGCAATCCTGGCTCGACCTGGCGCACGGAATCCTGCGGTTGATCGTGGCCCTGGCCACCTTCGTGGTCACCGTCTCCTGGTGGGTCGTCGCGATCGCCAACTCCTTCTACTGGGCGTACGACTGGGCCCTGCCCCGGCCGTCCGGAGACGACCAGGATCTGGCGCAACTCCTCGGCCTGGGTGACTCGACCACCGCCCGGATCGGGCTGAACACCGCGGTCGGCGTGTTCTTCCTGATCACCCTGCCGATCGTGGTGCGGGGCTGCGCGCTGCTCCAGGCCAGCTTCGCCCGGGCACTGCTGACCGGGGTGGCCGAGATGCGGGACCGGATCACCGTGCTGGAGGAGCAGAAGCGGGCGGCGGTGTCCGCCGAGGCGTCCGCGCTGCGCCGGCTGGAACGTGACATCCATGACGGCCCGCAGCAGCGCCTGGTCCGACTCGCGATGGACCTGAGCCGGGCCCGGATGCAGCTCGCCTCCGACCCGGAGGAGGCCGGCCGGACCATCGACGAGGCGGTGACCCAGACCCGGGAAACACTTGCCGAGTTGCGGGCGCTGTCGCGCGGCATCGCCCCACCGATTTTGGTCGACCGGGGTCTGCCCAGCGCGCTCGCCGCGCTCGCCGGTCGCGGGCTCATCCCCATCGAGCTGCAGGTCGACCAGCAGTTGGGCACGCGGGACGGCCGACTCGACCCGGCGGTGGAGAACACCGCGTACTTCGTGGTGGCCGAGGCGCTGACCAACATCGCCAAGCACAGTCGGGCCACCGAGGCCACGGTCGCCGTGGCCCGCCAGGGCACCCACCTCCAGGTACGGGTGGGCGACGACGGGCAGGGCGGCGCGCACCTGGCGAAGGGGCACGGGCTGGCCGGTATCGCCGACCGGGTGCGGGCGGCCGGCGGTGAGCTGGCCGTGGTCAGCCCGAACGGCGGCCCCACCGAGATCCGCGCCGAACTGCCGCTGTGAACCAACGCGATGGCGGTCCCGACGTGGTAGACACCACACCCATGCGCATTGTGATCGCCGACGACGCCGTCCTGCTCCGGGAGGGGCTGGTACGACTGCTGACCGAGAGCGGGCACCAGGTGGTGGCCGCCGTCGGGGACGGCGACGCGCTCGTCGAGGCGGTGGTCGAGCACCGGCCCGACGTGTCGATCGTCGACGTCCGGATGCCGCCGACCCACACCGACGAGGGGTTGCGGGCGGCGGTGCGGGCACGCCAACTGGTGCCGCGTACGCCGATCCTGGTGCTCTCCCAGTACGTCGAGGTGTCGTACGCCGATGATCTGCTCGCCACCACCGGCGGCGCCGGCGGCGGCGGGATCGGCTACCTGCTCAAGGACCGGGTGGCGGCGATCGACGAGTTCCTGGACGCGCTGCGCCGGGTGGCGGCCGGCGGCACGGTGCTCGACCCGGAGGTGGTCGGCCAGCTCTTCGCCCGACGCCGCCGCGACGACCCGCTGCGCGAGTTGACCCCGCGCGAGCGGGAGGTGCTCGCGCTGATGGCCGAGGGTCGGTCGAACACGGCCATCGCCCGCGCCCTGGTGGTCAGCGACGGCGCGGTGGAGAAGCACGTCCGCAACATCTTCACCAAGCTCACCCTCCCGCCGGACACCGAGCAGCATCGGCGGGTGCTGGCCGTCCTCACCTACCTGCGGAACTGACCACCCGGGCGGCCAGGGCCACCGCGTCGGTGAGGGTGTCGGCCACCGGGTGACCGGAGTCGCGCAGCCGGGCCGGGTCGGTGAACCCGCCGGTATAGAGCACCGCGCGACCGCCGACCGCGAGGGCCGCGTCCGCGTCGTCGATGGAGTCGCCGATGAGGACGACCGCGCTGCCGTCCACCTCCAGCTCGGCCAGGTGCCGCCGGAGCGACTCGGCCTTGCGGTCGCCGCCGACCGTCGCCCGCAGACCGTCGACCCGGGTGAAGTGGCCGGTCAGCCCGTACGTGTGCACCGTGGGCACCAGCTCCTCGTGGAACCACATGGAGAGCAGACTCTGGGTGCCGTCCCAGGCGGCCATCGCGGTCCGCGCGTCGGCGGCCAGCTCGCAGGTGGTCAGCCCGTCGCGGTACGCGTCGTGGAAGATCCGGTCCAGCCGACCGAACGCCTCGTCGTCCACGGCCTGCCCGAGCACCTCGGCGTAGTAGTCGGCGATCGGCCGACGGAAGCGCGTCCGGTGCTCGTCGGAGGTGACGGTCGGCCCGCCCACGCTGGCGAACGCGGCGTTGGTGGCGGCCACCACCAGGCTGAGGTCGTTGAGCAGGGTGCCGTTCCAGTCCCAGACCAGGTGGGGGTGCGCAGGGGTCATCCGAGCACCCTAGGCCCTCAAAGCTGCGGCGTGGTCAGGTCCCGCAGCAGCCGATCCTCCTCCACCCGCCAGTAGCCGTGCTCCTTGCCGTCGAGCATCACCACCGGCAGCCGGTCCCCGTACTCCCGTTCCAGCTCCTCGTCGCCGGTGACGTCCCACTCGACCCACTTGTCGCCGGTGACCGCCACCACCCGGTCGAGCGCGGCCTTGGCGTCGTCGCACAGGTGGCAGCCGGGTCGGGTGATCAGGGCGAGCCGGGCGTCAGTGGCCATCGGGTACCTCCGTGCGGGCGTCGTCGGCGGATGCGGGCGATCCGGCCGGGGCCGCCGACCGGAGCTGGGTCTTTCGTACCTTGCCGATCGCCGAGTGGGGCAGTGCGTCGACGAACTCGACGGCGGTCGGGCACTTGAACCGGGCCAGGTTCCGTGCGCAGTGTGCGAGCAACTCCTCGCCGCTGACCGGCCGCCCCGACGCCGGCACCACGTACGCCCGCACAGTCTCGCCGGTTCGCGGGTGCGGCACACCCAGTACCGCCGACTCGGCCACCCCGGGGTGCCCGGCGAGCACCAACTCGACCTCGTGCGGATAGACGTTGAAGCCGTTGACCAGGATCAGGTCGCCGAGTCGGTCCACCAGGTGCAGGTCGCCGTCGGAGTCGGCGTACGCGATGTCGCCGGTGCCCCACCAGCCGTCGGCGTCCGGACCGTCGCGGCCGTCCGGCCAGTAGCCGTCGAAGAGGTTGGGGCCGCGTACGACGATCTGCCCCGGGTCGGTGCCGGGGGCGACGTCGGAGATGTCCAGCTCGTCCGTGTCGTCGTCCGGGACGGCCTGGCCGTCGCGCCACAGGTCCACCGAGTCCGGCCCGACCAGGCGTAGCTGGACGCCGGGCAGCGGCCGCCCGATCGAGCCGGCCTTCGCCACCTTGCCGACCAGGGTGGAGGTGAGCACCGGCGCGGTCTCGGTGAGGCCGTAGCCGATGTGCACCGGGTGGCCGGTCGCCGCGGTGAAGCGCGCCGCGACCGCGGGTTCCAGGGGCGCCGCGCCGCACACCGCCACCCGTACCGACGCGGTCGCCGCGCGGACCGTGTCGGCGTCGGCCCAGGCCAGGAACGTCGACGGTACGCCGACCAGCACGCTGACCCGGTGCCGGGCGATCTCGGCGAGTCCCGCCGTCGGGTCCGGCTCGTCGAGCAGCACGCCGGCGGCACCATGGTGGACGACGGCGCCGAGCCCCGCATTGAGGCCGTACGCGTGGAACAGCGGCAGGGCCAGCAGCACCGTGTCGTCCGGGCCGACCACCGGCGGCTCGATGGCGTCGACCTGGTCGAGGTTGGCCAGCAGCGCGCGGTGGGAGAGCATCGCGCCCTTCGGACGGCCGGCGGTGCCCGACGTATAGAGCAGTACGGCGAGGTCGTCCCCGCCGCGGCGGGCCCGGGGACGCGGCCCGGGCTGCCCGGCGGTCGGCGGGGTGTCGTGCACGGCGGTGAGCGCCGGCAGATCGGCGGCCACCTCGGCGACCAGGCCGCGGACCCGCTCGGTGCCGATCAGCAGCGACGCGCCGGAGTCGGACAGCACGTGTCGCAGCTCCGGGGCGGTGAAGCCGGGGTTGACCGGCACCGCGACCAGTCCGGCCCGCAGCGCGCCGAGCCACCCGAGAACGAAGTCGGGGGTGTTGGTCAGCGCGATCGCCACCCGGGGCGGTGTGTCGCCCGGCTCGGTGGCCGGAACGGCGGAAGCCAGGCCGTACGCGGCGGCGGTCACGGCGGCGTCCAGTTCGGACCAGCTCACCTGCTGATCCCGCCAGTGCAGCGCGGGCCGGTCGCCGTGGTCGAGAGCCGCCCGGCGGACGCGGTCGGCGAGGTTCGGCGGGAAGTCCTGCACGGTCATCGAGTCTGGCACAGCCGCGGTCGACGGGCCACGCCTCGACGGGTCGACGGGCCACGCCTCGACGGCCGCGCGGTGACGGCCGCAGATCGTCCCGTCAACGGGACGCCCACCGTGCCACCGACGCACCGATCGGGTCCGGCTGATGGGACGGGCGACGCACCCGGTCAACGGTTCGGCCCAGCCGGTACGGCGGGTGGCGGGTACCGCTCAACTGATCGGCCAATGTGCCGTCCGACCTGGGGATCCATCCTGGAACAACCGGTCGGTCGAAAGTCAAACGCACACGACGGACAACCGGTCCGCCGCCGGTGCGACACAGCGGGAAATACTTCCGCCTTGTGTAACGGACTTGCCACGCGCGGGTGACGTTGGCCCTATTATCACTCGGGTCGGCTCACCCCATTTGCCGTGAGTCGACACCCCTCAGCCCGAGGAGGCCCCCGTGCCTGTGAGCGCATTGGACCAGCACCTCAAGGGGAACTGCCGCCCGTCGGCACACCCCGGAACAGTCCTGCCCGACCGGCTACCCGGTCGGTCCGCACCGACGACCCGCAAACCGGCCCGTCCGGCCACCATGGGGACGGGGGCGGCGCGATGACCACCTTCGGATACGCGGAACGTCCCGTCGGCCTGACCGGCCAGACGCCCCGCTCGCAGGTCAACGAACGGCCGGCAACCCGCGCGCCGCTGGGCGACCCGCACGCCGCGCTGCGGGGCGAGAGCCCCGCGCAGCGGACCCGCAACCGCCCCCACACCAACGAGCCTCCACCGAGACCGGCCGTCCCCGGTGGCAACGCGATGCCGACCGGCGGTCGGGTCGCCGCGCCGACCCGACCGACCATGCCGTCGCAGGGCCGCCGGGCCGGCGACGCCCCGGCGCCGGCCACCGACCCGGCGGCGGGCGAGACGGCGGTGATCCCGGCGGTTCCGGCCGCCACGCCGACCACGCCGACCGGTTTCCCGAGCCGCCCGGACCCGTCCGACCCGGCCACCGAGGTCTGGACGCTGGTCGAGCGCGCACAGGCCGGCGAGTCAGCGGCGTTCGGTCTCATCTACGACAGGTACGTGGACACCGTCTTCCGGTTCGTCTACTTCCGGGTGGGCAACCGTCAGCTCGCCGAGGACCTGACGTCGGACACGTTCCTGCGTGCCCTCAAGCGGATCGGGAGCTTCACCTGGCAGGGCCGCGATCTCGGCGCCTGGCTGGTGACCATCGCCCGCAACCTGGTCGCGGACCACTTCAAGTCCGGCCGGTACCGGCTGGAGGTCACCACGGGCGATGTGCTCGACGCCGACCGCGAGGATCGTGGCCCCGAGGGCAGCCCGGAAGCGGCGGTGGTCGAACACATCACCAATGTCGCCCTGCTCACCGCCGTCAAACAGCTCAACCCGGAGCAGCAGGAGTGCATCGTGCTCCGGTTCCTACAGGGCTTCTCGGTGGCCGAGACGGCCCGCGCCATGGGCAAGAACGAGGGTGCCATCAAGGCTCTGCAGTACCGGGCCGTCCGTGCGCTGGCCCGACTGCTGCCCGACGGTTTCCAACCGTGATTCGCTAGCCGCACCGACGAGCGTCGATCACTGTCTGCGCAGCTCAGGGCGGGTCTCACTCGGTGACGCCGATCACTTTCTGTGATTTCCGCCCCGCCCGGCCCGTAACCCGTGCCCGGTCCGCCGCGTTTCTCCGGGTGCGACCGGTGGATGTCCCGGCAGGGCCGGGGCACCGAGGTCCGCCCGGCAGGCCGGACGGCGCCTCACCTCCGTGGTGTCACAAACGCCGCCCGGTCGCCGTAAACACGGCGGCCGACCGGCCGTGACCAGCGAGAGGAGGTGCCTGCGGTGGATAACGACCTCTTCTCCCGCCGGCGTGCCGAGCGCTTCGCGCAACTTCTCGACGAGGCCAACGGCGGCCGGCGGCACCACGTGCGGTCCCGGGTGGACAGCCAGCTGGCGCCGCTCGTCGCGGTGGGCCATCGGATCAGCGCCGATCCTCCGACCGTCGAGGTGGATCCCGACTTCCGCACCGGCCTGCGGGCGATGCTGCTCGCCACCGCCGAGCGTGAGGGGATCGGCACGACCCCGGCGACCGCCGAGCCGGCCGCCCCGCGTGCCGCTACCACGAGCCGTGGCTCGTTGCTGCCGGCGGTCACCGCCCGGCGGGCCCGTGCCCGGGGAGCGATCCTGGTCGGCATCGCCGCCGGCGCCATCGCCGTCTCCGGCATCTCCGCCGCCAGCGAGAACGCCGTTCCCGGCGACGCGCTCTACGGAATGAAGCGGTCCACCGAGCGAGCGCAACTCGCCCTGGCCAGCTCGGACATCAGCCGTGGCCAGCTCTTCCTGGACTTCGCCCGGACCCGGCTCGGCGAGGCGGCCGAGCTGCGCGGCGACCGCATCGGCTACAGCGCCGTCCTCGACGACATGGATGCCGACACCCGGCAGGGCACCCGCCTGCTCACCGCCGCCGCCGTGCAGCGCGCGGAGCCGGCCAGCCTGGACGCCGTCAACACGTTCGTCGCCAGCCAGCGACGGGCGGTGAGCAACCTGCTCGACGGCGCCGGCCGGGCCGACCGGGAACGGACCCGGCGGTCGCTGGCCCTGCTGGACAGCATCCGGGAGCGGTCGGACGCGGTGCGCGCCGCCATCGCATGCGGCCTGCCGGCACCGACCGGCAGCGACACCCTGGGCCCCACCCCGAGCACCTGCCCCGGCGCGCGCTGACCCGCACGGCGAGACCGGGCCCACTGACCCGTACGGCGGAACCAGGCCCACGGACCCGCTGCGCGAGAGCGCACGACCGACCGGTCGCGGCACGGTTTTCTGTGCCCGGCCGGTCGGTCGTGCGTTCCGGATACCCTCGCTGGAGGCATCGTCGTAGCTGCGGAAGGAGGGGAAGTCGCGTGGCGCGCAGCCGCAGGATGACGGTCAGCACCGACGTTCAGGGACACACCGCCGGTTGGGCGGAGACCGACCTGGCGTCGGTCACCCCGCCCGCACCGGACCCGACCGCCGCCGCCTTCTTCGACGTCGACAACACGATGATGCAGGGCGCGTCGATCTACTGGTTCGCCCGGGGGCTCGCCGCCCGGAACTACTTCACGACCGCCGACCTGGCCCGCTTCGCCTGGCAGCAGCTCCGGTTCCGGTTGCTCGCCCGCGAGCACGCGGGCGACATGTCCCAGGCGAAGGAGGCCGCGCTGGCCTTCGTCGAGGGGTGGCGGGTCGACGACGTGGAACGCCTCTCGGAGGAGATCTTCGACGAGCTGATGGCCCCCCGGATCTGGGCCGGTACCCGCCAGCTCGCCCAACGCCACCTGGACGCCGGCCAGCGCGTGTGGCTGGTCAGCGCCGCCCCGGTCGAGATCGGCCGGGTGATCGCCGCCCGGCTCGGCCTGACCGGCGCGATCGGCACGGTGGCCGAGGTGCGGGCCGGGGCGTACACCGGGCGGTTGGTGGGCGATCTCATGCACGGGCCGGCGAAGGCCGAGGCGGTCGCCCAGCTCGCCGCCGTGGAAGGGCTGGACCTGAGCCGCTGCGCGGCGTACAGCGACTCGGCCAACGACCTGCCGATGCTCTCCGCGGTGGGCCGGGCGGTCGCGGTCAACCCGGACGGCGCGCTGCTGCGGCAGGCCCGCCAGCGCGGCTGGGAGGTACGGGACTTCCGTACCGGCCGCCGAGCCGTCAAGATCGCCGTACCGTCGACGGCGGCGGCCGGGCTGGTCGCTGGCGCGGTCACCGCCGGCCTGGCCCTCCAGCGTCGCCGCCGCGCCGGCTGAGCGTCAGGGGCCGAACGGATCGGGTCGCCGTTCCAGCAGCGTGTGCAGGGTCTGCTGGATGGTCTCCCGCACCTGGTCGGCGAGGTTGAAGACGACCAGCGGATCGTCCGCCGAATCGGTCAGGTGGGCGGTGGGGATCGGCGGGCAGAACTCGATCAGCCACTTGCTGGGCAACGGCACCATCCCCAGCGGCCCGAGCCACGGAAAGGTCGGCGTGACCGGGAAGTACGGGAGCTTGAGCAGTCGCGCGAGGGGTTTGATGTCGGCGAGCATCGGATAGATCTCCTCGCCGCCGACGATGGCGACCGGAACGATCGGGGTGCCGGTGCGCAGCGCGGCCGAGACGAAGCCGCCCCGACCGAACCGTTGCAGCTTGTACCGGTCCGCGTAGAGCTTGCCGATGCCCTTGAACCCCTCGGGGAACACGCCGACCAGGTCGCCACCGCCGAGTAGCCGCTCGGCGTCCGGGTTGCAGGCCACCGTGCCGCCGGTCTTGCGGGCGATCTCCGACACCACCGGCATCCGAAACACCAGGTCGGCGCCGAGCAGGCGCAGGTAGCGGCGGGCCGGATGCTTGTCGTGCAGGGCCGCCGACAGGATCAACGCGTCCAACGCCACGGTGCCGGAGTGGTTGCCGACCACCAGGGCGGGCCCGTCGCCGGGTACGTGCTCCACCCCGCTGACCTCGGTACGGAACCAGTCCCGGTAGAGCAGCCGCAGCAACGGGTGAAAGACCGCGTCCGTCAACTCCGGGTCGAAGCCGAACTCGTCGACCTCGTAGTCCCCGGCCAACCGTCGACGCAGGAACGCCAGGCCGTTGGCGACCCGGCGGTCCCACTGGTCCCCGGGCCGATCCGCCACCGCTGGCGCGGTGCCACCGCCGGAAGCCGGCGCGCTTGTGCCACCGCCGGAAGCCGGCAGGCTTGTGCCGCCGGGCGTCGGCGCGGTGCCACCGGAGGCGGGCGGGCTTCCGCTGGCCGGCTCGTCGGTGGCGCCGGTGTCGACCTCGTCGGCGGACGTACCCGCCGGGCCGTCGGTCGGCGTGTCGACCTCGTCAGCGGGTGTCGCGGTGGGCGCGAGCCGGGCCGCCGGGCGGTGGCCGTTGCGCCGCGCCGGCTCCGCGTCCGGCACGGGCGGAACCAGCGGTACGTCGAACCGCCCGATCCCCTGCGGGTCCTGCCCCTGCCCGGTCAAGATGTGCGCTCCCGAACCGCGGCACGGACCTGCCGGATGCCGTCCAGAACCAGCTGTTCGGCGGCGGCCAACTGCCCCCGGCTGAGCACCGCCCTACCGTGGTGGGCGCGGATGAAGTCCTCGAACGCCTCGGCCGTGGAGCGCGGCGTGAAGCCGTACTCCTGCTCAAGGCGCGTGGTGTCGACGACCCGGCCGTGCACGAAGAGATCGACCTGGTCGAGGCCGTAGCGGCCGACCCCCATGGTGCGGGCCAGCGCCGCCGCGCCGGACAGCCCCGGCTCGAGCACCGGCACGGCCACCCGCCCGGCCCGCCGGATCGCCTGGGACAGCGACAGCACGCCCGGACCGGCGACGTTGTAGGTGCCCGGATGGTCTTCCACGATCGACCGGTGCAGCACCTCCAACGCGTCGTCGAAGTGCAGGAACTGCAGCCGGGGATCGCGGCCGAACACGGTCGGCACGAACGGCTGCGCGAAGTAGCGCGTCAGGGTCGTGTCGGCGGTCGAACCGATGAACGGGGCGAAACGCAGCACCGTCGCGGTCACGTCGGCCCGACGGCGACGGAAACCTCGGACGTACCCCTCGACGTCGAGGATGTCGCGGCCGAAACCGCCGCGCGGCACCTCGCGCGGCTCGGTCTCCTCGGTGAACACCGCCGGGTCGCGGAACGACACCCCGTACGCGGCGGTCGACGACCGGACCACGAGCTTGCGGAGGCGGGGCGCCCGCTGGCAGGCGGCGAGGAGCTGCATGGTCCCGATGACGTTCTGGTCCTTCATGGCCGACCGGCCACCGTGCTGCCGGTCGGGAGAGCTGACCAACGCGAGGTGGACCACCGCGTCGACGTCCAGATCGGCGAGGAGCCCACCGAGCGAAGCCGGGTCGACACGGATCCGCTCGACCCGGTCCAGCAGATCGGTGAACTCGGCGGCCGGCTCCGGCGCGTCCACACCGATGACCCGCTCGATACGCGGATCGGCGGCCAGTCGGGCCGCCACGTGGGCGCCCAGGTAACGACCGACCCCGGTCACGACGACGACCCCCGGAGCACCTGGGGTGCTACCGGGGGTCATCTGACGCACCTACCCCGACAGGCGGGATCGAGCCGGGACGACCACGGCCTGATCACCTGAGCCTCCGGAGGTCGACAGTTTGGCAAGCGACGCTGCCGGGCAGAGCCCGGCGCCGGTCACTTGCCGAGACGGCGACGCTGGACGCGGGTCTTACGCAGCAGCTTGCGGTGCTTCTTCTTAGCCATGCGCTTACGGCGCTTCTTGACCACCGAGCCCATACGACAGCCTTTCGATACAACGTGCGGGGCGGACCGGATGACACCACGCAGGTGACGACGGAGACCGCATGCGGACAACGGACCGGACCAGTCTGGGCGGCGGGGCGCACCGGCAGGGTCTCGGTCGCGCTCCAGGGTAGCCGCAGAGCCTCAGCAGGACCAACGCGCCCCCGTCCATGACGCCTAGGGGGCGCTCAATCGGCCGTCCGGTGGCTCAGGCGGTTTCCTGAAAGGCGCCTCGCAGGTATTCGTGCACCGCGTGCTCGGGCACCCGGAACGACCGGCCCACCCGGACCGCGGTCAGCTCACCGCTGTGCACGAGGCGATAGACCGTCATCTTCGACACCCGCATGACCGTCGCCACCTCCGCGACGGTCAGGAACTTGACCTCCGACAGCCGTCCGTCGGACTGCGACCCGGCCATGGCTCACCGACCCATCCCATGCCCGGCGCGGGCCAACCCGACGGATGCTCCGGGCCGGGCGGCGACGCGCGTGTTACCAGTACGGTAGCGGGGCGGCTGTGACCGGCGCGATCCCTTCGTACAACTGATCATGTTTCGGTGGTCGGTTCACCCGATCCGGCCGGCCGTTATCTCCCCGGCTGCGTCCGTCGTCCGGTTGCTCACTCGGCGCGCAGCGCCACCACGGTTGCTCACTCGGCGCGCAGCGCCACCACGGTTGCTCACTCGGCGCGCAGCGCCACCACGGTTGCTCACTCGGCGCGCAGCGCCACCACCGGGTCGAGCCGGCCGGCGCGCTGCGCGGGAACCACGCCGAAGACGATCCCCACCGCCGCCGACACACCGAAGGCCAGCGCCAGCGACCACCACGTGATCGCGGCGGGGATCGGTGACAATGCGTCCACCAGCAGGGCGGTGCCCACGCCCAGCGCCATCCCGGTCAGCCCGCCGATGGTGGTGAGCAGCACCGCCTCCAGCAGGAACTGCACGCCGATGTCGCGGGGTCGGGCGCCGACGGCCTTGCGCAGCCCGATCTCCCGGGTCCGCTCGCGGACGCTGACCAGCATGATGTTGGAGACGCCGACGCCGCCGACGAGCAGCGAGATGCCGGCGATGGCGGCGAGCACACCGGTGAGTACGCCGAGGATGTCGCCGAGCACACCGAGGATCTGCTGCTGCGTGACCGCGCTGAACTCGGTGTCCGGGTGCCGGCGGTTCAGCTCCGCGACAATGCGTTCGCCCAGCTCGTCGATCCGTTCCCGGTCGGGCGCCTTGACGGCGATGCCGTCCACCCGCTGGGTGCCCCAGAGGCGCTGCGCGGCGGTCACCGGTACGTGCACCTCGTCGTCCCGGTCGACGCCGAGACTCTGCCCGAGGGGGGCGAACACGCCGATGACCCGGAACCGTACGCCGGCGAGGGTCACCTGCTGGCCCAGCGGATCGCGGTCGGGGAACAACGCGCGGGCCACCGAGTCGCCGAGCACCGCGACCCGCCGGCTGGTGTCCACGTCCGTGCCGGTGAGATAGCGGCCCCGGGCCAGCGAGCGGGTGAACACCGTCGGCGTGGTCTCCAGCACGCCCTGGACGGTGGTGAAGTCCGAGCGCGCGCCGGCCCGCGCGGTCGCCCCCGAGGCGACGGTGACCGCGACCCGCTGGGGATCGCCGACGACGCGGGAGACCGCCTCGGCGTCCTTGAGCGTCAACGGCGAGACCACCGGCGCGGTGCCCACCTCGATCTTGCCGGGGACCACCAGCAGCAGGTTGGAGCCGAGCCCCTCGACCTGCTGCTCCACCTTCTGCTTCGTGCCGGTGCCGATGGCGACCAGCAACACCACCGACGCGACACCGATGATCACGCCGAGCATGGTGAGCGAGCTGCGCAGCCGATTGGCGCGCAACGCGTCCAGCGCGACCCGCCACGCCTCGGCGACCCTCACGCCGCACCGTCCTCGGGCTCGTCGCGGTTTGGGCCGGGGTCGAGCGGAAGGCGTCCGGTGGCTCCGGCGGCGCCACCGGAGCCACCGGACGGGTGCCCCGGGCCGTTTCCGGACACGGACCGGGGCTCCGCGCTGGGAGCGGGCACCAGTGTCTCAGGTCGACCGTGATCGACGGACGGCGGTCGATCATGAAGGACGTCGGCGCTGTCCGCCACCACCACACCGTCGCGCATGGTGATCCGGCGGGCGGCCCGCGCCGCCACCTCCTGGTCGTGGGTGACCATCACCAGCGCCACCCCGGACTCCGCGTTCAACCGCTCCAACAGTTCCAGGACGGCCGCGCCGGTCACACTGTCCAGGTTGCCGGTCGGCTCGTCGGCCAGCAGCACCGTCGGCTCGGTGACCAGCGCGCGGGCGATGGCGACCCGCTGCTGCTCGCCACCGGACATCTGGTTGGGCCGGTGGTCCAGCCGGTGCCCGAGACCGACCCGGCCCAGCATCGCCGCCGCCCGCTCCCGGCGCTGCCGGGCCGACACCCCCCGATAGACCAGCGGCAACGCCACGTTCTCCACCGCCGACGTACGCGGCAGCAGGTGGAACGCCTGGAACACGAAGCCGATCGTCTCGTTGCGCAGGGCGGCCATCTCCGGCGGCGAGAGGGTGTTGACGTCCCGCCCGCCGATCACCAACCGTCCACCGGTCGGCCGGTCGAGACCGCCCAGCAGGTGCATGAGCGTGGACTTGCCGGAGCCGGACGGCCCCACCAGCGCCACGTAGTCCCCCGGCTGCACGGTCAGCGAGACCCCGCGCAGCGCCTCGACCGACACCCCGTCGAGCTGGTACGTGCGCGACACGTCCACCGCCTCGATTGCCGGCGGGGTGTCGCTCACCGCACCTCCTGACCGTCGCGCACCTGGTCGGTGCCGCGCACCACGATGCGGTCGCCGGCCTGGACGCCGTTGAGGATCTGCACCAGGTCGGACCCCTGGACGCCCACGGTCACCGGCGCGCGGTCGGCCTTTCCGTCGCGGACCACCCACACGGCGTCCCGACCGTCGGCGGAGAAGACGGCCGAGGCGGGGACGGTCACCGCGTCGGCCGCCTCCCGTACGCGCAGGTGCACGATCGCGTTCATGCCGGGACGGGGCGTGGGGGCGGGCTCGTCCTCGGCCAGCTTTCCCGCGCCCAGCGCGAGGCGTACCCGATAGGTGACCCCGCCCTGCGCGGAGCTGGTGGGGAGCACGTCGACCGAGCGGACCCTGGCGTCGTAGCTGGCTCCGGTCACGGCGTCCAGCTCGACGGTGGCGGTCACGCCGGGCTTGACCAGCAGCACGTCGGTCTCGTCGACGTCGGCGAGCAGTCCGAGCTGCCCGGTGTCCACGATGGTCAGCACGGGCGTGCCGGCGGTGACCTGACCGCCGACCACGACGGCGTCGTCGACGCCGGCCGGCGGGCCGGCCTGCGCCGGTGACAGGGCCGACGGGTCGATCCCGGCCCCACCGGCCTGTTCCAACAGCCCGGCCAGGCCGCCGCTCGGGCCACCGCCGGCCCGGGTGCCGCCCGGCTGCACCACCCCGCCGATGGGGGCGCGCAGGGTCAACGCGTCGACGGTCGCCTTGGCCAGGTCGTACGCCTGCTGGGCCTGCAGCCGTTGGGCCGCGGACAGCGAGCCGACGGCGGAGTTCAACCCGCTGATCCCCCGCTGCACCGCGCGGACGGCCTCGTCGGCGCTCTGCGCGGCGGCGGCGTACTGCCGCTGGGCGGACGTCACCTGGGCCAGCAGCGCGTCCCGCAACTGCTGGTCGGCAATCTTCTCGGCGGCCTTGCGAGCGGCGTCGAACGCCTCGTCGGCGGCCTTGTCGGTGCCCCGCCGGCTGCTGGTCAGGTTGCCGGTGGAGACACCCCGGCCGGCGCGCTTCGCGGCGTCAAGCGCCTCCTTCGCCTGGCGCAGCCGGGCCTGGGCCGACGGGGACGCGACCACCGCGAGCACCTGACCGCGCTTCACCCGCTGTCCAGGCTGGACCCGCAGGCTGGCCAGGGTGCCGTCGGCGGGCGAGGTGAGGCTGGCGGCGGCGCGGGCCGTCACCGTCGCCGGAGCGTCGATCACCTCGCTGACCGGGCTACGGGCGGCCGAGGCGAGCGCGACCGGCGGTTGGTCGTCACCGCAGGACGCGGCGGTGGTGGCGGTGAGGACGGCGACGGCGGTCAGGGCGATGAGCAGGCGGGGCCGCGTGGCGCTTGCGGGCCTCGGCAGGTCGGGGCTGCGCATCCACTCATCCTATGGGGCTGGCCGTGGCAACCTTAGCGGCCGAGCAGCAGGTGCAGCCGACTCAACTGACTGAGGCTCTGGCTTCGAAATCGACCGCCGTACCGATCGAAATGAAGGGGCAGCGCCAGCCATGTTCAACAGGCGCTCAGACGTTACAGTCCGTCACTATAGCAATGTCCATGTATATCAATGATCCGTTGACATCAACGCCGACAGCAACCGACGCAGACGCCGTCAACCATCGGCACACGTTCGCGGCAAACGCCAGCCCGGCCACCTTCGCGCTGACTACCAGATCATGTTACGAGCGGGTGCATCAACAACGCTGGAGAAGCCTGCACTTGATCTTGGAAATGGCGTCAGATGGAGGACCAGACTTTGTGAAATCCCCTCCTTAAAACTCACCCCACGCCGATTGAGCGCTAGATCCAACTGTGAATGCCCTGGCTTCCGTTTCGTCAAATATTGCCACCAGGCCATCTGGCAGATACCCGAGGTCATCACCACTCATTTCGCCGAGCGCGACGACAGCCGACCGGCCATGGGAAAAGTCGAAGCGCATTGACCAAAGCGCTTCCGGGCATCCTTCGTTAGGAACGTGAAAAGCGCCCACTATATTCGCGATTGTCTCTCCAAGCAACGGCCGCCACTCCGGCGTTGCGCTTACGTCGAGGAAGTCGACGCCGCCAAACTCCCCGGCAAGAGAATCCGTCAAGAGACCAACACCCAGCCCTTCGTTTAGCCCTTGCATTTCCCAGCGCACCACGAGTGACCCTCCCCCCTCCAGGGAGAACTTGAGCGCCATGTCAATCTCATGAACAGTGTCGTGACGATGCCCATTCGGCCACTCGCCACCAGATACAGGCTGATAGCCGACGGCCGAAACATTTTGGCCGACCACCTTTGCAGCGAGCACATCGAAAGCTCTTGGCTGCCCAGCAGCAAGATCCCACGGGAGGATGATCTTGTCCATTAATACCGCCCAAAGTATTGGAATGCGCCATTCTGATCAAAGGTAGCACCAAAACCTCGCTGGCCTGTTGGCCCCGGCATTGTGTACCTCGTCCCGCCCCGAAAACCTCCGCTAGTGACTGGAGAGCTTGTCGTCGCCGGGTTTGTCAGAATGTCGTCCAAGAGATTCTGGCCTGCCTCATCCAACTGCGCACCAGGAACGGCATCCAATTCACCACGATCCATGTGCTTTTGATACGCCCGACCTGCCGCCGTCCTACCACCCTTAGCGGCCCGCTGCCCGCTTTGCGACAGCGCAGTCAGGTCCGGAGTGCATGGTCCTGTGTTGTGCACGAGGACCGGGGTTTTGCCGGCGAGCACATAGTACGTGTGGATGCCATCAACGGTTAGGTTGTAAGCGAGGGCGGCGTGGACAGTGTCGGGGCGGAGGCCCACCGCCAATCGGGTTCGGCCGTCCGATGACAACACGAGGTCGCCCGCGTCGAGCTCGTCAGCCCGCTGCCACTCCCGGTCTGTCTGGTTCCAGAACGGATGATCCTCGGTCGTGGTGATCACCGCGCCAACCAGCTGGAGCTCGATGAGATCGTCCTGGTGGACCCAGACATGAGTGATGACTCGGGGACCCTGCTCACCGGTCTCCGGGTCCGCCGCCATCACCTCGTCTCCGGCCTCCAACTCATCCAGTCGCTTGGTGGCGCCATCGGCCATCAGGACTTCGGTTTCACCGCTGAAGCTCATGCAGCCGCAGTTACAGCCACCGCCGCGACCAGGACGCCCACCCTGTAGTCCCGTACGGGCTGCGGCGTTGGCCGCGCCGATCGCACCGCTCTGGAACATCTCGTCTGCTGGCAAGGTCGCTGCCAAGATGTCGACGTACGGGCTGTAGAGCTGCTCGATCCACTCCTGGCAGCCGCCCGGCCGTCCCATGTCGTGGCAGATGTTCATGGCGAGCGCGCGCTCGTCCTGCGCCTCGAGTAGGTCGTTGCTGAAGGCCGACGCCGAAAGCCACTCGGCACGCTGATCGTTCCACCGGCGGGCGAACTCCTCCAGCGGCACCGTTTCGGGCACCACGATCACTTTTCCGAGGACTCGGGGATGCTCCCGCTTCCGGTCCCTGGTGCTCGTCTTGCCGTTCGCGTCGCCCCACGCGATGTTCGCCTCAGTGCCGCAGCCACCCGGGCAGCCGCCGGCACCCCGACCGTCGCCCTCCTTCAGCGGACGCGGGTCGTAACCGCGGCAGTCGTACTCCCGGCAGTCGGCGGGGATCAGACCGTCCGGGTCGCTCATCGTGACCGGGGAGTTGTTGGCGTAGGAGTAGCCGTTCCACTGCTGCGGATCGGTCAGGTCCTGCAACGGGTCCACCGAGACGAACCGACCGATGCTCGGGTCGTAGTTGCGGGCGCTGACCTGGGTCAGGCCGGTGTTCGTGTTGAGTGGCTGGTTGAGGAAGCCGCGGTTGTCCGGTGCCGTGACGGTGGAGCCGCGCGGCGCGCCGTACGGGGTGTACTGCCGCCAGGTCGGCACCTGGGCCGTGTTGTTCAGGTAGAGGCTGGGCGTGCCCTGGTGGTCGGGGATGGTGAACCCGTACGCGTTGCCACTACCCGTGCGGTAGGCCATCGCGCCGCTCGGCAGCGGGTAGTAGCGGGTGCCGCTGAGCGCCTGGGTATTGGTGTTGAGGGTGATCTGCTGACCGGGCAGGTAGAGGGTGGTGACCCCCGGGTCCTTCTGGATCAGCAGGTTGCCGTCGGCGTCGTACAGGAAAGAGCTGTTGCCGTCCGTGCCGCCGGTCACCGACGCCAACTCACCCGCGTCGTCCCAGTTCAGGGTCTGGGTGCCCTGTCCGGCCTTGCGGGTGGTCATGTTGCCCGCGTCGTCGTAGCCGTACGACGTGCTGCCGGTGAGCCCACCGGTGGTGGTGGTGCTCGTCAACGTGTGCGGCTGGCCCTTGGCGTTGCCGTCGTAGGTGTAGCCGGTGGTGGTGTCGTTACCCCCGGTCAGTGAGTACTGGGTCTGGCTGCTCCGGTTGCCGAGCGGGTCGACGCTCCACTCGGTCCAGTAGGCGCTGGTGGCGCCGATGCCGCTGCCGACCATGGCCCGGTTACCGACGGTCGGCGCGACGGCGCAACCGTCGGTCGCCGTCCACGCCTTGGTGAGCCGCCGCAGTGCGTCGTACCGGTAGCACTCCGTCTCGGAGACCGTCGTCGGCTCGTAACGGGTGTTGACCGTCTTCGTGATGTTGCCGTACGTGTCGTACTCGTAGCTCTGCTTGTCGACGTCCGTGGTCGTGGTCGTCGTCTTGGTCACCAGTTGCTGATTCAGCCGCCCGTTGTGATCGTCGTAGATGTTGACGATGGAGGCCACGCTCGGCGGGAGGCCGACCACGTTGCGGGTGATCCGACCCCAGGCGTCGTAGTCCGCGGACGCGCTGTAGCCGGCCAGCCCCGCGGTGACGGTCGGCAGGTCCAGGATTCCGCTGTAGCTACGGATAACGGTTTCGGCAGGCAGGTTGCCGCGCGCCGGATAGGTGTCGGTGAGGGGGATTCCAATCGTTGCCGAGTAGGTGTGCCCGAACGCGTACGTGTTGCCGAGCGCCCCCTCGACGGCGGGAATGGTGATCGTCTCGCCCTTCGAGTTGCCGAAGGAGTCGAAGTTGATCCACTGGGTGCTGTACTCGGCGCCGTTGCGGAAGGCGGTCGCGGTGGTCAGCTTGCCGATCGCGTTCGTGATCGACGCCGCGTTGTTGTCGTTGTCGTACACCCAGGCGGCCAGCTTGTTGCTGGCCGACTGCGCCGACGTCGGCGCGGCGAAGCTCGCCGTGCGACGGTTGATCTTGTCGAAGGTGGCCGAGGTGGTCTTGCCACGGCCGTCCGTCGACTCGATGACGTTGCCGGCGCCGTCATAGCGCATGCTGCTGGTGCCGGCGTCCGGGTCGTCCTTGCCGATCACCCGACCCAGCAGGTTGTACGTGGTGGTCCACACGTTGCCGGCACTGTCGGTCAGGGTCGACTGGTTGCCGTGGCCGTCGTACCCGTAGCTGCTGTCTACCGTGGTACCGCCGGTCAAGCGGTACAGGCCGGTGAAGGAGTTACTCGGCGACACCAGCGCCGGCGCGGCCGTGTACTGGAGTTGCTTCTCCAGCCGGCCCATCGGGTCGTTGACGGTCGCGGTGACGGTGCCGCCGGTCGGCGGGATGACCGTCGTGCGGTCCCCGTTGTACACGGTCCTGGTCGACGATTTCACCACGCCGTCGCGTGCGCTCTCGGCCAGGATGACCCGGCCGAGCCCGTCGTAGGTGTTGTAGGTCTGGTTCAGGGCCTTCTTGACCAACGAGTCCGTGTACGACGGCGTGGTGTTCGGCCCGGTGGAGGCGTCCCACCAGCCGTTGTAGGTCGCCCGCACCCAACCCCGACTGTCGTAGAACGAGTCGGAGATCATCCGACCACCCGGGTTCGTGTCCGACTGGGTCTGCCGCACCCGGTAGAGGGCGTCGTAGATGGTGGTCGAGGTCCGGTACGAGTTGTTCTTGTTGAGGGTTTCGGTCGTCGTGGCGGTCACCCCGGTGTTCGACACCGCGTAGCTGTGCTTCACGTTCGCCAGCGCGCTCGTGGGCCGGGACGCCAGCCAGACCGCCGTCAACCGACCGAGCGCGTCGTACTGGGTGCTGGTGACCACCCCGTTGGCGTCGGTGCTGCTCGTGGGCAGATTGCGCAGCGTGGTGATGGTCGTGGAGGTGGCGTGACCCTCCGCGTTCTCCAACTTCATGCCGGTGGTCAGACCGGCCGTGTTGTCGGTGTAGGTGGTGATGGTCTTGTTGCCGTTACCGTCCCAGCTTCCGGTCACCCGCCCGTACGCGTCGAACTCGGCCTTGTCGGTGGTCTGGTAGACGTACGCACCGGAGACCCAGTCGGACGCCTTGCGGACCATGGTGACGTTGCCCCGCGTCGGGGCGGCCTGCGGAAACGCCTCCGCGAACTGCGTGTCGTCGTAGTAGGTCCGAACGTGCGAGACGACCTGCGCCGGCCGGCTGACCGTGGTCGGGGCGGCCAGCGTGTTGGTGCTGCCCGGCACCGAGGCCGGCGAGCCGGCGCGGAAGCCGGCGCAGGCCACCGACACCGTCTCGACCTGACTGGTCAGGCCGACCAGGTTGAGACCGGTGTTGGCCGCGGCGTACGTCGTGCTCGTACACCGGTCGTAGGTGGGATTCGCCGGCACAGTGTGGTCGTACGAGTGTTGCAACAGCCCGAAGGTCGGCGAGCTGATCGACGAGTCGTACGACATGTCGGACTGGCTGTACCGCCAGGTGGTGCTGGCGCCGGAGGTGACGGCCTGCCGCCGCCACGTCTGCACCGGCGCGGTGAACGTCGCGGTCAGGTCCGGGAGTCCGGTGCGGCTCCGGGTCGCGGTCGCGTCCGAAACCCAGTACGAGGTGACCGTCGAGCTGTCGACCGGGCCGCCGTCGCCCAGGTACGAGGTGGTCTCCAGAGCACGACCAGCGAGCTGGTCGACGTCCTCGTGGACCCCTCCCGCGCTGTCGGTGACGGTGGCGACCGCGGTGCTGTTGTTCTTGCTCATGCCCCGGTAGTAGGTGGTCTCGGCCAACGTGCGGGGGTCGTTCACGCCGTCACCGTTGCGTACCCGGACCTTGCCGTACCCACGGAACTGGCCGTAGGTGCGGTACTTGGCCTTGACCACCTCGTTGTCGTCGTAGTGCCAGGCAGCGCCGTCGAGGTATTGGTAACTGGTGGAGGTGGCTGGCGCACCGCCGGTCGGGTCGGTCGAGGTGACCCGGGTGACGGCGTACTTGTTGAACCAGTCGCGGATCTGGTCCGGCAACCCCTCCGGGGTCCAGTAGACCGGGTAGCAGGACTTGGTGTTGGTGGCGGGACTGATCGTAACCGGCGTCGTGCAGGGTTCGGGCAGCTCGTAGCTGGGCGAGACGACCGAGCCGGTCTCGGTGGTGATCGTCGCGATGCGCTGCCGGTAGAACGAGGGGTAGCCGCTCCTGACCTCCACGCGGTTGGGGAGCTTAATGCCGGTGAACGACACCGAGGGCAGGGTGATGGCGCTGGTCGAGCCGCCGGAGGTGGTGTCACGCCCGGTACGGGTGATCGACGTCAGCCACAGCGTCGGCGCGGTGCCGTCACCTGTCGCCGGCATCGTGTGCGCGAGGGCGTAGGAATCGACCTTCTTGTACGGAGTGGTGCTGGTGTCGTACTGCTGGGTCTCGATCGAGGCCAACCGCACGGTGGAGAAGAAGGACGGGCTCCACGCCTTGCAGTCGGTGCCGGAGTTGCAGACGAGGTCGAACGGGACGTCCGGCCAGTTCGCCTTGTTCGCCTCGTTCAACGGCTTGCAAGTGCCCGACAGGCAACGGTCGTCGGTGTTGAACACCACCTGGTTGGGGACGATGCCGTACGCGCCGTTGTCACGGAAGCCGTAGTCGATCCGGGCCAGGTTGCTGTCCCGGATGTACATCACGTCCGTGGCGCCCTCGTTGCGCCCGTAGTAGTTGGTGGCCTGGTTGTAGTAGTAGGCCATCGCATTGCCGTGGACGTCCTTGACGTAGTCGAGGTTCCACCGGTACGCCATCGTGCAGACCGACGAGCTGAAGCCTGCCGAGTCGTAACAGGGGTCGCCGGAGTGCGCCGAGTAGACCGGGACGTAGTCGACCGACTTGGTCTCGGGCTTGTTGGTGGTCCACCCGGGCAGGCGGTTGCGGCCGAACTCGTAGACCGTGCCGTCCCGTTCGGTCACCCGCCAGTAGTCGGTGTCCTCGGTACCGCTGCCGTTGCCCGAGTTCATTACCCGGGTGACCACGGCACCGGTGTCGTTCTGCACCTTCCAGGTGTCCTTGGCGGAGTCCCAGATGAGCGAACTCGACGATCCGTTCAACGCGATGGTGAGGATCGGGCCGGCGTAGCACCGGTCGTTCGTCTTGACCGGCGACGGGCTGCCACCCGGGTCGTCCGAGCAGGAGACGAAGGTCTGCTCGACGTACGACTTCGGGGTGGTCCAACCGTCGCCGACCCACGACGCCTGCGCGTTGGTGGCCACGGTCTGGCCGTCGACACTTGCGGAGTCGTAGGAGAGAGCCAGTTGCGGCACGAGCTTCGACCGGGTCGGCGGCACGGTCAACGGGTACGAGTAGGTGAAGGAGCCGGTACTGCCACCCGCGCTCCACGAGCCGGACGGCTTCAGGTCGGTCGCCGCGTAGTTGCCGCCCGTGCCGCCCTGCTCGCCAACACCGGCGACGGCGGCGAGGACCATCGCCGGGGCGGCCGAGCGACTGTCGCCGCCGACAGTCGTCAGCGGCACCTCGGCCGACACCGACTTGGCCGCCTGATCGTTCGTGGAAGGCACCCGGGTCGGCGTCCGGCAGGCGGCGAGCGAGGGAGTGGTGAGCGCACACGCCGGCAGTTGCACGAGCCGAAGACGGGACCCGTAGTTGCCGCCGTACGCCTCGGTGAACTCGGCATAGTCGACGCCGACATGCACGGAGCCGCTGGCGCGTTCACTGTCCGTCGGAGTCAGCGACAGCAATACGCCGTCCACGCCGGCGGCCTCGGTGGTCGCCCGGTCCGCGATCTGGACCCGCATCTGCCGGGGTCCGGCGTAACGACCACCCTTCGCGACCGGCGCCACCCAGATCGGGGTGCCCGCGGCACGGGTGCTCCCCGGTGCCGCGGTGCGGGTCGCCGAAGCCGAGCCGACCAGCTCCACCGTGGCCGACGCGGCCTTCGGCCATGCCGTCCGTGACGGTCGATGGGTCGACTTCGCCTGGTCAGGTGGGGTAACGAAGTGCGTGGGCAACGGCTTGACGCCGGTCACGGATCGCCCGGGCGACATGGGCGGCAGCTTGGACAGGCCGCCGTCATCGGGCTTCGCGACCGCTGGCGTCCCGGTCAGCAGGCTGGCCATCAGCGACGTCGCCGCAGTAAGCGCCACCAGACGTCTGGGCCCTGTGACCAAACGTAATCCCCCGTGCCCGACCATTGCACCCTCACCTCTGCGAGATCCGGAAAGACACGCAGGGTGTTACGTCGCGCACCCCCGTGGCGCGATCAATGTTTCACGTCGACTCCGCACCAATGGTCACAGGAAGATAACGAATGACCGAGGTCGGACCGGCAAATCCAACGCAGTGAGTTCCAAAGGGGCATCTCTGCGTGACACACGTCGTTCCGCGCAGGCGGCCAGGCTGGTTCACTGTTGCCGCCCACCCGGACGTACCCACGTCCGCCGGACGACGAACTCGACCGGGATCCTCTGGATGTACCCGGGAGCCTCCAATGGTTCCCTCGCTCCTCGGGTCTCGCTCGCCACCGACTGGTGAACAACAGCGGTGGGTCGGATGCCCCCGCCGCACTGTGGATCGAGCAGCTAGCCGGCGGTGGCGCGGACGTACGCCACGCACTCGTCGTGCAACGTCGACCAGTCCTCGCCGAACGCCTCGTCGGCGGCGGCCGCGAGCGTCGCACGGTCGTGCACCACGGCCTTGAAGAACGTCAACAGCCGCTCCGGCCCGAACCGGTCGACGAGGTGGCGGACGGCGAGGTAACCAACGCCGTAGCTGCCGCCGACCCGGTCGGCGGGCGCGTCGTCGGTCGGCGTGACGCCCTCCAACCGGCCGTCCCAACCGCCCTGGACCAGTTTGCGCACCTCGGCGAGCCCTTCGTACCGGTCGACCGGCCGACCGCCGGAACCCGAGAACTCGGCCAGCCCTTCGACGAGCCACCACGTCGTCTTGCCCGGGTATCCGCGCTCGGGCAGCGACGCGGCGTGGGTCAGCTCGTGCCGGAGCAGGTCATCGGCGCCGCTGCCGGGCAGCCCGTCGGCGTTGAGCACCACCTCGTGGTGGCCGCCACCGACCGTCACCGCGTAACCGCCGGTCCACTGTGGCCGCCCGCCGCCGTACCAGCGCTGCCACTCGGTGCGGCCGGCGTAGAAGATCCGGTAGCGGTCCGGGGGCGAGCCCGTCACGACGTACGTGTCGGCGACCTTCGCCGCCGCCTCGGCCTGGGTGAGCAGGGCGGGCAGCTTGCCGCGCAGCGCGGGTGTGGTGGCGACGATGGTCCGCGCGCCGACCGCCACGACCAGGTCGCTGATCTCCCACGGCCGGGTGCCGGTCTCGACGGACTTGGACTCCTCGACGGCGACCAGTCGGGGCGTGTCGCCGTTCTCCCGCCAGCGGGTGCCGATCAGCACCGGACTCGGTCGGCAGTCCGCCACGACGAAGCAGTACTGGAAGCGCACCAGTAGCCGCCACTCCCCCGGCCTGCCGACGACCGGCGTGGGCAGACCACTCGGCTCGGCCCGCCAAACGGTCACCTTGAGGGCCCGCAGGGCGGCGAATCGGCGGCGCAGGTCGGCGTGCGCGGCCGGATCGGCGATGGAGAGGAAGGCGGTGCGGTCGCCGCCGAGCAACGCCGTGGACTGCTGCCGGAGCTGCGCGGTCATCCGGTCGGACAACCCCCGTGCGACGGCGGTGGCCGGGTCGTCGGTGGCGGTGACCCCGGCCCGGCTGAGCGTGGCCCGGCCGGCAGCCTCCCGGATGGCCCCGACCACCAGCACCGCCGGAAGACCGCAGCCCAGCAGCAGGACGACAACGACGAGTACGGTCCACAGCGGCCAGAGCCGCCGCGGTGCTGGCTGCTGCACCCCGTCAGTCACCCGCCGAAGGGTACGACCATTCGGCGAATCGGGCGAGGCCGACCCGGTCCGATCGGTCGGGTCAGGCCCCGCGAGCCGGCCACGAGCGGAACGCGGTGTCCAGCCCGGCGACCAACTGGTGGTACGACCGGTCGACCTCGCGGGGCAGACCGAAGCCGCCGGCGGCCTCCAGGGCGATGAAGCCGTGCAGGGCGCTGCGCAGGGCGCGGGTCGCGTCCACCGCGTCGTCGCCGGTGAGCCCGTAGCCGCGCAGCACCGCGAAGATGGCGCCCACCGCGCGTTCGCCGGCCTCGACGTGCTCCGGGTCGGACGGGTCGGGCACCCGCTGGGTTGTCGGGTAGCGCCCGGGGTGCCGGCGGGCGTACGCGCGGTAGGCGTCGGCCATCGCGCGCAGGGCGTCCCCCCCGGCCCGGCCGGCGGCGGCAGTGGTCAGCTCGGTCGCCAGCTCGGCGGTGGCGAGCGCGGCGAGCTTCTGGTTGAGCGCGTCGGCCCCACGGATGTGCTTGTAGAGGCTGGGCAGCGCGACGCCGAGTCGGCTGGCGAGCGCGGCGAGGGTGAGCTGTTCGTAGCCGACCTCGTCGGCGAGCCGGGCGGCCTCGCGCACCACGGCCTGCTGGTTGAGCCCGGCCCTAGGCACCGACACATACCCGGCTAGCTGTCATAGCCTGAAAGCTAACTCCGCTAGCCGGGCGCGTCAAGCGACGGTTACTTCTTGGAGATCAGGGCGCGGCCGAAGAAGACCAGGTTCGCCGGGCGCTCGGCGAGCCGACGCATCAGGTAGCCGTACCACTCGTCGCCGTACGGGACGTACGTGCGCACCGTGTAGCCCTCGCCGGCCAGCCGGGCCTGCTCCTCGGGACGGATGCCGTAGAGCATCTGGAACTCGAAGCGCTCCGGCCCCCGGTCGAACCAGCGCGCCCGGTCCTCGCCGATCGAGATCATCCGCGGGTCGTGCGTCGCCAGCATCGGGTACCCGTCGCCGGACATCAGGATGTTCATGCAGCGGACGTAGGACTTGTCCACCTCGCGGGCCGACTGGTAGGCCACCGACTCCGGCTCCTTGTAGGCGCCCTTGCACAGGCGCACCCGCGACCCGGCCGAGGACAGCTCCCGGCAGTCCGACTCGGTCCGCCGCAGGTACGCCTGGAGCACCGCCCCCGTCGACGGGAAGTCCTTGCGCAGCTTCGCCAGCACCTCCAACGTCGAGTCGGTGGTGGTGTGGTCCTCCATGTCCAGCGTGACCGTGGTGCCCGCCTTGTCGGCGGCCGCGCAGATCGCCCGCACGTTGTCGTACGCCAACTGTTCGTCGAACATCTGGCCCAGCGCGGAGAGCTTCACGCTCACCTCGGCGGCCGGCGTGAGCCCGGCCCCGGAGAGCATCGACAGCAGCTTCAGGTACTCGTCCCGGGTGGCCGTGGCCTGCTCGGGGGTGACGGTGTCCTCGCCCAGGTGGTCGAGGGTGACGGCCAGCCCGTCGTCGACGAGCCCGCGGGTCGCGCGCAACGCGTCGTCGGTGGCGGCGCCGGCGACGAACCGGCGGACGACGTCCCGGGTGTACGGGGCGGTCGCGACGAGCCGCTCGACCTGGGATGACCGGGAGGCGGCGAGGATGACGGAACGGAGCATGAGCCGAGCGTATCGCCCCTGCCAGGAGCCCCGCCCGGCGGCGGCTGCGCCTGCGGCGCTTGTGTAAGGAAGGGCCCCTTGTACAACAGATTCCGTTAACAAGGTGCCCTTCCTTGCCTGGGGCTGCGGCGCTGGCGTCGATCGGCTACAACGATGCCGTGAACCAAAGCCCCCACCGCCGGCTCCGGTCGGCCTCCGTGCAGCTCGGCGCGCTCACCGCTCTCGCGCTCGCCCTCTCCGGCTGCAACATGACCTCCGACGACGACGATGACGACTGCGCCCTCGGGCCGGTCGGTGGCGGTGGCACGGTCGCGCTGGGGATGCGGGTGTCCGCCCCCATCGCGGGGCGGATCGGCGGCGAGCCGACGACCGCCGCCCTGCCCGAGCGCGGCGGGTTCGGCACCCACCTCGCCTCCTGCGGCGGCTGACGTGCGGCGCGAGGCCGTGACGCCCCGGCCCGACTGGGACGCCACCATCCGGGCCCAGGGCCTGGTGTACGTCGACACCGAACTGCCCGACGGCGGGATCATGTCGTACTGGGACGAGACCGCCGCGTACGCCTTCGACCTGGACGAGGTGCTGCGGCTGGAAGAGGCCACCGAGGAGCTGCACCGGATGTCGGTGGCCGCCGCTGAGTACGTGGTGGCCCAGCGCCGGTACGCCGAGTTCGGCATCCCCGAGTGGGCCGCGGAGGCGGTGGCCCGGTCCCTGCGCGAGGCGCCGCCCACCCTTTACGGGCGATTCGACCTGGCGTACGACGGCACCTGGCCGCCGAAGATGCTGGAGTACAACGCGGACACCCCGACGGCGCTCGTCGAGGCGAGCATCGTCCAGTGGTACTGGCTGGAGCAGACCCGCCCGGACCTGGACCAGTGGAACAGCCTGCACGAGCGGCTGGTCGGCGCCTGGGCCAAGATCGGCGCCGGGCTGCACGACCCCCGGGTGCACGTGCTCTGGTCGAACGAGGAGGAGTCGGGCGAGGACCACATGACCGCCGGCTACCTCGCCGAGACCGCCCGGCAGGCCGGCCTGGACGTCGCGCTGCAACCCATTCAGGAGATCGGCTGGGACGGCCGGCGCTTCGTCGACGCCGCCGACCGCCCGGTGACCACCTGCTTCAAGCTCTACCCGTGGGAGTGGATGCTCGCCGAGCCGTACGGGCCGCCGGCGCTGGCCCCGGGCACCCCGACCACCTGGATCGAGCCGGCCTGGAAGCTGCTGCTGTCCAACAAGGCGCTGCTCGCCATCCTCTGGGAGCTGTACCCGGGTCACGAGTTCCTGCTTCCGGCGTACCTCGACTCGCCGCGCGGCATGCCCGAGTACGTGGCCAAGCCCCTGCTCGGCCGCGAGGGCGGCTCGGTACGCATCGTCACCGCCGCCGAGGAGATCACTAACCCGGGGATCTACGGCGACGAGGGCTGGTGCTACCAGGAGTTTCGGGCGCTGCCGCAGTTCGACGGCAACCGGACGGTGTTGGGTAGCTGGATCGTCGACGGCGAGTCGGCCGGGTTGGGAGTCCGCGAGAGCGCGAGTCTGATCACCGACGGCTACGCGCGGTTCCTACCGCACTACATCGACGCGCCACGCGCCCCGTGAGTCGTCTACCGTTGGGGTGTGAACTTCGACGCGTACGCCCGGACCGGCGTTGACCTGGTCAACGCCCGCCTGGACGACCTCGACGACCTGCGGGCCCTGTTCCCCGACGACAACGCCTGGATGCGCGACGAGGTCGCCGACCGGGACGTCGCCATCTTCCGACGGGCTCAGAAGCGGTTGCGCGATGTCTTCGAGTACGGCACCTCGGGGCGCGACGCCCAGGCGGTGACCGAGCTGAACGCGCTGTTGGAGGCGTTCCCGGTCCAGCCGCGCATCTCCGGGCACGACTCCAGTGACTGGCACATGCACGTGACCAGCCGGGGTGCCTCGGTCAGCGCCGAATACCTGGCCGGCGCGGTCTGGGGGCTCTCGGTGTGGCTCTGCGAGTACGGCAGCGCCCGCTTCGGGGTCTGCGCCGACGAGCGGTGCGGCAACGTCTACCTGGACACGTCGTCCAACTGCTGCCGGCGGTTCTGCTCCGAGCGCTGCGCCACCCGCTCGCATGTGGCGGCGCACCGGGCCCGCAAGCGGGCCGCGGTCGGCGAGCAGGCGCCGGTCGCCCCGCAGCCGACCTCGACCGCTGAGTCGCTGACCCCGGTCAGTTGACCGGGGCCACCGGTCAGACGTCGACCGGTGACGGCGCGGTGAGGTGCTCGCGGGCGAACTCGAGCGAAGTCCGCAGGTCCGCCTCGCGCACCGCGCGGCTCTTCGCGCCCCGGGTCGCCACCTCGACGGCCACCGCGCCGGTGAAGCCCCGGCCGGCCAGCGAGGAGAGCAGCTCCCCGCAGGGCTGGGTGCCGCGTCCGGGCACCAGGTGCTCGTCACGGCCCTCGCCGGTGCCGTCGCCCAGGTGCACGTGGGCGAGCCCCGCGCCCATCCGGTCGGCCATCGCGAGGGGGTCACTGTGCGAGGCCGCGCAGTGGGAAAGATCCAGGGTGTACGACGGGTAGCCGGTGTCGGTGGGATCCCATCCGGGGACGTACGGGACGAACTGCCGGCCCGCCATGCGCACCGGGTACATGTTCTCCACGGCGAAGCGGAGCCCGGAGAACCGCTCCTCGACTCTGGCCAGCCCCTCGGCGAACCCGCGCGCGTAGTCGCGCTGCCAGGTGAACGGCGGGTGCACCACCACCGTCGGCGCACCGAGCGTCTCGGCCAGCTCGGCGGCCTTGCGCAACCGCTGCCACGGGTCCGGGCTCCACACCCGCTGCGTCACCAGGAGACAGGGCGCGTGCACCGAGAGCACCGGAACGCCGTAGTGCGCCGACAGGCCGCGCAACGCGCCCGCGTCCTGGCTGACGACGTCGGTCCACACCATCACCTCGACGCCGTCGTAGCCGAGCGCCGCGGCCAGCTGAAACGCCGCAGCGGTCGGCTCGGGGAAGACCGACGAGCTGGACAGGAGCACGGGGACTCGGGACGTCACACCTGCCAGCCTAGCCCGGCTGTCACGGGGTCATCAGGACGAGCATCGGCAAACCCGTCGGCGGCCCAGGGGCGGTCACATCGGTTCGAGTTGATCGAGCCGACGGAGGATGACCCCCTCGCGCAGGGCCCACGGGCAGATGTCCATGGCATCCAGGTCGAGCCGGCGCATCACCGCCTCGGCGACCACCGCGCCCGCCAACAGTTGGTGGGCCCGGCCCGCGCCGACGCCCTCCAACTCCATCAACTGCGCGGGCGTCATGTGCCGGATGAAGCCGATGATCTGCCGCAGGCCGGCACGGGTCAGCCTGCGGTGCACCCAGAGGCCGGCGCCGGACGGTGCCGCGCCGGCCAGTCGCGCCAGGGTGCGGAACGTCTTCGAGGTGGCGGCCACCCGGTCCCAGCCCACCTCGGTCATCTGGTCGACCACCTTGTCCAGCCGGCTGTCGACGTACTCCCGTAGCTTGGCGACGGCCTCGGCGGACGACGGCGTGGTGCTGGCCGGGTCGACCCGCAGTTGCTCGCGGGTGAGACGCCCGGCGCCCAGCGGCAGCGAGACCGCCACGTCCGGGTCCTCGTCGATTCCGGCAGCGATCTCCAGGGAGCCGCCACCGATGTCGAGCACCAGCAGACGCCCCGCCGACCAGCCGAACCAGCGCCGTACCGCCAGGAACGTCATCCGTGCCTCGTCCGCGCCGGAGAGCACCTCCAGGCGTACGCCGGTCTCGTCACGGACCCGGGCGAGCACGTCGGCCGCGTTGGTGGCGTCGCGGACCGCGGAGGTGGCGAACGCGATCAGGTCGTCGGCCTCCAGCCCGGTCGCCGCCGCCCTGGCCATGCCGACCGCCTTGACCAGGCTGTCCGCACCCACCTCGGTCAACGCCCCGTCCGGACCGATCTGTTCGGCGAGACGCAGGACGACCTTCTCCGAGTGGGCCGGCCAGGGGTGCGCGCCGTGATGCGCGTCGACCACCAGCAGGTGCACCGTGTTGGATCCGACGTCGAGGACACCCAGTCGCATGGTGAAGACCCTAGGTGCAACACGTTCGTGCGGCTCGTCGGCCCGCGGACGGCACCACGCGTACGCTGGTCCGGGTGACGATGGAGCTCCGCGTGCTGGTGGACGACCCGGGGGACCCGCGCAGCCGTGAGGTGCCGCTGGACTTTCCCCGGGAGTGGATCGAGTTCGCCGACCCGGCGGACGAGACCCACCTGATCCGGGCCGACCTGACCTGGCTGCTCTCCCGCTGGACCTGCATCTTCGGCCAGGGCTGCCACGGCATCATCGCCGGCCGGGCCGCCGATGGCTGCTGCTCGCACGGGGCGTTCTTCACCGACCCGGACGACGAGAAGCGGGTCCGCCGCGCCGTCAAGCTGCTCACCCCGTCGACCTGGCAGCACTTCCAGCGCGGGTTCAAGAACTGGACCGACGAGGACACGATCGACGGCAAGAACCCCGCTCGCCGCACCGCCACCCAGGGCGCCGACGGGCCGTGCGTCTTCCTCAACGACGCCGACTTCGTCGGCGGGGGTGGTTGCGCGCTGCACGCCCAGGCGCTGCGCGACGGGGTGCACCCGCTCGAATACAAGCCGGACGTCTGCTGGCAGCTCCCCATCCGGCGTGACCAGGACTGGGTGAAGCGTCCGGACAACACCAAGGTGTTGGTCTCCACCCTGTCCGAGTTCGACCGGCGGGGCTGGGGCGCCGGTGGGCACGACCTCGACTGGTGGTGCACCTCGTCGACCGACGCGCACGTCGGGGCCGAGCCGATGTACCTGTCGTACGGCCCGGAGCTGACCGCGCTGATCGGCGCGGCGGCGTACGAGCGGCTGGCCGAGCTGTGCGCGGCCCGGGTACGACAGGGCCTGGTCGCCCCCCACCCCGCCGACGATCTCTAGCCGATCTTGGTAGCACTGTTGCTACCATATTCGGATGGCAATGACCCTCCGGCTGGATGACGAACGCGAACGGCGACTCCGTCTCGTCGCGGACGAGGAGGACCGATCCATGCACGCCGTCGTGGTCACCGCCATCGACGACTACTTGGCGCGACGGAACGCCAAGGAGTTCGGCGACCTCGCCGACGAGATCATCGAACGACACGCCACCCTGCTCGCGCGCCTGGCCGAGTGATGGCAGAGGTTCGATACCCCACGCTCGCCGATGTGGCCGGCATCGCTCGCAAGCTCGGCGTGGGGATCAGGGACGCCGGCCTCGTGGAGTCGGCGGTGGCTCGGCCGAGAACGAGCGTCTTCGGCGAAGACGCCTACCCCGATCTCTGGACCAAAGCGGCAGCGCTGCTGCACTCACTGGCGAACAACCACCCGTTCGTGGACGGCAACAAACGGATTAGCTGGATCGTGACTGTCGCCTTCCTGTTGCAGAACCGCACCGTCAGCATCGACCAGCTCGACGAGACCGATCAGGACGTCGCGTACGACCTCGTCATCGGCGTGGCGGAGAGTCGCCTGACGGAAGTCTCCGAAATCGCCGCCGCCCTGCGCAAACTGTTCTGAGCGCACGAAGTCAGTCGAGGGCGGCATCGACGAGTGTGCGGGCGGTCTGCTTCGCGGCCTCGGCGATCGCCGGATCGCCGTCCAGCACGCCGCCGGCGAGCCCACCGTCGAGCAGCAGGGTGAGCTGCCGGGCGAGCAGTTCCGAGTCGGCCGCCCCGGCCTTGCGGGCCAGCTCGGTCACCCAGGCCCGGACGACCGTCTTGTGCTCCACCGTCCGGGCGTGCACCGGACCGCCGGCGGGTGACTCGGCGGCCGTGTTGATGAAGGCGCAGCCGTGGTAGCCGTCCCGACGACAGGCACTGACGAGGGCGTCGAACATCCCGACGAGCTGGTCGCGCGGCTCGTCGCCGGCCTCGCGGGCCGCCGCCCGCAGCGCGCCGAACCACGCCTGGTCGACCCGGTCCAGGTACGCCAGCACGAGGTCGTCCTTGCGCGGGAAGTGCTTGTAGAGCGTCGCCTTGGCCACGCCCGACTCGGCGATGACCGTGTCGACCCCGACGCCGCGTGGCCCGTGCGCATAGAACAGCCGGAACGCGGTGTCCAGGATCCGCTCCCGGGCCGAGCCGGCCGGCATGCGGTGCACGGGCATCGGCACTCCCTCATCGTTGCTGGTGACGGGCACGATTTTACAGACAGCTCGGTCTACAGACAGCTCCGTCTGCTGCTGCTCGGTCTGCTGCCGCTCGTCGGTCCGCCGCCGGGGCTGACGGTGTCCTCGACTCCTGTCGAGCTGCCCCAGATATGGGGCTGAGCCGTCGAGGCCAAGCCGTCGAGGCCAAGCCGTCGAGGCCAAGCCGTCGAGGCTGAAACCTTTTCAGCCGCAGCGCGCTCGACCGCCGCCCCATATCCGGGGCAGCTCGACACGGCACAAGGGATAAGCGCCCTACCGCGCCGAACCCGCGCCGCCCCATTTTTCGGGCAGCTCGACACGGCACGAGGGATAACTGCCCCCTCCCCCGCCGCACCGCAGCCCAACCCCCCGCCGCCCCATCTTCAGGGCAACTCGTCACGGGGCGAGGGATAGGCGCCGCGCCGCACGGCAGCCCGGACCCCGCATCCCCATATCCGGGGCAACTCGACACGGAGTGAGGGACAGGCGCGATTCCAGCGTCCATGAGGGACAGCGGTAGACAGACCTGTCTGTTAGCCTACGGACAGTCGGCGCGAGGCCACCGCGCCCGAGTGGAGGATCGATCGACATGCGCATCGCAGTTCTCGGCACCGGCTCGGTGGGACAGACCATCGCGGCCCGCACGGCGGAGCTGGGCCACCAGGTCACCATCGGCACCCGGGACGTCGCGGCCACGCGGGCCGGCGCCTACGCCGCCTGGGCCGCCGAGCACCCCGAGGTCGGCCTGGAGACCATGGCCGTGGCGGCGGCCGACGCCGAACTGGTCGTCAACGCCACCAGTGGCACCGGATCCCTGCCGGCACTAACCGCGGCCGGCGCGGCGAACCTGGCCGGCAAGGTCCTGCTCGACATCGCCAACCCGCTCGACTTCAGCGCGGGTTTCCCGCCCGTTCTGACGGTCAATGACACCGACTCCCTGGCCGAACGGATCCAGCGGGAGTTCCCGCAGGCCAAGGTCGTCAAGTCGCTCAACACGCTCACCGCGGAGCTGATGGTGCGTCCGCGCCAGCTCGCCGACGGCGACCACAGCGTCTTCGTCTCCGGCGACGACGCGGAGGCGAAGCGCATCGTCACCGACCTGCTCGTCAGCTTCGGGCACACCGACGTCATCGACCTCGGTGACCTCTCCACGGCCCGGGGCACCGAGATGCTGATGCCACTCTGGCTGCGGCTCTACGGCCGGCTCGACACCGCCATCTTCAACGTCAAGGTCGTCCGCTGAGCGGACGCCGACAGCCCGAAGGGGGTCCACGCCGGGCGCGGACCCCCTTCGGATCGGCCGATCACGGCTCGAACTTGTAGCCCAGACCCCGCACGGTGACGATGAAACGCGGCGCCGACGGCTCTGGCTCGATCTTGGAGCGCAGCCGCTTCACGTGCACGTCCAGCGTCTTGGTGTCACCGACGTAGTCGGCGCCCCACACCCGGTCGATGAGCTGGCCCCGGGTCAACACCCGGCCCGCGTTGCGGAGCAGCAGTTCCAGCAACTCGAACTCCTTGAGCGGCAGCTGCACGGCACCGCCCTCGACCGTCACGACGTGCCGCTCGATGTCCATCCGCACCGGGCCGGCGGCCAGCGTCGGAGCGCCCGCCTCGGCGACCTCCGGGCTCTGCCGCCGCAGCACCGCCCGGATGCGGGCGACCAACTCCCGAGGGGAGTACGGCTTGGTGACGTAGTCGTCGGCGCCGATCTCCAGGCCGACCACCTTGTCGATCTCGCTGTCCCGCGCGGTGACCATGATGATCGGCACGGCCGAGCGCTGCCGAAGCTGCCGGCACACCTCGGTCCCCGACATCTCGGGCAACATCAGGTCGAGCAGCACGATGTCGGCGCCGGTTCGGTCGAACTCGGTGAGGGCGTCGGTTCCGGTCGCGGCGACCGAAACCTCAAAGCCCTCCTTACGGAGCATGTACGACAGGGCGTCGGAGAACGACTCCTCGTCCTCGACCACCAGAACGCGGCTCAAGGGGGATTTCCTTTCCATTGCTGTCAGACCTGCCGTAGCTCGGCCGGACCGGCCTCGATCCCAGCCGGCGGCAGTGTCGCCAGGAGATCGTCCGGTGGGCTGGCGGGCAACCGGAGGGTGAACGTCGACCCACCGCCAAGAGTGCTCGACACCTCCACCCGACCGCCATGGTTGCTCGCGATGTGTTTCACGATGGCCAGGCCGAGCCCGGTGCCACCGGTGGCACGTGAGCGGGCCTGGTCGGCCCGGTAGAACCGCTCGAAGATCCGGTCCACGTCCGTCGGGGCGATGCCGATGCCCTGGTCGGCGACCGCGACCTCGACATGTTCGCCGTCACCGCGGAGGGTGACCCGCACCGTGGTGTCCTCGCCCGAGTAGTTGATGGCGTTCTCCACCAGGTTCGCCACCGCCGTGGCGAGCTGGCTGTCGCTGCCGTACGCGGTGAGACCGCGCTCGCCGTCGACAGTGACCTCGACCCCCCGGGCGGCAGCCGTGGTCCGGGTGCGGTCGACCACCTCGGCGATCACCCAGTCGAGCGCGACCGGCTCCGGCGGCGGCTGCGGCTCGGCGCCCTGGAGCCGGGTCAGCTCCAGCAGCTCCTGCACCAGCCGGCCCAGCCGGGTCGACTCGTGCTGGATCCGTTCGGCGAACCGGCGGGCGGCGACCAGGTCCTCGGAGAGGTCCGGCGCCGTGGCGTCGGCCGGCTCGGTGGCGTCCAGCAGCGCCTCGGCGAGCAGTTGCAGCGCCCCGATCGGGGTCTTCAGCTCGTGACTGACGTTCGCCACGAAGTCCCGCCGGACCCGGGTCAGCCGGTGTGACTCGGTCACGTCGACAGCCTCGACGGCGATGAAGCCGTTTCCGAGACCCATGGCCCGCAGGTGCACGCCCAGCGGGTTCTCCCCCGCGCTGTCGCGGCCTCGGGGCAGATCCAGCTCGATCTCGCGCCGCACGCCGGTGCGCCGCACCTGACCCGCGAGGGTACGGATCAACGGGTGCGCGGCGATCGAACCCGGTGTGCTGCCGGTCCGTAGGAGCCCCATGGCGCGGGCGGCCGGGTTGATCAGGACGGGGACGTCGTCGTCGTCCAGTACCACGACACCGGCGCGGAGCGAGTCGATCGTCCGACGGCCGAGCCCGGCCTGCTGCGAGTCGGCTATCGCGGGCCTCCCTGTGCTCCAGCGGGAGCTCGCGCTACCCGTCGACGTGGAGCCGCCGCGCGCCGGCAGGAACCGGGGCAGCAGGACACCGACGACCACTCCGGCCGCCAACGCCACGGCCACCACGACCGCCACTGCCCACTCCACCCGGCGATCGTAGGGTCATTGTTAACCTGGCTACCACACAGAACGGGACGAATCACCCTCACTTCCGAAAGTGTTCACCCCCACGTCTGGCGTCGTTCACCCTGGTTCATCCGGGGTCCGTCAACGCCCCCTACCGTTGGCGTCGCACCTGCTCAACCCCTGCGCCGACACCCGTCGGCGGCGACCGACCACAGGACGTGATGATGCGCGACGAGTTCCGGGCCGACCTTCAGATCGTCAGCCAACTGCTGGTGGACATGGCGGAGGGCATCCGCGCCGCCATGCGCCAGGCCACCCGGGCCCTGCTCACGGCCGACCGGCAGGCCGCCGAGACGGTCATCGAGCGGGACGCCGAGATCGACGACCTCTACCGGCACGTCGAGGAGCGGGTGTGTGACCTGCTCGCCCGGCAGGCGCCGGTCGCCTCCGACCTCCGGGCAATGATCACCGCGCTGCACGTGGCGGCCGATCTGGAGCGAATGGGTGACCTCGCCGAGCACGTGGCGAAGACCGCGCTGCGCCGGCACCCCTCCCCGGCTGTTCCGGCCGAGCTGCGGACGGTCTTCACCGAGATGTCCGACATCGCCGACCGGATGGCCGCCAAGATCGGTTCCGTGCTGGCTAAGCCCGACGTCGACCTCGCCGCCGAGTTGGACCGCGACGACGACGCCATGGACGAGCTGCACAAGAGCCTGTTCGCGGTGCTGCTCGGCGACGACTGGCCGTACGGGGTGGAGACCGCGATCGACGCCACCCTGCTGGGCCGGTTCTACGAGCGCTTCGCCGACCACGCGGTGAACGCCGGCGAGCACGTGATCTACCTGATCACCGGCGAGAACACAACCACCGCCAGCTGAAGTGCAAGGAAGGGCCCCTTGTTATCGCTTTTTGCATAACAAGGGGCCCTTCCTTGCACTTAGCGGCCCTGGTTGGCGACCGCGGCGGCGGCTTCCTTCGCTGCCGTCGGGTCGAGGTAGGTGCCGCCCAGGGTGAGCGGGCGCAGCTGCGGGTCGAGGTCGTAGCGCAGCGGGATACCGGTCGGGATGTTGAGCTTGGCGATCGCCTCGTCGGAGATCTGGTCGAGGTGCTTCACCAGGGCGCGCAGCGAGTTGCCGTGCGCGGCCACCAGCACCGTACGGCCGGCCAGGATGTCGGGCACGATCGAGTCGTACCAGTACGGAAGCATCCGCTCGACGACGTCCTTGAGGCACTCGGTACGCGGCATCAGCTCGGTCGGCAGCAGCGCGTACCGCGGGTCACCCACCTGCGACCACTCGTCGTCGTCCGCGATGGGCGGCGGCGGGGTGTCGTACGACCGGCGCCAGAGCATGAACTGCTCCTCGCCGTACTCGTCAAGGGTCTGCTTCTTGTTCTTGCCCTGTAGGGCGCCGTAGTGGCGCTCGTTGAGCCGCCAGGACCGGCGCACGGCGATCCAGTTCCGGTCGGCGGCGTTGAGCGCCAGCTCGGCGGTGCGGATAGCCCGGCGCATAACGCTGGTGTGCACGACGTCCGGCAGCAGGCTGTGCTCGCGCAGCAGCTCGCCGCCCCGCCGTGCCTCGCCCTCGCCCTTCTCGGTCAGGTCGACGTCCACCCAGCCGGTGAAGAGGTTCTTGGCGTTCCAGTCACTCTCGCCGTGCCGCAACAGGACCAGCGTCCCGACGGTGGGCCCCTCGCTCGCAGTCATGCGGATCATCCTGCCTCAACCCGGTTGCGGACACGCGGGCACCCGTCGTGACGACCACCACGTGAAAAAGCGGGTGACCTGCGATTCCGGCCGGCACTAGGGTTGGTAAGGCACGGCAGTCAGATCGGTCATTACTTGTAAGCGGGGGCACCACGTGCGGACGATGCGGAGCTGGTTCACGGACACCACCGGGGGCCTACCCAGGACCTTCTGGTACCTGTGGTCCGGCACCCTGATCAACCGGCTCGGCTCGTTCGTCCTCGTGTTCCTCGCCATCTACCTGACCCAGGAACGTGGCTTCTCGCCGTCTCAGGCTGGCCTGGTGCTCGGTCTCTGGGGCGTCGGCGGCGCGGTCGGCACCACCGCCGGCGGGGCCCTCGCGGACCGGTGGGGCCGCCGGCCGACGCTGCTCACCGCGCATGTGGGCGCGGCGACCATGATGCTCGCCCTCGGGCTGGCCCGGGAACTCTGGGCGGTCGCGCTGGGCGCCCTGCTGCTCGGCATGTTCGCCGAGGCCGCCCGCCCGGCGTTCGGGGCCATGATGATCGACGTGGTACCGGCGAAGGACCGGCTGCGCGCCTTCTCGCTCAACTACTGGGCCATCAACCTCGGCTTCGCCTGCGCCGCCATCCTCGCCGGTCTCGCCGCGCAGGCCGACTACCTGCTGCTGTTCGTGGTCGACGCGGGCACGATGCTGATCACCGCGCTGATCATCTTCGTCCGGGTGCCGGAGACGAGCCACGGCGGATTTCCCGTCGCCGCGACCACCGCCCCGCGCGGCGCCCTGCGCACGATCCTCGCCGACCGGGTCTTTCTCGGCTTCGTGACGCTGAACCTGTTCGCCGCGCTGGTGTTCCTCCAGCACATCTCGATGCTGCCGATCGCCATGGGCGACTCCGGCCTGAGCCCGGCCACGTACGGCTCGGTGATCGCCCTCAACGGTCTCCTCATCGTCGTCGGCCAACTCTTCGTGCCCCGGCTGATCCGCGGGCGCAACCGCTCGCAGATACTCGCCGTCGCCGCCGTGGTGATGGGCGTCGGGTTCGGGCTGACCGCGTTCGCGGGTAGCGCCTGGTTCTACGGGCTGACCGTGTTGATCTGGACGGTCGGCGAGATGCTGAACTCGCCGTCGAACTCCACGCTGATCGCCGAGCTCTCCCCGGCCGAACTGCGCGGTCGGTACCAGGGCGTGTTCGGCCTCTCCTGGCAGATCGCCGGTGCGAGCGCGCCGATCCTGGGCGGTCTGGTGCGTGAGCACGTCGGCAATGCGGCGCTGTGGCTCGGCTGCGCCGCGATCGGCGTGCTGACGGCGGTGGTCCACCTGGCGTCCGGCCCGGCCCGCGAGCGGCGGGCCACCGCGCTGCGGCACGCCGCCGAGGTCGCGGCGCCGGTGGGCACCCGTTCGCCGCAGCCCGCCGAGGCCGCGGCCTGAGTCCGGTACGACCACCGCGCGCAGCCCCGACTACCGTTCAGGAGAAACGGTTAAGAAACTGAACTGTCGGGAGGTCGCATGCACGCCCTGCGGCGCTGGTGGCAGGACACCGCAGGCGGGCTCCCCGGCGCATTCTGGTACCTCTGGGCAGGGCTGCTGATCAACCGGGCGGGCGCGTTCGCCATGCTCTTCCTGTCGCTCTATCTCACCGACGCCCGGGGCGCCAGCGCGGCGGTGGCCGGCGTCGTCGTCGGGGCGTACGGGGCCGGTGGGGCGGTCGGCGTGCTGTTCGGTGGGGTGCTGGCCGACCGGTGGGGGCGCCGATCGACACTGCTCGCCGCCCACCTGGTCACCGCCACCCTGATGGCGGCGCTGGCCTTCAGCCGTCCGCTGCCGCTGATCGCGACGTTCGCCGCGCTGGTCGGCGTCGCCCACTCCATGCCCGGCCCGGCGCTCGTGGCGGCGATCGTCGACGTGGTGCCCGCCGACCGGCGCTCGCGCGCGTTCAACCTGGAGTTCTGGGCGTTGAACCTCGGGATGGCGGTCGCCTCGCTGCTCGCCGGGCTGGTGGCCGAGGCGAGCTTCACCGCGCTGTTCCTGGTCGACGCGGGCGCCACGCTGACCGCCGCCGCCGTCATCGGCTGGAAGGTTCCGGAGACCCTGCGGCGGGCCACTCCTGTCGCCCAGGCCAGCCACCCGACTCCCGCCCGGCCCCGCCGGCCGGGACTGCTCACCGTCCTCAGCGACCGGATCTTCCTGGTCTTCGTCGGGCTCACCTTCGTGCTGGCCGTCCTCACCCTGCAGACCTCGACGATCATGCCGCTGGCGATGCGCGCGGACGGCCTGGGACCGTCGGCGTACGGCCTGGTCGTGGCCCTCGGCGGCGCGCTGATCGTGCTGGGGCAACTGTTCGTGCCCCGCCTGATCGACCGACGCCGCAAGGCCGTCGTCCTGGCCGCCTCCACCGCCCTGCTGGCGGTCGGCTTCGGAGTGCTCGCGGTCGCCGACCACCTGGCCGTCTACCTGGGCGCGGCGGTGGTCTGGACGGTCGGCTCGATGCTCGCCGCCCCGCCCAACGCCCAGATCAACGCGGATCTCGCGCCGCCGGACCTACGCGCGCGGTATCAGTCGGTCTTCTATCTGACGTTCCCCGCCGCGGCCTTCGTCGCCCCCATGCTGGGCGGGGTGAGCCTGCAGTACCTCGGCGACCGGCACTGGCTGATCGTCGCCGGGTTGGGCGTCCTGGCCGCCATCGGCCACCTGCTGGCCGGGCCGCCCCGCGAGCGGCACGTCGACGCGCTGCGCCGGGCCGCCGACCGGGAGCCGGCAGACCGGGTCCCGACAAGCTGACCGTACGACGGCAAAGCGCCCACCATGGCCCGAAGGTCATTGGTGGGCGCTCGCCGGTGTGGGGCCGGCGGCGGCGGGCAACACTCACCCCCGTAAGCATCGCCCGCTCGCGCCGCCGGTCCAAACAGGTGGGCACCGTCCCCCAACGGTTGGTCCACCCGTCCCCTCGCACCTCGCCTGGTGCGCGGATCTGATCGATCCGCCGCTCCCCCGAACGTTTCCAAGCGTGGTGCGGCGCAATAAAGCTAGTTCGGCCGGATTCTGAATTCAACCCGAATGGGATGTCTCGCCGGTCACAACTGACGAGTATCCCCAGCTCCGGCCTCGGTCTCTGGCAACAGCCGGGTACCCGTCGAGCATTCCCGCAAACACCTCATCCGTCCTCACGATCGGGTGACTCGGTGCGGAAGAAGTTGCTCTGCCGACCGTCGCGCATCTGCTCCTGGTAGATCAGATTGAGCCGGCGCAGATCGAAGGTGTGGAACCACTCATCCCAGGTGATCTCGCGAATCCGGCTGCTTTCCCGGTATCCGGGAATGTTGAAGGTCAGAACGCCCGCCCGACCCTCCCGTTCGGTACCCGCGATGGTCGCCGGCTTCGCGCCTCGCGCTCGCGCCCAGCGCTGGATCACCTCGTGATTCGCGGTGATCAGACTCCGACCCGGTCGCTCCGGCCGGTCGGCGATCGACGCGATCACCTGCGAGCTGCGGACCGACCGTCCGCTGCCCCGCCCGGTCCGGATGCCACCGGCCGCCATGCCCGTCGACCGGCTCGCCGTGGCCCGCTTCGCGGGGGCCGTACGCTTGGCGGCCGGTCGGGCCGGCGCCTTCTTCGCGGGCGCCTTGCGCGCCGGCGCGGTACGGGCGGTCGCGGAGGTCCGACGCGCCGCCGTCGACTTCGCCGCCGTCGTCTTCTTCGCGGTGGCCGACTTACGGGCCGCCGTCGACGTCCGTGCGGTCGTCGTCTTCTTCGCCGCCGCCGTCTTCCGCGCCGGGGTAGCTCTCTTCGCAGCGGCCGTCTTCTTCGCGGCGGCTCGCTTCGCCGGGGCGCTCTTGTTCGCGGGCACGGCCTTCGCGCGACTCGGCACCGCCCGCGCCGCCGACTTCTTCGTCGCGGCGGCCCGACCCGCCGACGCCCTGCTGCCGGACGCCCGGCCGGCCGGCCCGGTGCTGCGCCGACCTGCGCCACCGGCATCCGAACGCATCGAGCGCACCAACTGTTTCACCAGGTCGGGCTTGCGCATGGCGGAGATACCGGAAACCCCGCGCTTGCGCAGTTGCCCGCGGATGTCGTCCACCCGCATCTGCGAGATCGCCGACTCGGAGACCCCGGGCGTGCCCGGAGTCTGGTTGCCGGCCTGCCGTTTGGTCCGGGTCGCAGTCCCGCCGCGACCTGAGCTGTTCCGCTGAGCCATGGGACGCTCCGCTCCTCGACACTCCGTCCTCGGCGCGCGGGGGTCCCTGTGCCGCACCGCGCGCCGCGGCATACCCCGCCGGAGAGAACCCAACCGCGTCGATCTTGCACTTTCGGTGGCGGCACAAGGGGCATGGCAGCCCAAAACGACCACCGAAAGTGCAAGATCGCGGAAATCGGAGGGTGGGGTCAGGGCTGGGTGGGGTTGGCGGGCTCGAAGAGGTGGGCGAAGGCGGCCAGGTTCGCGGTCGACTCGCCGCGCTTGACGCGCCACTCGTACTCGCGCCGGATCGAACTGCCGAAGCCGATCTCCAGCATCGTGTCGAAGGACTCGTCGGAGTAGGTGAGCACCGAGCCGAGCAGCCGGTCGAGCTCGTCGGCGTCCACGCCGGCCGGGTTGACCCGGCCGGTCAGGTAGACGTCGCCGGCCGCGTCGATGGAGAAGGAGACGCCGTACATCCGGGCGTTGCGCTGCAACAGCCACGCCCACAGCTCCTCGCGGCGCTCGTCGGGCTGGCGCATCACGAAGGCCTCGATCCGTAGCGCGTGCTCGCCGACGATCAGGTTGCAGACCGTCTTGAGCTTGTGGGTGCCCGGCAGGGTCACCGCGTACGCGCCGGGACCGGTCGACTCCCAGGCCAGGTCACGGTCGGCGCAGACCGACTCGATGAGGGTCGCGAGGTCGCTTTTCGGGCTCACCGGGCCCACTCTACGACCGACCCGGCGCACGCACCCGGGTGGCGAGCGCCCGTGGTCACCAGGAGCAGGAGAGCGCCGGGTCGCAGGCCAGGTCGGCGGCGAGCCGGGCCCGGCGGGCGGCGATCGCCTCGCCGTACACGTCGAGCAGCCCCGACACCGTACGGTCCCAGGAGAAGTGCTGCGCGTGCTGCGCCGCGCCCCGGGACAGCGTGGCCCGCAGGGCGCTGTCCGGCAGCAGGCGACTCAGCGCGCGAGCCCAGTCCACCGGGTCGTGCCCGTCGATCAGCACCCCGCTGACGTGGTCCCGCACGGCGGTCACCAGGCCGCCGACGGCAGCGGCCAGCACCGGCGTACCGCAGGCCTGGGCCTCCAGGGCGACGAGCCCGAAGGATTCGTTGTGCGACGGCACCGCGACCAGATCGGCGGCCCGGTACAGAGCCGGCAGGTCGTCGCCGGTGCGCGGCGGCAGGAACACGACCCGGTCGGTGACGCCGAGCGTGGCGGCCAGCTCGATCAGGGCGGTCGGCCGGTCCAGGCCGCTGCCGCTGGGCCCGCCGCAGATCACCACGGTCACCTCGTCGGCCAGGGCGGGGTCACGCTCGCGCAACGCGGCGACGGCGCGGATCAGCACGTCCGGCGCTTTGAGTGGTTGGATCCGACCGACGAAGGCCACCACGTACCCGTCGACCGGCAGCCCCAGCCGGCGGCGGGCGGCACGGGCGGCCAGGTGGCGGTCGCCCGGTGCGGGGCGGAACCGGGCCAGGTCGACGCCCGGCTGCACGACCGTGACGTGGGCGGGGTCGGCGTCGTACCGCTCGACCAGGTCGCGGGCCTCCACGCGGGTGTTGGCGACCAGTTGGTCCGCCTCGGCGACCACCTGCTCCTCGCCGATCACCCGGGCCTTCGGTTCGGGCCGGTCGTCGGCCGCGAGCTGGGCGTTCTTGACCTTCGCGAGGGTGTGCGCGGTGTGCACGAGCGGCACGCCCCAGCGTTCCTTGGCCAGCCAGCCGACCTGGCCGGAGAGCCAGTAGTGGGAGTGGATGAGGTCGTAGTGTCCGGGCGGGCGGGACGCCTCGGCACGCAGCACCCCGGCCGTGAAGGCGCAGAGCTGGCCGGGCAGCTCCTCCTTGGTCAGCCCCTCGAGCGGGCCGGACATGATGTGCCGCACCTGCACGCCGGGGGCCATCTCGACCACCGGCGGAAGGTCGCCCGAGGTGGCCCGGGTGAAGATTTCCACCTCGACGTCGGCCTCGGCGAGCCGCCGGGCGACTTCCAGGATGTACACGTTCATCCCCCCGGCATCGCCCGTTCCGGGCTGGTGCAGGGGGGATGTGTGGACGGAGAGGGTGGCGATGCGCCGGGGTCGCGGCCACGGTCGCGCACCTCGCTGACGACCGACACCGGTGTGCAGTTCCGCCACGTCCGCTCCTTCTGTCACGGTTAATGCCGTCACGCACGACCGGCGCTTCTCGGTCAACCTGTACGCCGGATGTCATCTTCCCCATCGGGCAACGGAAATGCGTCGGCGCGGCCGCCCGGCGTGACGGACCTCATCACGAACGGCCGCCGACACAGCCCGACGCCCGGTCGGGATCGGCGGTGCGGCGCGGGTGACAATGACCCGATGACCTCTGTCGCCATCGTCACCGGAGCGTCCAGCGGGATCGGCGCGGCCACCGCCCGCCGGCTCGCCGCCGAGGGCTTCCACGTACTCGCCGCCGCCCGCCGCGCCGACCGTCTCACCGATCTCGTCGCCGAGATCACCGCCGCTGGCGGGCAGGCAACCGCGGTGACCTGCGACGTCACCTCGGACGAGTCGGTGGCCGGGCTCGCCGAGGCCGCCGCCCAGGCGTCCGGGCCGGTCACCCTGCTGGTCAACAACGCCGGCGGCGCACGCGGCCTGGACCCGGTGGAGTCCGGCTCGCTCGACGACTGGCAGTGGATGTACGACGTGAACGTGCTCGGCACGCTGCGGGTGACCCAGGCGCTGCTGCCGGCGCTGGAGGCGTCCGGCTCGGGGACCATCGTGGTGGTCTCCTCCACGGCCGGGCTGACCGTGTACGAGGGTGGCGGCGGCTACACGGCGGCGAAGCACGCGCAGACGGCCATCGCCGGCACGCTCCGGCTGGAGCTGTGCGGCCGGCCGCTGCGGGTCATCGAGATCGACCCGGGGATGGTGCAGACCGAGGAGTTCGGGCTGGTCCGCTTCGGCGGGGACGCCGAGCGGGCCGCCGCCGTCTACGCCGGGGTCCCCGGGCCGCTGGTCGCCGAGGACGTGGCCGACTGCATCGCCTGGTGCGCCACCCGCCCCGAGCACGTGAACGTCGACCGGCTGGTGGTCCGGCCTCGTGCGCAGGCCGCACAGCACAAGGTGCACCGGGTCTCCTGACCCCGGGACCGGACGCATGAGCGGGGCTCCACGACGCCGGCCCCTCGGGGTGGTCACCCGGGGCACCACCAACCCGAACCGGCTCCGCCGGGTGGACAACTGGATCGTGGCGACCTGCGCCGACCGGCTGCGGGATGCGACCGATCCGCTGGTGGTGGACCTGGGCTACGGCGCGACGCCGGTCACCGCCGTGGAGCTGCGGGCGCGGCTGGCGGCGGGGGTCCGTCGGGACGTACGCCTGGTCGGGCTGGAGATCGACCAGGCGCGGGTGGCCGCCGCGACGCCGGCCGCCGACCCGCCGGGCCTGACCTTCGCCCGGGGTGGCTTCGAGCTGGCCGGGCTCCGGCCGGTGCTGGTCCGCGCGTTCAACGTCCTGCGACAGTACGACGAGAGTGACGTGCAGGACGCCTGGCGCACGATGACCGCCGCGCTCGCCCCGGGTGGGGTGCTCGTGGAGGGCACCTGTGACGAGCTGGGCCGGCTGGCGAGCTGGCTGCTCCTCGACGCGGACGGCCCTCGGACGTTGACCCTGGCCGCGAAGCTCACCACGCTGGGCAGCCCCGCCGAGCTGGCCGAGCGGCTACCCAAGGCGCTGATCCACCGCAACGTTCCGGGCGAGGCGATCCACGATCTGATCCAGGCGTTGGAGGACGCCTGGCGGAGTGCGGCTCCCTATGCCACGTTCGGCCCCCGCCAACGCTGGGTGCGCGCGGTGTCCCAGCTCAAGGCTGAGGGCTGGCCCGTGCTGTCCACTCCGCAACGCTGGCGTCAGGGCGAGCTGACCCTCCCCTGGCCCCCGGAGGGTTAGAGGGCGCAGTTAACGAGGACTGGTTCGGGGTGCAGGGTCACGCCGAAGCGGGCGTGGACCTCGTCGCGGATGGTGTTGGCCAGCGTCAGCAGGTCGCCGGTGCTGGCGGTACCGCTGCGGTTGGTCAGGGCGAGGGTGTGCTTGCTGGAGATGGCGACGCCGCCGGGACCGGGGTGGCCCTTGGTGAAGCCCGCCTTGTCGATCAGCCAGGCCGCGCTCACCTTGACCAGCCCGTCCGCCCCGGGCCAGGAGGGCGGGTCGCCCACCTCGGCGGAGCGTTCCAGGAGTTGTTCGTACGTCGCCCGGTCCAGGACCGGGTTGGTGAAGAAGGAGCCGACCGAGCGGGTGTCGGGATCGGTGGCTTCGAGCACCATGCCCTTGCCGGCGCGTAGGCGCAGCACCGCCGCCCGAGCCTCGGCCAGCGGCACCTGGTCGCCGACCTCGACGCCGAGCGCCCGGGCCAGTTCGGCGTAGCGCACCGGACCGGACAGCGGCGAGCGGGCGAGCCGGAAGTCGACCGAGAGCACGATCCAGCGGTCCTGGTACTTGAAGATGCTGCCCCGGTAGGCAAAACCGCACTCGGCGGCGGGAACGAGCTGGCGGGTGCCGTCGAGGCGGTCGTACACCTCGACGGCGGTAATCGTCTCGGCGACCTCCTGGCCGTACGCGCCGACGTTCTGGATCGGGGTCGCGCCGGTCGAGCCGGGAATGCCGGAGAGGCACTCCAGGCCGGCCCAGCCGTTACGGACAGTGGCGGCCACCAGGTCGTCCCACGGCTCGCCGGCCTCGACACGGACGGTGACGGACTCGGCGTCCTCGGCGAGTACCCGCAGGCCGCCCGAGCGCACCAGCACGACCGTCCCGGGGAAGCCATCGTCGCCGATCACCACGTTGCTGCCGCCGGCCAGGACGAGGATCGGCTCGTCCGTGGCCTGGACCGCCTGGATGATCTCGTCGGCACTGGTCGCGGCCACGATCCGCCCGGCGGGCCCGCCCATCCGTAGCGTGGTGTAGCCGGCCAGTGGACCCGGAATGGCACGATCGGCTTCGGTTGTCGGCTGGGCGTAGGCGTCTGACACGTCTTTCACCTTAGGCTGATGGGCAGCCGTGGCACCTACTGGTGGCCCGGCACCCCCGGGAGGATGGCGATGAGCAGAGTGCAGGGCAGCAAGGATTTCTGGATTGGGGCACTCCGGGCCGAGGGTCCGGCGTTCGCCGCGGCGGTTGCCGAGGCACCGCCGGAGACACCCGTGCTGTCCTGTCCCGGCTGGACGGTCAATGATCTCACTCTGCACCTTGCGGGCCTCTACCACTGGGTTTATTCGTTCGCCGGGTCGGGCAGCACCGAGGCGCCGCCCCGCCGGGACGCGTCCGAAGTGCCGTCCGGCGTGAGCGCCCTCCAGCTCTGGCAGCACGGGTACGACCAGTTGATGACCCTGTTCGACGGGCTCGACCCGGAGGCGCCGGCCTGGAACTGGGCCCCGCAGCCGAAGAAGGCCGGTTTCTGGCCCCGCCGGATGGCGCACGAGACGGCGGTGCACCGCTGGGACGCCCAGCTCGCCATCGCGGCCGGTGAGCCGGTCGAGGCGAAGCTGGCCGCCGACGGGGTGAGCGAGGTGCTGGACACCTGGTTGCCGGCCGGCCGGCGGCAGGTGAAGGGCGACTGGCGCGGGGTGGTCCAGCTCGCGGCGACCGACGCGGATCAGGAGTGGTATCTGCGGCTGCGCGGCGAGGGGGTGGCGCTGCTCGACACGGCGACCATCTTCGACCACGACGACCACCACGCCCGCGCGCAGGTCAGCGGCACCGCGAGCGACCTGCTGCTGGCGCTCTGGGGCCGGGTCAGCTTCGAGACGCTCGACGTGACGGGCGACCGCGCGCTGCTGGAGGGTCTGCGTACCGGCTGATCCCAGCGACAGCCGCGCGTGACGAGGGCGTCACCCCTGGTGGGGTGACGCCCTCGTTCGCCTGCCGCCCGAATTCGTGAGAGCGCTCTCTTGACAGGGTGCGAGCGACCCACCACCCTGACGTGAGAGCGCTCTCTTGGTCTTCTACCACCACCTCATCACCCTGAGAGAGGTCCATACGATGGCTGTCCTTCCGCGCCGCCGCCTCGCCGCGGTGGCCCTCGCCGCAACAGCCGCCCTGCTCGTCACCGCCGGCTGCGGCGGCGGTGACGACGCCGAGGCGGACGGGCCGATCACGCTGACCGTCGACGTCTTCGGCCAGTTCGGCTACGACCAGCTCTACCAGGAGTACATGGCCGCGCACTCCGACGTGAAGATCGTCGAGCGGGGCACCGGCAGCAACCTCGACGAGTACTCACCGAAGCTGACCCAGTGGCTCGCCGCCGGCCGGGGGGCCGGCGACATCGTGGCCATCGAGGAGGGTCTGCTCGTCGAGTACAAGGCGAATCCGAACAACTTCGTCAACCTGCTGGACCACGGCGCCGCCGACCTCAAGGGCAACTTCCTGGAGTGGAAGTGGAACGCCGGCCTGACCGCCGACGGCAAGCAGCTCATCGGCCTCGGCACCGACGTCGGCGGCATCGCCATGTGCTACCGCAAGGACCTCTTCGAAAAGGCCGGCCTGCCCACCGAGCGGGACGAGGTGTCGAAGCTCTGGCCCACCTGGCAGGACTACATCGCCACCGGGGAGAAGTTCGTCGCCGCCAAGACCGGGGCGTCCTTCCTCGACGCGGCCACCAACACCTTCAACACGATCCTGTTGCAGACCGCCGGCAACAGCACCGGCTACAGCTACTACGACACCAGCGGCAACGTCGTGGTCGACAGCAACCCGGCCGTACGACAGGCCTGGGACACCACGATGGACATCATCGACTCGGGCCTCTCCGGTAAGTACGGCTCGTGGTCCGAGGAGTGGGTGTCCGCCTTCAAGCAGACGAAGTTCGCCACCATCGCCTGCCCCGCGTGGATGACCGGGGTCATCGAGGGCAACGCCGGCCCGGCCGCCAAGGGCAAGTGGGACATCGCCCGGGTGCCCGGCAACGGCGGCAACTGGGGTGGGTCGCACCTCGCCGTACCGAAGCAGAGCAAGCACCAGGCCGAGGCCATCGAGCTGGCCAAGTTCCTGACCAGCGCCAAGGGCCAGATCGGCGCGTTCAAGGCCAAGGGGCCGCTGCCGTCGTCGCCGCAGGCGCTCGACGACCCGGCGATCGCCCAGTCGACGAACGCGTACTTCTCCGGTGCGCCCGTCGGGTCCATCTTCGGCACCGGCGCGAAGAGCCTGAAGCCGGTCTACATGGGCCCCAAGAACCAGGCCGTGCGTACCGAGGTGGAGAACGCCGTACGCACCGTGGAGCTGGGCCAGCGCAGCCCCGCGCAGGGCTGGACGGACGCGGTGACCAACGCCAAGAAGGCCGCCGCCAAGTAGCCCGAGCCAGCGTGCGGGCGGGCGCCGGACCCCGGTTCCCGCCCGCACGACGGAAAGGAGTCACCGGGCATGACCGTTCAGCTCGACGCCCGCCCACCGGTCGCACCGTCGGCCGGACCCCACCGCCGATTGTCGGGTCGGCTCAGCCACCTCGACACCCGCTACTCGCCGTACCTCTACATCGCCCCGTTCTTCCTGCTCTTCGCGGTGTTCGGGGTCTACCCGCTGGCGTACACCTTCTGGGTCTCGCTGCACGACTGGGACCTGCTCGGCACCGACCATCCGTTCGTGGGCGCGGAGAACTACACCCGGCTCCTCGCCGACGTGGACTTCTGGCACGCGCTGGTCAACACGCTCGGCATCTTCGTCATCTCGACCGTGCCACAGTTGCTCGCCGCGCTCTGGTTGGCCAACCTGCTGAACCGAGGCCTGCGGGGGCGTACGGGCTGGCGGATGGCGGTGCTCGTCCCCAACGTGACCTCCACGGCCGCCGTGGCGATCGTCTTCGGGGTGCTCTTCGGCCGCGAGTTCGGCATGGTCAACTGGCTGCTCGACCTCATCGGGCTGGACGCGATCGAGTGGAAGTCCAACCGGATCGCCTCCTGGGTCGCGATCTCCGCGATGGTCGACTGGCGGTGGACCGGCTACAACGCGTTGATCCTCCTGGCCGCGATGCAGGCCATCCCCCGGGACCTCTACGAGGCGGCGGCGATCGACGGCGCGAGCCGGGCCCGACAGTTCTGGTCGGTCACCGTGCCGCTGCTCAAACCGACGATCATCTTCTGCACCATCATCGCCACCATCGGCGGCCTTCAGCTCTTCACCGAGCCCCGGATGTTCCACTCCGGCACCAACCCGATCCGCGGCGGACCGCTGCGCGAGTCGCAGACCCTGACCATGTACATGTTCGAGAACGCCTTCGCGCCGCACTACAACTTCGGCTACGGCTCGGCGGTGGCGTGGCTGCTCTTCGCGCTGATCGCACTCGTCGCGGCCGTCAACGTGCTGGTCCTGCGCCGCCTCGGCGGGAAGGAAACCCGATGAGTCGGCTCTGGCGGGCCAGCCCGCTCACCTACTTCGCCCTGGTCGGCGCCGCCGTCCTGTCGATCTTCCCGATCTGGTGGATGTTCGTCGTGGCCAGTCGTACCAGCGACGCGATGGGCCAACTGCCGCCGCCGATCACGCCGGGCAACAACCTGGGCGCGAACATCGCCCGGCTGTTCGACAACACCGACGCGTACTTCCTGACCGGCCTGATCAACTCGGTGATCGTGGCGACCACCGTCACCGTCTCGGTGGTCTTCTTCTCCAGCCTGGCGGGGTTCGCCTTCGCGAAGCTGCGCTTCCGGGGCCGCAACGCGCTGCTGTTGGTGATCATCGCGACCATGATGGTGCCGACCCAGCTCGGGGTGATCCCGCTCTACCTGCTCATGACGAAGTTGCAGTGGAACGACCGGCTGCCCGCGGTGATCGTCCCGGTGCTGGTCACCGGGTTCGGGGTGTTCATGATGCGGCAGTACGCCGGCCAGGCCATCAGCGACGAGCTGATCGAGGCCGCCCGGATGGACGGCTGCGGCACCGCGCGGATCTGGTGGCACGTGGTGCTGCCGGCGCTGCGCCCGGCCGCCGCCGTGCTCGGTCTGCTCACGTTCATGACCACCTGGAACGACTTCCTGTGGCCGTACGCTGTGTTGAACGACCCGGCCAATCCGACCGTTCAGCTCTCCCTGCGGGCGCTGTCCGACGGGTACTACCAGGACATGTCACAGGTGTTCACCGGCACGGCCATCGCGACGCTGCCCCTGTTGCTGGTCTTCGTGCTGTTCGGTCGCCAGATCATCGGCGGGATCATGGAAGGTGCGGTCAAGGCGTGAACGAGATCCGATTTCCCGAACACTTCCTCTGGGGAGCGGCCACCGCCGCGTACCAGATCGAGGGCGCGGCCCGCGACGACGGTCGCGGTCCGTCCATCTGGGACACCTTCTGTCGTACGCCCGGAAAGGTCTACCAGGGCCACACCGGCGACGTCGCCTGCGACCACTACCACCGGTACGCCGACGACGTGGCGCTGATGGCCGAGCTGGGCCTGGCGGCGTACCGGTTCTCGGTCGCCTGGCCCCGGGTCCAGCCGGACGGCAGCGGTCCGGTCAACCCGCGCGGGCTCGACTTCTACGACCGCCTCACCGACACCCTGCTCGCCCGGGGCATCGACCCGATCGTCACCCTCTACCACTGGGACCTGCCGCAGAGCCTCGAGGACCGGGGCGGCTGGACCAACCGGGAGACCGCCGAACACTTCGCCACGTACGCCACCGCCGTCCACGCCCGCCTCGGCGACCGGATCGACACCTGGACCACCCTCAACGAGCCGTGGTGCTCGGCCTACCTCGGGTACGGCAACGGGGTGCACGCCCCGGGTGCACAGGACGGGGCGGCCGCCTTCACCGCCGTACACCATCTGCTGTTGGCACACGGCCTGGCCGCGCGGGCGCTGCGCGCGGCCGGCGCGCGCAGCGTCGGCATCACCATCAACCCGGCAGATGTACGACCGGCCGACCCGCAGAGCGCGGCCGACGCCGCCGCCGTCCGCCTGGTCGACGGCCTGCACAACCGGATCTTCCTGGACCCGCTGCTGACCGGCGGCTACCCCGACGACGTACGCGAGCACGTGGCGCGCATCGTCGAGCCGACGTTCATCCACGACGGCGACGAGAAGGTGATCGCCGCCCCGATCGACCTGCTCGGGCTCAACTACTACGCGCCCACCTACGTGGCGGGGCGGCCCGACGGCGACGGCAACGGCGCGTACCCGGGCACCGAGGGCGCCGTGCACTTCCTCCCGCCGAGCGGACCCCTCACCGACATGGGCTGGATGATCGAGCCGGCCGGGTTGACGCGGCTGCTGGAACGGATCGCCGCCGACTATCCCGGCGTGCCACTGCTGATCACCGAGAACGGCGCGGCGTTCCCCGACAAGGCGGGCACCGAGTCGCCCGAAGGGCTGGGGCAGGTGATCGACAACGACCGGATCGCCTACCTCGACGGGCACCTGCGGGCCGCCCACGAGGCGATCTCCCGGGGCGTTGATCTGCGCGGGTATCTCGTATGGTCATTGTTGGACAACTTCGAGTGGGCGGAGGGTTACCGCAAGCGGTTCGGGATCGTGCACGTCGACTACCTGACCCAGCGGCGCACACCGAAGGCCAGCGCCCGGTGGTACCAGGAGGTGATCTCCCGGAACGGGCTGTGACGAGCGGGGGACAGTCACGATGACGACGGCGCACCGGCCGACGTTGGAGGCGGTGGCGGCACGGGCCGGGGTGTCCAGGGCCACCGTGTCCCGGGTGGTCAACGGCTCCACCACCGTCGCCGAGCCGATCCGGGAGGCCGTCAAGCGGGCGGTCGCCGAGTTGGGGTACGTGCCCAACCTCGCCGCCCGCAGCCTCGTCACCCAGCGCACCGACTCGATCGCCCTGGTCATGCCGGAGGCGGCCACCCGGGTCTTCTCCGACGACCAGGTCTTCCCCGGCATCATCCGGGGCGTCAGTCAGGAGTTGGAGGCCGCCGACAAGCAGTTGGTGCTGATGCTGGCCGGCTCACCGGCCGGGCACCAGCGGGTCGAGCGGTACACGACCGGCCGCCACGTCGACGGGGTGCTCTTCGCCTCGCTGCACGGCGCCGACCCGCTGCCCGGCACGCTGGCCCGCCTCGGCATCCCGGTGGTGGTCAGCGGCCGGCCGCTCGGCGACGTACCCGTGCCGTACGTGGACGTCGACCACGTCGGCGGCGTCACCGCCGCCGTCCGACACATGATCGACAGCGGTCGGCGGCGGATCGCCACCATCGCCGGCCCGCAGGACATGGTCGCCGGCATCGAGCGGCTGAACGGCTACCGGGACGCGGTCGCCGCCGCCGGGCTACCCGAGATGGTCGCCGTCGGCGACTTCACCCGGGAGTCCGGCGCGGCGGCGATGCACCAGCTCCTCAACGACCACCCCGACCTGGACGGGGTGTTCGCCGCCTCCGACCTGATGGCGCACGCCGCCCTGCGAACGCTGCGTGCGGCCGGTCGGCGGGTGCCCGAGGACGTGGCGGTGGTCGGCTTCGACGACATCGAGACCGCCGCGTACACCGAGCCGCCGCTGACCACCGTCCGCCAGCCGATCGTCGAACTCGGCCGACGCATGACCCGCCAACTGCTGAGGCTGGCGGCCGGCGAGGCGATCGAACCGGCGATCATGCTCGACACCGAGCTGATCATCCGCGCCTCGGCCTGACCGCTCCCGCGCTCCTGCCCTGCCTTGCCTTCAAGATCCGCGCAACTTCCGGGAAATAGTGGCCTCACGACGCCGGGATGCCACTATTTCCCTGAAGTAGTGACCAGGCATCAAGGTGCAGGGGGCGGTTAATCCGTCGCTGCGGCGGGCGATCGTCGTTAGCCTCGCCGGCATGCCGGATCCTGTCGCGCTGCTGCACGTGCCCGCCCTCTCCGACGTCGCCGAGTACGCGTACGCGGCGACCGTCGAACCGCCCGCTCGGCTGGTGTTCACGGCCGGCGCGTGCCCGCTCGACGCCGAGGGCCGTACCGTCGCGTCGGGCGACCATGCCGCACAGGCCCGGCAGGTGATGACGAACCTGGAGACCGCGCTCGGCGCGGCCGGCGCGCGACTCACCGACGTCGTCAAGACCACCGTGTACGTGGCATCGTCGCGGCAGGCCGACCTGCTGACCGTCTGGGAGGTGGTCCGGGACTTCTTCGGCGACCACGATCCGCCCAGCACCCTGCTCGGTGTGGCCGTGCTCGGCTACACCGACCAGCTCGTCGAGGTCGAGGCCGTCGCCGCCGTACGGACGGGGGCCTGACATGCGCATCCGCGAAGCCCGGCCGGACGACGCCGCAGCCGTGGTGGCGCTGCGGACGATCGTCCACCCGTACCTGGTACGCGGGGTCGAGTCGACCCGCAAGATGCTGGCCGAACCGCCGCCGCACGAGGGTTGGATCGCGTTCGTGGCCGAGGTCGACGGCCAGGTGGTCGGCTGGACGTCCGCCGAGCCCAACACCTCGACCTCGGTGCAGGGCTTCGGCAACGTCAACACGCTGCACGTACACCCGGATCATCGACGGCGCGGCATCGGGACGGCGCTATTGACCGCCGCGACCGATCACCTCCGCCCTCTCGGGATTCGCCGCGTACGCGCCACGGCCGCGACGGACTCGCTGCCGTTCGCCCGCCACCACGGGTTCGAACCGAGCCGCGAGGTGCGCTACTCGGCGCTGGATTTGACCCCGCCGCCCGCGCTGCCCGAGCCGCCGCCGGGCGTACGGCTGCGGCCGATCGCCGAGATGGACCCGCACCTGCTCTACGAAGCCGACGTCGCCTCGGCCGTCGACGAACCCGGTGACGTGCCCGTCGACACGGTCACCTTCGAGAGTTGGCGGTACGACGTCTGGGACGAACTTGGCCTGGACAAGACGGCCAGCACCGCAGCCGAAGTCGACGGCGAGGTGGCCGCGTTCAGCCTGGTCAAGCGCGACGGCGAGCGGATGTGGTCGGATTACACCTGCTCAGTCCCGGCGTACCGGGGTCGGGGACTGGCCCGGCTGGCCAAGACGGCGGCGCTGCACCGGGCCGCCGCTGCCGGCGTACGGATCGCGTACACCTCGAACGACGAGTCGAACGCGCCGATGCTGGCGATCAACGCCCGGCTGGGCTACCGCCCGGTGGCGTCGCAGTGGACCTGCCTGGCCGACCTCACCTGATCAGTCACCCAATGCCTCCGCGACGCTCGGAGCGAAGGCGCAGGGCGGCGGCGATGTACGTTTCCTGCTCGGTGACCCCGGCAGTGAGATCACCGTGGCACGAGAAGGCATCGAGGCGACTCCGCTCACGCTTGCGACCCGCATAGCCATGACCCAGGCGGAGATCGCGAAGTCTCCGGAACCCCTCGCCGTCCGACTGTCGGACCGGCACGTTGCCATGTCCGTCTGGGTCCTCGACGACGAGGCGATCGTGGCTACCCACATCGGCGCAGGACTAGGGCAGGATTCGGTGACCATGCACCTCCGACGCCGCGAGGCGGGTGGCCCGTTCGATCGTTACGTGGAGCACTTCGAGTCGCTGTGGAATGACGCGGCTCCGACTGGCGCACGGTGATCACTTGATGGTGACCAGTTGCCAGAAGCGATTTCCAACTGGTCAGCATCAAGTGATCAAGCCACGTGGCCTACGCCGCCTCGAAGACGTCGCGGGCTGTCGCGTGGGTGTCCGCGCCGAAGAGCACCAGGCGGGCCTCCGTGACCGTGGCCGGAGTGGCTGAGCGGAGCACCGTCAGCGCCTGGCGGACCGCGTCGTCGACCGGCCAGCCGTAGATGCCGGCGGAGATCAGCGGGAACGCCACCGTGGCCGCGCCCAGTTCGTCGGCCACCCGCAGGCTGTTGGCGTAGCAGTCGCGCAGCAGCCCCGACCGGTCCTCGGCGGCCGAGAAGACCGGGCCGACCGTGTGGATGACCCAGCGGGCCGGCAGGTTTCCGGCGGTGGTCGCCACCGCCTGCCCGGTGCGGAGCCCTTTGCCGTACTTGGACGCACGCAGCGCCCGACAGTCGGCCAGGATGGCCGGGCCGCCGCGTCGGTGGATCGCGCCGTCCACTCCACCGCCGCCGAGCAGGGACGAGTTCGCGGCGTTCACGATGGCGTCGACCCGCTGGTCGGTGATGTCGCCCTGAATCAGGGTGATCTCCACGTCAGCTCTCCTCGATCGACTGGCCCAACGACCGGCGGGCCAGCAGGGTCGCGCCGGCGACGGCGGCCGGCATGACCAGCACCGCTCCGAGCGGGATGAGGAAACACAGGAAGACCGCGACTCCGAAGCCGAGCGCGGTCGGCCGGTCCGCCTTGAGGATGGTCCGGCGCTGCGGCAGCCGCATGCCGCGTCGGTAGAACGGCGCTCCGACCAGCTCGACGGCGAGGAACCAGCCACCCACGGCCGCCCCGATCACCGGTACCACCGTCTGGCCCACCACCGGGATGAACCCGGCGAGGAAGAGCGGGATGCCGACGAGCGCGGTGAGGGCCACCAGGCGTACGGAGTCGGCGGTGCTGCGGCGCAGCGAGGACCAGAACGGCACGTCCACGGCGTCCGAGGTGCCGCCGAGCCGCTCCTCCACCTTCTCGGAGATCTTCTCGTAGAACGGGTCGCCGATGACCAGGGTGACCGCCGTGAAGCTGATCACCGCGAGCAGACCGCCGATCCCCAGGAAGGCCAGGCCGGCGATCACCCGGACCAGGCTGCGGCCGGTGCTCGACCAGTCGTCGGCGAACGGGGTGACCAGGGCGGCGAGGTCGTCCACGAAGTAGACGAGGGTGGCGTACGCGGCCACGAAGAGCACGCCGGAGATCAGCGCCGGCACGATACCGAGCAGCATGAGCTTCGGGCTGCGCACGTAGAGGCCCAGTCCGCGCAGGAGCAGCCGCACCCCGAGGAGGAAGCGTCCGACGGCCCCGGTGACCGGGCTGGCGATTCTGCTGGCGTCCACGATCGAGCAGCCTAACGACAGTTGATCGAAGCGGCACGGGGCAGGATGGGCGGGTGCGTGCCTCCCGACTGATCTCGTTGCTGCTGCTGTTGCAGGCGCGCGGGTCGATGACGGCCGGCGAGCTGGCACACGAGCTGGAGGTCTCCGAGCGGACCGTCTACCGGGACGTGTTGGCGCTGTCCGCCGCCGGTGTTCCGGTCTACGCGGACCGGGGCCGGGCCGGCGGGTACCGGCTGCTCGGTGGCTACCGGACCCGGCTGACCGGGCTGAACCGCGACGAGGCGGAGGCCCTGTTCCTGGCCGGTCTGCCCGGCCCGGCCGGCGACATGGGTCTGGCCGACGCGGTCGCCGCCGCCGAGTTGAAGGTGCTCGCCGCACTGCCACCGGCCCTGCGCGACGCGCCCGTACGCACGGGTCAGCGGTTCCACCTGGACGTGCCGGGATGGTTCCAGGAGACGCCGCCACCGCCCTGGCTCACCGAGCTGGCGCGGGCGGTCTGGGGTGACCGGGTGGTACGGCTGCGCTACCGGCGGGGCGGCGACGAGGTGACCCGGCACCTTCAGCCGTACGGACTCGTGCTCAAGAACGCGACCTGGTATCTGGTCGGTCGGGTCGGCGACGACATGCGCACCTACCGGGTGGACCGGGTGACCGGCGTCGAGGTGGACGACGAGCGGTTCGCGCGCAACGAGGGCTTCGACCTGGCCGGGCATTGGCGCGAGCAGGCCGGGTCGTTCCTGCGGACCATACTGCGGGCCGAGGTCACCGTCCGGCTGAGCCCCGCCGGCCTGCGCCAGCTCCGGCACGTGGTCGACGCTCCCGAGGTGTACGACGAGGTCGTCACCACCATCAGCGAACCGGACGGGCAGGGCTGGGTGGTGGCGCGACTGCCGGTGGAGACCGTCGACGTCGCGTACGCCCAGTTGCTGGCGCTGGGCCCGGAGGTGGAGGCGCTCGACCCGCCGGAGCTGCGTGGACGCCTGGCGGACGCGGCACGCCGGGCCGCCGCACGTTACGACGGCCCGGCGGTGGCGGACGACGTCAGCGGTAGCCGGTGACGTCGGCCGGCTTACCCGCCTCGACCACCTCGACGATGTACCGGATGGCCTCCGGTTGGCTCCCGTCGACGTCGGTGAAGCCGTACACCTTGGACAGCGTGCCCGCGTCGACGGACTGGCCGGTCCAGCGGGCCTTGTCCTCGTCGGCGGCGAGCGCGGCCACCGCGCGGCCCACGAAGGCGGGCGTCTCGGAGATCAGGAAGTGCGGGTCGGTGGCGGCCCCGTCGCGCCAGTTCTCCTCGGTGACCCCGAAGTGCTCCAGCATCGCCTCGGAGCGTAGCCAGCCGGGGGTGAGCGCGACGGCTGTGCCGCCGTGCGGTTTCAGCTCGTGCGCCTGACTGAAGGCGAGCCGGTTGACCGAGGTCTTGGCCAGGTCGTAGAAGACCGAGAGGCGGTAGTTCTCGTCGTTGTACGCCTTGGTGCCGTCACCGATCTCGACGACCAGGCCACCGGGCTTGCGGATCAGCAGCGGCAGGGCGAAGTGGCTGGTGATGATGTGCGTGTCGACGGCCAGCCGCAGGGTGCGGAACCCCTTGTCGAGAGGCTGCTCCCAGACCGGCTTGTCCCAGGTGACCAGGGGGTCGCCGCCCCAGATGTCGTTGACCAGCACGTCGAGGCCGCCCTGCTCGGCGTCGATCCGGGCGACCAGGTCGCGGACCTGCTCCGGCACCAGATGGTCGACCTGCACGGCGATGCCGGTGCCGCCGGCCGCGGTGACCAGTTCGGCGGTCTCCTCGATGGTTTCCGGCCGGTCCATCTCCGAACGGCCGGCGCGGCTGCTGCGACCGGTGGCGTACACGGTGGCGCCGGCGGCGCCCAACTGGACCGCGATCTGTCGGCCGGCGCCCCGGGTGGCACCGGCGACGAGCGCGATCTTTCCTGCGAGCGGTGGTGTCATGCCTGCGAGGCTGCCAGCGATACCTGACAGCCGACGTCCGAATTCGTCAATCCACCAGCCGGACGCGGACGCGCCGGTTGGCCCGACCCTTGCTCTCCACCTTGACGACCTGCACCTTGCCGATCTGGGCGGTGGACGCGACGTGGGTGCCGCCGTCCGCCTGGACGTCCAGACCGACGATGTCGACGATCCGCACCTCCTGCTCGTCCGGCGGGATGAGGTTGGACTGGGTGCGGATGATGTCCGGCAGAGCCAACGCCTCGGTACGCGGCAGCACCCGGGTGGCGACCGAGCGGTCGGCGGCCACCTCGGCGTTGACCAGCTCCTCGATGCGGCTCTTGAAGTCCGGCGGCACCTCGGGCAGGTTGAAGTCCATCCGAGCCTCGCCCGGTTCCATCGAGTTGCCCGTCACGAGCGCGCCGAAGTCGCGGAACACCACGCCGCAGAGCACGTGCAACCCCGAATGGGTACGCATCAGACGGGTGCGGCGCTCGTCCTCCACCGCGCCGACGACCTCGGTGCCGACCGGCGGCAACGGGTCACCCTCGGCGGGGATCAGGTACGGGTCGTCGCCCTTGCGGGTGCCGACGATCCGGGTCTGCACGCCCTGCCAGAGCAGTACGCCGTGGTCCGGCGGTTGACCGCCACCACCCGGGTAGAACGCCGAGCGGTCGAGCACGATGCCCTGCTCCGGGTCGGCGTGCAGGACCGTGCAGGTCCACTCGCGCAGGGTCGGGTCCGCGAGATCCAGCCGGTGCGTCCGGCCATGCTGTGTGACGCCCATGACAGGGCACGTTACTCGTTGAGGAAGCCGGAGATGCGCTCCCGCAGGTCGGCGCGTTCCGACCAGAGGAACCCGGGGCGGTCGTACACGTGCAGAGTGGCCCGGGGCAGCGCGGCGGCGAGCTGCTCGGCGACCTCGACCGGGTGCAGGTCGTCGCCCGCGCACCCGATCACCAGGGCCGGCGCGGTGACCGCCGACAGCACGCCGGCGTCGTCGAGCGGCACCTGCCCCGCCAGGGTGGCCAGGCCCTCGTCCAGGCCGTCGCGGAGCAACTGGTCCAGTCGCTGCCGCAGGTACGCCCAGCCGGCCGGCGTGTTGCGCACCGCCGCCGGCAGCTCCAGCGAGACGACGTCCGCGACGGCCCCCGCGTCACCGCTGGCCACGGCATCCACCAGGGCGCCGACGCGGTCCCAGGCGGCCGGACCGCGCGGCTGGTCGAGCGCCGCCGGCAGGAAGAACACCAGCTTCTCGAAGCGCTCCGGACTCTCCGCGAGCAGGCGGCAGAGCGCCCCCGCGCCGAGGCTCGCCCCGAACGCCCGGCTGGCGCCGCCGAGATCCGCGATGGCCCGCAGGTCACGGGCGAGGTCGAGGTAGGTCCACGAGCCGGGCGGCGCGTCCGAGCGGCCGTGCCCCCGGAACTGGAAGAACAGCCGACGACCGGCCACCCCGCTGCCGAACGGTCGCGTGGTGGCGATCCCGTTGCCCAGCCCGTGCGCGAAGACGGTGACCGGGTCACCGACGCCGGTGACCAGGCGTTCCAACTGCACGCCGTGCGGCGTGTCGACGAGCTCGGTCTCCGGATCGGGGATCGCCGGACGGCCGGTGCGCGGCCCACCCGGGCCCGGACCGAAGGTGCGGGGGCCGCTGTCCGGTGGAGGAGGCCAGCGGAAACCTCTCACCAGAACCCTTTGCCGTTGCCGTCGCTGAGGTCGCGGAGACCGACCCGCACGTCGAGCAGGTAGATGAGCGCGGCGGCGATGCCGATCAGTCCGAAGAGGCTGATCGGACCGCGGCTGAGCAGGATCAGGACGAGGCAGACCGCGAGGATCGCGATCCAGCCGCCCTTGGGCAGCGTCCCGATGGCGGCGAAGGCGTCGGACCGCTGCGTGATGGCATGCACCAGCGCGACACCCTGAATGATCAACGCGAAGACGAGCAGGATCAGCTCGATCACGTAACGGACTTCGAACGCGAAGATCGGCGCGGCGGTGGCCATGCCGGCAAGTTTATGTCGACGACCCCGACTACGTCCGACAAGGACGCCGTCGGGATCGCCGACAGGAGTGAACTACTCGGCCGCCGGGCGGGTCCGCTTGGTGGCCCGGGGCAGCTTGGCCGACGGGGTCTCGGCCGGCTTCGCGGCCTTCGCCCGGGTCGCCTTCTTGACGACGGCCGGCTTGGCCTCTGCGATCTCGGCGACCTCGGTCGGGCTCGGCGCCTCCGCCGGGGCGGGCGTCGCCTGCGCCGTCGTAGCGGTCTGAGCCGTGGCCGTGGTGGCGGTCTCGGCCGTGACCGTCGTCGCCTCGGTGGCCTCGATGTCCGCGTTGACCGTCTCGGCGGCCTCCAGCACGCCGGCGCCGACGACCCGCTCGCCGCGAGCCACCAGCGCGCCGTAGGCGGCGAACGCCCGCTCCTGGGCCGCCTGGGCCGCGGTGACCACCACGGCCGCGTTGCGGGTGGCGGCGGCGCGCAGCTTCTCGATGTCGGCGACCTCGCGCAGCTTGGCCAGGTCGGCCGACTCGCGCAGCTTGGCCAGGTCCAGCTCGGCCTGTGCGCGGTCGCGCAGGGTGCCGGCGGTCTCGTTGGCCGTACGGAGCGTCTCGGTGGCCTTCTGACGCAGCTCGAAGCCCGTCAGCACCGCCCGGCCGCCCAGGTCGGCGACGACCCGGGTGCCGTGCAGACCGACGGCCATGGGCAGCTTGCGGAGCTGCTCGATGGCCAGCTCGGCCGCCCCGGCGGCGGCGTAGATGGGAGCGGGGATGCGATTGGTCTTCGGCTCGGTCATGACGTCTCCTCCTCGGCCGTCTCGGCGGCCTTCTTCTTCTCGGGGGTGCTGCTCGGGGCGTTCGTCCCGGGGGTGCTGCTCGGGGCGGGTGCGGGGCCCGCCTCGGTCACGGCGACCGACTCGAGCACGGCCTCGGTCGGGGTGCCGCCCTCGGTGGTGGGGCCGGTCGCGGCCAGGTTGGCCACGTCGGCGGGCCCGTCGGCGACATCGGTCGGGGTGGTCGCCCCGGCTGCGGCCTGGGCCTCGGACAGCCGGGCGTTCTCCCGGCGGAAGGTCTCGTAGATCTGGCTGAGCGACTGCTTCTGGGCCATCGTCAGGTCGGGGTCCACCGCGATGGCGGCGAGCACGCCGTGGCCCTCCTTGTCGTCGAGCAGCCCGGCCCGCAGGTACATGGCCGGGGTCGACACCCGCAGCGCGCTGGCCAACTGCTGGAGCACCTCGGCGCTCGGCCGGCGTAGGCCGCGCTCGATCTGGCTCAGGTACGGGTTGCTGACCCCCGCCTGCTCGGCGAGCTGGCGCAGCGAGATCTTGGCATTACGGCGCAGATCGCGGATGAACCCGCCGACGTCGGGGAGGTCCTTTGGGGTCGCCATGGTGCCGACGCTAACCGGATCCGCTAACTCCTGCAAGCAAAACGCTAGCCAAAGTTAGCAAGGTCTCAGCGTCCCGTTTGCGCCCCACCCCAACCGGTCCGTACGGTCCGTTGGTGCACAAGATCACAGTCAATGGAGCAGTTCTCGCGTACGACGAGGCCGGCAGCGGTTCGCCCGTCGTCCTGCTGCACGCCGGCATCGCGGACCGGCGCATGTGGCGGGGCGTCGTACCCGCGCTCGCCGCCCGACACCGGGTGATCGTCCCGGACCTGCGCGGGTACGGCGACTCCGAACTGCCGCCGACGCCGTTCGCACACCACGACGACGTGGCCGGCCTGCTGGACGCTCTGGACCTGCCACAGGCCGCCCTGGTCGGCTGCTCCTTCGGCGGGTCGGTCGCCGTCGACACCGCCCTGGCCCATCCGGACCGGGTGAGCGCGCTCGCCCTGCTCGACACGGCGGTCTCCGGCAACGAGTGGTCCGACGAGGCCAACGAGCTCTGGGACGACCTGGTCGGCGAGGTCGACCCGGACGACTTCGTGGCGGGCGCGGCCGGCGAGGTGCGCTTCTGGGTGGTCGGTCCGGCGCGTCAGCCCGCCGACGTCGACCCCGAACTGCTGGCGTTCGCGCAGGAGATGGACCAGCGCGCCCTGGCCGCCGAGTTGGCGCTCGGCGCGGTCGAGGTGGGAGAGCTGACGCCACCGGCGATCGGCCGTCTCGGCGAGCTGAAGATCCCCGTCCTGGTCACCGCCGGCGCGGCAGACGTACCGGACATCCGCCAACTCGCCGACCGGATCGCCGCCGAGGTCCCGAACGCGACACGACTGCCGGACGTCCCGGACGCCGCGCACCTGCTCCCCCTGGAGCGCCCCGAGGCCGTCAACGCCGCCCTCCTGAACTTCCTAACCTGAGCACCCCCACCCGACCTCCAGCACCCGCCACCCCGCACCCGCCACCCCACACCCGCCACCCGGCACCCGGCACCCCGCACCCGACCTCCAGCACCCGGCACCCGGCACCCGGCACCCGGCACCCGGCACCCGGCACCCGGACAAGCGTGATGCCTCAGAGTCATCTTGATGACTCTGAGGCATCACGACCACCGGCGACCGTTCCACCCCAGCCACACCGCCACCTAACGATTGCACTCACCCCTTGACCCCAGGGCGGCTCGAGTGGCAATAACTTCATGATCAACGGGGTGGGGTGGGGGCGAGACTGGGAGGTGGGGGTTACCAGAGGGGGCGGATTGCGCCTACCGGGACGCCGCCGCCGAAGAGCGGCACCTCGGCGTACTCGGTCAGCACGGGAGCGTCCACGCCGAGCCGCCGCAGCGCCGAGACCAGGACCGGCATGCGCGCCCGGTCGGCCCCGTCGTCGATCTTGAGGGCCACCGCGCCGACGCCCGGCAGTCCGACCGCGAACACACCCTCGGCGCCGATCTTGGCCAGGAGGCCCGGAACACCCCGCATCAGCCGGGTGTCGTCGGCCTGGGTACCGCCCACGATCTCCGGGTGGGCCCGCATCGCGTCGGCCACCCGGCGCGGCGCCGAGCCGGGCTCGGCGTCGACGAGCCGGAGGTACGCCCCGGCCAGGCCGGTCAGCGACACCGCGAGTACCGGTGCGCCGCAGCCGTCCACGCCCACCACCGCGGTCGGCTCGCCGGTGAACTCCTCGACGGTCGCCCGCAACCGCTGCTGCAACGGGTGCTCCGGCCGCCAGTAGCCGTCCCGGGGCCAGCCGGCGGCCCCGCAGGTCAGCAGCATCCCGCTGTGCTTGCCGGAGCAGTTCATCTGGACCCGGCTCGGCCCACCCCCGGCGCGTAGCACCGCCTCCCGGGCCGCCCCGCCCGCCGGCAGGTCGGGCGGGCAGTGCAGCGCCGAGGCGTCCAACCCGGCCCGGTCGAGCAGCGCGCCGACCCGGGCCAGGTGGAAGTCCTCCCCCGCGTGGCTGGCCGAGACCAGCGCCAGGTCGGCCGGGTCGCTGAGCGCAAGGCCGGCGCGGAGCATCCCGATCGTCTGCATCGGCTTGCTGGCCGAGCGCGGAAAGATCGGCGCGGTCACGTCCCCGGCGGCGGCCAGCGTCGCCCCGGTCGCGTCCAGCACCACCACCGAACCGCGGTGCCCACCCTCCGCGAACCCGGACCGGACCACCTCGGCGAGCGGCACGCCGCCCTCGTACGTCTTTCCCACGTGCTGGACGGTACCCAGGGGATCGGGCCGCCCGTCGGCGGGGTGACCAGGTCGTCAACCGCGCGGGTGACAGGGGCGGGGGAAGCCCGTGGCCTTACAGCCCGAGCAGCGCGCGAGCCTCGGTGGTGCTCAGCGGCGGCCGCTGGGCGAGCTGGGCGAAGCCGACCGCGCGGGCGACCAGCTGCATGTTGGACTCGACCGGACGACCCTTGGCGTACGTCACCGTGTCCTCCATGCCGACCCGCAGGTGCCCGCCCGTCGAGAGCGAGGCCAGCAGCACGGCAATGGTGCTGCGGCCGATGCCGGTGGCCGAGAAGGTGGTGCCCTCGGGCAGGTCCCGCAGCATCCGGTGGGCGACGACGAGCGTCTCGGTGGTGCCCGGCATGCCGCCCGGCACCCCCATGACGAAGTCGACGTGTACGTGCCCGCCCGCCGGCAGCCCGTACCTGCCGAGCAGCCGCTGCAACGCGGACAGGTGACCGAGGTCGAAGATCTCGTACTCCGGCACGATCCCGCGCTCCTGCATCCGGGTGTGCAGGTCGACGATGAACTCCCAACGGTTGAGGAAGACGTCGTCGCCGAAGTTGACCGTGCCCATGGTGCAGGAGGCCATGTCGGGACGGGCGTCGAGCACGGCGAGCCGGGACGCCTCCGGGTCGGTCACCGCGCCGCCGGACGAGAGCTGCACGATCAGGTCGGTGTTCTCGCGCAGCGCCGCCACCGTCTCGGCCAGGCGGGCCGGGTCGAGGGTCGGCCGGGCCTCGTCGTCGCGGATGTGGACGTGGATCACGGCGGCGCCGAGCGCCTCGCACTCCTTGGCGGTGCGCAGCAGCTCGTCCAGCGTCACCGGCAGTGCCGGCACCTCCGCCTTGGCCGACTCCGCGCCCGTCGGGGCCACCGTGATCAACGTCCCTGTCGTCATGCCGGCGATCCTAGACGTGCCGGTCAGGACGGGTCGATCGCCGCCGCGGTCTCACCGATCATCAGAGCGGCGTCGTCCGGGACGTTCCGCTTCAGGACGGCGAGCGCGACCTGACCCAGTTCGTGGTGCAGCACGGCGGTGCCGACGAAACCCACTGCCCGTCCGTCGAGGGTCACCGGCGTACCGGCGGTCGGCGGCTGGTCGGTGGTCACCCCGTCGAGGTGCAGCAGCACCAGGCGGCGGGGTGGCCGGCCCAGGTTGTGCACGCGGGCGACCGTCTCCTGACCCCGGTAGCAGCCCTTGTCCAGGTGCACGGCCGGGCCGATCAGGTCCACCTCGGCCGGGATCGTGCGGTGGTCGGTGTCCACCCCCACCCGGGGCTGCCGGGCGGCCACCCGGATCGCCTCGTACGCCCAGAGGCCGGCGACCGGCACGCCCGCGCCGCGTAGCTCCGCGACGACCTGCTCCATCGCCGAGCGGGGCACCAGCAGGTCCACCCCGAGGAGGCCGCGTCGCGCCCAACCGCCGATCGACAATGGTCGGACGTCGTACCGGATGCCCGCCCGGGGCGGCACGGCCCCGGCGGCGAACTTCGGACCCGGCACCGGGATCAGGTCCGGTGCGGCCAGCCCGGTCACGCCGAGCGTCCCGACGGCCTCCGCCGCCGCCGGACCGACCAGCGACAGCAGCGCCCGTTCGGCGGTGGCGTCGCGGGGGTCGACCTTGCTGAAGAACCGCATCTTCTCCAGGTACGCCAGCAGGCCGTCGGTCGCTCCCGGCTCGGTGTCCAGCCAGGTGGTCTCGCCGTCCTCGGCGACCAGGGCGTGCTGCTCGACGTGCCCGTGCGGGGAGAGCACCAGCAGTTCGGTGCCCTCACCGGCGGACAGCGTCGACAGGTGCTGCGAGGTGATCGTGTGCAGCCAACCGGCGCGCTCCTCGCCGGGCACCGCGACGATCCCCCGGTGCGACCTGTCGACCAGGCCGACCTCGGTGTCAAGTACGCGCTGCTCGCGCAGCGGATCGCCGTAGTGCGCGGCCACGCCCCGCACCCCGGCGGCGACGTGCGCCGGGTCCGGCTGATCGCGGCTGGCCTCGTCGATGCTCTCGACGGCCACCGCGCCCGCGATGTCGATCATTTGTGGTCCCCGTTCTCGCACCGGCCGCAGACGCCGAAGAGTGACACGTGCCCGATGTCCACCCGGAAGCCCCGCTGCGCGACCAACTGGTCGGCGAGCGGGCGGAGCAGCTCCGGATCGATCTCGTCGATCGCGCCGCACTCCCGGCAGACCAGGTGGACGTGTTGGTGCTCACCCGCCGCGTGGTACGTCGGTGATCCGTGCGACAGGTGGGTATGCGTCACCAGGCCGAGCCGTTCCAGCAGCTCCAGCGTGCGGTAGATGGTGGTGATGTTGACCCCGGCGGCGACCTCCCGCACGGCGGCGTGCACCCGCTCCGGGGTGGCGTGGCCCAGATCGAGCACCGCCTGCAGGACGAGCTGCCGTTGCGCCGTCAGCCGCAGCCCACGGGCCCGGAGCATTTCCGCGAGGGAGGATTCGGACACCGTCCGATCATAGTTCGACGAACGCGCCGACTCCCTACGCGCGGTTGTCCCCCGCTACGCTCGACGGTCATGGTGACGTCGTCCGTCGGCAATGTCCCGGCCACGCCGAGCGCGCGGATCGCCGTGCTGGGTCGGGGCCCGATCCCGGCGGACGAACCCGTGCTCCGCGGCGACGACCTGGGCGTCCTGCGCGGCGACGGCCTCTTCGAGTCGATGCACCTGCGCCACGGGCGACCGTGGCTCCGCGACGAGCACCTGGCCCGGCTGATCACCGCGGCGGCAGCCGTCGAGCTGGACCTGCCGCCGACCGACGCGCTGACCGATCTGCTCGACTCCGTGCTCGTGGGCTGGCCGGCGGAGGTGGAGGGCGCGTTACGGCTGGTCTGCACCCGGGGCTCGGAGGCCGGCGGTCCGCCGACCGTCTACGCCACGCTGACCGCCGTCCCGGCGTCGTCGCTGGCGGCGCGACGGAACGGGATAACCGTGGCCGTCCTGCCGCTGGGGGTGCCCGCCGACGCGCGTACCGGGCTGGACTGGCTACCGGCGGGCATCAAATCCACCTCGTACGCGGTCAACAGCGCCGCCCGCCGCTGGGCCCGACGGGCCGGGGTGGACGACGTGCTCTGGGTCTCGTCCGACGGGTACGCCCTGGAGGGGCCGATCGCCAACGTGGTGTGGCTCACCGGTGACACGATCTGCACGGTGCCCGCCGCCACCACCGGCATCCTGCCCGGCACGACCGTCGCCTGGCTGCTCGCCCACGCATACGAGCTGGGCCTGAACGGCGCCGAACGGATGGTGACGCCGGCGGAGCTGCACGCCGCCGACGGGCTCTGGTTCAGCTCCTCGGTACGCGGACTCGTCGAGGTGCGGATGCTGGACGGGGTACGCCGGGACCCCTGTCCGCGTACCCCCGCCCTGCACGAACTGCTGGGTTTCCCCGTCGACTGAGCCGTCAGCCGCCGACCCGGACGAGCCGCGCCGACAGGTGCGGGCTGAGCGGGTGACCCATCGCGGCCATCTCCTGCGCGTACAGCAGCGCGCCCTCGACGATGCCGAAGAGCCGGTGACCCCCGGTGACCTCCTTGGCGGTCGCCGTCCGCACCACCGCGTCGGTGGCGAACTCGACCTGGGTGCCGGTGCGCTTGCCGAGATGCAGCTCCATGACACCGGTCGGAGTCGTCAGCAGGGCCTCCAACTCGTCGGTGGCCCGGCCGTCCACCAGCACCGGCCGCCACCAGCCGACCTCACGCCCGGCCGGGCGGACGGGCCGGCTCTGCTCGTCGAGGATCCAGGCCCGCGACTCGTAGTGCAGGAACGGCCGGCCGTCGTGGCTGATCCGGATCTCCTGCGCGTAGTCGAAGTCCTCGATGGTGGGGAAGCCGCCCTTGCCCCGGCCCCGCCACAGACCGATGTACGGCAGCAGGCCGTCCAGCGCCGGGTGCAGCTTCGGCCCGACGCGCAGGTCGTGGCTCTCCTCGTACGGGTACTCCTCGACCGGCGGCGCGTTGAGCCACGGCGGTTGCAGCGGATTCTCGTCGCTCACTGTGCGCTCACCAACGTCCCCTTGAAATCCTTACCGCCAGATAGACCAGGCCACCGGCGAGCGCGCCCAGGCCGGCGACCAGCAGGCTGACGAACCCGATCTCGGTAACCATCCCGACCATCCTATGCTGGGCCCCATGGCCCGCTCTCTCGTCGTCAAGGTCACCGCCGGTGCGGACGCCCCGGAGCGGTGCGCGCAGGCGTTCACGGTCGCCGCCACGGCGGTCGCGGCCGGCGTGGACGTCTCGCTCTGGCTGACCGGGGAGTCGACCTGGTTCGCGCTGCCCGGCCGCGCCCAGGAATTCGAGCTGCCGCACTCCGCGCCGCTGGCCGAGCTGCTGCACGTCATCCTGACCAGCGCTCGGGTGACCGCCTGCACCCAGTGCGCGGCCCGGCGGGAGATCGGCCCGGAGGACGTACTGCCCGGTGTGCGGATCGCGGGCGCCGCGGTCTTCGTCGAGGAGGCGTTGGCCGAGGGCGCGCAGGCACTCGTGTACTGACCCCTGACTCAGCCGGATGGCGGAGTGCGAATACCGACCCGGCAACCCGAAGCGCTGCCTACGATTCGGATGTGACCGAGGCGACCCAGCGGTTCTTCGAATCCCTGCCGGCGCGGGCACCGACGGTCCTGCGCGGCCTGGCCGCCGGAACCCTCCAGATCGACCTCGGCATCAACCACCAGACCGAGCACTGGCTGGTCCGGATGCGGCCGGGCGAGGTGCGGGCCACCCGCGAGCGAGGCCCGGCCGACGCCATCTGGTACAGCAGCTCGGCCCTGTTCGACAGATTGATCGCCGGTGAAGCCCAGGCGCTCGCCGCCGTGCTGCGCAACGAGAGCACCTTCAGCGGCGACGTGGTGCTCTTCCTGGCCTTCCGCCGCTTCTTTCCGGACCCGCCGGGCACGAGGGACCCGCGCGAGGTCGCCCGCGAGGCAGTCGGGCGGCGTTCGTGAAGGATCTCGTCAGCATCCTGGACGGCAACACCTTCCTGGTCACCGACCACCGTGGGGACATCGAGCCGTCCTTCGACTTCCCGACGGGACTGTTCTCGTTCGACACCCGCTTCCTGTCGAGCTGGGTGCTCACCCTCGACGGGCAGCGGTTGCACGCTCTCTCCGTGGACACCAGTGAGTCGTACCGGACCACGTTCTTCCTCGCGCCCGGCGAACCCACCCACTACCTGGACGCCAAGGCGTCGGTGATCCGCAGCCGCGAGATCGGGGGTGGCTTCGACGAGGAGCTGACCGTCCTCAACCACTCCGGCGAGGAGGCCGATTTCATCGTCCGGGTCGAGATGGGCAGCGACTTCGCCGACCTGTTCGAGATCAAACACGCCCAACAGAAGGTGGGCCGGACGACGGTCGCGGTGACCGACAACGAGCTGCGCCTGACGTACCGGCGGGAGGCCTTCCACCGGGAGACCCGGATCCGCTCCACGGCACCGGCACAGGTCGACCCCGCCGGGATGACCTTCCGCGTCCGGGTCGACAGCAACGGCGAATGGACGACCCGGCTGCGCATCTCCACCACCGTCTTCGGCGCGCGGGGCGAGGACATCCGCACGACCCTGCCGTACGCGGGCGGCCGCGGCGGGGACGCCATCCGCGCCGAGCACCGGGAGCTGATCGACCGGGCGCCGAAGCTCGGCTGCGACTGCGAGCCGCTGGCCGGGGCGTACCGGCGCAGTCTCAACGACCTGGCCGCGCTGCGCTACGAGTCGATCGCCCTGGGCGTACGGCTGATCGCCGCCGGGCTGCCGTGGTTCATGACCCTCTTCGGTCGGGACAGCATCATCACCTCGTTGCAGGTGCTGCCGTTCCTGCCGGAGCTGATCCCGCCGACCGCGCAGATGCTGGGCGGCCTTCAGGGGCACCGGGTGGACGACTTCCGGGACGAGGAGCCGGGCAAGATCCTGCACGAGCTGCGGTACGGCGAGACCGCCGGCTTCGAGGAGCAGCCCCACTCGCCGTACTACGGCTCGGCCGACTCCACCCCGCTGTTCGTCATCCTGGTCGACGAGTACGAGCGCTGGACCGGCGACACCGCGCTGGTCCAGCGGTTGGAGCCGCAGGTCCGCGCCGCGTTGGACTGGATCGACACCTACGGCGACCTGCTCGGCACCGGTTACCTGTCGTACCGCACCCGCAACCCGGAGACCGGCCTGCAGAACCAGTGCTGGAAGGACTCCTGGGACGGCATCTCGTACGCCGACGGCCGGCTGCCCGGCTTCCCCCGGGCCACCTGCGAGTTGCAGGGCTACGCGTACGACGCGAAGGTCCGCGCCGCCCGGCTCGCCCGCGAGGTCTGGGACGACCCGGCGTACGCCGACCGGCTGGAACGGGAGGCGGCGGAGCTCAAGCAGCGGTTCAACCGCGACTTCTGGATCGCCGACCGCGGGTACTACGCGCTCGCCCTGGACGCCGACGGTCAGCAGGTCGACGCGCTGACGTCGAACATCGGGCACCTGCTGTGGAGCGGGATCGTGGACGAGCCACGGGCCGGCAAGGTGGCCGAACACCTCCTCGGGCCGCGGCTCTTCTCCGGCTGGGGGGTGCGGACCCTGGCCGAGGGCGAGGGCCGGTACAACCCCATCGGTTACCACGTGGGCACCGTCTGGCCGTTCGACAACTCGATCATCGCCTGGGGGTTGACCCGGTACGGCTACCGGGAGGAGGCCGGGCGAATCTGCGACGCCATGCTGGCCGCGTCGGAGTACTTCGGCGGGCGGCTGCCGGAGGCGTTCGCGGGCTACACCCGCAGCCGCACCGGTTACCCCGTGGAGTACCCCACCGCGTGCAGCCCGCAGGCCTGGTCGAGCGGCACGCCGCTGCTGTTGCTACGCGTGATGCTCGGCCTGGAACCGCAGGGTGAACATCTGATCATCGACCCGGCCGTGCCGCCGGGCATGGGCCGGGTGGAGCTGCTGGACATCCCGGGTCGCTGGGGCCACATCGACGCGTTGGGGCGCAGCCGCGATCCGGACGATCGAGGCACGGGCGGCTGACCCGCCTCCTCAGTCGGGGCAGCCGACGGTGGCGGCCACGCGTGCGGCGGCCGGACCGAGTTCGGCCAGCACGGTCACGTCACCCGCGCGGTACGCGTACACCGGCGGGTTGTCCAGCAGTGGGGTGCCGCCGGCCAGCGCGGCGAGGGCGCTGGTCTCGACCGGGCCGGGACCGGCGGCGGACCGTGCGGTACGGGCCAGGGTGCCGTCCGGGCAGGGCGCGGTGACCAGGTCCGGCGCGCTGCCGGTCGGCCGTCCCAGCGCGGTCAGGGCGGCCGTGAGCGCCGCCGCCTCCGGGCCGACGGCGGTGGCCGGCGGCGGGTCGTAGCCGGCGCCCGGCGGCCGGCACCCCGTGTCGACGGTCAACCGCAGCCGGCCGTCCCCGGTCGGCCGCCCCGCGACGGCGACGAACTCTCCGGCGTCGGCGCGTAGTTCCGGACCGTCCAGGCCGGGGCCGACGCCGGCCCGCCAGCTCGCGGGCAGCCGGTCGGCGATGCCGGTCAGTACGGCCCGCCCGGTGTCGGCGGGCGCCAACACGGCGATCTCGCGACGCAGCCGCGCGCCGTCGGCGAGCGGGGTGACGCGGCAGCCCGCGCTGACCCGCGCCGGTCCCAGCTCCAGCAGCCCGGTCGTGCCGGCGGCCCGGGCCAGCTCGCCGACCGCCCTGTCGACCACCGGAGCGGCCTCGGCGAGGGTGCGCTGCTCGCGCACCGTCGGTGGGTCGTCGCGGACCGACATCCAGGTGAGCCCGGCCAGCAGGAGGGCCCACAGGACGGTCGCGACCAGCAGCCAGCGCCGCCCGCGCCGGGCGGGCGCCGGCGGGGCGGGGTCGCTCGACGAGGGCCAACCCGTCTGGACAGCACCGCTCACCCGGCCATGGTGTCACGAGCCGTCCTCCGCTCTCGAAAGGCAGTGGTCGACGACCCGACAGCCCGCCTTTCGGCCGGCATAACGCCAGGTCACCGGCCGATCGTTAGGCATTGAGCACCGTCCGAGCAGGTCCCGGACCCAACGGGACCCGATGTGGGGAGGAACAGTGCTCCAACCACCACCGAACGCGAGATCCGTCCGCTGGCGAACGGCCGTGGCATGCGTCGCGGCCCTGCTGGCCCTCACCGCCCAACCCGCCGTCGCCGCCCGACCCGCGCCCACGCCCGCCCGCGTCGACCAGCGGCTGCTCCGCCAGCTCGGCGCGACGGGCACCGGCAGCTTCCTCGTCTACCTGCGCAGCACCGCACCGGTGGCGCGGACCGCCAAGCTGCGTGACCCGGACGACCGGGCCCGCGAGGTGCACCGGCTGCTCACCACGACCGCCACGCGCACCCAGAAGGGCCTACGCACGCTGCTCAGGAACCGCAAGGCGGCATACACCCCGTACTGGATCGCCAACGCGGTCCGTGTCACCGGGAATCGCGCGCTGCTCGACGAGATCGCCAAGCGGCCCGACGTGGCGAGGATCGAGCCGAGCCGCAGTTATCCCCTGCTGCGGCCCACCCCGGCCACCGGCAGCCACGCGGACGCGAACGGCCCGGAGTGGGGGCTCACCAACATCAACGCCCCGCAGGTGTGGAGCGAACTCGGCGACCGGGGCGACGGCGTGGTCGTCGCCACGATCGACAGCGGCGTCCAGTACGACCACCCGGCGCTGGTCGGGGCGTACCGCGGCAACCTCGGCGGTGGCGTCTTCAACCACGACCACAACTGGTACGACCCGGCCGGCGGGTGCCCCAGCGCCGCGCCCTGCGACAACGTCGGCCACGGCACGCACACCACCGGCACGATGGTCGGCGACGACGGCGCGGGCAACCAGATCGGCGTCGCTCCCGGCGCGAAGTGGATCGCCGCGAAGGGCTGCGAGACCGACTCCTGCACCGATGCCTCGCTGCTCGCCGCCGGCCAGTGGGTGCTGGCCCCGACCGACCTGAACGGGCAGAACCCCCGCCCCGACCTGCGCCCCGACGTGGTCAACAACTCGTGGGGCGGCGCCGGCGGCGACCCGTGGTTCGAGCAGACCATCGCGGCCTGGCGCGCTGCCGGCATCTTCGGGGTCTTCTCCGCCGGCAACGACGGCCCGGCCTGCGGCAGCGCCGGCTCACCCGGAGACAGCGCCAACGCGTACGCCGTCGGCTCGTACGACGTGCAGAACACCATCTCCGACTTCTCCGGGCGGGGCGCCGGCAGCGACGGGCGATCGTACAAGCCGAACGTGGCCGCGCCCGGCAGCAACGTGCGCTCCAGCGTTCCCGGCGACTCCTACGCCGCGTACGACGGCACCTCGATGGCCGCGCCGCACGTCTCCGGCACGGTGGCGCTGCTCTGGTCGGCCGCGCCGACCCTCCGGGGCGACGTCGCCGGAACCGAGGAGCTGCTGGACCGCACCGCCCGCGACGTCGACGCCACCGCCTGCGGAGGCACCGCCGCCGACAACAACGTGTTCGGCGAAGGTCGGCTGGACGCGTACGCGGCGACGCGGGCCGCGCCGCGCGGCGAGGTCGGACGGATCACCGGCACGGTCACCACGGCCGGCGGCGGCGACCCGATCGCCGGCGCGACCGTCGGCGACGGCGCCCGCAGCGTCACCACCGGCGCGGACGGCCGGTACGCGCTGACCGTGCCGGCCGGCGAGGCGACGGTCACCGTCAGCGCCTACGGGTACGCCGGACAGAGCGCCACCGTCACCGTCACCGAGGGCGGGGCGGTCACCCGGGACTTCGCCCTGACGGCCAACCCGACGGTCACCGTGGCCGGCCAGGTCACCGACGCCTCCGGGCACGGCTGGCCGCTCTACGCCCGGATCGAGGTCACCGGCCGTCCCGGTGGACCGGTGTTCACCGACCCGGCCACCGGCCGGTACTCGTTCACCGTGCCCGGCAACGCCACGTACCGGCTCACCGTCACCGCCCGCTATCCCGGCTACCGCACGGTCACCCGGGACGTGGTCACCGGCGGCGACCCGGTGACGGCCGACCTCGCCGTACCGGTCGAGACCGGATGCACGGCGGCCGGCTACACCGGCAGCTTCGGCAACCCGCTGCTGCGGGAGAGCTTCGACAGCGCCGCGACGCCGGACGGCTGGTCGGTACGGGACCGCACCGACGACGGCGGCTGGACCTTCACCGACGCGGGCGAGCGGGGCAACCTCACCGGCGGCAGCGGCGCCTTCGCCATCGCCGACAGCGACCGTCTCGGCTCCGGCCGGACCCAGGACACCGACCTGGTGACCCCGAGCGTCGACCTGCGCGGCACGCCGGCGCCGGTGCTGCGTTTCCACAGCGACTGGCGGGCGGTCGGCGTGAGCGACACCGCCGACGTGGACGTCTCCACCGACGGCGGCGCCACCTGGACCACGGTCTGGCACCAGACCACCAGCCGGCGCGGGCCGGTCGTCGAGGAGGTGCCACTCGACCCGGCGGCCGGGGCCGCCACGGTACGGGTCCGGTTCCGCTTCCACGGCAGCTTCGCCTGGTGGTGGCAGGTGGACGACGTGCAGGTGGTCAACCGCGACTGCGTACCCGCCCCGGGCGGGCTGGTGCTCGGGGTGACCACCGACCGCAACACCGACACGCCGCTCGACGGGGTCACCGTGGTCAGCGCCGACCGCCCGCAGGACCGGGGCAGGTCGGCGCCGACGCCGGACGACCCGACGATGCCGGACGGCTTCTACTGGCTGTTCTCCGGGCTGACCGGGGCACACCGGTTCACCGCCAGCCGGACGCCGTACCAGGTGGCCGCCGAGACGGCGAGCGTGCCGGCCGACGGTGTCCGCCGCCTGGACGTCGCGCTGGCGGCCGGTCGCCTCACCGTCACACCGACGACCGTCCGGTCGTCCCAGCCGTACGGCAGCACCCGGACCGCGAAGCTGACGGTACGCAACACCGGCAGCGCGCCGGCCGCCGTCAACCTGGTGGAGCGCAACGGGCGGTTCGATGCGCCGTCCAGAGCCGGAGCGCCCCTGCGGGAGCAGCGGATCAAGGGGATCAGCAAGACCCGTACGGGCACCGCGTACGGCGCGTCCGGGACCGGGACCGGGACGCAGGACGCCTGGACCGGTATCGCCACCCTTCCGGCGGCGGTCTACGACAACGCGGCGGCCACCCTCGACGGCAAGGTGTACTCCGTCGGCGGCGGTGGCGGCAGCGGGCTGGAGCGCAAGGCCTGGCGCTACGACCCCGACACGGACACCTGGGCGGCGCTGCCCGACCTGCCGAGCGGCCGGGCGAAGCCGGTCGCGGCGGCCGTCGGCGGCAAGCTGTACGTCCTCGGTGGCTGGGGCGTCGACGACGACACCGTCGCCTCCGTGGACGTGTTCGACCCGGCCACCGACACGTGGAGCACGCTGGCCGGGCCGGGCAACCCGTTCCCCGTGGCGGCGGCCGGCGGGGCGGTCACCGGCGGGAAGATCTACCTGGTCGGTGGCTGCCAGGACAACGACTGCGCCGAATCGGACCGGCTCGTCGTCCTCGACCCGACCACCGGCACGTTCCGCACCGGCGCGGCGTACCCGCACCCGGTGTCCTGGCTCTCCTGCGGCGGGATCGGCAGCGCGGTCTACTGCGCCGGTGGCACCGGCGACGCCGACTACACCGACGCCTACCGGTACGACCCGGCGGCCGACGCGTGGCATCCCCTGCCCGACCTGCCGGTGGACCTCTGGGGCGCCCAGTACGCGGCGGCCGGTGACCTCCTGGTCCTGGCCGGTGGAGTCACGGCGGCGTCCACCACGGTCACCAACCGGACCATCGCGTACGACCCGGTGGCGGGGAGTTGGCGCGACCTGCCCAACGTCCAGTCCGGTCGGTACCGGGGCGCTGCCGCCTGCGGCGCGTACCGGATCGGCGGTTCGCCGTCCCCCTTCGTCGGCTCCCCGGACGCCGAACGGCTCAGCGGCCTGGAGCTGTGCGCCGGGGAGGCGGACCTACCCTGGCTGACCACCAAGCCGGGCACGTTCACCCTCGCGCCGGGGGCCTCCCGGACGGTCACCGTCAAGATGCGTGCCACGGCCGCCGCCGATGTGGCCCAGCCGGGCACCTACTCAGGCGAGCTGGGTATCGCGTCCGACACGCCGTACCGGGTTCCGGCGGTGCCGGCGCGGATGACCGTCTCGCCGCCGGCGAGCTGGGGCCGGATCCAGGGCAGCGTCACCGGGGTCACCTGCACCGGCGCGACCGTCGGGGTCGCGGCGACGGTACGGGTCAACCGGGTGGGTAGGACGACCGGCTGGACCCTGACCGCGAACCCGCAGGGCCGGTACGTCTGGTGGCTGCCCAAGGGCCGCTACGAGGTGATCGTCGCCAAGGACGGGTGGATACCGCAGACGCGGCGCACCCGCATCAGGGCGGGCCTCGTCGAGACCGTCGACGTCGTCCTCGCCCCGGTCTCGTCCTGCACGAGAGCCACCGGCATCTGACCGTGCCTACGGGTGACCGGCGGCTACCAGGCCGCCGGTCACCCCGCACCGGTCGTCTTGTCGGACTCTCCCCCGGCACACTGTCATCTAACCGACACCGACACATCCACAAAGCCAATGCCATCGATGAACGGTGGGTAGTGGACTAGTGACGCGAGCATCCACGAGGTGGTCCGCGTCGTCGGAGGGAGGCAGTAGGGTGACGCCAATAGCGACGTCGTCGGCGGCGAGAGGACCAGCAATGGGCACCGCCATCGTCAAGACCCCGCAGGAGCTACGCGAGTGGCGAGAGCGTCTCCTGGAACGCGTCCACATGACCAAGGAAACGCTGTACGACCTGGGGCGCAACTTCGAGCTTCGAGCCGACGAACGCGGCATCTACGAGATGGTTCGCTCTATCGACTACCTGCTCGGCGATGACGACTGACGGCCTCGCCGTCCCTCCCGATCTCATCGCCAGAGCCAGCGCCTTCGCCGACGACATCACCGCCCGAGTGCACCGGGTGGTCAGAACGGAGAAGAGCCTGTCGGCACTGCTGATGCCCGGCCGAAACGGCGGCCGGGTCATGGTGGGCATCGTCGAGGGGGACAACTTCGGCACCTTCCCCCTGTACATCGACAACCGGCACCGCCTCGATTTGCTGGTCAAGTTCAACTGCTGCCTGGATTCGAGTGGCAAGCATCTGGCCACGGATTCGTCCTGGCTCCATGTCACCATGAAGGGCGACAAGGCACCGCTGTTCCGCTACGAGTACGTCCGAGAGGCCCAGAGCGGGGTGCCCTGCGCCCACCTGCACGTACACGGCCACCGCGACGAGTTCGCCTTCGTGATGCAGGACGGGGCACGAGGACGCCCCAAGGCGCGCAAAAGACGGCACGAAGTGCCCCGGCTGGCGAAGTTTCACTTCCCGCTCGGCGGACACCGCTTCCGGCCCTGCGTCGAGGACGTTCTCCAGGCCGTCGTGGAGGAGTTCTGCGTCGACACCGTGCCCGGATGGCGGGACGCAGTGGACGAGGGCCGCGAGGAGTGGCGCCGGCTACAACTGCTCGCCGCGGTCCGCGACGCCCCCGGCGTCGCGGTGCAGGCACTCGATGAGCTGGACTACAAGATCGCTCCGCCCGACTCGGTACCAGCCGACAACCCGGGCAGGATGCGCGCCTACTGACCGCTCCACGACGACCGGGGCCGGCCACCCAGGAGGGTGACCGGCCCCGGTCGATCAGAGCGGTGGGTCAGGCGACGGTGACGGACACCTCGTTGATGCCCCGGCCGGCGGTGACGGCGGTGTCGCCGTTGCCGTGCCGGGACAGCGCCCGCAGCGTCCAGGCGCCGGGTGCGGCGAAGAACCGGAACTGGCCGGCGGCCGAGGTGACCACCTCGGCGGTGAACTCGCCGGTCGAGTCGAGCAGCCGGACGTACGCGCCCGGCACGACCTCGTCCGCCGCCGACCGGACGACGCCGGTGATGACGGTCTCCTTCTCAAGGTCCAGGCTGGCCGGCAGGGGCGCGGCCTGGTCAGGTGCGGCGCAGCCCGCAGCGGTGGGAGCGGTCATCGTCAGGCCTCCCCTGGCTCGTCGCCGAGCGCGACCGGCACGCCGACCAGCGAGCCGTACTCGGTCCAGGAGCCGTCGTAGTTCTTCACGTTGCGGTGACCGAGCAGCTCCTGCAGCACGAACCAGGTGTGCGAGGAGCGCTCGCCGATCCGGCAGTACGCGATGGTCTCCTTGCTGTCGTCCAGCCCCGCGTCGCCGTAGATCTTGCGCAGCTCGTCGTCGGACCGGAAGGTGCCGTCCTCGTTGGCCGCCTTGGACCACGGGACGCTGATCGCCGTCGGGATGTGACCGGCCCGCTGCGCCTGCTCCTGCGGCAGGTGGGCGGGGGCCAGCAGCCGGCCGGCGAACTCGTCGGGGCTGCGCACGTCGACCAGGTTCTTGGTGCCGATCGCGGCGACGACCTCGTCGCGGAAGGCCCGGATGGAGGTGTCCGGCTCCTGCGCGACGTACTGGGTCGCCGGGCGGGGCGTCGTCTCGGTGACGAGCGGGCGGGCGTCCAACTCCCACTTCTTGCGACCACCGTCGAGCAGCTTGACGTCGCGGTGGCCGTAGAGCTTGAAGTACCAGTAGGCGTACGCCGCGAACCAGTTGTTGTTGCCGCCGTAGAGGATCACGGTGTCGTCGTTGCTGATGCCCCGCTCGGACAGCAGCGCCTCGAACTGGGCCTTGTTGACGAAGTCCCGGCGGACCGGGTCCTGGAGGTCGGTCTTCCAGTCGACCTTGATAGCGCCGGCGATGTGGCCGGTCTCGTAGGCCGAGGTGTCTTCGTCGACCTCGACGAAGACGACGCCCGGGGCGTCGAGGTTCTTCTCGGCCCACTCGGCCGAGACGAGTGCGGTGTCGCGACTCATCGATTCACTCCCTGGTGAGGATGGATGGTGAGCCAACGCGCGAATATCGATGGGTTGAACTGTCGCACCGCGCGCGGGACCCAGCGGAAGGACGGGATCACGGGTTCGTGCGACGGCGCCGCTGCCGGGCGTTCGGTGGGATCACCGGAAAGGGTCGAGGACCCTGCGTGCCGGTGGCCGCCGTCAGGCGGCCGAAAACAGCCCCGCCGTCAGATGACAGGGCGACACAGGCAGGTGGCCACGCGGCACAGGTCGACCGCGCGCCGTTTGGTGAGGTGGGTCCCCATGGTCAGGCAGCCTACCAGCGATCCGGAGGGCTGCCACCGTGCCGACCACCATCCGGGAATCGTCCGGCTGCCGGGCCGCCGTGGCGTCCCAGCGGACCGGGCTGTCGACGCACGACTCAGCTGACCGAGTTGATCGGTACGTTCTTCGCGTCGGCGGTGACGGCCAGCCCTTCGGGCAGCGGCTGGACCTTGCGGACCGTGAGTTGGAACGGCAGGTCGGGCAGCGGCACGTCGATGGAGATGCTCTTGGCGTAGTTGCTGAGGATCGTGCGGGCCAGCGGCAGGTTCGGGAGCCCGGCGGCGTCCAGGTTGTTGAAGCGCAGGGCGACCGCGCCGTTCTTGGCGACGGTGACGTCGGCGGTGCCGGCGACGGTGAACTTCGTGCCGAGGATGTCGACCGGGGCGCTGACGGCCAGCTTGCCGCCCTGCTCGCCGAGGGTGAGGCCGGGTCGCTTCAGCAGCGCGGCGAGGCTCTCGTAGCTGATCGTGCCGGTGCCGTCGACCGTGTCGGCCACGACGTCGCCCTGCCCGGTCCGCAGCGTGTCCAGCGACGCCCGCACGTTGCGGGCGTCGACGTCCAGCACCGGCAGCCGTACGGCGTCACCGTCGACTGAGGCCTGCACGTCCCGCAGCGAGATGGAGATCCGCTCGTACCGCCCGTCGAGCACCTGCGTGAGGAACGGCATTCCACCGACCTCGACGTCGGGCGCCGCGGACTGCGCGCCCTGGTTGCTGATCTCCTGGCTGACCCGTTCGGCGATGAGCCGCTCGGCCACCCCGACCGCCACCCGGTCGGCGACCACCAGCAGGCCCGCCACCACGAGGAGCAGGACGACCAGGCCGATGAGCAGCTTGCGTCCGCGCCGTCGGGGCCGGGCCTGCTGCTGGTCGTCGACCGGATACTCCTGGGCCACGCCGCCTCCTGTCTCCGCCCGCCGCGACACGGCGGGTCGTCCGAACCGGTGCCGCTGCGCGGCGCACCCGTAGGTACCCGAGCGGCACCGACCTCAACCGTGGGCTCAGAGGAAGAGCATGCACATGGCGTACGCGGCGGGCGCAGCCAGGGCGAACCCGCCGAGCGGCCCCTGCATGTGCCGGGCGACCCACATGGTGGGCGGCTCTCCGGCCATGAGGCGACCTGCCTCCGCGTACCCCACCGCGAGGTCGGTGAGGACGGCGGTGACGGCCGCGACCAGGCCGATCACCGCGGCCCTGGTCGGGGTGAAGGGTGCTACCAGATAGCCGCCGAGCAGCGCGCTGACCAGCGTGCCCACCATCGCGCCGCCGACGACGCCGGCCGCGCCCCGGGGCACCTGCGGGGCCAGCCGGGGCCACGGCAGCACCGCGTCGGTGAGCCGGGCGACGGTGAGCGCGACCCCGCTCGCGGTCAGGCAGACGGTGATCGCCTGGGTGCCGGCGGGGATGCGGCTGAGCACGATCAGGGTGCCGAAGGCCACGACGCCGACCACGATGAGCAGGGTGGCGCCGAGGGAGTCGGTGACCCGGACCCGGTCGACGCGGCGGACCAGTTGGCCGAGCACCGCGGCGAGGAAGCCACCGACGGCCAGGTAGCCCAGCGGCGCCAGGCCGGCGATGTCGCTCCGGACGGCGGCGACGTCGGCGGCCGCGGCGACGGCGGCGCTGATCCCGCCCACCAGCAGCAGCGCCGGTGGGCGCATGGCCATCGTCCAGGCGAGCACAAACAGCAGTTGGACGCCGAAGACGATGACGGCGAACGGCAGGCGGTGACCCGGGCCCGACGTCTGCGCGCCGAGCACCAAGCCCACGCCGAGCAGCGCGGCGAAGCCGGCGATGGTCAGCGCCAGCGGGCGGTGCACCTCGACCGGAGGGACGACCTCCTCCTCCGGCTCGTCGGTCTCTTCCTCGGTACGACGGGCCGGCTCACCGGCGCGGCGGGCCCGGCGCGGTCCACCTCCACGGCGCTCGCCGTCGGCGACAGCCGGCCCGGTGCGCGGCGCGGGTGGGTGGCCACGGGTCGGAGCGGCCGGACCCGGACGGGGTCCGTCGGTCCACGAGTCGCGGCCGGCGTCCGGCGAGGTGGAGGGAAACACGCCCCGATCGTGCCAGATCGACCGCCCGGTGCAGTGGTCGCGGGTTTCAGTAACGTTAAAACCTGTGCCACGATCAGGGGCAAGCTAGACAAACGGGAAATGGCCTGACGGTGCAGCCGAGGCGATCGGCTACGCTCAACGCGTTACCCGCCCGTCAGCGACGCCGGGACCACGCAATTTCTCAGCGCACTCCCTCACGAGTGTGTCTGGTCGCGTGCGGCGATGCGCCGCCGGGACGGAGGTGATCGTGGAAATCCTGCTGCTGGTGACTGCGCGCGCAGGCGAACCGTCGGCTGTGTTGCCGGCTCTCGACCTGCTGCCACACTCGGTGCGCACCGCGCCGCGCGACGTCCGCACCCTTGTTGCCGGGCCCAGCCCCGACGCGGTGCTGGTGGACGCCCGGTCGGAGTTGAGCGAAGCTCGGGCGACCTGCCGGATGTTGCACGCCACCGGGCTCGGGGTGCCGCTGGTCGCGGTCGTCACCGAGGCCGGCCTGATCGCGCTGAACGCGGACTGGGGCGTCGATGACGTCATCCTCGCCTCGGCCGGTCCCGCCGAGGTGGAGGCCCGGCTGCGGCTCGCGGTCGGCCGCCTGAGCAACGCGACGGCCGGCGCCGGCGGCTCGATCCGGGCCGGGGAACTCACCATCGACCCGGACACGTACGCGGCGAAGCTCAAGGGCCGCCCGCTCGACCTCACCTACAAGGAGTTCGAGCTGCTGAAGTTCCTGGCCCAGCACCCGGGCCGGGTGTTCACGCGCGACCAGCTGCTGCGCGAGGTCTGGGGATACGACTACTTCGGCGGCACCCGGACGGTGGACGTGCACGTCCGACGGCTGCGCGCCAAGCTCGGCTCGGAGTACGAGTCGATGATCGGCACGGTCCGCCAGGTGGGCTACAAGTTCGTCGTACCCCCGTCGCGTTCGCTGCCGGAGACGGAGCACGCGCCGTTGCCCGTCTAGCTTCGCCCGATTCCCCATATGCCCCTTTTGCGCAGCTTGGCAGTCCTATTCTGACTGCCGGGTTTGTCGCAAAAGGGGGCAAGGGTGCGCGCAGGTAACACGGGGGCGACGGGCCGGGGGCTCCGGCCGACCGGGTGGAAGCCGTGACGCGGGTCAGCTCGACCGCGCGCGTGGCAGGGATCGTGACAGTGGTGGTGGCGGCGCTGCTCGGCTCCGCGTACGTGCTGGGCCGTAGCCTCGTCCCGGACCAGACCCGGCAGCACGCCACGGGCGTCACCACCGACGCCACCGGGCCCCACTACGCCGACCAGCCTCCCGAGCAGCCGTCGACCGAACACCCGAGCACCAGCCAGAGCGCCGCCGGTCCCGCCGAGGCCAGCCAGGACGGCACGGGCCGGGACGCCGGGGGCGACAAGCTGTTCGGCGCCCACACGGACACCGGCACCGCCCGCCTCGCGCTGACCTTCGACGACGGGCCGGACCCGCGCTACACCCCCCAGGTCCTCGCGCTGCTGCGCGAGTACGACGTCAAGGCCACGTTCTGCGTGGTGGGCGAGAACGCCCAGGACCACCCCGACCTGATCCAGGCGATCGTGGCGGACGGCCACACGCTCTGCAACCACTCCTGGCACCACGACGTCTCGCTGGGCAACCGGTCCGCCGACCAGATCCGCACCGACCTGCTCCGCACCAACGAGGCCATCCGGGCAGCCGTGCCGGACGTCCCGGTCGTCTGGTACCGCCAACCCGGCGGCGCCTGGACCTACCCGGTGGTGTCGGTGTCCCGGCAACTCGGCATGACCCCGCTGCACTGGTCGGTGGACCCGTCAGACTGGCAGGCGCCCGGAGCCAACAAGATCGCCACCACGGTGCTCACGCAGGCGCAACCCGGGGCGGTCGTCCTCATGCACGACGCGGGCGGCGACCGGCAGGGCACGGTCGACGCGCTGCGCCGGATCCTGCCCGAACTCACCGCACGGTACGAGCTGGAGGCGCTGCCCACCGACCCCACGTGAGGCGGCCACCTTCCTCGGGCGACGGGTCCGGGACGCTACTCGGGCGACAGTCCGGGACGCGCCTGACGCAACGGCTACGGTGACGGGATGAGCAGCGCGGAACCGACCAGCGACCAGGTCACCCGGACCGACCGACTGTCCCCCGCGGAGATCGCCGGCGTACTGGCCCTGGCCCGAACGGCGGGCGACACCGACGGCGCGGACCCGCTGGACGAGCACGTCCTGCTCCGCCTGCGTGACGCGGACGCTCCGGCCGTACACCTGCTCGCCCGCGCCGACGACGGCACGCTGACCGGGTACGCGCACCTGGACACCACCGACCCGGTGGACGGGATCGGTGTCGAGTTGGTGGTGCACCCGGCGTACCGGCGGCGCGGCACCGGCCGCGCGCTGGCCCGGGGTGTGCTCGCGTCGGCGACCGGACCGCTGCGGGCGTGGGCGCACGGCGACCACCCGTCGGCGGCGGCGCTCGCCGTGGACCTGGGGTTCGCCCGTGCGCGGGTGCTCTGGCAGCTCCGCCGACCGTTGGCGGCTCCACTGGGCGAGCCGCGCCTGCCTGACGGGGTGGCGCTGCGCGCGTTCCGGCCGGGGGCGGACGACACGGCGTGGCTGGCCCTGAACGCGCGGGCCTTCGCCGAGCACCCCGAGCAGGGCCGGTGGACCCCGGACGACCTGCGGCTCCGGCTCGCCGAGCCGTGGTTCGACCCGGCCGGCTTCCTGCTCGCCGAGGAGACCTCGACCGGTCGACTGCTCGGCTTTCACTGGACGAAGGTGCACGAACGGCCCGGGTCGGCCCGGATCGGCGAGGTGTACGTGCTCGGGGTGGAGCCGACCGCGCACGGCGGCGGCCTGGGTCGGGCGCTGACCACGGCGGGGCTCGCGTACCTGCGGGACAGGCGGGGCCTGGACCGGGTGATGCTCTACGTCGACGACTCGAACACCGGGGCGGTCGCGCTGTACGAGCGGCTGGGCTTCGCCCGGTGGTCCGCGCACATCAACTACCACCTCGGCTGAGCGGCAACGGGCACTGAAGTGCCCCGGTTCACTTAACGGACAACTCACCCTCAGCGAGCGGTCACCTCGGGGGCCGGACCTGTTCACCCTGCGTTCACTTGCGACCGGCGAACCGGCTACCTGGCACTTCTAACTTTCGTGTCAGCCGGTCAGTGCCGGTCCTCGGGCCCCGGGATCGGGGCGCCAAGTCAGACGCGAAGGGAAACCCCTCAGGTGAAGCTCCAGCGGTACGGCACTATTGCCTGCCTCGCTCTTGCCGCGACGCTCGGCCTCAGTGCATGCGGCTCGGACAACAACGAGCCCACTTCCGGCGCCAGCGCCTCGGGCTCCGCCGCCGCGGTCGACTGCGGTACCGGCACGGTGAACGCACAGGGCTCGTCGGCCCAGAAGAACGCCATGGCCGAGTGGATCAAGGCGTACCAGCAGAAGTGCGCCGGCACCACCATCAACTACGAGGCTTCCGGTTCGGGCGCCGGCATCCAGGCGTTCATCGCCGGGACCGCCGACTTCGCGGGCTCCGACTCCGCGCTCAAGCCGGAGGAGCAGCCGCAGGCCGACGCCAAGTGCGCCGGCGGCAAGGCTCTCAACCTGCCCATGGTGATCGGCCCGGTCGCGGTCGTTTACAACGCCGGCAGCGGCGTGGACAACCTGCAGTTCAAGCCGGCCACCCTGGCGAAGATCTTCGCCGGCAAGGTCACCAAGTGGGACGACCCGGCCATCAAGGCGGACAACCCGGACGCAAAGCTTCCGTCCGCCGCCATCCAGACGGTCCACCGCTCGGACGAGTCGGGCACCACCGACAACTTCACCAAGTACCTGTCGAAGACCGCCGAGTCGGACTGGACCTTCAGCAACGCCAAGGCGTGGAAGGCCCCGGGTGGTATTGGTGCCGCCAAGTCCGACGGTGTGGCCAGCAAGGTCAAGAGCACGGTCGGCACGATCAGCTACGTCGAGTGGTCGTACGCCGAGAACTCCAGCCTGAACATGGCCAAGGTGCAGAACGGTGCCGGCGAGTGGGCCGCGCTGACCGCTGAGTCGGCCGGCAAGACCATCGCCGGGGCGAAGATCGAGGGCCAGGGCGACGACCTCAAGCTGTCGATCGACTACAACACCAAGGAGGCCGGGGCCTACCCGATCGTCCTGGCGACGTACGAGGTCGTCTGCAGCAAGGGCCTCGCGGCCGACAAGCTGAAGCTGGTCAAGGGTCTGCTGAGCCACGCCGCCAGCGCTGAGGGCCAGAACTCCCTGACCGACCTCGGCTACGCCCCGCTGCCCGAGACGGTCCGCACCAAGGTCGAGACCGCGGTCAAGAACCTCTCCTGATCCGAGACCACCACACCTCCGCAACCGAATCGAGCGAGCAGATGGGTGAAACCCCTCACCGCTCGGCCGACGCCGGCACCGGTGGGACGCGCGTGACCCAGAGTCACGAGTGGCCCGCCGGTGCCTCGGCGCGTGTGGCCGAGGCACCAGTCAGCACCCGTTTCCCGGGCGGCACCGGGCTGGGCGGCGGCGGCGACACGCTGCCCCGAAACCGGAAGTTCGGGGCCGAGCGGGCCTTCCGTGGCCTCACCCTGGCTGCCGGAACGACAGTGTTGGTCATCATCGTGGCCATCGCGGTCTTCCTGATCGCGAAGGCGATCCCGGCCCTACGCGCCAACTCCGCGAACTTCTGGACCTTCGAAGGCTGGTTTCCGAACGACAACCCGCCCACGTTCGGCATCGGCGCTCTCGCCTTCGGCACCGTGCTCACCGCCACCCTGGCGCTGCTCATGGCCGTACCTGTGGCAATGGGCATCGCGCTCTACCTCTCCCACTACGCTCCGCGCAGGCTTGGCAACAGCCTCGGCTTCCTGATCGACCTGCTGGCTGCCGTACCCAGCGTGGTGTTCGGCCTCTGGGGTCGCGACTACCTCATCGGCCCGGTGTCGGACCTCTCTGTCTGGCTCAACAAGTACTTCAGCTGGATCCCGATCTTCGGCGGCGACGGCCCCTACGGCAACTCGATCCTGCTCGGTTCTCTGGTACTGGCCATCATGATCCTGCCGATCGTCACCTCGCTCACCCGCGAGGTGTTCCTCCAGACGCCGAAGGCCAACGAGGAAGCCGCCATCGCCCTGGGCGCCACCCGTTGGGAGATGCTCCGCACTGCGGTGCTGCCGTACGGCCGTCCCGGCATCATCGCCGCGGTCATGCTCGGCCTGGGCCGAGCGCTGGGCGAGACCATCGCGCTGGCGTTGACCCTCGGCTCCACCTACGCCATCTCGTTCAACCTGCTCGAGTCCGGTGGTAACACCATCGCGGCCAACATCGCCAACCGATTCGCCGAGGCGAACGAGACCGGTCGGGGCGCCCTGATCGCCTCCGGCCTCGTGTTGTTCGCGATCACCTTGATCGTCAACATCATCGCGCGGGCGATCATCTACCGCCGCCGGGAGTTCACGGAGTCCGCCGCATGACCACAACCGTCACCTCCCACCGCACCCGGCCGCCGGCCCAGCCGGCTTCACTGCGGGCCCGGCGGCTGCCCTGGTACGCCGCACCGGTCATCGCCGTGGCGGCCCTCGCACTCTCCGCCGTGATCGTTTACGGCGGAGACATCGGCGGCCCGGTCCTCGTCGTCGTCCTCGGCGCGATCCTCTACCTGGCCGGGCTCTTCGCTGCGGCCAACGTGGTCGAGGGGCGTCGATCGGCCCGCAACCGTACCTGGAGCGCGCTGATCCACTCCGCGTTCGTGCTGGCGGTGCTGCCGCTCATCTCGGTCGTCTGGACGCTGGTCAGCAAGGGCACCGAGCGGCTGGACGGCAACTTCTTCCAGACCTCGATGAACAACATCGGGGCCCGGGACGCCAACGGCGGCGCGTACCACGCGATCATCGGCACGCTGGAGCAGGTCGGCATCGCCACCCTGATCACCGTCCCGCTCGGCATCCTCTGCGCCATCTACATCGTCGAGTACGGGCGGGGTCGGTTCGCCTTCGCGATCCGGTTCTTCGTGGACGTCATGACGGGCATCCCGTCGATCGTCACCGGCCTCTTCGTGCTGGCGTTCTGGGTGCTGATCGTGTCGCCCTGGTTCAACGACGGCCGGCCGAGCTTCTCCGGCTTCGCCGCCGCGCTGGCCCTTGCCGTACTGATGCTGCCCACGATCGTCCGGTCCACCGAGGAGATGCTCCGCCTCGTGCCGGCCCCCCTGCGCGAGGGCGCATACGCGCTCGGCGTACCCAAATGGAAGACGATCCTGCGGGTGGTCCTGCCGACGGCACTGCCCGGCATCGTCACGGGCGTCATGCTCGCCATCGCCCGCGCGGCCGGCGAGACCGCGCCGGTGCTCCTGGTCGCCGGCGGCGGCGCCGCGATCAACTTCAACCCCTTCGAGAACAACCAGTCGTCGCTGGCCCTCTTCGTCTACCAGCAGGCCGGCGAGGCGTCGAAGTATTCGCCGGCACGGGCGTGGACCGCGGCACTCACCCTGGTCGCCCTCGTGCTCATCCTGACGATCGCGGCGAAGCTGCTGGCCCGTCGCAACAGGCTCAGCCGATGAACCCCGGAGGTACCACCATGGCCAAGCGCGTCTCCGCCTCGAACGTCACCGCGTACTACGGCGGCTTCAAGGCGATCGAGAACATCAACCTGACCGTCGAGCCGAAGACCGTCACCGCTCTCATCGGGCCGTCCGGTTGCGGCAAGTCGACGTTCCTGCGGTCGATCAACCGGATGCACGAGGTGCTGCCGGGGGCCCGCGTCGAGGGCAGCCTGACCATCGACGACCAGGACATCTACGACCGGGACGTGGACGTCACCGCGGTCCGGCGCACGATCGGCATGGTCTTCCAGCGGCCGAACCCGTTCCCGACCATGAGCATCTTCGAGAACGTGGTGGCCGGGCTGAAGCTCAACGGGGTCCGCAAGAAGTCGATCCTGGAGGACGCGGCCGAGAAGGCCCTGCGTTCGGCGAACCTGTGGGACGAGGTCAAGGACCGCCTCGGCAAGCCGGGCGCGGGCCTCTCCGGCGGTCAGCAGCAGCGGCTCTGCATCGCCCGGACCATCGCGGTCGAGCCGCAGGTCGTGCTGATGGACGAGCCCTGCTCGGCCCTGGACCCGATCTCCACGCTGGCCATCGAGGACCTGATGTTCCAGCTCAAGGACAAGTTCACGATCATCATCGTGACCCACAACATGCAGCAGGCCGCCCGGGTGTCGGACCGGACCGCCTTCTTCTCGATCGAGAAGACCGGCGACCCGGGCCGGCTGATCGAGTACGACAACACCCAGAAGATCTTCAGCAACCCGAGCGTGAAGAAGACCGAGGACTACATCACCGGCCGCTTCGGCTGAGCCGCCGGACTGCACTCGACGACGCTGGCGGCGGGCTCAGCTCAGGACGAAGCGGGGCTCGCCGTTCGGCGGCAGGTCCAGGCGTGGGGTGACGGGGGTGGCGGCGTCGCGATCCGCCGCCGCGCTTGCCACTCCCGCCAGGTCGCCGGCCGCCGCAATCTGGGCCAGCGTTACCAGGGTCGGTGGCAGCATGGTCAGCTCGCCGGCCTGGGCCCGGGCCAGCGCGTCCGCCGGCCGGATCCACAGCGTGTGGTCGGCCTCGCCGGAGACGTCGCGGGTCCGCTGTCCGGCCGGCAGCAGGGCCACGAAGAAGTACGTGTCGAAGCGGCGCGGCTCGAACTCCGGAGTGATCCACCGGCTCCAGGGCAACAGCAGATCAGACCGCAGGGTGAGTCGGCGGTCGGCGAGCAGTGCGGCGAAGCCCAGCCGACGCCCCTCCAGGTCCTGCCGGGCCGTCTCCCAGTCGTCTCCGCTGACGTCACCCACCACCGTCGCCGGGCCGGGCCCGGCGAGCAGCACACCCGCCTCCTCGAAGACCTCCCGGGCGGCAGCGCAGACCACCGCCTGGGCGGCGTCCGCGCCCACTCCGAGCCGCCCCGCCCAGTCGGTCGGCGTCGGCCCAGCCCAGTCCAGGTGCGCGTCGGAGTCGGAGCGGTCCACCCCGCCGCCGGGGAAGGCGTACATCCCGCCGAAGGTCATGGCGGCGACCCGGCGGATGACGTACACCTCGAAGTCGGTGTCGGTCGGACGCAGCAGCAGCACGGTGGCCGCGACCCGCGGCGTCGCCGGGCTGCCGCCCTCGGCCTGGAACCGGCGGGCGTGCTCGACCAGGGCGGCCGGCGCGGCGAAGCCGTCGCTGTCGATCGTCATGCCCGCGAGCCTAGTGTCCGGCCCCGCTGTCGCCGGGCGAGCGTCAGGCGACGAGGCAGCCGGCTCGGTGCGACCGGTCGCCGCCGCGAGCGTGATGACTGTGTGGCATCAATATGCCGCACAGTCATCACGCTCATCGCGGCGTCAGGCCCGGGACCACCGCACCGCTGGCCGAGCAGAGACGGGCTGGGCAGCAGCGGGCCGTTCAGCTGGCTCGGCTAGCGTTCGACGCATGACTCGTTGGGGCATCCTGGCCACCGGCCACATCGCCAGCCGTTTCGCCGAAGACCTCCGGCTGGTGCCGGACGCCGAACTGGTCGCGGTCGGCTCCCGCTCCGCCGACAGCGCGCGGCGGTTCGCGGACACGTACGGCGCGCAGCGGGCGTACGGCTCCTGGGTGGAGCTGGCCGCCGACCCTGAGGTCGACGTGATCTACGTGGCCACTCCGCACGCCGCGCACCACGAGGCGGCGCTGACCTGCCTGACCGCCGGCCGCGCGGTGCTGCTGGAGAAGCCGTTCACCCTCGACCTGGCCACCAGCACCGAGCTGGTGGACACCGCCCGCGCCGCCGGGGTCTTCCTCATGGAGGCCATGTGGATGCGGACTAACCCGCTCATCCTCCGCGCGGTCGAGCTGATCGCCGAGGGCGCCATCGGCACGGTGCGCAACGTGCGGGCCGACTTCGGGGTGGCCGGGCCGTTCCCGCCGGAGCACCGGATGCGCAACCCGGCGCTGGGTGGGGGCGCGCTGCTCGACCTGGGGATCTACCCGATCAGCCTGGCGCACCTGCTGCTGGGCGTGCCGCAGCACATCCGCTCCTGGGCGCACCTGGGCCCGGAGGGGACCGACGAGAACACCGGCATCCTCCTCGGGTACGACAGCGGGGCAGTGGCCACGCTGAGCTGCGGCATGGTCGGCGCGAGTTCGTTGGCCGCCTCGATCACCGGCAGCGCCGGCCGTATCGACCTGCCGGAGCCGTTCTTCCGGCCGGCCTCGCTGACCCTGTACCGGGACGGCGCCGAGCCCGAGACGATCACCGCCGAGGAGGCCGGCAACGGCTACCAGTACGAGGCGATCGAGGTGGGGCGCTGCCTGGCCGCCGGGCTGACCGAGAGCCCGCTGGTGCCGCACACCACGACCCTCGAGGTGATGACCCTGCTGGACACGGTCCGGGAGCAGATCGGCGTGCGTTACGAGTGAACGCGAAACGGCCCCCGGACAGCCGGGGGCCGTTTCGGGCACGCGGACCGGTCAGCCGAAGAGCGGCCGGACCAGCAGGTAGGTGACGCAGGCGATCAGCGCGGCCGCCGGGAACGTGATGATCCAGGCGATCACGATGTTGCCGGCGACGTTCCAGCGGACCGCGGAGAGTCGCTTGGTCGCGCCCACGCCCATGATCGCCGAGGTGATCGTGTGGGTCGTGGAGATCGGGGCCTTGAGCACCAGGGCGTTGAAGTAGAGCACCGCGCTGGCCACCGTCTCGGCGGCGAAGCCCTCCGGCGGCCCGAGGTCGATGATCTTACGACCGAGGGTGCGGATGATCCGCCAACCACCGGCGTACGTGCCGAGGGCCAGCATGGTGGCCGAGGTCCAGAAGACCCAGCCCGGGATGTGGGTCTTGCTCTCCTGGAAGCCGCCGGTGTAGAGCGCCAGCACCACGATGCCCATCGTCTTGGCGGCGTCCTGCATGCCGTGGCCGACCGACATGGCGGCGGCGGAGACGGTCTGCGCGTGGCGGAAACCCCGGTTGAGCTTGCCCGGCTGACCCTTACGGAACAGCCAGAGGATCGCCAGCATCAGCAGGTAACCGAGGGTGAGGCCGACGATCGGCGAGAGCACCATCGGCAGGATGACCTTCTCGCCGATGTTGCCCCACTGCACGATGCCGCCGCTGGACAGCAGGGTCGCGCCGACCAGGCCGCCGAAGAGCGCGTGCGAGGACGACGACGGCAGGCCGAAGTACCAGGTGATCAGGTTCCAGGCGATGGCGCCCAGCACCCCGGCGAAGACCACCCCGAGGCTGCTCACCCCCGTGGGGAGGGTGACCAGGCCGTCGCCGACGGTCTTCGCGACGCCGGCGCCGAAGTGGGCGCCGATGAAGTTGCCGACCGCGGCGAGGCCGAGGGCGATCCGGGGTGTCAGCGCGCGGGTGGAGACGCTTGTCGCGATCGCGTTGGCGGCGTCGTGGAAGCCGTTGGTGTAGTCGAACGCCAGGGCCACCGCGATCACCGCCAGGACGGCGATGAGTTCGGTAGACACCGGTTCAGGACTCCTTGACCGCGATGGTCTCGACCGTGTTGGCCACGTGCTCGAAGGCGTCGCAGGCGGCTTCCAACTCGTCGGCGACCTCCTTCATCTTCAGCACCGTCAACGCGTCGTACTCGCCGGAGAAGAGCCGGACGAGGAGCTGCCGGTTGATCCGGTCGCCCTCGTTCTCCAGCCGGTTGCACTCGATCCAGTAGTCCTCGAGATCCTTCATCGACTGCAGCCGGGGCATCGCCTCGGCCGTCAGCTTGGCCTGCTGGTCGAGCACGTTGACCATCTCGTGCAGTTCGCGGGGCAGCGCCGGCAGCTCGGTGAGCCCGTACAGGTAGAGCAGGTCGCCGACCGCCTCCAGGTGGTCCATCACGTCGTCGAGCAGCGAGCCGAGCCGGTAGATGTCCTCCCGGTCGAAGGGCGTGATGAAGGTCGAGTTGATCTTCTTGTAAAGATCATGCGTGATCTGGTCGCTGTCGTGCTCGACCTCGGTCAGTCGCTCGCTGACCGACTGCACGTCGACACCGGGCAGGGCCAGTTCGTTCAGCAGCGTGGTGCCCCGGACCAGGTTCTGCGCGGCCCTGGTGAAGAGCTCGTAGAAGGCGCCCTCGGTGGGGCGGAAGGAAAACTTCACAGCACAGACCTCGTCGCGTCGGTGGAAGGGTGGCGGCGTCCGTGGGCGTCCGCTCGGTGAATGCTAGGAAACGCCAGATCCGCAAATTCGCCGGCCCACCCCTGGTCGGACCACATTCACCGCTCGTTCACCTAGTGTTCATCTCGGGCGTCCCAGCCGTCCCCGCTCCCCCAGCAGCCAACCGCTCGCGCTCGTGCGCCACGTCGAAATCGGCAGGCGGATACCCCAGCCGGAGCGTGTCGAACGTCTCCTTCAGCAGATGGGCCACCGCCCAGTCCCGGTACCACTTACGGTCCGCCGGCACCACGAACCACGGCGCGGCGTCCGTGCCACACCGGCTCAGGGCCTCGGCGTACGCGGCCTGGTAGTCGTCCCAGTGCGACCGGGAGTCGACGTCCGACGGGTTGTACTTCCAGTGCTTACGCGGGTCCGTGAGCCGTTCCAGCAGCCGCTCGCCCTGCTCGGCGTACGAGATGTGCAGCATCACCTTGATCACGGTCACGCCGTCCTCGGTCAACTCCCGCTCGAAGGAGTTGATCTCGTCGTACCGGGCCCGCCAGATCGCCTCCGGCACCAACGCGCCGACCCGGGCGATCAGCACGTCCTCGTAGTGCGACCGGTTGAACATGCCCACGTACCCCGCAGGCGGCAACTCCCGGCGGATCCGCCACAGGAAGTCGTGTTGCAACTCCTCCTCGGTCGGCGGCCCGAACGAACGGATGTGCAGGCCCAGCGGGTTCATCGCGCCCGCCACCCGCTTGATCGTGCCGTCCTTGCCACCGCAGTCCATCGCCTGGAGCACCAGCAGCACCCGGTGCGCGGGGCGCGTCGACCCGGCCTTCGCCATCGCGAACAGCATCTCCTGCTGGCGGCCCAACTCCTCGCCGATCAGCTCCACCTGCGCGCGGGCCCAGGTCTTGCGGCGTTCGCCCATCTCCTCGGCGGCCGGCAGGCCGGGCGTGGACCGGGGATCGATCGCGGCGAGATCCACCGGAGCGGTGACCCGCAACAGATCCCGCACGGACCCACCGCGCGGCGTCACGATCCGACCGCCCTGCTCCTGCCGGGATTCGCTCATCTGAGGATCATCGCCCACCCGCGCGCCATCCGCCCGGCGAGCCCGACGCGCCGGCTCAGACCACCAGGGCCAACCACTTGCGGTACGAGGTGGCGAACGGTTCGGTGCCGTCGCCGAGAGCGCCGTACAACCACCGGGCCGCCGCCTCGGCCTCGACCACCACGTCGTCCGGGTAGCCGAAGCGGGCCCGGTGCTCGGCGAACTCGTCCTCGTCCAGCAGCTCCACCACACCGGTGGCCCGCCGGCGGACCACGTCCAGGTCGAGATCGATCAGGTGGACGGTGTCGTCGGACTCCCAACGGGCCGGGGTGGCGATGTCGCAGTAGACCTCGCTGGTGCGCGGCGGGGGGTTGAACATGCACGTCCACCAGGCGTGGTGCGGCACCAGCAGGACGAAGGGGATCTTCTCCACCGACGGCCGGCCGTGGTAGACCGACTCGGTGCCGAACGGGACGCCGAGCCAGACGCCGAGGTCGTCCTCGGCGAGGCGGCGGGCCGGGTAGTCGCGGTGGGCGCTGCCGTCGTACTTGCGGTAGATCACTCGGACCACGTCGCTCGGCATGATTCGCACCCTAACCGATAGCGCCCACACGTCGTAGTGCCGCCGTAACCGGACGACGCCGGCCCGCCGGCACACGCCACGCGGGCGGATGGGCGCGGTCGGTGTCGGCGGCGACGGGTACCGTCGCACGGTGACTCCGCCCCGCACCGCCACCGGTTCCGCCACCCCCTCGGCCCGTGGCGCGGGCCGGCGGCGGGGCACCCGGCCCAGCGGCACGGAGCTGCTCGCGGCGGCGGTCGGCGCGGTCCCCGGCGGCACCGCGCGGCCCGGCCAGCAGCAGATGACCACCGCCATCGAGGATTGCGTGACCAGCGGCGAGCACCTGCTCGTGCAGGCCGGCACCGGCACCGGCAAGTCACTGGCCTATCTCGCGCCGGCCCTCACCGTGGACGGCCCGGTGGTGGTCTCCACGGCCACGCTGGCGTTGCAGTCCCAACTCGTCGACCACGACCTTCCCCGACTGGCCGACGCGGTCGAGCCGCTGCTCGGCCGCCGGCCCACGTTCGCGGTGCTCAAGGGTCGCCACCACTATCTCTGCCTGGCCCGACTGGACAACTCCACCGCCGACGAGCCGGAGGACACCCTCTTCGACGCCCCGGCCGCCCGCCCCGGCGGCGGCACCAAGTGGCTCGGCGAGGCCGGCCGGCTGGGCAAGCAGATCGAGCGCCTGCGTGACTGGGCCGAGAAGACCGACACCGGCGACCGCGACGAGCTGGACCCGGGCGTCGACGACCAGGCGTGGCGGCTGGTCTCCATGCCGTCGCGGGAGTGCGTCGGCGCGGCCCGCTGCCCGTTCGGCGCGGAGTGCTTCGCCGAGGCGTCCCGGGCCCGCGCCCGCGAGGCCGACATCGTGGTGACCAACCACAGCCTCCTCGCGGTGGACATGCTGGCCGAGCGGCACATCGTCCCGCCGCACAAGCTGCTGATCGTCGACGAGGCGCACGAGCTGGCCGACCGCGTCTCCTCCGCCGCCCAGGCCGAGCTGGTGCCGGAGATGATCGACCGGTCCACCCGGCGGGCCCGCCCGCTGCTGCGCCCGGAGACGGCCGACGCGCTCGTCGCCGCCGGTGACGCCCTCGCCGTCGGGCTGGCCGAGGCGCCGGCCGGTCGCCTCACCGCCGGTCTGCCGACACCGTTGCGCGAGGCGTGCACCCTGCTCGACTCGGCCACCCGCGCCGCCCTGGACGCCATCGGCGACATCAAGTCCGACGACCCCGATCCGGTGCGCAAGCAGCAGGCCAAGGCCGCGATGGACGACCTGTCCACCACCGCCCAACGGCTCCTCGAAGAGGCCGACCACGACGTGGCCTGGGTGGAGAAGAACGACAGCGGCAACCGACGGGCACTGGTGGTCGCACCGCTGTCGGTCGCCGGCACCCTCGCCGCCCACCTGTACGACGAACGCACCGTGGTCGCCACCTCGGCCACCCTGGCGCTCGGCGGCCGGTTCGACACGGTGGCCCGCGCCCTCGGCCTGGACGCGCCGCCGGTTCCGGCGTCGCCCGCCGCCGCCGCGCAGGCCGCCCGCACCGGCGCGGGCCGCCCGGCCGCCGAGACACCGGGCCGCCGGCTGGCCGACGCCACCACCATCCCGGCGACCGAGGGACCGGGCTGGCGCTCGCTGGACGTGGGCTCGCCGTTCGACTACGCACGGCAGGGCATCCTGTACGTCGCCGCGCACCTGCCCCGGCCCAGCGTCTCCGGGCTGCCCGACGCGGCCGGTGAGGAGCTGCTCGGGCTCGTCGAGGCGCTCGGTGGTCGTACTCTGGGGCTCTTCTCCTCCCGACGGGCCGCGACGCAGGCGGCGGAGCTGCTGCGCGCGCGGACCGACCTGCCGGTGTTGTTACAGGGCGAGGAGGCGCTGCCGCTGCTGGTCCGCCGGTTCCGCGAGGAGCGGTCGAGCTGCCTGTTCGGGGTGATGTCGCTCTGGCAGGGGGTGGACGTGCCGGGCGACGCCTGCCAGCTCGTGGTCATCGACCGGCTGCCCTTCCCCCGGCCCGACGAGCCGCTCGCGGCGGCCCGCGCCGCCGCCGTGGACGCGGGCGGCGGCTCCGGGTTCGCCGCCGTCAGCGTGCCGATCGCCGCGGTACGCCTCGCGCAGGGCGTGGGCCGGCTGATCCGAGCCACCGGCGACAAGGGGGTCGTCGCGGTGCTCGACTCACGCCTGGAGACCGCCCGAGGCTACGGACCCTTCCTGCGCCGTTCCCTGCCCCCGTTCTGGTACACGACCCGCCCCGAGGTGGCCCGCGGCGCCCTGAAGCGCCTAGCCACCACGTAAAAGCCCGCGCCCCGGACTCGGGCCCCGAACTCCGCGCCGATCTTGCAGTTTCGGTTGCCGATATGGTGCTTTTGGGCCCTATTGTCACCACCGAAAGTGCAAGATCGCGGAGTCCGGGGGTGGGGGCGGACGGTCAGGGGGCCTGCGAGGCGACGACCACGGCGTCGGGCGGGGTGTCGGGGACCGTCCGGGCGACGAGGCGGCGTACCGCGGTGTTCAGCACCGCGATCAGCGGGACGGAGACCAGCGCGCCGGTGATGCCCGCGAGCACCACGCCGGCCGCGATCCCGATGATCACCGCGAGCGGGTGGATGGCCACCGCCCGGCCCATGATGATGGGCTGGAGCACGTGCCCCTCGACCTGCTGCACGCCGATCACGGCGCCCAGGATGATCAGCGCGGTGACCGGGCCGCTGTCGACAAGTGCCACCAGCACGGCGACACCGCCGGAGAGCGCCGCACCGACGATCGGGATGAACGCGCCGAGGAACACCAGGGCGGCCAGCGGGAAGGCGAACGGCACGTCGAAGATGACCAGGAAGATGCCGATGCCGACGGCGTCGATGAAGGCGACCAGCACGGTCGCGCGGACGTACGCGACGAGGGTCTGCCAGGCGGCCCGCCCGGCGTCGTCGACCTTCCAGCGGGCGGCCACCGGCAGCAGCCGGACGACGAAACGCCAGATCTTGTTGCCGTCGCGCAGGAAGAAGAACGTCGCGAACAGCACCAGCAGCGTGCCGGTCAGCACCTCCGCCAGCGTCGCCGCGGTGCTCAGCGCGCCGCTGGTGAACTTCGAGGTGTTGTCGTTGATCCAGCCCTGCGCCTCGTCGATGTACCGGTCGAGCTGGGTGTCGGACAGGTGCAACGGGCCCGTCTTGAGCCAGTTCTGGATCTGCCGGACGCCCTGCGACGACTTCTCGCTCAGCTCCGGAACGCCCCGGATGAACTCGTTGACCACCAGGGTGAGCGTGCCGATGACCGCCGCCAGACCGCCGACCAGCACCACGGCCGTCGCCAGCGAACGGGGCAGCCGGGCCCGCAGCAGCCAACCCACGGCGGGCGCGAGCAGGGCCGAGAGCAGCAACGCGATGGCCAACGGGATGATCACGATCCGGACGGTGCCGACGATCCGGAGCAGCGCCCAGGCCACCACACCGATCACGATCAGCCGCCAGCACCAGGCGGCGGCGATCCGCAGGCCGTGCGGCACGTCGGCGTCGTCCCGGCTGGACGTCGAGCTGTGCAGGTCCACCGGGGGCTCCGCTCCGACGACCGTGGCCTGCGCCGGGGCGGCCGGCCCGGGGACGGCCGGCGAGGCGATGCCGGGCGTCTCCGGCGCGTCGCTCGGGGTCTCCTGGGCGGCGCGTACCGACTTCTTTTCTGACTGGTAGGCGCGGCGCAGCCGCCCGCGTACCCGCTCGAAGCGGCTCAAGCGCACCTCCTGGCAGAAGAATCGTCCGCCCACGGCGACAGGTCGGACAGCATACGTCCGTTCCCGACACCGTAGGGCAGTTCCGCCACACAATGCCCGCACGACCATGGGCGTAACCACCGGCGGACGGTCAGCTGCGACACGGTAGCGTCTGCCCCGTGACCGCCGACCAGGATCTCGACTCCGGCCTGCCGATCCGCCTGCTGCACGACCGCGTGCTGGTGCGGATGGAGGGCAGCGAGGGCGAGCGTCGCTCCACCGCAGGAATCGTCATCCCGGCGACCGCAGCGGTCGGCAAGCGCCTCGCGTGGGCCACCGCCGTGGGTGTGGGGCCGAACGTCCGCGCCATCGTCTCCGGCGACCGGGTGCTCTTCGACCCCGACGACCGCTCCGAGGTCGAGCTGCACGGCCGCGGGTACGTGCTGCTACGCGAGCGCGACGTGCACGCCGTGGCCGCCGAGCGGATCGAGAACGACCCCACCGGCCTCTACCTGTAGCCGCCCCGCCCCGGGCCCGACCGCTTCGTTTGTCGGACCGTACGCCGGGAAGCCAGCCGGCGACCGTTGCCCTGGGGAGGGACGATGCCGGTATTCGTGAAGAAACTGCTGACCTGGGGCAGCGTCGCGTTCCTGATCTACTTCATGGCGTTCCGGCCGGACGGCGCGGCGCAGTTGTTCAAGGGGATCGGGGCGGCGTTGATCGCCATGGCCCAGGGACTCGGCGACTTCCTCACCACCCTGATGACCTGACCCCGCCGGCCGCGCCGCGAGACCGCCCGCCCGCGCTCAGGCGTTACCGGGCGGCCACGGCGCGGCGGGGCGCAGGCCGTGCCAACCGGGCGGCGGATAGTTGCCGACCGGGGGCGGCGGGGCGAGCACCACCGGAATGGGCACCACCGGCTCGTCGGGCGCGGACACCGATCGCTGCGTGCCGTCCGGAAAGCGCAGGTGGTACTGGCTACCGTCCCAGACACCGACCGGGGCCTGCGGGTCGCGGCCCACGAAGTACGACCGGTACGCGGTGATCGCCTCCAGGAGCTGCCGCTCCTCGACGGCGGTCCGTTCCCGGTCGGACGGCTTACGGTCCAGACCGCGCAGCGTCCCGTCCCGCAGCAGGGCCAGCCGGGTCGCGGCGAGCTGGTACCCGCGCATGGCACGCGCACCGGCGTCGCCGCCGACGCGGCGTGCCCAGCTCCGGGCGGCGTGCCGACGACCCAGGCTGCTCAGGGCGGCCACCTCCGGTGGGCTCAACCAGCCGGCGCGTACGTAGTCCGGCAGCGTCCGTTCGGTGAGCCGCCCTTCCCAGGCGCGCAGCCACACGGCCAGCCCGACCACGCCGAAGAACACCGGCACCATCAGGCCCAGGAAGCCGTACAGCATGATCACGGCCTCGCCGGTGGCCTGGGTGAGCGTCGGCAGCAGGTTCCACGTGCCGTGCAGCATCATCGCGAGCAGCAGGCCGGCGATCGGGGCCAGCACCCGGACCCGCCGGTCGGCGCTCCGGGAGGCCACGCCGAGCCCCACGCCGGTCATCGAGGTGAAGAGGGGATGGGCGAACCCGAACAGGAGGATCCGCACGATGAAGATGGCGATCACCTGTTGGGTGCCGGTCGCCGGGCCGTACCGGTCGGCACCGGCCGCGTAGCCGTACCCGCCCAGGTAGAGGATGTTCTCCACCATGGCGAAGCCGACCGCGGAGAGCCCGCAGTAGACCAGGCCGTCGGTGATCCCGGACCACTCCCGGCGGCGGAACACCAGCAGCAGGATCGGGCCGAGCGCCTTGGTCAACTCCTCGATGAACGGCGCCACCAGTACGCCGGTCAGCGCGTCCGGCAGCCCCCAGTCGGCGAATCGTCCGGCGGCGAACTCGTTCACGTTCAGCGAGGCGGCGGTGGAGACGAACGCCCCCCAGGCGAAGCAGAAGACCAGGTATTTCAGGGGTTCCGGTTCGTACCGGTCGAGCCAGAGGAAGCAGGCGACCAGCACCGGAACCGGCAGGATCGCGGCGCCCACCCCGATGAGCAGCGCGTCGAGGCCGAGCGACTGACCGAGGCGGACGACCATGAAGACCGCGCACGCGGCGATGAGCAGCACCACCCCGGCCAGCACCAGGAACCGCAGCCAGCCGAAGCGGCGCGGCGGCATCCCGGGTGACGTGCCGGCGGGCGGAACCGCGGGCGGGTGCGGCGGCGACGGCAGGGGTGCACCGGGCGGGGTGTCGGCCATGCGGTCAGCGTAGCCATCCCCCGCCGGCTGGTCCGGTCGCATCCACAGCCGCTATGCTGCCGGCAGGTCACGAGCGCCAGCGTCAAGCCCCGGCTTGCTGGCCGGCAACCCTCGTCGAGTTCGCGGTGGGGTGCCCCGGGTGATGACCGGGCCCAGCCCGATCGGCGTGCTGGGCAAGCGCGGACCCCGTCCCGATGCCATACCCGGGGTCCCTGACCCCGGAGGTTCCGGCGTGTCCGTCACCCTCGTACCCTCGCTGCCCAGCCTGCCCGCTCTCGCGTCCCCGCCGTCGGCGGCGCTCGACGTGCTGGGCGTGCCCGGCGAGATCAACCTCGACTACGCGGCCACCGCGCCGTGCGCGCGGGCCGCGGCCGACGCGGTCACCGAACTGCTGCCCTGGTACGCCAGCGTGCACCGGGGCGCGGGAGCGCTGTCGCGGCGCTGCACGCTGGCCTACGAGCGGGCCCGGCAGACCGTCGGCGACTTCCTCGGCGCGGGCGCCGATGACCACGTGGTCTTCACCCGCAACACCACGGACGCGCTCAACCTGCTGGCCCGGTCGTTGCCGGCCGGCACGACGGTGGTCACCTTCGCCGGTGAGCACCACGCGAACCTGCTGCCCTGGCCGCGCGGCTCGGTACGCCTGCCGGTACCCGCCAACCCGGCCGGGGCGGTACGCGATCTCGCCGCCGCGCTGACCGAACTGCGCCGCGACAGCAACCCCGCGCTGCCGGTGCTGGTCGCGGTGACCGGGGCGAGCAACGTGACCGGTGAGCTGTGGCCGGTCGCCGAACTGGCCCGGGTGGCCCACCGGCACGGCGCCCGGATCGTCCTCGACGCGGCGCAGCTCGCCCCGCACGTCCCGGTCGACAGGCGCACGCTCGACGTGGACTACCTGGCCGTCTCCGGCCACAAGCTGTACGCCCCGTTCGGCGCGGGTGTGCTCGTCGGCCGGGCGGACTGGCTGGACGCGGCCCCGCCGTACCTCGCCGGTGGCGGGGCCACCAGCCACGTCGGGCCGGCCACCCACGACGTGACCTGGGCGACCGGTCCGGCCCGGCACGAGGGCGGCACCCCCAACCTGCTCGGCGCGGTGGCGCTGGCGGCGGTGTGCGCGGCGTTGACCGACGCCGACCGGGTCGCGCTCGCCGCCCGCGAGCAGGCGTTGCTGGCCCGGCTCCGCGCCGGCCTCGCGGCCCTGCCGCACGTCGTGGAGTTGCGGACCTTCGGCCCGGACGCGCCCCGGGTCGGCATCGTGTCGTTCGTGGTCGCCGGCCAGGACTCGGCCACGGTGGCCGCCCGGCTCGCCGCCGAGCACCACATCGGCGTACGGGACGGGTTGTTCTGCGCCCACCCGCTGGCCCGGCGGCTGCTCGACGAGGCTGCCTCGCGTACCGGCCGGAGGGATCTGCCGCCGACCGCGCTGCGTGCCAGCATCGGTCTGGGCAGCACCGCCGCCCAGGTGGACCGGCTCCTTGCGGCGCTCGCCGAGCTGGCCTGAGGCGCGTTCTCAGCCGACTGGCGGGGCGGTGGGTGGCTTCGGCGCGTCGCCCGGCTCGGCGGGCTCACCCACCGGCCGCTCCTGGTCCCCGAAGGAGGTGCGGATGCAGCGGTTCGCCTCCTCCTGCTCAATGCCGGAGGCCACCAGCAGGTCACTGGCCGTGGTGCGGATCTGGGCGATCACGACGCTGCCGGAGAAGCCCACCCCCTCCCCGTACGCGCGGCCGGCCTCGCTGACGGCCCGCAGCGACCGCTCCCGCGCCTTCTGCGGCTCCTCCCCCGCCGCGAACTCGTGTTTGAGCAGCCGGACCGACTCGGCGAGGTGGCCGATCGCGTCCGGCATGGGGTCGGGCACCGGCTCGTCGTCCTCGATCAGGGTGACGGACCGGCGGATCAGGGTGCCGGAGTTGCGCATCGCCCGGTCGATCGGGTCGGCCGCCTCCGCGTAGTGGACGAGTTCGTCCCGGCGGTGCCAGCGGGCCGGCGACAGGGTGGCGGTCTCCTTGGCGCCCTCGATCGCCTCGCTCAGGGTGGCCAGCTCGTCCTTGTTGTTGCGCAGCCGTTCCAGCGCCCGCTGGATGGTGGCGCGGTCCCCGGAGCGCAGGCCGTCGGCGGTGGCGTCGAGCTGCGCCGCGAGCAGGTCCAGCGCCGGCCGGGCGGCCCGGTTGATCACCCGGAGCGGGTTCAACGGCAGCAGCACCGCCGTCACCAGCAACGCGACGCCGCCGCCGAGGAACGCGTCGACGAAGCGGGGGATCTCCAGATTCTGGGTGGACGGGCTCAGCGTCACGATCAGCACCGCCGTGGCCGCCGCCTGGATGACGATGGCCACGCTCGCCCCGGCGAAGATGGTGAGCAGGATCGCCACGGTGACCACCAGACCGAGCTGCCACGCGCCGGTGCCGAGGAAGTAGATCAGCAGATCGCCGACGGCCACCCCGACGCCCACCCCGACGATCAGCTCCACGGTCCGGCGGAACCGCTGACCCACCGACGCGGCCAGGGTGCCGACCGCGGAGATCGGCGCGAAGACCGGCTGCGGGTTGCCGAGCACCTTGTGCGAGACGAGGTACGCCAGGCCGGCCGCCAACCCGGCCTGGACGGCGAGCCCACCGGCCATCCGCACCCGGTGCAGCCGGTCGTGCAGGGTGGCCCGGCTGCGATGCTTGAGTTGCTCGGTGGCCTCGGCGATACGCGCTCCGTCGACGTCCACCAGTCCGTCGCGCAGCGGCACACGCCGCACCGTCGGAGGTCTCTTGTCCCGGGCCACCGCCATGGGCGCGACTACCCGTGGCAGACCCGCTGAATCCTCCCGCCGGCGCGCGGTGCGGACGAATGCGGCAGACTCGGACGGTGGCCGATCTGCTGGAACGGTGGCGGGCGGCGGTCCGCGCCGCCGGCGCGGAAACCGACGAGCACGCGACTCTGGCCGGTGAGCGGCTGCTCGCCCGCTGGCGGGAGCCGCACCGGCAGTACCACACCGTCACGCACCTGGCCGCCGTACTCGATGTGGTGGACCGCCATGCCGGGCTGGCCGAACGGCCGAACCTGGTCCGGTTGGCAGCGTGGTGCCACGACGCGGTCTACGACCCCCGGGCCGCCGGTGACGCCAACGAACGGGACAGCGCGGAACTGGCCGGGAGCCTGCTCACCGGGCTCGGGGTACCCGAACCCGCGGTGGCCGAGGTCCGTCGGCTGGTCCTGCTCACCGCCGGGCACCGGGTGACGGCGGACGACGACGACGGCGCGCTGCTCTGCGACGCCGACCTCGCCGTGCTGGCCGGCCCGCCGGCCGCCTACGACCGCTACGCGGCGGCCATCCGACGGGAGTACGCGCACGTGCCCGACCCGGCCTTCCGCACCGGTCGGGCCCGCGTTCTCACCGGGCTGCTGGAACTGCCCGCGCTGTTCCGGCTGCCGCCGCTGGCGCAACGGTGGGAGGCCTCGGCCCGCGACAATCTTCGTCGTGAGCTGGTAACTCTCACCGGGCCGGCGAACCGCTGAGGTGCTTCGGGCGGCGCAGCCCGGCGTCGCGCAGCAGCCGGACCAGTTCCCGGCTCGGCACCACCCGGGCGCCGAGCCACACCGCCGCCGCGAACCGATCGGCCGGAATGTCGTAGTGGTCCCGGTCGAAAGCGCGTCGGGGTGCGCCCAAGGCCTCCGCGAAGGCGTGCAACTCGGCGTAGGAGACATCGCTGATCAGGTGCGACCAGAGCCGACCGCGCCACGGCCAGGCAGGCCGGTCCAGGTAGAGCATGTCGCCAAAGCTAACCCGCGTTGATGACCGCTGACACACGGCTTAGCCTCGGCGGCATGGCCCCCACCGGACTCCTCGACGACCTGCGCGCCGCCCTGGGCGAGAACGCCGTGCTCACCGACCCGGACCTGCTGCGCGGGCACCAGCGCGACGAGGCTGACCTCTGCGTCGCCGGCGTACCCCTCGTGGTGACCCGTCCCCGGACCACCGAGCAGGTGGTCGCGGTGGTCCGCGCGGCGGCCCGCCACGGCGTACCGGTCGTGCCGCAGGGCGCGCGAACCGGGCTGGCCGGCGCGGCTAACGCGGTGGACGGCTCGGTGGTGCTCAGCACCGTCGCGATGGACGAGATCCGGGAGATCGACCCGGTGAGCCGCATCGCGGTCGTCCAGCCGGGCGTCGTCAACGCCGCGCTCGCGGCGGCGGTCGCGAAGCAGGGCCTCTGGTACCCACCGGACCCCGGCTCCTGGGAGTCGTCCACGATCGGCGGCAACGTGGCCACCAACGCGGGCGGCATGTGCTGCGTGAAGTACGGCGTGACCACCGAGTACGTGCTGGGCCTGGAGGTGGTGCTCGCCTCCGGTGAGGTGCTGCGCACCGGCCGGCGTACCGCCAAGGGGGTGGCGGGCTACGACCTGACGCGGCTCTTCGTCGGCTCGGAGGGCACCCTCGGCGTGATCACCGAGGTGACCGTGGCGCTACGGCCCGCCCCGGCCGACTCGTTGACCCTGGTGGCGGTCTTCGGATCCACCGCGGCGGCGGGCACGGCGGTGGCCCAGATCGCCGCGCGGGGCCTCACCCCCAGCCTGTTGGAGTTGCTGGACCAGACCCACCTGCGGGCGATCGAGGCGTACCGGCCGATGGGCCTGCGGACCGACGCGCAGGCCCTGCTGCTGGCCGCCGCCGACACCGGTGACCGGGCCGCCGACGACCTGGCCGCCGTGGCGCAGGTGTGCGAAGCGGCCGGCGCCGAGGAGGTCTACGCGGCCACCGACGGGCTGGAGGCGGCGGCGTTGTTGCAGGCCCGTCGACTGGCCCATCCCGCGATGGAGAAGTTCGCCGCCGACACCCACCCCGGAGGCAGCGGCGGCCTGGTGATCGACGACGTGGCCGTGCCGCGCGGTGCGCTCGCCGCGCTGCTCGACGGGGTGGCCCGGATCGCGGCGGAGTGCGAGGTGCCGATCGGCGTGGTGGGGCACGCCGGGGACGGCAACATGCATCCGAACATCGTCGTCGACCGGGCCGACCCGGAGAGCGTGCAGCGAGGTCGGCGGGCGTTCGACGAGATCATGCGCCTCGGTCTGGACCTGGGCGGCACCTGCACCGGCGAGCACGGCGTGGGCCTGCTCAAGCGGGAGTGGTTGGCGCGGGAAATCGGCCCGGTCGGCGTCCGGGTGCACCAGGCGATCAAGTCGGCGCTGGACCCGGCCGGTCTGCTCAACCCCGGCAAGGTGCTCTGACGGGCTGTGCTCAGCCCTTGACCTCGGCGGGCGTGGCCTGGGTGAGCAGCAACAGGATCTCGCCGGCCACCGGCGGGCGCTCCTCACCCGGGCAGTCCTGCGAGGAGATCAGCCCGGACGAGGTGAGCAGGCTCGACGTGAGCGCGTCGATGCAGGTGGTCCGGTACCGCCGGGCCTGGTCGGTCTCCTCGGCGAGCCGGGGGTCGGCGAGCAGCACCTGCAGCCGCTCGGTCTGCTCCGGCGCCAGCCGGCCGCGGGAGGTGACCCCGTCACCGGCGCAGTCGAGGCACTGCCACGAGCCGTCCCGCTCGACGCTCAGGGTGCGCAGCGGAGCGTCCGCTCCGAGGCGTTGGAGCAGACTGACCTGCCCCTGGGCGACCGTCGTGGGGACCTCGGGGGTCGATTGGCCGGCCGCCGAGCCGGCCGGCGGAGGGGCGGCCGGCGTCTCGGCGTCGTCGCGACCGAGTAGCGAACACCCGGCCAGGGCACCGACGAGCACCACGGCGAGAACGGGGGCGAGCAGAAGGGGGCGCGCGCGGTACAGCACGCGCGGAAACCTACCCCACCGTAGGTAGCGTTCGAAACCACCATCCGGGCCGCTATAGCTAGTTACCCATCGGTAGCGTTACATACCGGTCATCTCGCCGTGGGTCGCAGCTCCGCCTGATCGTCGCCACCCCGGTCCGCGGCGTACCCCCGGGCGTCCGGCACGCCGAGTCGCGCGGCGTCCGCCCCGGCGTCATCCGGCATGAGCTGGGACCGGCGCTCCGCCTCGACCCGCGCGCGGTAGTGCTCGACCTCGGCGGCCCGGGTGGCCGCGTCCCACCCCAGCACCGAGCCCATCAACTCGGCCGCGTGCTCCGCCGACTCCAGGCCACGGTGACTGGTCTCGAACGAGATCCGGGTACGTCGGGTCAGCACGTCCTCCAGGTGCAGCGCCCCCTCGGCCCGCGCCGCGTAGGCGACCTCGGCCGCCAGGTACTCCGGAGCGCCGGCCAGCGGCGACGCGAGCAGCGGCTCGGCGTCGACAAGCGCCAGCAGGTCGAGGGTGAGGCTGCCGTACCGCTCCAGCAGGTGCTCCACCACCCCCACCGGAACGCCGTGCCGCCGGGCCAGGTCGGCCCGGTCCCGCCACAGCGCCGCGTACCCGTCCGCGCCCAGCAGCGGCAGGTCGGCCGTCCGCGACGCCCGGCCGCCCCCCAACCGGCGTACGGCCCGGTCGACCACGTCGGAGGCCATCACCCGGTACGTCGTGTACTTGCCACCGGCCACCAGCAGCAGCCCGAGCATCGGCTCGAACACCGCGTGTTCCCGGGACAGCTTCGAGGTGGAGTCGGCCTCCCCGGCCAGCAGCGGGCGCAGCCCGGCGTAGACGCCCTCGATGTCGGCGGTCGTCAGCGGCCGGTCCAAGACGGTGTTGACCTGCTGCAACAGGTAGTCGATGTCGCGTGCCGAAGCGGCCGGGTGGGACCGGTCCAACCGCCAGTCGGTGTCCGTCGTACCGATGATCCAGTGCCCGCCCCACGGGATGACGAAGAGCACCGACGTCGCCGTACGCAGGATCAGCCCCGTCTCCCCGGTGATCGCCGAGCGGGGCACCACCAGGTGCACGCCCTTCGAGGCGCGCACCCGGATGCCGGGCCGCAGGCCCACGTCGTTGAGCATCCGGGACATGTCGTCGCTCCACACGCCGGTGGCCGCGATGACGGTGCGGGCCTGCACCTCGAACTCCGCGTCCGGCGAGCCGGGCGGGGCCTCCAGGTCGCGGACCCGGACACCGGTGACCTCCCGCGCCTGGCGGATCAACCCGACGGCACGGGCGCTGCTCACCACCGTGGCGCCGAGGCTGGCCGCGGTGCGGGCCAGGGTGACGACCAACCGGGCGTCGTCGACCTGCCCGTCGTAGTAGCGGATCGCGCCGGCCAGGGTGTCGGCACGCAGGCTCGGGAAGATCCGCCGAGCGCCCTCCCGGGTGAGGTGCCGGTGCAGTGGCATGCCCCGGCCACCGCCGAAGAGACCGGCGAAGGCGTCGTACGCGGCCACGCCCGCGCCGTAGTACGAACGGCGGAAGACGCGCGCCGGCAGGTCCCGCAGACCCCGGCCGGCGGGCAGCGGCACGAGGAACGGCACCGGACGGACCAGGTGCGGCGCGAGCCGGGTCGCCAGCAGACCGCGCTCGGTCAGCGCCTCGTGGACCAGATGGAACTCCAACTGCTCCAGGTAACGCAGCCCGCCGTGGATCAGCTTGCTGGATCGGCTCGACGTGCCCGACGCGAGGTCGCGCGCCTCGACCAGGGCCACCTTCAGGCCCCGGGACGCCGCGTCCAGGGCGGCACCGGCACCGGTCACCCCACCCCCGATGACCAGGACGTCGAAGCGTTCGGCGCGGAGTCGGCGCAGGTCTGCCGCACGACGGATCGGCGAGAGCTGCCCGGCGACGGACCGGGAGACATTGGGATCACGCACTCATCCACCGTAACCGCCGTACCAGCCGGTCGACACGTGCCGCCAGCTCCGCCCCGCCCGCGTTCCACCTCGACCGGCCGCAGATCTCGGACAGTTCCCGTTGGCGGCCACCGGGAAGTGTCCAAAGATTTTCCGGGTAGCCGTAGGGTTCCTGGATGCATGGTCATCCTGGAGTCGACGACCGCAGCTCCCCGTGGCCGGTGGTCGCGGCCGTCTTCGTCGGCTGCTGGACCGTCGCGGTCACGGTGGCCAGCCAGACCGGTGGCTGGCTGACCGATCAGGTGCTGCTGGGCTTCGGACGGGACCGGGTGGGCTGGCTCTGGCCGGTGCTCGGCCTGGCCGCCGTCGTGCTGGCCGGCACGCCCGCCCTGCTGCTGGCTGTCCTGCCCCGCTCGGCCGCTGTCCGGGCCACCGGACGGGTGTGGCTGCTCGGTGCGCTGACCCTCGGTGTGCTCACCCTGCTGCGGGTGGTGCCGCCCGTGCACCACGAGGCCTACCTCGCCGCGCTGGCCGCGACGGCGCTGCTCGGCGCGCTCGCCGTCAGGTGGTCGGGACGTCGGCGGACGTACCCCGGGCCGGCTGGCCTGGTCGACGGCCCGGCGCCCGGCGGCGAAGGCGACGCCGCGCGGACCGATGCCGCCCCGACCGACGCCGCCCCGACCGTCGCCGCGCGGACCGATGCCGCCCCGACCGTCGCCGCGCGGACCGAATCCGACCCGGGGCGGGCCGACGCCGTGCGGACGGGGGCCACCGGTGACGCGGAGCTGGCGGGGCGCGGCTCGCGTCGGCCGGGCGCGGTGCCGCTGCTGGCGGTCGCCGCCGGGTTGGCGCTGTTGCTGCCGTGGGCCTGGCTGGGCGCGCTCGGCGGCCTGCTGGAGACCGTCCTCGCGGTCCTGGCAGCCGCCTCGCTGGGCGGGCTGGCCGCCATGCTGCTGGACGCCACCTTCTGGTCCCGGTTCGCGGTCGGCCGGCCACCCCGACCGGCCCGCCTGGTGCTGGTCGGTGGCCTCGTCGCCGGGTTGGCGCTGCTGCTGCTCGCGGCCGGGACGGGCCAGTCCGGCGCGCAGCTGCCCGCCCTGCTGACGCTGCCGCCGACCGGTTTCGTGCTCGCCGCGCTCTGGGCCGCGACCTGGCGGCCGGCCACCGGGAGACTGGTCGCGGCCTCGCAGCCCGGCGTCGACACGACCGATCCGGTCCGCGTGGGCCGGGTCGCGACCGGCTGGCTGGTGGGCCTGGCCGCCCTCGGGCCGCTGGCCTTCACCGATCCGGAAGAGATCACTCTGCTGCTGGTCGGCACCCGCGACGTGCCGTTCTGGGTTGCGGCCGCCGCCGGCGTCGGCCTCGCCGTCGCGGTCGTCCTCGCCATCGGGTACGCGGTGCTGCTGGCCCGCCCGGCGGCACGTACCCCGAGTCGCCGGGTGGCCACGCTGGCGGCGGCGGTCCTGCTGGTGGCGGTGGGCGTGGTCGACGCCGGGCCCGGTCAGCCCGGCCTGTACGGCGAGCGGCTGCTGGTGGTGCTGCGCGAGCAGGCCGACCTGAGCGGCATCCCGGCCGGCGCAACGGGACAGGCCGGGCGGGATACCCGGGCAACGGAGGTCTACCGGCGGCTGGTGGCGACCGCCGACCGTACGCAGGCCGACCTGCGCCGCACGGCGGGGCGGCTACGGCTCGACCCGGTGCCGTACTACCTGGTCAACGCGGTCGAGGTGGACGGTGGTCCGGCCGTGCGCGCCTGGCTCGCCCGTCGGCCCGAGGTGGCCCGGGTGCTGATCAGCCAGCGTCTACGGCCCCTGCCCGCCCCGGCGGGGCAGACCCGGGGCACCGCGCCGGCACCGACCGGCCCGGAGTGGAACATCCGTCAGCTCGGCGCGGACCGGGTCTGGTCCCAGCTCGGGGCGACCGGCGCGGGGATCGTGGTCGGCAGTTCCGATTCCGGCGTGGACGGCAGCCATCCAGCGCTGCGGCCCGGGTTCCGGGGCGGTGACGACTCCTGGTACGACCCGTGGGACGGCACCCGGGCACCGAACGACCAGGGCGGGCACGGCACCCACACGGTGGGCAGCGCGGTCGGGCGCAACGGCATCGGCGTGGCCCCGGACGCGCAGTGGGTGGGCTGCGTCAACCTGGACCGCAACCTGGGCAGCCCGGGGCACTACCTGGACTGCCTCCAGTTCATGCTGGCGCCGTTCCCCGCGGGGGGTGACCCGTTCACCGACGGCCGGCCGGAGCGCGCCCCGCAGGTGCTGACCAACTCGTGGAGCTGCCCCTCGATCGAGGGTTGCGACCGGGGCGCGTTGCTGCCGGCCACCACGGCGCTGGACGCGGCCGGGATCTTCGTGGTCGCCGCCGCCGGGAACAGCGGCCCGTGGTGCGCGTCGATCGACGAACCACCCGCGCCGTACGCGAACGTGCTGACCGTGGGCGCGGTGGACGCGCAGCGACGCGTCGCGGAGTTCTCCTCGCGCGGGCCGGTGGAGGGCGGCGCGGGCAAGCCGGACGTGCTGGCCCCCGGGGTGGGGGTCGTCTCGGCCATGCCCGGCGGCGGGTACGCGGCGCTGGACGGCACGTCGATGGCGACCCCGCAGGTGGCGGGAGTGGTCGCGCTCATGTGGTCGGCGAACCCGGCGCTGATCGGCGATCTGACCCGGACCCGGCAGATCCTGCGGGACACCGCCACGCCGGCCGAGCCGACGTACCGCTCACGCAATCCGAGTGACGCCTGCGGCACCCCGGCGAACGTCACCGGCGCCGGGCAGGTCGACGCGTACGCCGCCGTCCGCGCCGCCCGGGGGTGAGCAGGGCGGGAGGCGGCGGGTGATCTAGGGTCGGCACCCATGGACGCCGAGATCACCGTCACCGAGCTGGCCCTCGATCTCGCGCCCGCCGTGGCGCGGCTCTGCGCGCAGGCCCTCGACCTGCCCGAGGACGCCGCCGAGGCGGACGCCGTCGTGGACGTCCTCTGGCCGCGGGCCGCCGTCGACCGGACGGTGATCGGGCTGGGGGCGTACCGGGCCGGCGACCTGGTCGGGGTGCTGCTCTGCTCGGTGTCGCCGACGGAGCCGGGCATCGGGCACGTGGACCTGGTCGCCGTACTGCCGGGGCAGCGTCGCCGGGGCGTGGGCCGCAGCCTGGTCGCCCGGGCCGAGCGGGCGCTCGCCGAGCACGGCGTGACCGAGGTGCTGCTGGCCGGAAACCCGCCGTACTACGCCTGGCCGGGCATCGACGTGCGGTACACGCCGGCGGTGTGCGCGGCCCTCGCGCTCGGCTACCAGCAGGACCGGACCGCCTGGAACATGACGGCGGACCTGTCGTACGACGAGTCCCCGGCGCTGCGGTCGACGGAGGCCGCCGAGCGGCGGCTGGCCGGGCAGGGCATCACGGTACGGCGGGCCGAGCCCGCTGACCTGCCGGCGCTGACCGCGTTCGCCCGGTCCACCTTCGGCGGCGCCTGGGACGGTGAGCTGGCCGGATCGGTGGGCCGCGAGGGGGCCGGCTGCCACCTGGCGGAGCGGGCCGGCGAGGTGCTGGGCTTCGCCGCCTACGGATCGTCCCGGCCGAGCTGGTTCGGGCCGATGGGCACCGCCCCGGCCGCCGAGGGCTCGGGCATCGGCGGAGTGCTGCTGCGACGCTGCCTGCGGGATCAGCGTGCGGCGGGACTGGACCGGGCGGAGATCGGCTGGGTGGGGCCGGTGCCGTTCTACTCGGGCAGCGCGGGTGCGCGGATCGAGCGGGTCTTCTTCCTGTACCGGCGACGGCTTGGGGCCGAATAGCGGTCAAATGGGACATTGACCCATTCGTCCGCGTCGGGCATCGACGCCCCCTACCGTTTCGGTAGAGGAGGCAGCCATGACCACGGATGACGACCAGACCGAGGACGGCCCGCCGATCACCTGGAAACCGGCCGACGAACTGCCCGGCCAACTGCCGTTCGACCGGTTGGACTACGGCGACGCCGAACAACTGGCCGAGATGAGCACCGACGGCCGACCGGCGACCGAGGAACCGCAGGAGATGGTGGACGCGCCGATCCGGTCGCTGCCGCCGTACGACCGGGCGCAGAAGCGCCGCAACCAGCGTCCACTGCCCACCTGACGACGAACGGGGCGGACCACGTCAGCGGCCCGCCCCGTTCGGTGTGTCGGAACTGGACTCAGAAGTCCATGTCCCCGCCACCCGGGCCAGCCGGGGCAGCCGGGGTCTTCTCCGGCTTGTCCGCGACGACGGCCTCGGTGGTGAGGAACAGCGCGGCGATCGACGACGCGTTCTGCAGCGCCGAGCGCGTCACCTTGGCCGGGTCGATGATGCCCGCGGCCAGCAGGTCGACGTACTCGCCGTTGGCGGCGTTGAGGCCGTGACCCGCTTCGAGGTTACGGACCTTCTCCACCACGACGCCGCCCTCGAGGCCGGCGTTAACGGCGATCTGCCGCAGCGGGGCGTCCAGCGCGACCTTGACGATGTTGGCACCGGTCGCCTCGTCGCCGACCAGGTCCAGCTTGTCGAAGGCGGTCTTGCCGGCCTGCACCAGCGCGACGCCACCACCGGGGACGATGCCCTCCTCGACGGCCGCCTTCGCGTTGCGAACGGCGTCCTCGATGCGGTGCTTGCGCTCCTTCAGCTCGACCTCGGTGGCCGCGCCGACCTTGATGACCGCAACGCCACCGGCCAGCTTGGCCAGCCGCTCCTGCAGCTTCTCGCGGTCGTAGTCGGAGTCGCTCTTGTCGATCTCGGCCCGGATCTGGTTGACCCGGCCCTGGATCTGCTCGGCGTCACCGGCACCGTCGACGATGGTGGTCTCGTCCTTGGTGACGACGACCTTGCGGGCGTGGCCCAGCATGTCGACGCTGACGGCGTCGAGCTTGAGACCGACCTCCTCGCTGATGACCTGGCCGCCGGTGAGGATGGCGATGTCGCCCAGCATGGCCTTGCGGCGGTCACCGAAGCCCGGCGCCTTGACGGCGACCGACTTGAAGGTGCCCCGGACCTTGTTGACGACCAGGGTGGCCAGGGCCTCGCCCTCGATGTCCTCGGCGATGATCAGCAGCGGCTTGCCGCCCTGCATGACCTTCTCCAGGATCGGGAGCAGGTCCTTCACCGACGAGATCTTGCTGTTGACGATCAGGATGTACGGGTCGTCGAAGACGGCCTCCATACGCTCCGGGTCGGTCATGAAGTAGGCCGAGATGTAGCCCTTGTCGAAGCGCATACCCTCGGTGAGCTCCAGCTCCAGCCCGAAGGTGTTGCTCTCCTCGACGGTGATGACGCCTTCCTTGCCGACCTTGTCCATCGCCTCGGCGATGATCTCGCCGACAGTGCTGTCGCCAGCGGAGATGGAGGCGGTGGAGGCGATCTGCTCCTTGGTCTCGACGTCCTTGGCGAGCTTGGACAGCTCCTCCGAGACGCTCGCGACCGCGGCCTCGATGCCCCGCTTCAGGGCCATCGGGTTGGCGCCGGCGGCCACGTTGCGCAGGCCCTCGCGAACCAGGGCCTGGGCCAGGACGGTCGCCGTCGTCGTGCCGTCACCGGCAACGTCGTCGGTCTTCTTGGCGACCTCCTTGACCAGCTCAGCGCCGATCTTCTCGTACGGGTCCTCGAGCTCGATCTCCTTGGCGATGCTCACACCATCGTTGGTGATGGTGGGGGCACCCCACTTCTTCTCGAGCACGACGTTGCGGCCCTTGGGGCCGAGGGTCACCTTTACGGCGTCGGCGAGCTGGTTCATGCCCCGCTCGAGGCCGCGGCGCGCCTCTTCGTCGAACGCGATCATCTTGGCCATACGGCGTTGTCCTCCTGGACACTCACGGGCCACCCGAGATGTGTGCCCCGGATGGGCCGCCTGGTGTACGCACCTTGGGACGTCGCCACCTGGCGACGACGACGTCCTTCGGCCGGGCCGGATAGCCCGCGACGACCGGCCATGTGCTGCCCCGGTGTCTCCACACCGGCGCAACCAGGCCCCACCGTCCCGACCATTGGCACTCACGGTATGCGAGTGCCAATGACTTGTTTAGCACTCTCACCTGCCGAGTGCAAGCACGATGAGCCCGGTCAGTCGAGTTCCGCGGCCAGTGTGGCCCCGTTCACGGGCCCCTCATGAGCCCGTTGCTCGGCGTACGTGATCAGCAGACCGACCAACTGGGCGAGGTGGGCCGGCAGGGCCAGCACCGCCGTGACGGCGATGACCACCACCACCCCGACCGCAGGGCCCGGGGACGCGAACGGATCCTCGCCGAACGCGCCGGTGCCGGCGGACTCCAGGATGCCGGGCACCACGGTTCCGATGATCACCGCCGCGCCCACCAGGGCCACCCGGCCGAGCAGCATTCCGAGCCGGTCGTGGAACATCCGGAACGACCGGCCGATCGGGTTGTCCCGCTCGAACAGGTAGACCGGGCCGGCCATGCTCAACGCGAACGCCAGGTAGATCCCCGGCAGCACGCAGAAGCAGACTCCGATGCCGATGAGCAGGCTGACCAGCAGCGTCCAACCCCACAGGCCGACGGCCCGGCGCAGCCCGTACCGCAGCGCCGCGTCGAGCCGGGCGGGCCGGCCGGCCGCCTGCTGGGTGATCACCCAACTGCCCGCGGCCCAGCCCAGCGCCTGCACCAGGCCGATCAGCAGGCTGCCGCCGACCAGCACGACGACGAGGGTCAACAGGCTGGTGGCGAAGTTGTCCGGCAGCCCGGCCGACGGGTCCGTCTCGGCCTGCGCCGCCCAGGTGGGCGACGGGTCCAGACCGAACGAGATGACCGACAGCACCGCCGCCGGCAGGACCTGGGTGAGCAGCATGATCGGCACCAACTGCCGCCAGCCCCGACGCAGCGCGCCCCAGAACCGGTCGAACCAGCCCCCGATACCGGCGCCGGGCGGAGTGACCAGGGCGTCGTTCGGGTCGAGGCCGTAACCCGGCGGGTACCAGCCGACCGGTGCCCCCGGATACCACGGCTGACCGCCGTAGGGACCGGCCCCCGGCGGGTAGCCGCCGGTGGGCGGAAAGGCCCAGCCCTGCGGCGGCGGACCACCGGGCTGACCCCATGCTCCCTGGGCGGGACCCCAGCCCGGCGGCGGACCGGCGGGCTGACCCCACGCCTGCGCCGGGTCCCCGCTCTGCGGCGGCGGGCCCGCGTGCGGCAGGCCAGCGTCCGGGACGGGCGGGGTGCCCGGAACTGGTGACGCGCCGGAGCCGTCGCCGGGTGACGTCGGGTCGGGCCGGCTCGGCTCACCCGGCCCGGAGGGCGTGGCGGGTGGCGGCGGCTGGTCGGTCATGAACCCTCCTCAGCATCGGCTGGAACGGTTCACGATCTTCCCGGGCCGGCGTCCGCGCCGCAGCCCCGACTCGCCAGCCGGTCGCGCAACAGCCGGCGAGCAGATCGGGATCGGTCAGCCGATGACGCGGACGTGCTCCGCCTGCGGGCCCTTCTGACCCTGGGCGATCTCGAACTCGACCCGCTGACCGTCGTCGAGCGCCTTGTAGCCGTCCATCTCGATCGCGGAGAAGTGGACGAACACGTCCTGACCGCCGTCGACGGCGATGAAGCCGTAACCCTTCTCGGCGTTGAACCACTTCACAGAACCCTGTGCCACGGTGCACTTCCCTCACTCTGCGCGGCGTTGCCTGCCCGGCCGTCCGGCACCGCCGGACACCCACGAACCACCACCTCAGCGATCGACGGCGACCGTTGAAGGAGGTGATCGAAATCGCACGCTACACGAGGAGTGACGGGAGCGCACGACCACAAATCGGGCATAGTTCGTAGCGATCCGAGGCTCCGTCGGATTCATGACGATGGTTGCGTTTGGACCGGATGGAGGGGGTCTGGCGGCACGGGTCACCGGTGCGCGTCCGCCCCTGTGGTAGGCATGCGGTCATGAGCACCGACACGGGCTCCGCGCCCCTGCGGCAGGCGCGGATCCACCGGGTACGACCGCAGGACGCCGCCCGGATGCGGGCGCTGCGACTGGAGATGCTCGCCGACGCGCCGTTGGCCTTCCTGGAGACGTTGGCGGATGCCGCGGCCCGACCGCACAACGAGTTCGCCGCCCGGGTGGCGTTCACGTCGACCGGTCCGCACACCGCGCAGTTCGTCGCGGATCCGGGCGGCCGGCTCGTCGGGCACGCCGGTGGAACGGTCGCCCCGAACGAGCCGGGCCTCACCGTGATCTACGCCGTGTACGTCACGCCGGCCTGGCGGGGCAGCGGGCTGCTCGGCGAGCTGATCGACGGGGTGGCCGCCTGGTCGCGGGACTGCGGCCGGCCGGAGCTGCTGTTGGAGGTGGTGGTCGGCAACGACCGCGCCTACCGGGCCTACCAGCGGCTCGGCTTCAAGGACACCGGCGTACGGGTCCCCCACCCCACCATCCCCGCCCTAACCGAACTACAAATGCGCCGAACAGCCTAACCCCCCCTCCCCCCACCGACCCCGGTGATCAAGAGGTTCGCGTCAAGAACAGCGTGATTTCTGACGCGAACCTCTTGATCACCACGAGAGGTCAGGCGTGGCGGCGGGACTGCACGATCCGGAACCGGTTGGCCACGTAGGCGCCGTCGGTCAGGGCGGAGTTGGCCGCCGCGTTGGCGCCGCTGCCGTGGAAGTCGGAGAAGGCCGCCGACTGGTTCACGAAGACACCGCCGGTGAGGTTGGCGGACAGGTGCACACCGACCTCGACCGCGACCGCCTCGGCGGCGTCCAGCACCGCCTCGTCGGTCGAGTAGACCCCGGCGGTCAGCGCGCCCTTCTCGCCGATGGTCCGGCGCATCAGCTCCAGACTGTGCGCGGTGGAGTCGGTCGCGATGGCGAACGAGATCGGCCCGAACCACTCCCGGCCGTACGTCTGGGCGTCGTCCGCGGTCAGCTTCACGACCGTCGGGGTACGCACCACCGCGTCGGCGTACGACGGGTGCGCCACCGTCCGCGACTCCAGCACCGGCTCGCCAACCTTGGTGACCTCGGCCAGCCGCTCCAGCACCCCGTCGTTGACGATGGCGCCGGTCAGCTCGACCCCCCGGGCCGGGTCGGCGGTCAGCTTGCCGATCGCCGCCGCGATCCCGCCGGCCACCTCGTCGAAGCTCTTGTGCCCCTGGTCGGTCTCGATGCCGCCGGCCGGGATGAGGATGTTCTGCGACGTGGTGCACATCTGCCCGCTGTAGAGGGTCAGCGTGAAACCGAGGTTGCGGCACATGCCGGCGAAGTCGTCGGTGGAGTCGATGACGACCGTGTTCAGGCCGGCCTTCTCGGTGTAGACCGACGCCTGCCGGGCGTGCGTCTCCAGCCAGTCGCCGTACTCGGTGGAACCGGTGAAGTCGACGATCTTGACGGCCTGGTGCAGGGCCAGGTCGCTGGCGAGCTTCTCACCGGGGGCCTCGGCCGCCAGCAGGACCAGGTTCGGGTCGAAGCCGGCCTCGGCCAGCACCTCCCGGGCGTACTTCACGGTGATCGCCAGCGGCAGCACCGCGCGCGGGTGCGGCTTCACGATCACCGGGTTACCGGTGACCAGCGACGCGAACAGCCCGGGGTACGAGTTCCAGGTCGGGAAGGTGTTGCACCCGATCACCAGCGCCACGCCACGCGGGACCACGTGGAACGTCTTGATCATCCGCAGCGGGTCGCCCTTGCCGGCGGCCTTCTCCCAGCCGGCCGTGCCCGGGTGCCGGGTCATCTCGGCGTACGCGTACGCCAGCGCCTCCAGCGCCCGGTCCAGCGCGTGCGCGCCACCGGCCTGGAAGGCCATCACGAACGCCTGCCCGCTGGTGAACTGCACCGCGTTGGCCAGCTCGAAGATGTGCTTGTGCAGCCGGTCGAGGATCTCCAGGCAGACGCCCACCCGGGCCTGCGGGCCGGCGTCGCGCCAGGCCGGCAACGCGGCGGACGCGGCGGCGACCAACTCGTCGGTGCCGGCGTGCGGGTACCGCACCGCCAGGTCGACGCCGAACGGGCTCGTCTCGGTGGCGATCCGCTCGCCAGCGGCGGGCTGGTCGAGGGGAAAGTCAGCACCGAGGTACGCCTCGAAGGCGGCCTTGCCGTCGGCGGCGGCGGTCTCGCCGTACACCCGAGGGCTGGGGGACTCGGGATAGGCGGACCAGTAGCCCCGCTCCGTGATCGCGGTCAGCGCACGGTTGAGGGTGTCGGCGTGCCTGTCGTACAGGGGATGCGGGGTCTCCGTCATGCCGCCATCATGCCTGAGCAAGGTCCGCGAGCAGTAGCGGCGGATACCCGTCAGAGAGTGAGCTGCCAGTTGTCCCAGGCGTCCACCGGGCGGAATCCGAGCTGCTCGTTGATCGCCACCATGTAGCTGTTGCTCGCCGCGTTCCAGGTGTCGATGACGCGTACGGCGGGCTCGTGGGTGAGCAGGTGGTGCAGGTTCTCCGCCTTGGCGATGAGGCCCAGCCGGTGACCACGGTGGGCCGGGTCGACGAGGGTGATCTGCTGGTACGCGTGCCAGTCGACGAAGGCGCCCACGTCGAGCAGGGTCCAGGCGACCAGCCGGCCGGACGCCTCGTGTCGCATCGCGAGGTGGTAGCGCCGCCGACCCCGGGCGTCCAGGGCGCGTTCGTTGCCCCGGATGCGCTCGGCGTCGACCTGCTCGGGTTCCCACTGCACGTCGCCCATGGGCGCGTCCGTCATGAGCCGGCCGTCCAGGTAGGCGATGTCCGCCAGGTACTCCGGCGGGGTGGTGCCCTGCCAGGAGACGGACCGGTAGCCCTCGGCGCGGGGCTGGGCCTCGGCCAGCGCCGCTCGCAGCGCGACCCGGTCGATGTCGGCGATGGCCAGCCGGCGGCGCACCTCGGCCAGCGCGGAGTGCGCGCCCATCGCGGTGGCGAACGCCGCGCCCGCCGCCGGTCGGGCCGGACCGCCGGGTAGCGCGGCGACAGCCATCACGACGACCCGTTTGCGGTCGTGCTCGCGGAGCAGGCGTACCCCGTACTCGTGCAGGGCCCGGCCGACGCCCCGGCGACGCAGGTCCGGACGGACCGTCAGCTCGGCGGTGGCGTTGTCGGTGTTGTCGAGCTGCGGCAGGTCGAGCTGAAGGTAACCGGCGGGCACCCCGTCCAGCCGGGCCAGCGCCCAGAGGGAGCGGGTGCCGGGCATCGGGGTGTGAAATTGGGCGTCGAAGCGTTGCCGGCAGGACGGCGGGAAGTCGGGCAGGTCGGCCTCGGTGGCCGCCGCTCCGATCCGGTACGCCTCGTCGACCGCGGTCCGGTCGGTGCCGTCGAACGGCGCGATCGTGATGCTCATGTGGGCGAGCCTGGCAGGTGCAAAAGCGACAGGGCCAGCGAATTTTCGCTGGCCCTGTCGGACGTGGTCGGGAGGGACACTCGCACAACGCCTCCGGCGTTGGGTCGCAAGAACTTCAAAAGTCTTCGGCGAAATGCCCTCCCGCACGGAGCATCTTGCGCCGTCCGGTTCCTGCCGTCAAGTCCTGCGCGGCGGGTTTTCCACACTCACAGCGAAAATCCAGTCACCCGGTGGATTCAGCCGAGCAGGCCGGCGTCGCGGGCGGCACGCAGGGACGGCTTGATCTGGTGGGTCGGGCCGACCTGGGCGGCCACCGCGTCGATCGTCTTCAGTCCTTCGCCGGTGTTGAAGATGACCGTCTCCGCCGTGGGGTCGAGCCGGCCGGACTCGACCAGCTTGCGCAGCACCGCCGCGGTGACGCCGCCCGCCGTCTCGGCGAACACCCCGGTGGTACGGGCCAGGTCGCGGATGCCGGCGCGGATCTCGTCGTCGTCGGCGTACTCCATCCACCCGCCGGTGCGGCGCACCGCCTCCAGGGCGTAGAGGCCGGCGGCCGGGTCGCCGATGTTGAGCGACTTGGCGATGCCGGTGGGCTTGACCGGGATGATCGTGTCGGTGTCGGCGTGCAGGGCCGTCGCGATCGGGTTGCAGCCGGCCGACTGCGCCCCGAACACCTTCCAGCCGCCCGCCGGGGCCTCGACCAGGCCGATCTCGACCAGCTCGGAGAACGCCTTGTCAATCTTGGTGAGCAGTTCGCCGCTGGCCATCGGGATGACCACCTGGGCGGGGATCCGCCAGCCGAGCTGCTCGGCCACCTCGTACCCGAGGGTCTTGGAGCCTTCCGCGTAGTACGGCCGGACGTTCACGTTGACGAACGCCGTGTCCTCGAACTCGTCGGTCTCCACCAGCTCGCCGCAGAGCCGGTTGACGTCGTCGTACGAGCCGTCGATGGCGACCAGTTCGCCGCCGTACACAGCGGTGGTGATGACCTTGCCCTGCTCCAGGTCGCTGGGGATGAAGACGATCGAGGGCACGCCGGCGCGGGCGGCGTGCGCGGCCACCGAGTTGGCCAGGTTGCCGGTGGAGGCGCAGGCGAACCGGGTGAACCCGAGCGCCTTCGCGGCGGTCAACGCCACCGAGACGACCCGGTCCTTGAACGAGTGGGTCGGGTTGGCGCTGTCGTCCTTGACCCAGAGCGGCGCGGTGATGCCCAGCTCGGCGGCGAGGTGCGGGGCCGCCACCAGCGGGGTCAGCCCCGGGTCGAGGGTGACCCGGGTGGCCGGGTCCTGCCCGGCGGGCAGCAGCGCGGCGTACCGCCAGATGTTGTCCGGGCCGGCCTCGATCTGCTCGCGGGTGACCGTGGCGAGGGCCGCGGTGTCGTAGTCGACTTCCAGCGGACCGAAACACTCGTAACAGGCGTGCTGGGCGGCGAGCGGGTAGCGGGCCGAACAGGCGCGGCAGACGAGGGCGCGGGCGGGGCTGGCGGAGGTGTCGATGCCGGAGGCGGCGAGCGTCGACGTCATGTCGAGAGTCCTCTCATCTTTCCCCGCATCGCACGGTGCGGCGGGGACGGAATTGGCACCTGCCCCGCGGGTCGCTCAGCGGTGAGCGCGCGGGGTGGTTGCCGGGGCGTCGTCGGGCCGTATCCCTCAGCCCCTCTGGATGAGGTATGTAGTTGTGCCGTCAAGTCTAGGCAACGTTGCCCGGCGCCTCCACCGGGCATCCCAGCCAGTGGGTCAGCGGGCCGCCACCGCCACCGGGTCGACTACCGCGACGGGATCGGTGACCGCCGTCGACCGGGGCGACGACGAGGGCCGGGTGCGGGTGCGCGCCGCGAGGTTCGCGGCGACCAGGGCGGCGATGGTGATCGCCGCGCCGACCAGTTCAACCCCCTCCGGCCGGTAGCCACGGGCGATCTGCACGACGAACGTGGTCACCGGGACGAGGTTCATGAACAGGGCGGCGTTGGCCGCGCCCAGCCGCTGCACGCCGGTGTTCCAGGCCAGCACCGCGACGACGGCGGCGACGAGCACCGCGTACGCCAGTTGGGGGGTGACCGCCACCAGGTCGGCGGCGGCCGGCGCGTGCTGCCACCCGACGGCGTCGGCGCCGATGCTCGCGACCACCATGGCGGCCGTGCCGGCGAGCGCGGTCAGCGTGGTGAAGCGCAGCGGTGACCACGCGCCGAACCGGGTCGCGCCGTGGGTGTAGATGGCCCAGCCGAGCACCGCGCCGATCATCATGAGGCCGCCGAGACCGAACTGGCCGAGCCCGGCCAGGCTTCCGCGGGTGATCACCAGGCCGACGCCGAGGAGCGCCACCAGGGAGAGGGTCAGCAGGGCAGGCTTCGGCCGTACGCCGTCCCGGGCCCACCGGACCAGTTGGGTGATGATCGGGGTGGTCGCCACGAACAGGGAGATCTGCTGCGGGGCGGCGTGTTCGAGGGCCAGGTTGGTGAGCAGGTTGAAGCCGGCGAAGCCGACGACACCCAGCACCACCACCTCGACTCCCCGGCCGCCGAGGCGCAGCGCGGCAGACCCCTCGCGAAGCAGCAGGATGCCGACCAGGATGACGGCGGCGAACAGATAGCGGGCGGTGGTCAGGTTGAGCGGGTCGACCCTCGCCAGCGCGGTGGCCAGGATCGGGAACATCGCACCCCAGGCGAGCGCGGCGAGCAGCGGGTAGGCGGCGGCGCGGGATCGCATCGTCAGCTCCAATGTTCGAGTATCTTCGAACCAACGACACCGACCTTAGGGTGTTGTTCGATCGTTGTCGAACAAGGGTTAGGCTGGTCACATGGAGCTGCACGAACCCGACCTGACCGCCGTACCGGTCACCGCCGTACTGGCCGCGCTCGCCGATGACGTGCGGTTGCAGATCGTCCGGGCGCTCGCCGAGGGCGGCGAGGCGGCCTGCGGCAGCTTCGACTTCGGCGTCTCGAAGGCGACCCGGAGCCACCACCTGAAGGTGCTGCGCGAGGCCGGCCTGACGCGTACCCGGGCCGCCGGCACGAGCCGCCTGGTCCGACTGCGCCGCGACGAGGTGGACAAGCTCTACCCCGGCCTCCTGGACGCGGTCCTCACTCCCCGCCCTGCGGCCTGACCCGTCCACGCCCTTGACTGACCTGTCCACGCCCTTTGGCTGACCCGTCCGCGCACGCGTCGCCGGAGCCGACACGCCGAGGCTCCGGCGACGCGCGTTACGGGTCGGTCAGGCGTTGACCGGGCTGGGCTCGGCCATCGACGGCACCTCGGCACGCCGCTTGAAGAGCACCGAGTCGAGCGCCCACGGGCCCGCGCCGAGCGTCGCGACCAGCAGGAACGACCAGCAGAAGAGGGCTGCCAGCTCACCGCCGTTGCGCAGCGGCAGCAGGTCGTCCGGCTGGTGCACGACGAAGTAGGCGTACGCCATCGAGCCGGACGCGAGCAGCGCGGCGGGTCGGGCGAAGAGTCCGACCAGCACCAGCGCGCCGCAGATGAGCTGGATCAGGGCGGCCCACCAGCCCGGCCAGGTGCCGAGCGGTATGGCCTTGCCGGTCGTCGAGTTGCCGCCGAACAACCCGAAGACCGACGCGAGGCCGTGCAGGGTGAACAGCAGGCCGATCACGATGCGGAAGAGGGACAGGGTCGGCCCGCCGAGCCGAGAGACGTTCATGGAGACCTCCATCGAAGGGAACAGATCTCTTCCATGGTGGGGCCTCAAGCCATCGATGTTAATAAATTCCTTGCTAGTGGGAAAATCCCCGGCGGAAGAACCTGAAGCGCGCGAGGCCGAAGCTGCGATTTGCCTTGTTTTGACCGCCCACCATGATGGCCGTCACCGACGCTGGGAGCGCTCCCGAGCCCTCAACGTACCGGCTGGCGTGGTGTCCGTACACCCTGTCGAGCTGCCCTGAAAATGGGGCAAGCGCTGCCGCCGAGGGGCGCGGGGGCAGCGCCTCGACCTGGCAGCCGGGACTGCGGCAGCGCGCAGATGTCGGATAGTGTCCGCTTCGACACGCGGCGCGACATCGCTTCGCATCGAAGGTCGGGAGGCGCGCATGGCGAGCATCGAGGAAGTCAAGGCGGCGCTCGCACAGGCTGCGGATCAAGGAAATGCCACCCAGCAGCAGATTCGCGCCGCCGTCGAGGCAACCGAGCAGACCATGGCAAGACTTCGGGCTGTGGCCGCCGGCACCGGACACCCAACGCTGGCCGAAGCGATTGCCCGCGCCGAGCAGGGCAAGCAACGCCTCGTGGAGGCGATGACGCTGCTCCAGGGCAGCTCGCAGGCCGCCCGAAACTACATGAGCGTCCTCGGGTAGACGAGGGCTACAGCATCTCGAGCCGGTTGTGCGCGCCGATCACACACCGGGCGCGGGCTCAGGCGCTAGTCCCGCGATGCGAGGTCGGCTGCCTCTGAGAGCAGGGTGTCCAGCGCAGAGTCGACGAGACCTTCTTCCGTGAAGATCTTCTGGACCGTCGCCGCCTGGATCCGCCCGATCATTTCGGGGCTGACCGTGTAGTCAAGCGAGGGGTCGATGGTTGCCAGGATCAACGACTCAGCGTCGTCGGCTCGGATCTCAGGGCCGCCCTCGTACTGGGCTCGCAACTCTGCGACAAACTTGATCACTCCGACCCGGTCTGCGGTCTCGCCAAATCGTCGGTCGACTGCCACAAAGAACAGAGCGGCAAGGAACCGTGGGAAACCGTCCCAGCCTTCGGCATCGAGCCGGGCACCGACGGACTCGTTGGCAGCGTAGTCACTCCGGATCATCGTCCGGACGTACTCGATCAGGTCGGACTTGATCATCGCTGTCCCGTCTCCTCGCTCGTCGAGTGTGGCCATAGTTCCACATCGCTTTGGCCATGACCGCCACCGCACCGGCCGCCATCACCAGCGCCGTCACGGGGTTGTCGATTTGGGGAGAAGCTTGAGCCGGTCCCGGCGAGGCAGTGCCAGTACTCGATCCGCCGCCATTGTCCTGCCTCAGGAACTTGTAGAACTCCTTCGCGCCACTCTCGCTCTTCTTCAAAGCGTCTTCGGTGTCGTCCGCCTTCTGGACCTGCCGTCGCCACAGGACGTCGGCTTTGCTGCCGCGGGCTTCGGCCTCGGTGACCAGACGCTCGCCGGAGGGCGTGGAGGCGTCGACGGACGGGTCTACTGGTGCGGCGCCGGGAGCGATGACGTTTACGTAGGCGCTGATGTGCCGGGCAGCGTCGGCCAGCAGCCGCGCGTAGCGACCTGCTTTGTCCCTGGCGACTTCCGCATCTGCGGCAGCGGCTGCCAGCCGTTGATTGGTGCCATTCCGGAGAGCTTCAGTCAGGTGAGCGAGCGCCTGTTCGGCGTCCGCCCGCGCGCGCGACGCTGTCACCGCAGCGCTGTCGAGGCTTGCTCGTATCGCCACGAGCTGCGCGACCACCTCGCCTACGCTGGTCATCCGAGCCGCGAGCGGTAGTCGCCCACCTTCTCGGCAATGGCATCGAAACGGCGGCGAGTCGGTTCTATCTCGGCTTGGGCGGAACGGAGTGCACTGTGCGCCCGCGTCACCTCAGCATGCCGACTGCCTCGGAGGACTCGGGCCGCTTCGCTGGTCGCTGATTCGGCCTCAGCAATCGCCTGATCGAGGGTTCGGCGGCCTTGGCGGGCCGACTCGATGGCGGCACCAAGGGTCGCCTTCAGCTCGGCGATGCTCATCGGGCAATCCGCCCTTGGTTGAAATACACCTGGTGACGGTATCGAGTATCGACGTGTATCGCAGTCCCCGAGCTGAGGACTATTCAGCCACGAAGACGCCCAGTCCTTGGTGGCCGTACAACTCACCGGTCTCAATCAAGATCGTGATGGCTTGCCGGACAGTCGACTGGCTACCGACGTTGTACAGGTCTGCCAACTCTTTGGTGGACGGCAGCTTGTGCCCAGGCGGCCACTCACCGTCGGCGATACGCCTTCTGATGTCGGCGATGATCCGCCGGTAGTGCGGCTCGAACTTCCGTGGTGTGGGCATGCAAGGTACTCCCAGCTAGGCATGCCCATCTGATCACGACGACGCGAGTCACCTCAAGCGCATCGTTGACTTTACCGGCATTACCGGTAAAGCTGGGAAGAGGAACTTCCAGCTAGGCACTGGGCGGTTCCCCCTGCCGGGGCAGCGCGCAAAGCGGCTCGAATGTCCCCCATCTGAGCTGGTTGTCGCGCTGCTCCGGCACCCATCAATGCGAGAGGAGGCCCCCGTGACCGTGACCGAGGCGAGCGCCGCCTGGGAAGTCGAGCAGGTGGCCGGCGAGCTGCGCGAGACGTACCTCGCGGTAGCCGCTGCGACCGTCCTGTTGGAGCGGACCAGCGCCGGCTGTGCCCACCCGGCGATCCGGCACGCGCGGCGTCGCGGGGACGATGCGCTCGACCTGGCCGCTGACGCGGAACGGCAGCTCAGCGACGGTGCGAGCCGGCTACGCACCGCAGCCGGCCAGCCCAGCATCGGCGACCTGGTCGAGGTGTTGGACACCGCCCGCGACCAGTTTGGTGCCGCCGCCGCGCGGGTCGGTCAGCTTCCGGCGCGGATCACCACGGCTCGGCAGCAACTCGCCGAAGCCGGCCAGCCCGACCTGGCCGCCGAGGCGGCGAGCGGGCAGTGGTCCCGGGCCGCCGAACAGCTCGACCTGATGGCCGAGAGCCTTACAGCGGCCGTGGAGGCGCTCACGTCGTACACCGAAGGGTTGTCCGGAGCGACCACCTGACGCCGGACCCAGGACCGGCGCTGCCCGAACCAAGGGAAGAACCATGACGGAGTACGAGGTACCGCCACGCTGGATCGTTCACCTACCCACCACCCTGACCAGCGTCGACGGCGCGCGGGCGCTGGCCGAGGCGCTGCGTGACTCGCTCGGGCACGTCACAGCGATCGACTTCGGTGAGACGACGTTGAGCGAGGAGGACCGCCAGTTCGTGCGTACCCGCGTCTGGTGCGACCACCGACTGCCCGGCGGCGCCCGCTGCGCCCTGCCCACCGACCACCCCGACAGGCTGTGCGAGCCGGACGACGACGTGGCATCGGCTACCGGGTAACCACACCCCAACCCCCTCAGCGCCCGAAGATCCGCACAACATCAGGGTTGTTGCTGCCTCCCGCGCGCCGCAAGCAGCAACAACAGGGAAGTTGCGCGGATCTTGGCATCGGCAGGCCCACAGCGGCGATCTAGCGCGAACGACGACCGCCCGGGCAGCGGCCGGGGGCGTCGGTGCGCGAGGATCAGGAGATGATCTTCCGCAACGCCTGGGGGCGACGAATCGGCGCGGGGGCCGCTCTGCTGGTCACGCTCAGCGCCTGCGTGCCGCGCGATCACGCGGGGCAGGGCGGCGACCCCACCGGTCCGCCGCCCAAGGCCACCTCCACGACGAGTCCGACCCCGTCGGCGAGTGTCGCCCCGGTGGCCGAGTGCCCGGCATCCGGTGTCCGGATCCGCTCGACCGGCGGGGACGCCGCGATGGGGCTGCGCGCCCTCGGCCTGGAGCTGGTCAACTGCGGTGACCGCCCGTACCGGCTCAACGGGTACCCGACGGTGTGGGTCCTCGACGAGCAGCGCAAGCCGATCATCCTGGCGGTGCAGAACGGGGCGAAGGACATCACGTCCGGCTACGACCAGCCACCGCAGCCGATCACGCTGCAAAAGGGCGAACGGGCCATCGCCAGCGTCCTCTGGCGCAACCTGGTCACCGACTCGACGGTGGTCGCCACCGACGGGGCGTACCTGACGGTGGCGCCCGCCGCCGGTCAGCCGGCCGAGGAGGTCGACCCGGACGGCCCGGTCGACGTGGGCAACACCGGGCGGATCGGCGTCAGCGCCTGGCGGACGCCTACGACGTGATGTCCTTGCGGGTGAAGCGCCAGAACGCCAACCCCCAGAACAGCGTCGCGTAGCTGATCGCCGAGATGGTGCCGCGTACCACGTCGTCGGTCTGCACCGGTGTGGAGAGCAACCCCAGCCAGGCGGTGCTGAAGTGGGTGGGCAGAAAGTCCCGCAGCCCGCCCAGGGCGGTGATCTGGTCCAGGATGCTGGACAGGATCCACAGCAGGACCGCTCCGCCGACCGCGCCCAGCGCGGCGTCCGTCGTCACCGACAGCAGGAACGCCAGGCCGGCCACCACCAGGAGTACGACCGCCAGGTAGCCGAGTACGGCCAGCAACCGGAGCAGCCCCTCCCCCGGCTCCAACTCGGCGGCCACTGTGCTGCGCAGCGGCGACCAGCCGTAGCGCAGGGTCCCCGCGAGCAGGGCGGTGCCGGCCAACAACACCAGGGCCAGACCCGAGTACGCGAGCGCGACCACCAGCTTCACCGTCAGCAGCCGGGCCCGGGGCACCGGGATCGCCAGCAGGTAGCGCAGGCTCCCCCAGCTCGCCTCGCTGGCCACCGTGTCGCCGCAGAACAGCGCGACGACCACCACCAGCAGGAACGACGCCGACACGAAGATCGAGAAGAGGGTGAAGTTGAGCCCGCCGGAGGTGGCCAGGTCGACGAGGCTGGCGAACTCGTTGTTGCCGTTGTCGTCGCCGCCGGAGTTGAACTGGAAGGCGATCAGGATGATCAGCGGCAGCAGCACCATGAACCCGAGCGCCAGTTGGGTCCGCCGCCGGGACGCCTGCCGGCGGAACTCCGCCGCGAAGGGCAGGGTGGCCGACGGCCGGTAGCCCCGGGCCTCACCCGCGTCGACAACAGCCATCACCGGTCACCGCTTCCCCGAGAGTTCTCGCCCACCAGGGCGAGGAACGCGTCTTCCAGGCGTCGCCGGGGCACCACCCGGTCCACCCCGATGCCGGCGCGCACCAGCTCGGCCACCACCTCGCTGCGGGCCGTGCCGTTGGTGTCCACCACCAACTGCCCGTCGCTCTCCGGCAACACCCGCACGCCGTGCAGCCGGTCCAGCACGGCCCGCGCCGCCTCCGGATCGGTGACGTCGAACAGCACGCTCGGCGACTCGCCCACGATCTCCTGGACCGGCCCGGAGGCCACGATCCGGCCCTTGTTGACCACCACCGCGTGCGTGCAGGTCTGCTCCACCTCGGCCAGCAGGTGACTGGAGACCAGCACCGCCCGCCCGTCGGTGGCGTACCGCTGCAGGACCCGGCGCATCTCGGCGATCTGCGGCGGGTCGAGCCCGTCGGTCGGCTCGTCCAGCACCAACAGCTCCGGTAGGCCCAGCATGGCCTGGGCGATGGCGAGCCGCTGGCGCATGCCGTGGCTGTAGTTCTTGATCTTCCGGTGCACCGAGTCGCCCAGCCCGGCGATCTCCAACGCCTCGTCGAAGTGCGCGTCCTCGGCCGGTCGCCCGGTGGCCCGCCAGTACGCCCGCAGGTTCGCCAGGCCGGAGAGGTGCGGCAGGAATCCCGGCCCCTCCACCAGCGCCCCGATGCGGGACAGCACCGGCGAGCCGGGCACCAGCCGACGACCGAACACGTAGATCTCCCCGGCGGTCGGCTGGGTCAGCCCCATCAGCACCCGCAGGGTGGTGGTCTTGCCCGCGCCGTTGGGCCCCAGCAGGCCCACCACCTGACCCGGGTGCACCTCGAAGTCCACGTTCGACACCGCCACGAACCCGTCCGCGTACTCCTTGCGCAGCGCGCGCACGGCCAGCGGCGTGTCCGCGTACTCCGGATGCACCGAGCGGTCCTGGCGGCGATGCCGGCGGCGGACGACGGCGACGACCACGACGAGCCCGATCACGATGGCGGCGAGCAGGCCGGCGAGCACCCAGCGCCAGACGGTCGCCGCGGTGGGGATCGGCTCGCCGTCGACCGTGGGCAGGCTGACCGCGCCGTCCGCGGCAACCGTGTAGACGGTGGGCGCGGCGGGGGTGGTGTACGCCTGGTCGGAGCTGGCGACCACCAGGCGCAGCCGGTGCCCCGCCTCGATCCGGCGGACGATCCCGGGCAGCGTCACGGTGACCGGGCGGGCGTCCTGCACCCGCTGCGGCAGGCCGGTGAGGCGGATCGGCGCGACCAGGCCGTTCGGCAGGGTCGCCGCGCCGTCCTTGTCGACGTCGTAGAGCTTGACGAAGAGCACCGCTTCGCCGGTGGGCGAGGCGGCCCGCACGGTCACGGTGGGCGCGCCGGCCACGTCGACCGCCTCGGTGAGCGGCGTCGACTCGAAACGCGCGTGCTGGCCGGGCACGTCGCCGGCCACCCCGTCGAGCAGCGAGGCGAGGCCGCCAGCGAACGGAATCGAGGAGATGGCGGCCGGGTTGCCGTTCGGCGGGTTCGCGATCGGCTGCGCCGGACCGGCGACCGCCACCTCCCGGCGGGCGTTGCCGGCCAGGCCGGGGTAGTCGGCGCGGCGGAAGCCGGTGGCGACCAGACCCCGGTCGAGCGCGTCGAACCCGGCGATCCGGGACCAGGTGAAGTCGTCGCCGGGCGCGTCGCCGTCGCCCTTGACGTAGTGGTCGAGCCACTGGACGGTCAGGAACTTCACCCGGTCGGAGTCCGAGCGCGGTCCACTGCCGCCGTCGTGCCCGCCGGTGAACCAGGCGACCCGCACCGGGGTGCCGGCGGCGGCGATCCCCCGGGCGTTCGCGTCCGCCTCGCCGAGCGGAAAGAGCGTGTCCGCCTCGCCCTGCACCAGCAGGGTAGGCGCCTTGATCCGGTCCAGCACACCGGCCGGGCTGGACCGGCGCAGCAGGTCGACGGCCGCCTGGTCGGCCCGGCCCGCGGTGGCGATCCGCAGGTACGCGGCGCACACGTCGGCCGCGAACCGCCCGCAGGACGGGTCGGCGGCACCGGCCGGTAGGCCACCGGACGCGGTTCCGGGACCCGCGCCCGGCCCCGGGCTCGGTGGACCGGCGGACGCCGGCGCTCCTTCGGGCTGGGCGGCGGTCGTACCGGCGAGCCCGGCCGGGCCGCTGCCCACGTTGCCGCCGCCGCCGAAGAAGAGGCCGGCCCAGCCCTTCTTGAACACGCCCTCGGTCGGCGCCCCGCCGGTGCTCTCCGGCAGGAAGGCGCGGGACAGGTCGTTCCAGGTGATCATGGGGACGATCGCGTCCACCCGGCGGTCCTGGGCGGCCAGCAGCAGCGCCAGGCCGCCGCCGTACGAGCCGCCGACCACGCCGACCTTCGGGTCGCCGGGGGCGTCGGTCCGCACCTCGGGCCGGGCGGCCAGCCAGTCCAGCAGCCGCTGGGCGTCGCGCACCTCGTAGTCCGGGTTGTCCAGGTGGATCTCGCCGCCGCTGCGGCCGAAGCCCCGCGCGGTCCAGGTGAGCACCGCGTAGCCGCGTCCGGCGAACTCTTCGGCGTCCGAGCGCACCGACTCCTTCGTGCCGCCGAAGCCGTGCGCCAGCAGGACCGCGGGGACCTTCCGGCCGGACGACGCGCCGGACGGGAGGTACAGGGTGGTGTCCAGGTCCACGGGGGCGTCGCCGGACGGTCCGGAGCGGACGGTGAGCATCGCGCTCTGCGTGCGGACGTCCGATCCCTGCGGCCACACCGCCCAGGTCACGGCGGCAGCCAGCAGCACGACGACCGCTGCTGCGGCGATCGTGCGGCGGCGGGTGGGCAGGGCACGCCGGAACCACGCGGCCGGCGACGGCGATCTCATGCGGCACACGGTACGGCGCGCAGCCTGAGCATTGGCTGAGATCCGCCGTACGTCCGTCCGGTTGCCCCGATCGGTGAACCGGTCTGGTGCGACCGAGCATCAGGCGTGGCGGGCCAGTGAGTTGACTTCGGATCCTGTGAATTCCGATCTTTCGCGGATATCACCCTCGATGCCTTCATGTCACACCAACGAACCGGACAGAGCGTGCCCGGAACCCTGACGAACGGTGACATCGCTCGAACTGACGCAAACCTGACTCGTCGCAACCGGCCAGCTCGCCTGGGGTTCGATTAGTTTTCCGGTCCGGTGGACGGGACTTGTCGGCGAACCCGACACCGCGCCGATCCCCCGCCCGACGCCGGAGGAGACACCCCATGACAGTCCCCGCGCCGCGGGCCCGTCGACGAACGTCCATGCTCGGCCGTTCGCTGCCGTTGCTGCTCATCGTCGCGCTGCTCGCGCCGGTCGGCACGCTCTTCGCGTCCACCTGGCGACACACCGGCGACGATCGGAGCCTGGCCGACCGGGAACGACTCGGCGTGGAGTACCTCCGCGCGCTGGCCCCGGTCACCGAGACACTGGTGGAGGCCCAGACCACCGCCGTCGCCGGCCGTCCCGTCCCCGGCGAGCCCCTGACCCGTGCCGTCGAGCAGGCCGCCGCGGTGGACGCCCGCATCGGCGGAGAACTGCGCACGCAGGAACGGTGGGCCGGGCTACGCGCCAAACTGGAGGCGCTGCGCGACCGCAGCCCCGCCGACCCGGACGCCGCCTACACCGCGTACGGCGAGGTCACCGACCTGCTGCTCGCCCTGCACCGCAAGGTCCGGGAGAGCTCGGGGCTGGGCCGTGACCCGGGCGCCGACTCCTTCTTCCTGCAGGACAGCGCCGGCCAGAAGCTGCCCGAGGCGGTGGTGGGCGCCGGCCGGCTCGCCGACCTGGGTGTGCTCGCCGCTCGACGACCGGCCGCCGAACGACCCCGGAGCCTGATGGAGATGACCGGCCTGCGGGTGGCCGCCCTGGCGCCCGCGACCGACGCGGTCGACAACCTGCGCTCCGCCGTGGACAACTCGGAGAGCACCGACCTGGGCGCCAACGTGCTGACCCCGCTCGACGCCTACCAGCGGTCGGTGGAGGCGATGGCCCTGTACTCGACGCCCAGCGCCTCCGGAACGGTGGACCAGGGCCAACTGGCCGCCACCGCGCTCAACTCGCGCAACGCCGCCCGGCAACTTCAGCCCGTCATCCTCGGCGAGCTGGACACCCTGCTCACCGAACGGATCGACGGGTTGGCCCGGGACCGGTGGCTGGCCGCCGGGGCGGCCGGGGTGGCCGCGCTGGTGCTGATCTGGCTCGCCGTACTACTGATCGCCGCCGACCGGCGGACACGCCGGCGGGCCGCCGCACCGGACGCCACGACCCCGGCCACCGCGACGACCGGCGACCCCTGGCAACCACCGGCCGCGACCGACCTCCGACCGCTGCAACCGGTGGGCGCGGCCCACGAGCCGGTCGCCGAACAGTGGGGGCCGTTCGATGCTGCTCGCTAGGCTCCGGATCCGCGGGAAGCTCGCGCTGCTCGTGGTAATTCCCCTGCTGAGCATGGTCGGCCTCGCGGTGCCCGTGGTGCTCGACCGGGTGGCCGCCGCCCAACGCGCCGCCGACATCACCGACCAGGTACGGCTCGCCAGCCGGGTCGGCAGCCTCGTGCAGGACCTCCAGCAGGAGCGCATCCTGTCGATCGGCTTCCTCCTCGGCCGGGTCGAACGCTCCGAGGTGATCCGCAAGGCGGCCGACGTGGACGACCGGGTGGCCGACCTGCGGGCCGACGGCGGAGACGCGCTGACCGAGCAGGTCGACCACGCGCTCAACGGGATTTCCCGGCTGGGCGACCTGCGCAGGGCGGTACTGGCCCGGAGCGCGAACCCCGGCCAGGTGATGGACGCCTTCGGCCCGGTCAACCGGGAGTTGATCGGATCGCTCCGGCTGGTCTTCAGTGTGGACACCGAGACGTTGCCCGGCCGCCAGGTGCTCGCCCTGGACGGGCTGCTCCGCGCCGACGAGGGCATCGGCGCCTGCGCCACGCTGAGCATCCTCGTCAAGGCGATCGGCACTCCGGACACCACCGCCGGCTACGTGGCGTGCATCGCGGCCCTCCAGGTCGACAACGCGCGCTTCCGCAGCCTGATCACGCCCGAGCAGCTCAAGGTGGCCCAGCTCAACGACGCCGCCGTGGCCGCGCGTACCAGCCCCGACTTCCTGATCACCAGCGCCCGGGACCCGGCCGGGGCGGTCCGCGACGTGCCGATGGAGGCGCTGTTCCCCGCCGTCCGCACGATGATCCGGCTCGGTCAGTTCGTCGAGAAGAAGATCGTCGCCGACGTTCTCGCCGAGGTGAAGGCCGACCAGCGGCGCGCGCTCACCGCCGCCTACCTGGTGGCCGGCGCGGCGGCGCTGATCCTGGCGCTGGTGGTGCTGCTCAGCGCGGCGGTGGCGCGTACGGTGGCCCGACCGCTGACCCAGCTCACCCGCTCCGCCGACCGGGTCGCCCGGGTCGCGGAGGCGGAGCTGGTCCGGGTCACCGACGACGAGGCGGAGAGCGCCCAGTCGGTCCGGTTGCAGCCGGTGGTCATCTCCTCCAGCGACGAGATCGGTGACCTGGCCCGGGCGTTCGACCGGGTGCAGAACACCGCCGCCCAGTTGGTCGAGCGGCAGATCGCCGGCCGGCGCAACGTGGCGCAGATGTTCGGACACGTCGGACGGCGTACCCAGAACCTGGTGAGCCGGCAGCTCGCGCTGATCGACCGGCTGGAGCAGCAGGAGGCCGACGCGGGCCGGTTGGAGCACCTGTACCGGCTCGACCACATCTCCAGCCGGCTGCGCCGCAACGCCGGCAGCCTCGTGGTGCTCTCCGGCTCGGCGGGCGCCGACGCGCACACCGCGCCGGTTCCGCTGGCCGACGTGGTCCGGTTGGCGCTCGGCGAGATCGAGGACTACACCCGCGTCGACGTGCAGGTGCCGGCGGGTGTCGCCGCCGCGCCGGCCGTCATCGGCGACCTCGTCCTGGCACTGGCCGAGCTGATGGAGAACGCGACGGTCTTCTCCCCGCCGCACACCCGGGTCGTGGTGACCGGCGAGACCTCCGGTCCGGGCGCCCGGATCACCGTGGTGGACCACGGCATCGGCATGAGCGAGCAACGGCTCGCCGAGGAGAACGCCCGGCTCACCCGGCGGGAACGTCTCGACCTCGCGCCGACCGAGGTGCTCGGCCTCTTCGTGGTGGGCCGGCTGGCTCGCCGCCACGGCTGGGAGGTGCGTCTCGCCGCCACCGTCGGCGGCGGCGTGACCGCCCAGGTGGAGATTCCCCAGGCGTCACTGGTGCTGCGCCGCGCCGACCGGGCCGGGGCGACGGTCGCGCGGGCCGCCGTACCGGACCGGGGACGACGGCTGGCTCTCGACCCCGCCCGGGGCGCTCGTGCCCGGGGGGCCGCTGCCGCGCCGGCCACCGCCGCGCCGGCCGTCGCCGCAGCCGCCGCTGGGCCAGCGTCCGGCTTCGACACGGACCTGCTCAGCCGGGCCACCCGCAGCCTGGAGTCCGGCGAGTCCTGGGACGCCTTCGGCGCTCGGGAGTCGGCGGACGCCGCCGCGACCGCCCGTACGACACCGCAACCCGCCGCCGTCGCGCAGAGCGCCACCACGGCGGGAACGTCCGCCGGCCCCCGGATCCGGCAGCGGGTGCCCGGCGCGAGCCTCTCCGCGGCCGCCGCACCCAGCCGGCCGGTCGACGCCACCAGCGCCGACCCGGACGCCGCCCGCGCGCTGGTCGAGGCGTTCCAGTCCGGCGTACGCCGGGCCGAGTCGAGCGCCCCGCCCGCCGATGGTCCCGGCGGGAACTGGTCAATGCGGACGGTCACCGACCCGCCGACCAGCGCGGGGCCCACGGCGGCGGATTCCGGCGCTACCGTCGACCTGCCCACCACCCCGGGCGGCTTCGGCCCGACCGTGGCGGACACCGGCGGCACCAACCGGGGCCGTCCCCGGCTGAGTCGGCGCGTGCCCGGCGCGAACCTGACGGTCTCACCGCCCAACCCACCAGCCAGCCCGCAGCTCGGCGACCCGGCCGAGGTGCGCAGCCTCATCACCGATTTCGAGGCGGGCGTCGCCCGCGCTCTCCGCGAAGTCAGCCCAGATCGTCGGAACGAAGAAGGATCATCACGGTGACCAGCCCCTTCCTGCACGACAACGTCGACCAGACCCAGCCGGCCGCCGCCGGGGACCTCAGCCCCGAGGCCCGCACGTTCAACTGGCTGCTGGACTCCTTCACCTCCAGCACCGCCGGGGTGTTGGAGGCGATCGCGGTCTCCTCGGACGGGCTGCTGATGGCCATGTCGGCCATCAAGGACCGCTCCAACGCCGAGCGTCTGGCCGCCGTGGTCTCCGGCATGACCAGCCTCGCCGGGGGCGCGGCCAGTTGGTACGCGCTCGGCGGCCTCAACCGGGTGATCGTCGACATGGCCGACGGATACCTGTTGATCAGCGCTATCAGCAGCGGTTCCGTGTTGGGTGTCGTCGCCGACCGCTCGGCGAACCTGGGCACCGTCGCGTACGAGATGACGCTCTTCGCCGGCCGGGCCGGCGGCGCGCTCACCCCGCGCCTGATCGCCGAGCTGAAGAACGCCGTTCAGCAGTGACTCCCGACGTCGCCGGCGAGGATCCGGACCCGGAGCCCGGGGCACGGATCCGCCCCTACCTGCGCACGCCGCACCCGGGTGGGGGCGGCGCGTCGGCGGCGCCGGAGCCGGCGCCGGGGCCGGCTCCGGACGACAGTGGCCCGGCCGGTCTGCGGCCGTTCGTGCTCACCGCCGGGCGGGTGGCCGGCGCCGATCCGGCGATCGGACTCGAGACGCAGGTGACCCGCTCCGACGTCGCCCGCTGGACGGGCACGCCGGTCAGCCTGCTGGCGCCGGAGCTTCAGGCGATCATCGCGCTCTGCGCCGAACCCATCTCGGTAGCCGAGATCTCCGCCCGGGCCCGGCTGCAGTTCGGCGTGACCCGGGTGCTGGTGGGCGACCTGCGGGCCGCCGGGCACCTGGACGTGCACGTCACCGACGCCAACGACGCCTACGACCCCGACCTCATCCTGCGAGTGATTGATGGACTTCGTGCGATCTCCTGAATGGCCGGTCGTCCCGATCGGGGGTCTCGCCGGCAACAGCGCCACCGCCCGCTACGGCGCGGCCTCCGGCACTCCTCCGGCGTCCGGACGGGCCAGCGCGCCACCGCCGACCGGGCCGCCACCTCCGTACCGGCCGCCGGCCGACACGGGACCGACCAGCCGTCCGTCGGCCGCGCCACCCGTACCGGTCAAGATCCTCGTCGCCGGTGGGTTCGGGGTGGGCAAGACCACCACGGTCGGCGCGATCTCCGAGATCGCGCCGCTGACCACCGAGGCCGAGATGACCAGCGCCGGCATCGGCGTGGACGACCCGGGCGTACGGTCGAACAAGACCACGACCACGGTGGCGATGGACTTCGGTTGTGTGACCATCGACCGCAGCCTCAAGCTCTACCTGTTCGGCACCCCGGGGCAGTCCCGCTTCGGCTTCATGTGGGAAGACCTCGCCCGGGGCGCGCTCGGCGCGCTGGTGGTCGTCGACAGCGCCCGACTGGACGACTGCTTCCCGGCGATCGACTTCTTCGAGCGGGCCGGTCTGCCGTTCGTGGTGGGGGTCAACGCGTTCGACGGGCGACTGGCCCTGGAACTCGGCGAGATCCGCTGGGCGCTGGCCATCGGCGACCATGTACCCCTGGTGCAGTTCGACGCCCGGGACCGACTCTCCGTGCGGGACGCCCTGCTGGTCGTCCTGGACCGCGCGTTGGACCGGGCCACCCGGGACAGGAAGGCCTGAGCCGACCGGCTCCGGCCGTGGCGGGAAGGGGTGATCTGGTGAGGGGCGACCTGGACGAGACGCTGGCCCGGCTGGCCCGGCGCGAGGAGGCGCTGCGCCGGCGGGCCGACGACCGTGACGGCACCACGCCACCACCGGGCCCGACCGCCGCGCCGGGCGTCACCGCGCCGGCCCGCAACGCCGGGCCAGCCCGGCACGCGGAACGGCACGACCCCGCCGACGACGCCGGGTGGGGGCCGGTCGAGGAGGTGACCGAGGCGGTACGCCAGGTCGTCGGCGCGTACCCCGGGCTGGCGGTGACCGTCCGGGTGGAGCACGACGGTCGGACGTACCCGCTGCGGATCTCCTGGGACGGCCCGGACGTGACGGTCGGCCCGGAGCCGCCGGCGGCCCCGGTGGAACCCCCGCCGTCCTGGCCGCTCTCCGGGCGGACGGTCCCGTCGTGGGCGTCCGGCCCGGACGGGTTGACGCCGGACCCGGCGGCCCGCCTGGCCGAGTTGATCCGAAGCGACCCGTCGCTGCTGGACGAGTTGGATCCGCGGCGCTGAACGGCGTGACCGACTGACGGGTACTACGGTCGGGCGGTGGCCCCACCCGACCTGACCCTGACAGCGAGCCTTCGACCGGCCGCGCTGGACGCCCGACGGGGCATCGTGCGGCTGCACCCGGAGGCGCTGACCGCGCTGGGTCTGCGACCGGGCTCGCCGGTGCGGCTGACGGGTCGCCGGGAGACCGCCGGGATCGTGGCGGCGGCCGGGGCGGGCGCGAGCAGCGCCCTGCTCTACGCCGACGACCTCACGCTCGGCAACCTGGGCGTACGGGACGGCGCGTCGGTGCGCGTCTCGCCGCTGCCGCTGACCCCGGCGGCCCGGGTCACCCTGGCCGGGCCGGTGGAGGTGATCGCGGCGGTCAGCCCGGAGATGCTCCGGCTCGCCCTGCTCGGCAAGGTGGTCACGGCCGGCGACGACGTGTCGCTGCTGCCGCAGGACGTGCTGCCGGACGCGTCGACGCGCGGTCTCGTCGAGGCGGCCCGGCGCAGCCTCGCCACCAGCGTCGGCTTCGCCTGGACGAGCACCCTGCTCACCGTGGTCACCGTCGAGGAGTCCGCCGGGTCGCTGGTCACCATGGACACGGTGGTCGCCTGGGAACACGGTCCGGCCACCCTCGGCGCGCCACCACCGGCCGGGCGGCCGGGGACGGTCGACGCCGTCGACGAGACGGACGCGCCCGACGTGGACGAGCTGCCGGGGTTGCGCGCCCAGGCGGACGAGTTGACCGAACTCCTCGACCTCGGCTTCCACCACCGGGAGGTGCTGGGCCGGCTGGGCACCACCATCTCGCTGGGCGTGCTGCTCTCCGGACCGGCCGGCTCCGGGAAGTCGGCGCTGGTCCGGGCGGTCGCGGCCCGGGTGGGTGCCCGCGTACACCCGCTGTGGGCGCCCGAGGTGGTCGCGCTGGCCGACCAGGCCGCCGCCGACCGGCTGCGCGCCGCCGCGACGGCGGCCCGTACCGCCGGGCCCGCAGTGCTGCTGATCACCGACGTCGAGGCGGTGGCCCCGCCGGAGGAGCCCGGTCCGCTGGCCACGGTGTTCCGGCAGGTGCTCGCGGAGGTCGTCCGGGCGGGGGTCGCCGTGGTCTGCACCACCAGCCGACCGGAGGCCGTCGACGTGGCGCTGCGCGCCCCGGACCTGCTGTCGCTGCGGATCAGCGTGCCGCTGCCCGACGCGCCCCTGCGCCGCGAACAGCTCACCGTGCTGACCCGGCAGGTCCCGCTCGCCGACGACGTGCGGCTGGACGAGGTGGCCGGCCGTACCCCCGGGTTCGTCGCGGCGGACCTGGCCGCGCTGGTCCGGGAGGCCGGGGTACGCGCGGCGCTGCGGCAGAAGTCCGCGTCGACGCCCACGGTGTCGATGGCCGACTTCACCGCCGCCCTGGAGGTGGTCCGGCCGACGACGATGGCCGCGTCGACGTTGGAGTTGGCGTCGGTGACGCTTGACGACGTCGGCGGACTGGACGAGGTCAAGCAGACGTTGACCGAGTCGGTGCTGTGGCCGTTGACCTACCCGGACACCTTCGCCCGCCTCGGCGTGCAGCCACCGCGCGGCGTGCTGCTCTACGGACCGCCCGGTTGCGGCAAGACGTACCTGGTCACCGCGCTCGCCGGGTCGGGCCGGGCGAACGTGCTCTCGGTCAAGGGCGCGGAACTGCTCTCCAAGTGGGTGGGCGAGAGCGAACGCGCCGTACGCGAGCTGTTCCGCCGGGCCCGGGAGGCCGCGCCGACGCTGATCTTCCTGGACGAGGTCGACGCGTTGGCCCCGGTACGCGGGCAGGCCACCGACGGCGGCACCACGGATCGGGTGGTCGCGGCGCTGCTCACCGAACTGGACGGGGTGGAGGCGCTGCGCAACGTGGTGGTCGTCGGCGCCACGAACCGGCCGGACCTGGTCGACCCGGCGCTGCTGCGGCCCGGCCGGCTGGGGCGGCTCGTCTACGTGCCACCACCGGACGGTGCGGCCCGCGCGGAGATCCTGCGGGCCGCGTCCCGGAACGTGCCGCTGGCATCCGACGTCGACCTGGCCGCCCTCGGCGCGGACCTGGGCGGCTTCTCGGCCGCGGACTGCGCCGCCGTGATCCGGGAGGCGGCACTCGCCGCGATGCGGGAGTCGCTGGCCGCCGCCACGGTCACCGCCGCGCACGTCGCTACCGCCCGCGACCGCGTCCGCCCGTCGCTGGACCCGGCGCAGGTCGCCTGGCTGGCCGCGTACGCCGCCGAGCGGGACTGAGCATCGCTCCAACCTTCTGGGGTACGCGGAGCGTTACCAGGGCAGCACATTCCTCAGTGGAGAAATCCACTCGACGACTGGCGGTGACCCTCTTGCGCAGGCTGCTCTCTCTTATCGTCGTCCCGCTGATGGCGGCGACAACCCTCGCCACGGTCGGTCCGGGCGCGAACGCCCAACCGAGGACGTCGTTCCCGTCCCGGATCGCCCTGCCCGACGGCTACTCCCCTGAAGGGCTGACGATCGGCCGGGGCACCACCGTCTACGTGGGCTCGGTCGGCAACGGGGCCGTCTGGCGGGGCGACCTCCGTACCGGACACGGTTCGGTGTTCATCGCGGGCGCTCCGGGGCGGGAGAAGGCCGGTCTCAAGCTCGACCCGCAGGGCCGGCTGTGGACCGCCGACTTCTCCGCCGGCACGGCGAGCGTCTACGACGGTGCGACCGGCGGGCAACTGGCCAACTACCGGTTCACCGACGAGCCGGGCAGCATCGTCAACGACCTCGTGGTCACCCGGCACGCCGTCTACTTCACCGACTCGGCCCGGCCGGTGCTGTACGTCGTACCGCTGCTTGCGGGTGGTCGGCTGCCCGCCGCCACCGCCGCCCGGGTACTGCCGCTCACCGGCCCGGCCGCCACGCCAGACGCGTTCAACAACGGGATCGTGGCGCTTCCCGACGGGGACCTGCTGGTCGACCAGATGTTGACCGGTCGGCTGGTCCGCGTCGACGCGCGCACCGGCGCCAGCCGCGTCGTCGACCTCGGCGGCTACTCGGTGGACCGGGCGGACGGGCTGGTGCTGCGCGGTCGCACCCTCTACGTGATCCGGAACCTGAGCAACGTCGTCGCGGTCGTCGAGCTGAACGCCGCCGGCACCGCCGGGGTGGTCCGGCGGGAGATCACCAGCCCGGCGCTGCGGTCGCCGGCCACCGGCGACCTGCTCGGCTCGGCGCTCTACGTGGTCAACGGCCGGTTCGACGTCGAGCCCGGCCCGACCGTCGACTACGACGTCGTACGACTGCCCGCCTGATCGGACGGTCGGCGGTGGCCCCGGCGGGGTCGCCGCCGATCCGTTCCGCTCAGCGAGCCGGCGGCGTCGAATCCAGGCAGATTTCGGCGTGCACCTTTCCACCATCTGAGCGCAGTTTCGCACCGCATTTCTCGAGGATGGCGAGCGCGCCGACATTGTCCGGCGTCGTCTCCGCGACGACCGCACGCATTCCGGCGCGGGCGGCGACGTTGAGCAACTCACGCAGGGCGGCCGCGCCGATGCCCTGGCCCCGCGCCGAGAGGCCGAGCCACATGCCGGTCTCCACCGTGCCCGGTTCATCACAGCGCGTCATCCGGATCATGCCCACCACCTCGCCGCCGACGAGGATCGCGTACATCTGCGAGCCGGTCGGGCCGTCCAGGCCGGCGAAGCTCGCCCGGTGGAACTCGCGGAAGGCCTCCCGGCGGGCGAGCGACCAGCCGGCGGGCGCCTCCACGGGAGGCATCACCTCACCCGGCTCGGCCTCGGCAGCCGCTACGGAGAGCAACGGCTCCAGATTCCGCTCGTCCACCGGCTCCAGCCGGACCGCACTCGCCACGTGCCGCAGTCTGCCGGCCCCATCGGCCGAAGTCCACCCCATTGGGCAGCGGATGGCGGTCCGGCCACGGGTACCGGCCGGTCGGGCGGTTCGCGTGTTTCTCCTCACGCTCCGTCGTTATTTGGCCTATGGCCCGAACTCGCAGAACACCACCGAGGCGTCGTCGGTGGGCTTGTGCCGGCGGAGCCGATCGGGATGTTCGCGCTCGGCGTCCCGTACCCGGCCGAGCAGCGCGGCCGGGCCTTCGGCGCTCAGCAGGTCGAGCAGTCCCGCCCAGTCGGTCAGCCCGAACTGCTCGACCGCGCTGGACGCGCCGTCGCTGAGCAGCGCCGCCCGGCGCAGGGCCGCCGAACCGTGCCGGGGCAGCGTCCCGGTCACCGCGTGGAAGGCCGCGTCCGGGTCGGCCGCCGCGACCCAGTAGCCGTGCGTACGGTTCATCCGCTCCCGCTGGACGCCCACCGCGTGCCGGAAGCGCGCGACCGGGTCCGACGCGCCCGCCGGCACGGTGGCGAGGGTCTGCCGCAGCTCGGCCACCGCGGTGTCCAGCCGGTCGTCGGTCACCACACTGACCTGGCCGTCCAAATCGAGCACCAGCGGACTGTCGCAGAGCACCAGGTAGTCGACCTGATCGCCGCGGTCGCGCAGCAGGCAGACGGTGCTGGACGGGGTGCCCGGGTGGTCGAGGTCGCACTGCCCGCCGTGGTCGGCCCGGACGGCGAGAATGGCCGCGGCCAGGTTGCTGGTCAGGCGGGCCGCCGGACGGGCCGCCTCCGCCACCGCGAGCCGGGCGGCCAGGTGTCGGACGTACCACTCCGGGCCGTGGACGCAGCCCGTGTCGAAGCCGTCCGGGACGGTGGCGCCGTCCAGGACACCGACCAGCGGACCGAACTGGAAGACCACGTCCTCGTTGACGGGCCGACCAGGGGCCGGCGCGGACGCGGAGCGTACCCGCATCATCAGCAGGACCCTGCCGCGTTCGTACCCCTCATGGCCCGCTCCCTCCGTTGACCCGTGCCACGGTGACGAGACGGGCGTCGCGTACCCGCGCGCGCGAACTCCATTCCTGCGCTGCCGGGTGTCGCGGCGGCCCGGCGGTACCGTCGTCCCGCCGGCGCCAGCGACACCGTCAGCGGCGGCGGTTGCGGGCCCGCGACGAGCGCAGCCGGCGGAGCCGGCCGATCAGCACGGGATCGGCGGCGAGCGCCGCCGGATTGTCCAGGAGGCCGTTGAGCAGTTGGTAGTACCGGGTCGAGGAGACGCCGAAGGTGTCCCGCACGGCCTGTTCCTTGGCGCCGGCGTGCCGCCACCACTGCTGCTCGAAGGCGAGGATGGCCTGTTCGCGGGTGGTCAGGCCCGCCTGTGCGGGGACGGGCGGGGCAGGCGTCGCCTCGTCCGACGACGCGGTCCCGGCCGGCTCGCCCTCGTCGGTGCTCTCGACGGAAGGCGCGGCCCGGGGAGTCGGCACGCTCGGCGCGACGCCGCCGGCCGCCTCGGCCGGACGAGCGTCGGTGGACGGCTCGGGGGCGACCGGGGTGGCGTCGGCGGACATGACGTTCAGCCTAGTCAGCGACGGCCATGGTCGCAGTAGCCGGCGCGGCCGGCCCCGCACGTCGGGACACCCCGACGGTCGGAGCCGGCCACGTTACGCCGTTGACGTGTCGATCAGGAGATGTCGCGGCGACGCATCGCCCAGATCGCCGCACCGAGGATCACCACGAGCCCGACCGAGAAGATGGCGGAGGACTGCTGCCAGGTGATGTCCATCGTCTCCGGCTTGCACTCGCCGAAGTAGGTCGCGTTGCAGGACTGCCAGTTCTCCAGCGTGACCGTCTTCGTCATCCAGGCCAGCGCGTACGTGGGCAGCAGCCACGCCTCGGCGAACTTGACGCTCGCCATCGACAGCAGGATGCCGAGGCCGAACTGGCCGACAACCATCAGCGCCACGACACCGCCGAGGGCCATCGCGGTGTGCCGGCCCAGCGAGGCCAGCGCGAAGCCGATGGTGGTGATCACCAGCACCAGCGCCACACCGCGCAGCCCGGTCAGGGCGAACGACTGCCAGGCCCCCGAGGTCATCTTCTCGGTGCTGCCCCGGAAGCTGGCGACGGCCCAGAAGCCGGCGAACCACAGCACCGCGGCGGGCAGTGTCACCGCCAGGATGCCGGTGAGCAGCGCGGCCAGCTTGGTGAGCAGTACGGTGAGCCGCTTCGGCCGCCAGAGCAGCAGGTTCATCATGCCGCCGGTGCTCCACTCGGCTCCGATGAAGGACGCGCCGATCACGAACCCGACCAGGGCGAGGATCGCCGCGAACGGGACCAGTGTCTCGTCGAACGTCTTGCGGAAGTTGAACGTCGACGGCAGGAACCACTCCGCCTTGATCTCCTCGCGCGGCGGCGGAGTGATCATCGAACAGTCGTCGGGGTAGCGGCCGTCGCTCGAGGTGCCGGCCTTCTTGGCCTGCTCGCAGTTGACCCGCTCCTGCTCGCTCCAGCGGACCTGATCCTGGTACTGCTGGTCGGCCTGCCGCTCGGCCTTGGCGAGCTGGCCGGCGTCGATCTTCTGGTTGGTGAAGAAGACGCCGACCACCACGGCGGCCAGCACCAGCAGGCCGAGCAGCGTCATGTAGCGGGTGAAGCGCCGCTTGGCCAGCCGGCGCAGCTCCGTCCGATAGAGGCTCACGCGCCCCACCCTCCTCCGGTGGCGCCGGGCTGACCCGTCCCACCGACCTTCATGGACTCGTCGACCTGCCGGTGCTGGCCGGGGACCGGCGCGGTGGCGGTCAGTTCGAGGAAGACACTCTCCAGGTCGACCGCGATCGGGGCCAACTCGCTGACGTACAGGTTCTGCTCGGCTAGCAGCCGGGTCACCGACGCCGGCTTGTCGACGCCGGTCAGCATCAGGTGGTCCGGGTGCCCGGTGACCCGGATGCCGGCCCGGGTAAGGGCCTCGGTGGCCGTCGGCAGGTCACTGACCGCCTCCAGGCGTACCCGGACCGCGCCGGACGAGTGCTGGGCGAGCACCTCGTCGACCGGGCCGAAGGCGACCCGTCGACCGAGCGAGATGATGGTGACCGAGTCGCAGATGAGCTGGATCTCGCCGAGGATGTGGCTGGACAGCACCACGGTCATCCCGGACTCGGCGAGATTGCGCATCAGCGTGCGCATCTCGCGGATGCCGCCCGGGTCGAGGCCGTTGGCCGGCTCGTCGAGGATCAGCAGCCTCGGGTTCTTGAGTAGGGCGGACGCGACGGCGAGCCGCTGCTTCATGCCCAGCGAGTACGTCTTGACCCGCTCGCCGGACCGGTCGCGGAGCCCGACCAACTCCAGCACCTCGTCGACCCGCGTGGCGGGCACCTCGCCCGCCCCGGCCAGCAGGGACAGCGTGTCCCGTGCGGTGAAGTGCGGGAAGAACTGCGGGCTCTCGACGATCGCGCCGACCTGACCGGCGACGGTGGGCAGCGCGGCGGGCACCTCGTGCCCGAGCAGCGCCATCCGTCCGCCGTCGGGCCGGATCAGGCCGAGAAGCGTACGCAGCGTGGTGGTCTTGCCGGACCCGTTGGGACCCAGGAAGCCATGCACCTGCCCCGCGTCGACCTGCATGTCGAAGCCGTCGAGCGCGTTGCGGGTGCCGCGTCGACGACTCTTGTACGTCTTACGTAGACCTTCGATCTCCAGGACAGCTGGCAAGCTGCACCTCCCCCGATGGTGGGCGTGACAGCCGACACCATACGCGGTATGCAGCGGTGCGCAATACCCGGTATGCAGTGACACGCCGGTCGATGCGTTTCATCGACGGAGCGTGACCGTTCAGGCGCAGACGACCTGCACGCCGGCCGCCCGGAAGGCGTCCACCACCTCGGGCGCGGCCCCGGAGTCGGTCACCAGCGTCTCGACCCGCTCGACCGGGCAGATCCGGGCGAAGGCGTGACCGCCCAGCTTGGACGAGTCCGCGATGATCACGACCCGCTTGGCGCGCGCGACCATCAGGTTGTTCATGGCCGCCTCTCCCTCGTGGTGGGCGGCGGCGCCGAGCTGCGGGTCGATCGCGTCCACGCCGAGCAGGGCGACGTCCAGGGTGACCTCCCGCAGCAACGCGCCGCCGAGCGGGCCGACCAGCTCGAACGACTTCGGACGCACCACCCCGCCGGCCACGACCACCTTCATCCGGGACCGCACGAGAAGCTCGTTGGCGATGTTCAGCGCGTTGGTCACCACGGTGAGCTGGGCGCCCTCGGCACTGGTGTTGAGATCCGGCCGGACGGCCAGCGCCCGAGCAACCTCCGTGCTGGTGGTGCCGCCGTTGAGGCCGACCACGGTTCCGGGCGTGACGAGCGCCGCGGCGGCAGCGCCGATCCGCTGCTTCTCGGCCGAGTGCTTGGCCGTCTTGTAGCGCAGCGGCAGGTCGTACGAGACACCGTTGGCGACCGCGCCACCCCGGGTTCTGGTGATCATCTGCTGCTGGGCGAGCTGGTCGAAGTCACGCCGGATGGTCGCCTGGGAGACGTCCAGCCGCTCGGCGGCCGCCTCGACGCTGACCCGACCGTTGTCGGTCAGCATCTCCAGCAGGGCGTTCCATCTGGCGTACCGGTCCACCTCGGGGGCCCCTCCCAGTAACTGCACGGTCGGTGATTGATTGCGTGCACACTAGTGCGCGAAACTAGGCTGGCGCAAAAGGCTGGCCTGCGCGATCGGCCGGCCGGTTGCCACGACCACCTCGGTTCGCGCAGAATAACGCGCGAAATACGGCCCTTACGAGCCGTATTGCGCAGACAGGTCGGCCCTGCGAGGAGTTACTCATGGCGTACGTGGACGCGGAGATCGCGAGCCAACCCGACTGTTGGCGGGAGGCCGCGTCGCTGTCCAACGCCGCACGTGACGACCTTCCGCGCCCCGGCGAGCGGGTCGCCGTCGTCGGTTGCGGCACGTCGTGGTTCATGGCGATGGCGTACGCGGCCCGCCGCGAGCAGGCCGGCCAGGGCGAGACCGACGCGTTCCAGGCGTCCGAGTTCCCCGCCGGCCGCCAGTACGACCGGCTCATCGCGATCACCCGCTCCGGCACGACCACCGAGGTGCTGGAACTGCTCGCCGCGCTGCGGGGGCGTACGCCCACCACCGTCATCGTCGGTGACCCGGCGGCGCCCGCCGTCGACCTGGCCGCCGCCGCGGTGACCATGGCCTTCGCCGACGAGCGCTCGGTGGTGCAGACCCGTTTCGCGACGACCGCGCTGGCCCTGCTCCGGGCGAACCTCGGCGACCCGGTGACCGCGCTCGCCGCCGACGCCGAGGTGGCGGTGCGTTCCCCGCTGCCGATCGACCCGGCCACCATCGAGCAGGCCACCTTCCTCGGTCGCGGCTGGACGGTCGGCCTCGCCCAGGAGGCCGCGCTCAAGTGCCGGGAGGCGGCCACCTTCTGGGCCGAGGCGTACCCGGCGATGGACTACCGGCACGGTCCCATCTCGGTCGCCGCGCCGGGCCGGCTGGTCTGGGCGTTCGGCGATTTGCCCGACGGGCTGCCCGAGGACGTCGCGGCCACCGGCGCCGCCTTCGTGCACAGCCGCACGCACGGTTGGCGCACGGTGCTCGGGAGCTGGTCGGCCGGTCGTACCCCGGTCGACCCGATGGCCGACCTGATCCTGGCGCAGCGATTCGCGGTCGCCCTGGCGACCAGCCGTGGCCTCGACCCGGACGCGCCACGACACCTGTCCCGGTCAGTGGTACTGGCGTGAGCGGTGCTGGGCGCGACGACCGGGTGGTCGTGGCGTTGGACGTCGGCGGCACCGGCATGAAGTGCGCCCTGGTCCGGCCGGACGGCGTGGCGGTACGCGCCGAACGACACCCCACCGACGCCGCGCGCGGGCCGGCCGCCGTGGTCGACACCATCCTCGGCGTGGCCGAAGGGCTGGCCGCCAAGGCCCGCGCCGACGGCTTCACCCCGGTCGCCATCGGCATCGCGGTCCCCGGGGTGGTGGACGAGGCGCGCGGGGTGGCGGTGTGGTCGGCGAACGTGGGCTTCCGGGACGTACCGCTGCGGGACCTGGCGGTGCGACGGCTCGGGCTGCCCACCGCGCTCGGCCACGACGTGCGCGTCGGTGGTCTCGCCGAGGCCCGGCTCGGGGCCGGACGCGGCGCCGACCACGTGCTCTTCGTGGCGATCGGCACCGGCATCGCCGCCGCGCACGTCGTCGGCGGCCTGGCCGCCGTCGGCGCGCACGGCGCGGCCGGCGAGATCGGCCACATCATGGTCCGACCCGACGGTCCGCGTTGCGGATGCGGGCGGCCCGGCTGCCTGGAGGCGGTCGCGTCGGCGTCCGCGATCGGCCGGCGCTACGCGGAGCTGGCCGACGGCCGGCCCGACGCTCCGGTGACGGCTGCCGCCGTGGCCGAACGGGCGGCGGCCGGCGAACCGCTCGCCGCCGAGGTCTGGCGGTCGGCCGTCGAGGCGCTCGCCGACGGCCTGGCCACCGGGCAGGCACTGTTCGACGTGACGACGATCGTGCTCGGCGGCGGTCTCGCCCAGGCGGGCGACCTGCTGCTCGTCCCCCTCCGGGCGGCGCTGCACGAGCGGATGACCTTCCACCGTGAGCCGCAGCTCGTCGCGGCCGCCCTCGGCGACGAGGCCGGCTGCCTGGGGGCCGCCCTGCTCGCGCTCGACACCCTGGCCGCCGACCGTGCTTGACCAACAGGAGGAACGATGACCGAACGGGTGAACGGCCGAGTGGTGACCCCGACCGGTGTCATCCGGCAGGGCTGCGTCGAGTGGGACGGTGAACGGATCACCGCGGTGGCCGAGTACCCGTCGGTCCGCGACGGGCACTGGATCCTGCCGGGCTTCGTCGACATGCACACGCACGGCGGCGGGGGCCACACCTTCACCACAGGGGACGCCGACCAGGCCCGCGCCGCGGCCGCCTTCCACCTGGGACACGGCACCACCACGCTGCTGGCCAGTCTGGTCAGCGCGCCCTTCTCCGTGATGCGCTCGGCCACCGAGGCGTTCGCGCCGCTGGTCGACGAGGGTGTGCTGGCGGGGGTCCACTTCGAGGGTCCCTATCTCTCCGCCGCCCGCTGCGGCGCGCAGAACCCCGAGTACCTCCGGGACCCTTCCACCGAGGAGCTGTCCGAGCTGATCGAGCTGGGCCACGGCGCGGTCCGGATGGTCACCCTCGCGCCGGAGCGCGACGGCGCGCTGGAGGCGATCAAGCTGCTCACCGCGCAGCGCGTGGTGGCCGCCGTGGGTCACACCGACGCCACCTACGAGCAGACCCAGGCCGCGATCGCCGCCGGGGCGAGCGTGGGTACGCACCTGTTCAACGGCATGCGTCCGGTGCACCACCGCGAACCGGGCCCGGTGGTGGCCCTGCTGGACGCGTCCACCGTGGTCTGTGAACTGGTCGCCGACGGCGTACACCTGCACGACGGCATGCTGGCCTTCACCACCACGACCGCCGGCCCCGACCGGGCCGCGCTGATCACCGACGCGATGGCCGCCGCCGGAATGGCCGACGGCGAGTACGAGCTGGGCGGGCAGGCGGTGACCGTCGCCGACGGGGTGGCCCGGCTCGCCCGCGACGGCGCGATCGCCGGCAGCACGCTGACCATGGACGCGGCGCTGCGGCACGCCGTGCATGCCGGCATCCCGATGGCCGACGCCGCCCGGATGGCGGCGACCACCCCGGCCCGCGCGATCGGCCTGGGTGACCGCGTCGGCGCCCTCCAGGTGGGTCTCCGCTCCGACCTGGTCGTGCTCGACGACGACCTCAACGTGGTACGGGTGCTGCGCGGCGGTTCCTGGGTGGAGTGACGCGGATCGTGCCCTCCGGCGAGCGCCTGCGCATGCCTGTCGGAGAGCCTGTCGAGCTGCCCCAGATACGGGACGGGAGGGCACCGAAATCGAACCCGGCAGCAGCAGCCAACTCGACCCGACACATCGCGCCCCACATCCGGGGCAGCTCGACAGGGCATGAGGAAGGGGCCTGGTACCTCTCGCGGCGCAGCCCGACCGTGACGTCAGCCCATCGGCCGTGACGTCAGCCCCGATGGACGCGCGCGCTGGCGATCAGCTCAGGCTGGGGACGTCGACGCCGAGGATGGCCTGTTCGTCGGGGCGATGCACCAGCACGTCGGCCAGGTACGACTGGACCGCGTGTCGCATCCCCACGTCCCGGCCGGCCTGCTCGGAGAGCAGCCACTTGTGCTCGATGATCTGCGCGAACAGCTCCTGCGGCTCAAGCTTGCGCCGCAGGTGCGCGGGCACGGCCCGGACCACCGGCTCGAAGACCTCGGTGAGCCAGCGGTGCGCCGCCTGCTGCTCGTCGGTCAGATCGCTCTCCGCGCGGTAGGCGTCCAGGTCGTTGAGCAGCTTGCGGGCCTGGTTCTCCTCGGCGTCCAGACCGGTGAGCCGCAGCAGCCGCCGCGTGTGGTAGCCGGCGTCGACGACCTTCGGCCGGACCAGGTAACGCCCGTCCGCAGCGCTCGACATGGCCACCTCGGCCACGTCGAACCCCAGGTCGTTGAGGCGACGGATCCGGCCCTCGATGTCGTGCCGCGCCTGTCGCTCGATCGCCTGCTCGTAGGTGATCTCGTGCCACAGCCGCTCGTACCGCTGCACGACCTCCTCACAGACCAGCTCCGGGTCGATGGACTCGTGCAGCAGGCCGGCGGCCTGCAGGTCCAACGCCTCGCCGAAGATGTTCACCCGGGCGATCTCCAGGTCCTCGCCGCGCTGCCCGTTGGAGAGCGAATTGTGCAGCGCACCCGTCTCCGCGTCGACCAGGTAGGCGGCGAAGGCCCCCGCGTCCCGGCGGAACAGCGTGTTCGACAGCGAGCAGTCTCCCCAGAAGAAGCCGGTCAGGTGCATCCGCACGATCAGCGCCGCGAGCGCGTCGAGCAGCCGGCTCATCGTCTCCGGCCGAAGGGTGTGCGAGAAGAGCGCCCGGTACGGCAGGGAGAACTGGAGGTGCCGGGTGATCAGCACCGATTCGAGGGGCTCCCCGTCGTCGGCCTGCCGGTCGGCGACGACCGCCACCGCCTCGACCGAGGGAAAGTCGATCCGCTCCAACGCCCGCAGCAGGTCGTACTCCCGCTCGGCGATCCGCTCGCGGGTCTCCTTGAAGGCGTACACGTAGTCGCCCAACCGGACGAACCGGACGATGTGCCGGGAGATGCCCTGCGGCAGGGCCACCAGGTGCTGGGCAGGCCACTCTTCCAGCGGTGTCGACCAGGGCAGGTCGAGCAGCGCCGGGTCGACGAGGGCAGACGTGATCCGCACGGGGACAAGCATGACGGGTAACCCCCCGCCTCCGCCGCACATCGTGGTTGGGCCCACAGCGCCGCACCTCCCGGTCTCGCGCCGGGCCGGTAGCGTGGTCGCGTGCTCAAACCCACGGGTGTACGACGTGACCTGCGGCTTCGGCCCGTCCGCCCGGCCGGCTGGTGGTTCGACGCCCTGCTGCTGGCCGGTTTCGGGGCGGTGACCCTGGCGCTGGCCAACGGGGCGCTGCTCGGGCTGGACCTCGCGGTCCGCGAATGGGCCTACGCCCACCATCCGGCGCCGATCTACTGGACGGCGCGGGTGTTGAACTTCCTCGGGCAGGGCGGCTGGCTGCTGATGCCGATCGCCGGGGCGCTCGGGCTGGCGGTCGCGTGGCGTTCCCGCACGGTTCGGCCACTGCTGCTGCTGGCGGCGGCGTTCGTGCTGCTGTACCTGACGGTCGGCCCGCTCAAGATCCTGACCGATCGGGCAGCGCCCAGCTCGGATCTGCCGCCGGGTGAGTCCGTCCGGATCTTCAACGACCTGCCGCCCACCGAGTACGACCTCTCCTATCCGTCGGGGCACGTCGCCAACGCGATCGTCTGGTACGGGGTGATCGCCGTGCTGCTGACCGCGCTGACGGCCGGGCGACTGCACCCGAGCGGGTACCGCCTGATCCGTTTCGCACCCCCGGCGATCCTGCTGGTCACCACGACATACCTGAACTTCCACTGGCTCACCGACGGCGTCGCGGCACTGCTGCTCGGCGTCTTCCTGGACCGGCTGCTGCACCGGGTGCCGTGGGACGATCTGCCGCTCCCCGGCCGGTTACGTGAGTGGGACCGCCCGTTCACGTCGTACCCCTAGGGTTTCGGCTCGTGGATCGACTGGCGCGGCGGCTGGGCGTACCCGATGCGGTTGTCATCGGGTTGGGCTCGATGCTCGGCGCGGGCGTCTTCGTGGTCTTCGCCCCGGCCGCGGCGGCGGCCGGCGGCGCCGGCCTGCTCCCCGCGCTGCTGCTCGCCGGTTTCGTCGCCTTCTGCAACGCGACCAGCTCCGCGCGGCTGGCGGCCCGTTACCCGGAGTCCGGCGGCACCTACGTCTACGGCCGGGAACGCCTCGGCCCGCTGGCGGGATTCGTGGCGGGTTGGGGGTTCGTGGTCGGCAAGACGGCGAGCTGCGCGGCGATGGCGCTGACCATCGGGGCGTACCTCTGGCCGGGGCAGACCCGGCTGGTCGCCGTCGGCGCGGTCGTCGCGGTGACCGCCGTGAACCTGCGCGGCATCGGTAAGACGGCCACCGCCACGAAGGCGCTCGTGGCGGTGGTGCTCGCCGTGCTGACCCTCGTCGCGGCCGTCGGCCTGGTGGGCGGGCCGGTGCACCTGGACCGGCTGACCGATACCGGCGGCTCCGCGCGCGGTGTGCTCACCGCCGCCGGGCTGCTGTTCTTCGCCTTCGCCGGGTATGCGCGGATCGCCACGCTCGGCGAGGAGGTGCGCGACCCGGAGCGGACCATCCCCCGGGCGGTGCCACTGGCGCTGGGGGCGGTGCTGGCGGTCTACCTGGTCCTGGCCGTGATCACGCTCGGCGTGCTGGGCGCCGACCGGCTGGCCGGGTCCGCCGCGCCCCTGGTCGACGTGGTGACCGCCGCCGGGTTGCCCGGCCTGGCCTGGGTGGTCCGGGCCGGGGCGACCATCGCCGTCGTCGGGGTGCTGCTCTCCCTGGTCGCCGGGGTGGGCCGGACCACGCTCGCGATGGCCCGCCGCCACGACCTGCCCGGCGCGCTGGCCGCCGTGCACCCCGTGCGCCGGGTACCGCACCGCGCCGAGGTGGCGGTGGCCGCCGTGGTGATCGTGGTGGTGCTGCTCGGCGACGTACGGCAGGCGATCGGCTTCTCCAGCTGCACGGTGCTGGTCTACTACGCGATCACCAACGCGGCGGCGCTCACGTTGGGCCGGGACCGGGGGCGACGGCTACCGGTGCAGGTGCTCGCCGGGCTCGGGCTGGTCGGCTGCCTGCTGCTCGCGCTCAACCTGCCGCTGGGCAGCGTCCTCGCCGGCGTCGGCGTACTCGCCGCCGGGGCGGTGTGGCACGGCCTGCGGCAGCGGGATCGCTGAGAGGTCCGTCGCGCGCGGCACCGGGCTGGTCGTCGCGGGCGGGGCGCACTGCCGGGTCAGCCAGTCCAGGCCACGTCGGCGGGCGACCACGGTGAGCCGGTCGCCCGCGAAGATCACCTGGCGGGGGTCGAGGTCCTTCCACCAGATGGTCTTCGCCGCGCCGGCCGGGGTCCGGGCGATCAGCCGGACCTGCCCGTCCCGGTTGACGGTGTCCAGCGGCCGGCCGTCCAGCTCGGAGCCGGCGGCGACCGGCACCTCGGCGACCGGGAGCGCGTGCCGGTCGACCGGAATGGTGGTGATGACCGCGCGTTCGGTGAGCGCGCCGATGAAGGCCGGGGCGGCCAGGTAGGAGACCGATCGGGACACCCCGAGCGCGAAGGTCTCCTCTACCCGCTCGGCGAAGTCACCGTCGAAGAGCCGCAGCACCACCCGCAGGTCGTCGCGGAGGTCGCGGGCGGCCAGCGCCGCCTCCAGGTTGGCGACGTCGTCGGTGGACGCCACCACCAGCGCCTGACAGTCCGCCACCGATGCGGCGGCCAGGGTCTCGGGCAGCGCGGCGTCGCCGACGACCAGTGGCACCTCCAACTGGCGGGCCAGGGCCGCGCCACGTGGCGCCGGGTCCTTGTCGATCGCCACGACCTCGACGTCGTACTCGCGCAGTTGGGCCATCACCCGCGTGCCGACGTTACCGAGGCCGATCACCACGACGTGCCCGGCGCGGGCCGGTTGCAGCAGACCGGTGTGCAGGGCGAGACGGGCGTTGACGATGCCGTCCACGACGACGGCGGTGATCAACGGGATCAGCGCGAGCCCGGCCAGGTTGAGCACCACCTGCATGATCTGCGCGTCGGCGGCCTTGCCGGTGTCCGGATCGGCGCCACTGAGGGTGGTGACCAGCGTCAGGTACAGCGCCTCCAGCGGAGAAACGCCCTCGGTGCGGGAGATCAGCGCGCCCAGCACCGCGATCACGGCGAGCACCAGCATCACCGCGATGCCGATCTTGCGGGTGGCGAAGCCGCGTACGGCCCGCACCAGCATCGTGACCGGCCGGCGTCGCCGCCGGGCCCGGACCAACCGGCGCGCGGCGACCTCGGTGCCCGGCGGCAGACCGGTCGCCTCGGCGAGCACCAGGTCCGCGCCGGCCTGCTCGGCCGGCAGCAACTCCATCCCCTGCCGCCCGTCGGGGCGGGCCAGCGCGCACACCACGTCCTGCGTCCGGACGTCGGCACGCCGCGCCACCCGCAACGTCTTGTCCCGGTGTTGGAAGGAGCTGGGATCGACCTCGCCGAGCGCGGCGGCCACGAACGCCGGGGCGGCCATCTCGGCGTCGGAGAGCACCTCGACGGGCGCCCTGATCAGCTTGCGGACGCCGTCGGCCAGGGTGCCGTTGAACATCCGCAGCACCTGCCGGACGCGCTGGTCGACGGCCTGGGCACAGAGCGCGGCGTGCAGGTTGCCCACGTCGTCCTGGTGCAGCAGGGCCAACCCGGTCGCACCGGCCAGGCCGGCGGCCTCGAAGGTCGCCACGTCCAGGCGTTCCGAGCGGATCACGCGGACGCCGCGCAGGCTCGCCACGTCGGGACCGGTGCTGCGGTAGCGCTCCGGCACCACGACGGTGACCCGTGCGCCGCCCACGGGCAGGTCGGATTCGAGCAGCGCGCGGGCCACGTAGTAGGCCAGGGCGTCCCGGCCACAGATCACGTAGTGCGGACGCGGGTCACCGGCGGAGCGGAGCCGCCAGTTCCACTCGACCGCCCGTCGCGCCCGGTCCCGCCACGGCTCCGCCATGCCCGGATCGTAACCAGCACGATCACCCTGGGCGACCCCACCCGGATCGTCCCGGGCAGGCATGCCGACCCGGGCCGTGGGTAGAGCACCTGCCATGCAGACCTTCCTCCCGTACCCGGACTTTCTGGCCAGCGCCCGCGCGCTGGACCAGAAGCGGCTGGGCAAGCAGCGGGTGGAGGCCATCCAGGTGTTGCGCGGGCTCACCTGGCCGGGGTACGGGTGGCGCAACCACCCGGCCGTGAAGATGTGGGCCGGGTACGAGGAGGCGCTGACCCGGTACGGGCTGGACATGTGCGCCGTGTGGACCCAGCCGGGCCGGGCGGACACCTGCGCCTCCACGCTGACCGTCGACCTCGCCGCCGCCTGCGGGGCGGGTGTCGTACGCACCCAGGACGAGCTGGCCCGCGCCGGTGACCTGCCACCCTGGCTCGGCCGTGACGACCTGCACCTGAGCCACCGCTCCTCGCTGCTGCGCAAGGACCCGACGCACTACGCCCCGATCTTCGGCACCGACACGCCCGACGACCTGGAGTACGTCTGGCCCGCGTCCGACCGGGCGCGGCGCTGCCTGGCATAGGAGACTGGCGGCAGACGAGGGAGGTGCCCATGGCGCTGTCGCGTGTGGTGGGTCGGCTCATCGGCGTACGCCAGCATGAGGTGGACCCCGGCGGCGGTGGCGCCGCCCGCGTGCCGCGACCGGTCGCGGCGGTCGTGGTCGGGGCGGGCATCGCCGGCATGTCGGCGGCCGTGGTGCTCGCCGAACGCGGCGTGGACGTGACCGTGCTGGAGGCCGCGCCGACCATCGGTGGACGGCTGGGCGCCTGGCCGGAGGCGCTGCCCGACGGGGAGCAGCAGAACGAGCACGGCTTCCACGCGTTCTTCCGGCAGTACTACAACTGGCGGTCCATCCTCCGGCGCGTCGAGCCCGGCCTGGGCTTTCTCAAACCGATCCCGGGCTATCCGATCCTGAGCGCGCAGTGGCCGACCGAGGAGTTCGGCCGGCTGCCCCCCGCGCCTCCGGCGAACCTGCTCGCGCTGCTGCTGCGCAGTCCCAGCCTGCGCCTGGCGGACCTGCGGTCGATGGACCGGGACGCGGCGTTGCCGCTGCTCACCTACGATCCGGTCCGCACCTACGCCGAACTGGACGACACCACGGCCGACGAGTTGCTGGCGTCGCTGCGGCTGCCGGACCGGGCGCGGGCGATGCTGTTCGAGGTCTTCTCCCACTCGTTCTTCAACCACGAGGCGGAGATGTCGGCGGCCGAGATGGTCGCCCAGTTCCACTTCTACCTGCTGGGCAATCCGGAGGGGCTGGCCTTCGACTGCCCGGACGAGGACTATGCGACGGCGATCTGGCAGCCGCTGACCCGGCACGTGGAGAAGCACGGCGGTCGGGTGCTCACCCGCTCCGGCGCGACGGGGGTGCACCGTGACGGTGCCGGCTGGCGGGTGACGACCACCGACGGCGGCGACCACCGGGCGGAGCACGTGGTGCTGGCCGTCGATCCGCCCGCGCTCGCCGCGCTGGTGGCGGCCTCCCCCGACCTGGTCGCGCGGGCACCGGAGTTGGCGGCACGGATGCCCCGCTTCGGCCGGCCCGGCCCGCCGTACGCGGTGGCGCGATACTGGTGCGACGGCGACGTCGCCGCCGACCGGGCGGTGTTCAGCGGGGTGTCCCGGCAGCCCACTCTGGACTCGGTGACGCTGTACCACCGGTTGGAGAACGAGTCGCGGCGCTGGGCGCACCGCACCGGCGGTTCGGTCGTGGAGCTGCACGCGTACGCCTGTGCGCCCGGCGTGCCGGCCGACGAGTTGGCCGAACGGATGCGCCGCGAGCTGGTGACGCTCTGGCCGGAGGCCGCTGACCTGCGGGTCCGGGAACTGCGCGCCCGGGTGGAGGCGCAGGCCCCCGCGTTCACGCCGGGCAGCCACGCCTGGCGTCCGGGGGTCCGCACCGAGGCCGCGGGTGTCTACCTGGCCGGCGACGGGATCGCGACGAACTTTCCGAGCGCGCTGATGGAACGCTCGGCGGCCACCGGGATCATCGCGGCGAACCACATCCTGCGGGCACAGGGTGCCGCGACCGAGCCGGTGCGCTCGGTCCGCCCGCGCGGCCTGCTGGCCGGGCGAGCAGCCCCAAAACGATCAAAAGCGACATAAGCGACGGTACGCTGCCGTACGCTCGATTGATCATCCGTCGATCGACCGGGCGGGAGGGCAGCGGCGATGTCACCACTGCACCGCGCCGGCGCAGCGGACGGCCGGCCGGCCGAGGAGGCCGTCCGCGACGATGCGTACCCACTCATCCGTGACGAGCGCGCCTGTGTCGTCACCGCCCTGCGGCTGGGCTGGTGGATGGCGGACGCCTACCACCACGGGCAACACGCCGAACCGGGGCCGACCACGCCGGTCCACCCACCGGCCAAGCTCTCCAACCTGACCGAGATGTCACTCCCCCGCCGGATGCGGATGTACCTCGACGGCGTCGACGTCGCGCTGGCCCAGATCTCGGCGCTCACCCGGCACACCGGGTCGCTGCCCGACACGTCCGCCGCCCGCACGCGGCTGCCCGACCTGGACCGCCTACCCGATCTGGAGCGGCCGGACCTGGTCGACACCGAGCCGCTGCTGCTCGCCCTCGACGACCTCAACGTGGACGTGCTGCGCTGGGCGATGGCCACCAACCTCCGGGTCGGACTGGCCTACCGGCTGGGCCGGTCCCTGGCCGACACGGTCCGGCCCGGCGACGCCGCCCAACTCCTGCGCCGCTTCGACGGCCGACAAGTCCAGATCAGCCGGTGGTTGGACGAGTTGGCCAGCGTGCTGCCGCCGTACTCGGCCGCGGTGGTGCGCCGCTCGCTGGCCGCCTGGGCGGTGGCCGTGGAACGGGCCGGCCGGGGTGACCCGACCGAACCGGAGCCCGCCGAGCTGAGCCGCGAACTGCGCAACCAGGGCGACCTGTGGCGCGGCGTGCTCACCGGCGGCCTGCACCCGCGTGACCTGCTCGACGAGGAGGACTACGCGGTGGTCGCCCGGAACCTGATCATCCGGGACCGCCGGCTGGTCGCCCAGGCCGCCCAGGGCATCTTCTGGCCGGTGCTGGTGCCGCTGCTGGTGGTGCTCTTCGCGCTGGTCGGCGTGAGCGCGGCAGCGGCGGCCGGCTCGCCGACCACCCGCGCCGCCGTGGCCCTGCTCGGTCTGGGCGCCGGGCTGGCCGCCATCTGGCGCTCCGTCTCGGGACCCGCGCTGGCGGTCGCCGGCGAGGTCAACCGGCCGCTGCTGGACAGCGAACTCACCGCGCGGATGGCACTGCGGCTGGACAAACCGCTGACGAACGCCCGCCGCACGGCGGGGAGCGCTCCCCGCACCCGGCGCCAGCGCGCTCCCGAGGAGCCGGGTAGCCGATCGAAATACGTTGCCCCCCTCTCCCGTGCGGACCTACCGTGATCGCGCAAGGTCAGCCACCACAGCGGGAGCAGGTCATGACGAGGTCGCACGCCACCACCGTGCTGTCGTCACTGCTGTCCTGCGGCGGTTGGCCGGCGGAACACCCCCGGGCGGGCCGGCCCGACTGACGCGTACCCGTACGTGCCGAGCCGCCCGTCCGAACGCCGGACCGGGCGGCTCGTCGCTGTCCGCCGCCACTGTAGAAAGGAGTCCCGGTGGATGCCGTCCTCGTCGTCAACGCCGACCTCGGCCCGTTGCACCGGGTCACCGTCCAGCACGCCGTCCGGATGCTCTGCCGACGGGTGGCCGAGATCCACGAGGCGGAGCCCGATCGGCTGATCGGCGTCTTCCCGCTGCCCCGGGTGGTGCGGCTGGTCCGTTACGTGGTCACCCGGTGGCGGTTCAACTCCGGGCCGGCCTGGTCCCGGGCCGGGGTGCTACGCCGCGACGACCACTGCTGCGCGTACTGCGATGGCCCGGCGTCGACCATCGACCACATCCTGCCGCGTTCCCGGGGTGGCCGGAACACGTGGCGAAACACCACCGCCGCCTGCTACGGCTGCAACCAGCGCAAGGGTGACCGGACCCCGGCGGAGGCGGGCATGCCGCTACGCCGCGAGCCGGTGAACCCCGGCTGGGCATCGCTGGCCCGGCGGTGACCGACCGGCCGGCGGGAACGGGGGGCCGCGCCCGGGGGTACGCCTCCGGCGCGGCACCCGTCGGCCCCGGTCACGCGGCGCGCTCGGTGACCTTTGCCTTCGGCCGCCCGGCGGCGCAGTGCACCCGGATCTCGCTGCTGTGCTCGGGTGCGGTCAGCTCGACCGTGACCTGCTTCGCCGGCCCCGCGTCGTACGGCGGCACCTGGTAACCCGACGCGGGGGTGACCGTGAGCAGTTCGGCCAATCCCCCGACACAGCGGACGGTGACCGTCCCGCCCTGGGCGCGCACCGGGAGCCCCGGGGATTCGGCGGGCGGAGACGCGCCCGTGGGCGCGACCGTCGGCGCGACCGTCGGCGGCGGCTGACCCGGGGCCGACGGCCGGCCCGGCCCCACTGCGGGGCCCGGGCGGGGAGCGGCCGACGTGGGACCGGCCGACGGTTCGGCGGGCGCACGCACAGTGGACGGTTCGGGCTGCGCGACGGTCTCCGGCAGGCCGACCGTGGTGGTGCCACCCGTGCCGATCCCGGTTCGTGGGGTGGTTCCGTCGTGCCGCCGCGCGCCGTAGTCGCCGAGCGACCCGGCCACCGCCACCGCTGCGATCACCGCGCCGCCGACCACCAGCGCCACCCGTCGGCGACGCCAGGCCTGTCGCCGGGGCGCCTCGGAAGCAGCCCGGTTCACGCCATCGGCCACCTCCGCGTCCCCACCCGCTGCGGCCTTGCGCGCCTCGTTCGGCCCGGCGTCACCATCCTTGGCCGGGTGGGCAGCGGGCGAGCCAGCGGCGACCGCCCGGTCCGCGGCGGCCGACCGGTCCGCAGCGCTCGACCGGTTCGCGGCACTCGACCGGTCCGCGGCACTCGACCGGTTCGCGGCGCTCGACCGGTCCGCGGCGACCGACCTGTTCGCGGCGCTCGACCCGGAATCAGCGGCCGATCCGGAAGCGGCGGCCAGCCCGGAAGCGGCGCTCGACCCGGAGGCGGCGGCCAGCCCGGAGGCGGCGTTTCCGCCGGCCAGCCCGGAGACGACGGTGAGCAGGATGCGGGCCACCTCGGCTGCTGGTGGCCGGTCGTCGGGGTTGCGGGCGAGACACCAGTGGTAGAGCCGGTGGATCTCGGCGGGCACCCGGTCGATCTCGGGTAGCGGGTCCGGATCGACATGCACGTGGGCGCGGAGCATCCCGGTCTGCGTCTCGGCCGCCCACGGCAGCCGGCCGGTGAGCGTCCGGTGCAGGAGCAGGCCGAGCGCGTACACGTCGGAGGCCGGCAGGACCTCGCCGGCCGCCAGCCGCTCCGGCGCGAGGTACGCGGGCGTACCGAGCAGCCGGCCGTCGAAGTCGATCTCGGAATCACCGGCGGCCGCCGCGATACCGAAGTCGAGCACCTTCGCGCCGGTGGGGGTGAGCATCACGTTGCCCGGCTTCACGTCCCGGTGCACCAACCCCTGGCCGTGCGCCGCCGAGATGGCCGACGCCACCTCGGCGCAGACCCGCAGCGCGGCGCGGGGTGGCAACGGCCCGGCGACCAGCCGGCTTTCGAGGGTGTCGCCGTTGAGCAGTTCCAGCACCACGAACGGCACCTGAACTCCGTCGAGACGCGACTCGCCGAAGTCGTAGACGTTGGTGACGTGCGGGTGCGACAACCGGGCCGCCGCCTTGGCCTCGGCCCGAATCCGCTGACGGGCGCTGGGGTCCGAGGCGACGAGCACCTTCACCGCCACGTCCCGTTCGAGCACCTCGTCGTACGCCCGGTAGACCGCCGACATGCCGCCGCTGCCGAGACGCTCCAGGAGCCGGTAGCGGCCCGCAAGCAACTGATCACGCTGCACGACCGACAGACTGCCGTACGACTCACGTTCGGCACCACCCGGGATCGAGGTTTCGCAATGGGTGGGAGATCGACTCGGGTTGCATGACATCGGCGTGTCCCAGCGCACGGGACACCCCGCCTTCCTGGAAACCGAGTGGATCAGGCCGCGAGCTTCAGCGCTCGGTCGGCGCTCGCCAGGCGAAGCGGGGAGCCCGGCGCTCGGCCATGGCCGCCACGCCCTCGCGGGCCTCGCCGCTGTCCGCGACCTTCCGGTGCCACCAGGCGATCCGGGCCGGCCCGGCGCGGTCGTCGACGATCTCCTTGGCGGCGGTGACGCTCAGCGGTGACCGTTGGGCGATCGTCGTGGTGAGGTCGTCCAGCCGCTCGGCGAGGCGGTCGCCCGGCAGCACCTCGTCGACCAGGCCGATCCGCAGGGCCCGCTCGGCGTCGATCAACTCGGCGGTGAAGAGCAGGTGCTTCGCCGCCGACGGGCCGACCAGCCGCGCCAGCCGGCGTGTCGTCGGGGCCGGGTAGACCAGCCCGAGGCGGGCCGGAGGTACGCCGAATCGGGCGTCGTCCGAGGCGATCCGCAGGTCACAGGCGACCGCGAGCTGCGCGCCACCCCCGACGCAGGCGCCCCGGATCGCCGCGATCGTCGGCTTGGCGAAGCTTGCCAGCCGCTCCTCGGCGGCGACCGCGATACTGGTGTCACCGGCGTCCAGCAGCTCGGCCAGGTCACCGAGGTCCGCGCCCGCGCAGAAGGCGTCGCCCGCGCCGGTGAGCACCAGGGCCCGCACCTCGGGGTCGGGTTCCAGCCGGTCGAGCAGTTCGGGGAGCTGCCGCCACATGGCCGCCGTCATCGCGTTCCGGCGAGCCGGGTTGTGGATCACGACGGTTGCCACCGGTCCGGCCACCGCGACAGTCAACTCCGCGTCCGACACGCAAACCCCCTCTTCCCACGCCATCCGAGCCGACCCAAGATTGCCAGAACGGCCCGGACGCGAACCCGGCGACCACCGTTGCGGTGGCCGCCGGGTCCGGGTGTCGGTCAGGTCAGGAGACGTTGACCGCCGTGTCGTCGACCACGAAGGACGTCTGGAGCGAGGAGTCCTCGGTGCCGGTGAACTTCAGGGTGACGGTCTGGCCGGCGTACCCGGCCAGGGAGAAGGACTTCTGGCTGTAGCCGGAGGCCTTGTTCAGGTTGGAGTAGGTCGCCAGCGTGGCCAGCACCGTCCCGCCCGAGTTGAGCACCTGCACGTTGAGCTTGTCGTACGCGGTGCTGGTGGTGGTCTCGGCCGAGTCGATGTGCAGCCAGAAGCTCAGCGTGTACGACGAGCAACCCGCCGGGAGGGCCACCGACTGGGCGAGCGTGTCGGTGTGGGTGCTGCCGTACCCGTCCAGCCAGGCCTTGTACGACCCACCGTGGGCCGCCTGGCCGCTGGAGCTGGTGATCACCCCGGAGCTGGCCGTCCAGCCGGTCGAGCCGGACTCGAAGCCCGGGTTGGCCAGCTTCTGGCCGGGCGAGGTGCAGCCGCCGCCGGAGCCGTTCACGGTCAACGTGTAGGTGGCGCTGCGGGTGACCGACCCCGCCCCGTTCACGGTGACCGAGTAGGTGCCCGGCGAGGTGCTGGACGAGGTGCTGATGGTGAGGGTGGACGAGCCGCCCGAGGTCACCGAGGCGGGGCTGAACGCGGCGCTCGCGCCACTGGGCAGGCCGGACGCGGAGAACGTCACGGTCTGCGCCGAGCCGCTCGTGGTGGCGGTCGAGACGGTGGTGGAGACCGCGCTGCCCGGGTTCACCGAGCCGGCGGTCGGCGACAGCGACACGGAGAAGTCGTTGCCGGTGGAGCAGGTGGCGTCGTTGCCGGCGACGTTGACCGCCGTCCAGGCGGCCTGCACGGCCTTGTACTCGGTCGAGCAGCTGCCGTACAGGTCGGTGGCCGCCCGCAGGCTGTACGCGCGGGCGGTGTTCGCCGGGTTGCTGGTGTTGACGTACGACGTGTTGGAGGTGAAGTAGACGTCCAGCGCCCGGTACCAGATCTTCTCCGCCTTGGTACGGCCGATGCCGGTCACCGCCGGGGCGGAGCCGCAGACCGGCGAGGTGCCGTACGAGGTGGAGCCGGTGCCCTCGGCGAGGTTGAAGTAGAAGTGGTTGCCGACGCCGGAGGAGTAGTGCACGTCCTTGTTCTTCGTGCTGGTGGACCAGCAGGAGTCGGACGCGCCGTCCAGCGACGGGTTGTACATGTAGCGCAACGGCGTGTTGTTGCCGTTGATGTTGATCTTCTCACCGACCTGGTAGTCACCCGGGTCGCTCGGCGCGGCGGCGTAGAACTCCACCATGTTGCCGAAGATGTCGCTGGTGGACTCGTTCAGGCCACCGGACTCGCCGGAGTAGACCAGCCCGGCCAGCGCCTCGGTGACGCCGTGGCTCATCTCGTGCCCGGCCACGTCCAGCGCGACCAGCGGGCGGGAGTTGCCCGAGCCGTCGCCGTAGGTCATCTGGGCGCCGTCCCAGAAGGCGTTGACGTAGTTGTTGCCGTAGTGGACCCGGCTCGGCACACCACTGCCGTTGCCGAAAATGCCGTTACGGCCGTGCACGTTCTTGAAGTAGTCGAACGTCTTGGCGGCGCCGAAGTGCGCGTCCACTCCGGCCGACTGCCGATTCGAGTTGGCGCCGGTGCCCCACGCGTTGTCGGCGTCGGTGAACGTGGTGCAGGACGACGTGCCGTTGTTCATGTCGCAGGTACGGCCGTTGCCGCGCACCGGGTCGATCATCTGGTACGTGCTGCCGGAGAGCGTCGTGTCGATGCTGACCGTGCCGGTGTAGATGCCCTGGCCGCTGCCGGTGACCGATTCGATCTCGTCGTACGATCCGACGGTCGCGCCGGAGGTCGCGTCGGTGACGACGTGCAGCCGCGACGGCGTCTGCCCGTCCGGCTGCCAGCCACTGACCACCGTCTCCCAGGCCAGCCGGCCCACGCCCGAGCTGGCGTCGACGAACAGTTCCGGTGCGCCCACGTTCTCGGCCTTGCCGGTGAACCCGGCGCGGGCCGTCTTCTTCGCCGTGTCGGCGCTGACCTTGGCCGTGGTGAGGAGGGTCAGCGGTGCGGCGAGTCCGACCGAACTGCCGGCGTAGGTGCCGTTCGGCGCGGTGTGGATGACGAAGTCACCGCCGTACACCCGCAGTCCCTGGTAGGTGCGGGTGTAGCGGGTGTGCGCCGCGCCGGAGGCGTCCACCCGGGTGCTCTGCACCTGGTAGGACTCGGCGCTGGAACCCTGGACCGCGCCGGGGTTCGTTTGCAGGACGGTCGCCGCTCGGGCCGCGGCGGAGGCGTCCGGCGCGGGAGCGGGAGGTGCGGCAGCGTGCGCCGCGGTGGCGACGCAGGTCAACAGGCCGCTGGTGAGCAGCGCTGCGCTGACGGCCGCGAGGGGTCGTTTCACGTGCCCTCCTGGAAGGAGAAAGGGTGTGACGGGGGTAGTCACGCATGTAGATATAGCTATGTGTAGAAGAAAAGAGAAGCCTTGGACCGCTCCCAGACATTGAGATTGGCCGAACGGATGAGGGCCTTGACAAGGGAACCAACGCGGGCATCGGCGCGTCCGACGGACATGAGACCCGCCTCCACGACCGGCGTCACGATCGCGCTCCTGGCCGCCCTGCTGGCCGGCTGCACCGGCACCGACCGGGCCGCCGACCCCACCGACCTGCCCCCGGTGACCGGCGCGACCGCAGGCCCGGACCTCACGAACATCCCCGCGCCGAGCGGCCTCGTCCCAGGCGGCCCCGCCCCGAGCGGGGCCGTCCCGAGCGGCCCGGTCCCGAGCGGCCCGAGAGCGGACGACCGGGCTCGGGTCGCGCTGTTCCGCTCCGGTGGTTTCGCCGGGCGCGGCGACAACATCACCGTCGAGCCGGACGGGCGGTGGACCGTGGTCGACCGGGCCGGCGGCCGTCGTACCGGCAAGCTCGGCACCGCCGACCTGGGCCAGCTGCACGGACTGGCCGCCGACCCACGGCTGAGCGCCGAGGCCCGTCGCACGGCCACCACGTCGAGCTGCGCCGACGCGTTCAGCTACCGCGTCACCGTCGGAACCGTCGAGACCGGGTACGTCGACTGCCCCGCAGATCCCGCGCCGCCGCCCGCCACCCGGGCACTTGTCGAGTTGCTGCTGCGGGTCACCGCCTGACGGCGAGTCACACGAGGTAGTCCGGGGGAAGACCGGTGCCGCGCAGCTCGGCCGGCAGGTGCGCCACGTCGTTGACGGCGATCAGGTTCGGTGGCCCGGCCGGGCCGTACCGGATGACGGTCAACCCGGCGTTGTGGTGGTTCAAGCCCAGCCACCGCCGCTCAGGTGCCTCGAGGGCGTGCCGGACCAGCCAGGCGATCAGGAAGGTGTGCGTCACCACCAGCTCGCGTACCGGCTCCCCCACGGCCGCCGCCTCGTCGACCTCCGCCGGCCCCGTGAAGCGCCGCACGGCCTCCGCCGTCACGCGCGGCCCGTCGGCCCGCTCGGCCGCCGAGAATCCGGCCAGGAACTCGGCGTACGCCGACGGCAGGCCGGTCGGGTCCGTGTCGTGCGGGAGGTGGTCACCGGCCAACTCGGTGGCGTACACCGGAACCCCGGGCAGTGCCGCGGCGACCACCTCGGCGGTCTGCGCGGCCCGGCGCAGCGGCCCGTGGTGGACGGCGGCGAACGGCCGGCCCCGCAGGCGCTCGCCGAGCAGCGCCGCCTGCCGCCGGCCGCGCTCGGACAGGCCGGTGTCCGGTTCGGTCGAGCCCGTGTCGGCGTGCCCGGTGAGGTCCTGCTCGCCGTGTCGGGTCAGGTACAGCAGCCGCGTTCGCATGCGTACACCCCAACACACCGGAAGGCGCGGTGCCGGCCCGCGCCCTCCGGTTTCTTGATCTTCTGACTAGGCCCGGGGGAACATCTGGCCGATACGGATCTTGTTGCCGAACGGGTCGCGGATGCCGAAGTCGATCCCGTACGGGCGCTCGGTCGGCTCGTCGATGATCTCGACGCCCTTCGCCACGAGATCGTCGTGGGTCTTGTGGGCGTCGTCGGTGGTCATGAAGAGGTACCCACCCAGGGCACCCTTGCTGAGCAGCTCCCGTACCTGCTCGGCGGTCGCCGGGTCCAGCGCCGGCGGGCCCGGCTTCTCCAGCAGGATCTCGCGCTCCGGGTCGCCGGGCAGGTTCACCGTCAGCCAGCGCATGAAGCCGAGATCCTGGTCGGTGTTGACCTCCATGCCGAGCTTGTTGACGTAAAAGTCAAGCGCCTCGTCCTGGTCGAGGACGTAGATCTGAGAGCGGCTGATCGCGTTCATCGTCATACCAACGACCGTAGAGGATGCCCCTGACCTGCTGCTTATCCAAAACTGCTGGGACGCGTCCAGGCCTTCGTGAAGCAGGACGGCACGTTGCCGGCGGCGACGCGGCGACGCCGGAACTCCGAGGGCGACTCACCGACGATCTGCCGGAACGTCCGACTGAACGTGCCCAGACTGCCGAAGCCGACCGCGTAGCAGATGTCCGTCACGTCCCGGTCGGTCTCCACCAACAGCGTCATGGCCCGCTCCACCCGGCGACGTTGCAGGTAGCGGTGCGGCGTCTCGCCGAAGGTCGCCCGGAACGTCCGGATGAAGTGCGCCTCGGAGACGTACGCGATCCGGGCCAGCGCCGGGATGTCCAGCGGTTCCGCGTACGACCGGTCCATCGCGTCGCGGGCGCGCAGCATCGCCCGGTTGGACTCCTCCACCGCCCGACTCACCGCGGGCCGCCGGGCGGCAGGACCGGTGTCTGCGTCACGTCCTGATCGCGCAGCTTGGCGTAGACGACCTCGGAGGTGAACCCGCCGATGAACCCGATGGCCAACACGAAGAAGACCAACCTCCGCGCCGCGTCACCGTCGAGCAGGCCCGGGTTGGTGGAGAGCTGCGCCGCCACGAACAGCAGGAAGGCGATGACACCGGCCGCCGACCCCAACGCCGCCGCCCGCAGCCAGTTGCCGTTGCCGTCGTACGCGTTGCGCACGATCGCGCCCCACACCGACGCGATCATCGGCGCGGCCACCAGGACCGCCACGTTCTGCCACCCACCGGCCGGCGCGGCGTACGCCAACGGGATCGTCGCCAGGGCGAGCAGCAGCAGGACCAGCGCGGTCACCAGGCCGGCCACCGTACGCCGACCGGCGGCGCCCCCAGCGCGTTCCTCCTCCGCGCGGCGCCGCACCTGGGCGCGGAGCGCGGTGACGATCGGGCCGGCCGCCGCCGACTGCCAGGGTCGGGCCAGCAACGCCACCTCCTCCTCGCTGGCGACACCGCGCTCGTTGTTCAGCCGCTGCCACACCTTCTCCGCGCCACCGCCGAACGCCGCGACCGCAGCGACCGGGATACGACGGGACAGGCCGATGAGCCCGGCGATGAACGTGGAGCGTCCGCCGCCCACCAGCAGCAGCGCGTCGGCCGTCAGCAGCGACCGGTAGAAACTGACCTCCCAGTCGTCCGTCGACTCGGGCACCACGGCGAACAACTCCGGATACCGCTGGGCCTCCTCGAAGTCCACGTCCTGCTGATACCGGCCACGGACCAGGATCGACCCGGGCGTCGCCCGGCCGGAGCCCACGTAACCGCGTACGACATCGCGTTCCAGGTAGTCGGGATCGCTGGAGTACACGACGATGCCGCAACCCTGCCTCGCGAGCTCCGCGCCCAACTCGGCCGCCGCGGCGGGGGCAGCCTCCGGATCGCGTACGGCCGGCGAGTAGGAGCGGTTGACCTGGGCGCTGCCGGCGATCGCGACGAGCGGGCTCATGCGACTCCTCGACGGTCGGGTGATACCCGAACTATAGGAGCGGCCGACCATCGATCGTTCGCGCCGGCAGTGCGATCGGCGCGGCCGGGGAGCTCGACGCCACCGCACGTGGTGATCCGGGGCCGACGCTTCCCACTCCTCGCGAGCTAGCGTCGTCAGCGCAGCAATACCTGATGCCGGGGAGGCGTGGGGTGAGAGAGCTTGAGGGCACCTACCGCGGGCTTCTCCTGATTGAGCCGCCCCTACGCAGGCAGTGGCTACTCGACCGCAAGCCTGACTCGGTAAGTCCCGTGCACTGGTGGTTCGCACTGATCGACATGGCGACCTCGGATGTGCGCCGCCAGCACCGCGGATTGCCCGGCCACCGGCCCCTTGCCGACGTGCCGCTAGCGTTCTTTCTGATCGACCTGGCATCCGAGCACGATTTCCCGATGGAGCTGGCGGTCGCACACCTCAGCGCGCTCATCACGATCGCCCTCGATGCGGGTCAGCGAGTCCAGGAGCTACCAGCCAGCGCTCGGCCGGACACGGTCGCCCGGCGGGCTGTCGAGAGCTTTGGCATGACACGGAAACAAGCTGCCGCCCGAGCAGCGAGCCTGCGCGCCATCCCGCTCACCGAGGATGATTTCGTCCAGCCGGGTGAAGACTGGCTGGCGAGATGGCAGGCGCTCACCGTCACCGACGACTACCAGGACTACCACCGACTCCTCAACATCGAGCGGATCTTGACCGACCTCGCACCCCTCGTCGACCACATGACCGACGCCCACCTCGTCGCTGACGTCCAGGCATGGCTTCAGGTGCTACCCGATCTAGCCCCGGTGCCGGCAGCTGACCCGCCGCTTGATGAGGGATGAGTGTCCCGCCGCCCACGCCAGCCCTGACACGACGCCTCGGGCGCTGGTCACGCTCGACGGGAAGCTCTCTCGTGAGTGCCGTTGCTGTCAACCGGTCGACTCGTGGCAGTGCCCGTCGGGAAAAGCTTTGTGGATATGGAGCCCCCGGCCGGGATCGAACCGGCGACATCTCGCTTACAAGGCGAGTGCTCTGGCCAGCTGAGCTACAGGGGCGCATGTGTCGACGCCAGCATAGCGACTGACGTCCGGATATCCCGCTCGCGAGTGCTCCCGAGCACGGGAAACGTCAACAACCCGACGCCCGACGCCGCACCGCGACGTCGATTGATGCCTTGCCGTGCCCGACTGCCCGGAATGCGTAGGCATTGGGTCACTTCCGAGGGTCCCTCGCCTTGGCAGCACGGGCAAAGCCAATTACGGTGCAGTGACACGGACGACGACCCGGCCGCCCCCGCGACCGACCGCCGTCCGCTGACCGGCACGGGCTCGTGCCGGTTGCTCCTTCACTCGGATCGTCCGGCACGTTCCTGCCGGTGAAAGGAAGCGCACCACCATGGCTACGGTCACCTATTCCAAGGCGTCCCGGATCTACCCGGGCACCGAGCGTCCCGCCGTCAACGAGCTGAACCTCGAGATCGGCGACGGCGAGTTCCTCGTTCTCGTCGGCCCGTCGGGTTGCGGCAAGTCCACCAGCCTGCGGATGCTCGCCGGGCTGGAGGACGTCGACGCCGGCTCGATCTACATCGACCAGCGGGACGTCACCCACCTTCCCCCGAAGGCCCGCGACATCGCGATGGTCTTCCAGAACTACGCCCTCTACCCGCACATGACGGTGTACGAGAACATGGCGTTCGCCCTGAAGCTGCGCAAGACCTCCAAGTCGGAGATCGACCGGCGGGTCAAGGAGGCGGCCGGGCTGCTCCAGCTCGAGGAGTACCTGAGCCGCAAGCCGAAGGCGCTCTCCGGTGGTCAGCGTCAGCGGGTGGCCATGGGCCGGGCGATCGTCCGCGAGCCGCAGGTCTTCCTCATGGACGAGCCGCTGTCGAACCTCGACGCCAAGCTGCGTGTCCAGACCCGTACGCAGATCGCGTCGCTCCAGGCCAAGCTGGGCGTCACCACCGTCTACGTGACGCACGACCAGGTCGAGGCCATGACCATGGGTCACCGGGTCGCCGTGCTGCTCGACGGTGTGCTCCAGCAGGTGGACACCCCGCGGGCGCTCTACGACACCCCGGCGAACGTGTTCGTCGCCGGTTTCATGGGCTCTCCCGCCATGAACATCAAGACCGTCCCGCTGCACGAGCAGGGCGCCGAGTTCGCCGAGCTGCGTATCCCGCTGACCCGCGAGCAGGTCGAGGCGGCCCGCGCCGAGGGTGGCGACGGCAAGGTCACCGTCGGCTTCCGTCCGGAGGACTGCGACCTGGTCAGCCCGACCGAGGGCGGTATGCCGGTCGTCGTCGAGCTGGTCGAGGACCTGGGCTCGGACGCGAACGTCTACGGCCACGCCGCCCTGGGTGGCAACTCGGAGCGCTTCGTCGTCCGTACCGACCGCCGCAGCATGCCGAACATGGGCGACACCGTGTTCGTCAAGCCGCGCGCCGGCCGCAGCCACGTCTTCCACGCCACCACGGGCAGCCGGATCTGACGTAACGCCGTACCGAAAAGGGGCGGTCCGCTGCGGCGGGCCGCCCCTTTCGTCGTACCCGGGAGGGGTCGTCATCCCCGGGAGCCAGCGCGAGCGTGGCTCCCCGGGGTGACGCGGCGGGGTGTGCCGTATCCCTAGCGTTCGCGGCACACCGAGCCCGAGGAGACGCCGTGTCCGCCACCGCCACCGCCCACCGGAACCAGATCATCCGCCGGGCCGGCCGTAGCCTCGCCTACTGCGCGACGCTGGTACCGGTCGCCCTGTTCACCTTGGCTACCACCCCGGTGGGCGGGGCCGACGCCGCCGTCGCGCGGTGGCGGGGCCTGCGGACCGGCCTGCTCGGCGCACCCCCGACGGCCGTGCCCGGCCGGCGACCCGGAACGCTCGCGGTGCTCGGTCACGCGCTGCTCAGCCTGCTGCTCGGCCTCGTGGCCCTGCTGCCGATCGGCGTCGAGCTGTTGATGGTGCTGCGCGGCGTCCTGTACGGGGTGGTCGATCCCGGCCCGTACGACCACTCCTGGGGCGGTCCGAGCCGGGCCGGCGCGTGGCTGGCGCACTTCCTCGTCGGCCTGCCACTGGCGGCCGGCGGGCTGGCCGCGCTGATCGGCATCGCCGCCGTGCACCAACGACTGACCCGACGCCTCGACGGGGAGCGGGGTCCGGCCTGGCTGCTGCCGGCCACGCTGCTGACGGCGATGGCCGGTGCGGTCTTCTTCGTCGCCTGGCTCCACCAGATCTGACGACGAAGCCCCCTACCGCTTTCGGGCGGTAGGGGGCCTCGTCGACGTCGTTACAGCTCGACCGAGCGGCGGCGGGCGACCTCGGCCAGGGTGACCGCGGCGGCCACGCTCGCGTTGAGCGACTCCACCTCGGAGATCATCGGGATGCTGACGGTCAGGTCGCAGGTCTCCCCGACCAGCCGGGACAACCCGCGCCCCTCGGAACCGACGACCACCACCAGCGGGCCGACGGCGGCCTCCAGGTCGTACAGGTCGGTGTCGCCGTCGGCGTCCAGGCCGACCACCATGAAGCCGGCGTCCCGGCACGCCTTCAGCGACCGGGTCAGGTTGGTGACCTGGGCCACCGGCACCCGCGCCGCCGCGCCGGCACTGGTCCGCCAGGCGGTCGCGGTGATCCCGGCGGCACGACGCTCGGGTACGAAGACACCCTGCGCGCCGAATGCGGCGGCCGACCGGATCACGGCGCCCAGGTTGCGCGGGTCGGTGACCCCGTCCAGCGCGACCAGCAGCGGAGCCTGCTGCTCCAGCGACGCGGCCACCAGGTCCTCGAAGGGCTCGTACGCGAACGGCGGCACCTGCAAGCCGACGCCCTGGTGCAGCACCCCGCCGGTCATCCGGTCCAGTTCGGCCCGGCTGATCTCCAGGTTGGCGATGCCCCGGTCGGCGGCGGTCCGGATGATCTCCTTGGTCCGCTCGTCCACGTCGATGCCCTGGGCCGTGTAGAGCGCCGTCGCCGGCACCTGGGCGCGCAGCGCTTCCAGCACCGGGTTGCGTCCGACCAACAGCTCCGGGGAGTCCTTCGACGGGTTGGACTTGCGCCCCGGGGAGACCCGGGGACCGGAGCGCGAGGTGGGCTTGCCACCCCGACCGCCGGTCGCGCCACGACCGACCGGTACGCCCCGACCGCCACCCTTGCCCCAGGTGGTGTCCTTGCTGCCCGGCTGACCGATCTTCGGGGCACGCCCCTCCTCGGCCGCCACCCGGCGCTCCTTGTCCTGCTTCCAGGCGGTGCGCTGCGGCAGCTTCTCGGTGCCCGAGTAGCCCTTGTGCCACGGCCGCTCGTCAGCGGGCAGGGTGCGACCCCGCCCGGCGAGGGAGTCCTTGTTCTTGCCGCCGGAGCCCTTGGGGGCACCCGCCTTCGACGTCAGTCGCCGGCCACGGCGCTGCGAGTTGCCGGCCATCAGTCCTGCTCTCCAATAGTCCAACGGGGGCCCTGGGGGGTGTCCTCGACCACCACGCCGGCCAGCTTGAGCTGGTCACGTACCGCGTCGGCGGCAGCCCAGTCCTTACGGCCCCGGGCCTGCGCGCGCTGCTCCAGGGCCAGCGCGATCAGGGAGTCCACCACGGCGCGCAGATCGTCCGAGCGACCGCCGCCGGTCCACGCCTCGTCGAGGGGGTCGATGCCGAGGATATCCAGCATCGCGCGTACGACGGCCAGGGTGGTGCGGACAGTCACATCGTCGCCCGCGCTCAGCGCGGTGTTGCCGTCCCGGAGGTGCTGTTGCAGCACCGCCAGCGCGGCGGACGTGTTGAGGTCGTCGTCCATCGCCGCGACGAAACCGGCCGGCAGCTCGCCGAGCTGCCCGGCGCCCACCCGCTCGACGGCCCGCTGGACGAAACCCTCGATCCGGCGGTACGCGGTGGCCGCCTCGCGAAGCGAGTCCTCCGAGTAGTCGATCACCGAGCGGTAGTGCGCGGCGGCGTAGTAGTAACGCAGCTCCACCGGCCGCACACCGAGCGAGTCGACGTACGCGAGGCCCAGGGCGTTACCCGCCGACTTGCCCATTTTCGCCCCGCCGATGTTGAGCAGGCCGTGGTGCACCCAGTAGCGGGCGAACGGCAGCCCGGCCGCCTGGGACTGGGCGATCTCGTTCTCGTGGTGCGGGAACGTCAGGTCCAGACCACCGCCGTGGATGTCGAACTCCGGGCCCAGGTAGCGCCAGCACATCGCCGAGCACTCGATGTGCCAGCCCGGACGGCCCAGCCCCCACGGGGACGGCCAGTACGCGTCCGCCGGCTCGTTCGGCTTGGCGCCTTTCCAGAGGGCGAAGTCGCGCGGGTCCCGCTTACCCCGGTCCGGCGCGTCGCCGGCCGACTGCATCGCGTCCGGCGACTGACCCGACAGCGACCCGTACGCCGGCCAGGACGCCACATCGAAGTAGACGTCGCCGGAGCCGTCGGTGGCCGGGTACGCGTGCCCGTCCGTGATCAGCTTGGTGATCAGCTCGTGCATCTCCGGGATGTGCCCGGTGGCGCGCGGCTCGTAGGTGGGCGACAGCACGTTCAACGCCCGGTACGACTCGGCGAGGATCAACTCGTTGGCGTACGCGATCGACCAGAACGGCAGACCCTGCTCACCCGCCTTGACGAGGATCTTGTCGTCGATGTCGGTCAGGTTGCGGATGAACGTGACCTCGTAGCCGGCCGCGAGCAACCAGCGGCGCAGCACGTCATAGTTGACGCCGGAGCGAAGGTGACCGATGTGCGGCGGCGCCTGGAGGGTGAGACCACACAGGTAGACCCCCACCTTGCCGGCTTCCCGCGGGACGAAGTCCCGCACCGATCGGGTGGCGGTGTCATACAGGCGTAGCGTCACCGTACAAGGGTAGCCGTCCGCGCCTGTCCGGGTCCGCCGGTGCCGGGTCGTACGCTGCGTGCTGTGGATGCGACGGCAGGGTCCAGCCGGACCGGGGAGACGTCCCAGACGCTCGACCGGGGTCTACGGCTTCTGCACCTGGTGGCCGATACGCCGACCGGGCTGACCGTCAGCGAGGCGGCGAACCGGCTCGGCGTCGGCCGGGCGGCCGTCTACCGGCTGGTCGGCCCGCTGACCGGGCACGGCATGCTGCGCCGGGGCAGCGACGGCCGACTCCGGATCGGCGCGGGCGTGCTGCACCTGGCCCGACGCGCCCAGCCGCTGCTCGCCGAGGGCGCGTTGCCGGCGCTGCGCCGACTCGCCGAACAGGCCGGCGCGACCGCCCACCTGACCGTGGTGGACGGCGGCGAGGGTGTCGCCCTGGCGGTGGTCGAGCCGAGTTGGACGTCGTTCCACGTCGCGTACCGGACGGGGGCGCGACACCCCCTGGACCGGGGCGCGGCGGGTCGGGCCATCCTGGCTGGCCGCAGCGGCACGGCCGACCCGGTGAGCAGCAGCGGCGAGTTGGAGTCCGGGGCGTACGGGGTGGCCGCGCCGGTGCTCGGCGTACCGGGCCTGGAGGCCAGCGTCGGCGTGGTCGCGCTCGCCCCGCTGGACGTCGCCCTGGTCGGCCCCCAGGTGCAGGCCGCCGCGACGGCCGTGGCGGCAACCCTCCGCTGACCCCTTGATCCACTCGGCGACGCTTGGTCGACTCGGCTTCCTGGAAGTCGGGCTCTCCTTGAGCCCGCGACGCCCCGATTTCTGGAAAGCCGAGTCGATCAACCCATAGCAAGATCTCCAAGGCGCTTCGTGGTTTTCCACAGGCGGTGGCGGGGCCCTCCGCGGGGTTGTCCACAGGGGTACCGGGCGGCGAACGGCGGGCGGCACGCTGCTCGGCATGCCACCACGTCCGTACCGACCCGACGCCCTGACCTGGCAGGTTTTCCGCGGCTCCGAGGTCGTCCGGGATGGCCTGCTCAGCGAGCACCAGCTACGCAGCAGCGCCTGGGTACGAGTTCGCCACGACATCTACGCCGACGCCCGACTGGACCGGGACCACGCCCTGGCCTGCCGCGCCGCGCTCCTGCGGCTGCCGCCCGGGGTGGTCGTGGGTGGTCCGTCGGCCGCCTTCCTGCACGGCGTCGAGCACGCCGCCGCCTTCACCGACGACGTGCACATCCTCGCGCCCCGACCGTTGCGGGTCGGCGCTCAACGCGGCCTTCGGGTGCATGTCCACACCGCGTCCGAACACGCCGCCACCGGCCCGCGCGTAAGCGGTCCGAGGCCTGAACGGGCGGTCCCCTATCCACCGGCGAGCGGTCCCTCGAAAGCGAGACGCCCAACCGGCGCGACCCGCCCACCGGGACCGGATCGCCTGGCGCGCAGCCCGCTCCCCTGCTCGGGTCCGGCGCGGTCCGCCTGGGAGACGGCGGTCTGGCTCGACCCGGTCCGCGCGCTCCCCATCATCGACACGTTGCTCGGGCGGGGACTGACCGACAGCGCCGCGCTGGCCAAGGAGGCCGCCCTCAACACGGACCGACCCGGGGCTCGTCGGGCGGATTGGCTCTTCGACCTGGCCGACGGGCGGGCCCAGTCCCCGCCGGAGTCCCAGCTACGGGCGCGGTTGGTGTTGGGCGGCCTGCCACGCCCCGTCGTCCAACATCCGGTGCGCCTGCCCAACGGCGTGGTCCTGCACCCCGACCTGGCGTGGCCCACCTACCGGGTGGCGGTGGAGTACGACGGGCAGTGGCACTCCGACATCGACCAGTTGCACCGTGATCGCCGACGGCTCAATCTGCTCGTCGGCGCGGGTTGGTTGGTGCTCCATGTGACCAGTCGACGGATGGGGTCCGAGTTCCCGGCGGTGCTGCGCGAAGTGCGCGCCGCCCTGAACGCCCGCGGCTGGCGGCGATGAACGCCCGCGCCGCGGCGGTGAGCGGCCGTGATCCACTCGGCTTCTTGGAGACCGGGCTGTCCGGGGCACCGCGACACCCCGCCTTCCAAGAAACCGGGGTCGATCATCGCGCCCGACCGCCGCACGCGGCAGGGCCCGGCCGACCAGTGTCGACCGGGCCCCGCGGGCGGTGCGTTACGGGCGGGCGTTGAGCTTGAGCGGGGTCTTCACCGCCGCGTACGCGTCGACGATCCCGTACCCGTAGAAGCCGTTGAAGTTGAGCCCACCGGCGCAGTACGCGTCGTAGGTCTCGTCACGGCCCTCGTTGCGGTACTGCTGCAGGCGCGGCTCCGGGCAGGCGTGCTCGGCCGCCGTGCGGTAGAGGTGCTGCTCCACCTGGTCCGGGGACATGCCGAAGCCACCCCGGGCCTGCGGCTTGCCGTACCGGCTGACGATCAGCGCGGCCACCCCGGCGGCGTGCGGGGACGCCATCGAGGTGCCCTGCAGGTAGGTGTAGTAGCCGCACTCACCGTTGGCCTTGCACTGCTTGAAGACGGACTCCTCGAAACCGGCGACGATGTTGCCGTCGGCGTCGACCGAACCCTCCTCCTGGAGCACGTGCTTCGGGTAGGACGACAGGATCATGTTGGCGTCGGTGCGGTACGTTTCCGTTCCGAAGCCGTCGCGGAACCAGCCGCCCGGCGCGGCGACCGAGATCTGCTCGGTGCCGTAGTTGGAGAAGTCCGACTTCTTGCCGGACGGGCCGACCGACGACACACCGATGACGTGCGGGCCCTCGGTGGGCAGGTCCCAGCAGCTGTTGTTGTCGATCGGGCGCGGGTACGGGTCGGCGCCGTAGTCCGGGCTGGACGTGTCGGTACGCGGCGCGCCCAGGTCCTCGTTGTTGTTGCCGAGCGCGCCGACCAGGGTGACGCCCTTGTTGTGGGCGAATTCCAGCGCCCGCTTCATGGCCTTGATGATGGCCCGCTGCTCGGCCTGCGCCTCGGGGGAGTCGGCCGGGTTGGCGGTGCAGTTGTAGAGCCACGGGTCGACGTAGAACGACATGTTGACCACGTCGATCCCGTTGCGGCCGGCGTAGACCAGGGCGTTGACGACCGGGTCGAGGAAGAAGTAGCCGGAGTCCTGGCCACCCTTGAGCTCGACCAGCGACACGTTCGGGGCGACACCGGAGAGGCCGAAGCCGTTGGCGGCGGCGCCGATGGTGCCGGCCACGTGGGTGCCGTGCCCGCCGTCGTCGGTGCCCACCGCGTCGAGGCAGCTCGGCACCTCGCAGGGGCCGTCCACGTCGATCCGGTCGGGTGCGAAGTTGCGCGACAACGCCCAGTTGAAGTTGGGCGCGATGTCCGGGTTGCTGGCGTCGACGCCGGTGTCCAGTACGCCGACGGTCACCCGACGGTCACCGGGCTCGATCTTGCGGGCCTTGTCGGCCTGGATCATCTCCAGGCCCCAGAGCTTGTCGTCGAGCGGGTCCATTTTGGCCCCGCGCCGGGCGGCAGCGCCGGCGGCGGCCTTGGTGGCGGCCGTCAGGTGCTCCTGCTCGACCCGGTCCAGCTTCGGCTTGCGGCCGATGGCCTTCTGCTCGGCGGCGCCGACCAGGGTCGGCGCGGCGGCGGCCCGGGACGCGAAGTCGGCCCGGTCACTGGTGACCTGGAACATGCCGACCTCGTCGGACGAGGACACCACCGTACCGCCGGCGGCCCGGATGGCGGCGACCGCCGTGTCGACGGCGACCCCGTCCTCGGCGACCACCGTGAAGGTGCGGGACGTGCTCGGCGCGGCGCTGGCCGGTACACCCAGGCCCGCTGCCGTAAGTGCCAGTACCGCCGCGGTCGCCACGGCACCGACGGTGAAGCGCTTGCTCACCACATCGAATCCTCTCGTTGAGGGACGTGGCGTCATCACACAACACCTGGCGGGTTCCCGCCAGATGAACGTCCGTTATGCCGGTGAATCTGTTCTTCATCCGCCCTGGCCGACGCCCAGATCCACCCGGTCGGACGATGCCGCCGGCAGATTCGGCAGGGCCATCGGCAGTTCGGCCAGGGTGGACACCTCCGCGTCGGGGATGAGACCGGCCGGGCGGGGCAGCCCGTGCCGGTTCAGCCACACCGACCGCAGGCCGGCCCGTCGGGGCGCCACCACGTCGTGCTCCCACGAGTCGCCGACGTACACGATCTGATCGGCGGGCACCCCAGCAGCCTCGACCACCGCCGCGTAGAACTCCGGGGCGGGCTTCTTGGGCAGGCCGTTCTCGTGCGCGTACAGCTCGAAGGCGAACTCGCCGGCGAGCCCGCAGCGTTCGGCGCGGCTGTTGCCGTTCGTGGCGAAGCCCAGGGTGTACCGGCGGCGCAGCGCCACCAGCGCCGGTGGGACGTCCGGGAACGGCCGGGTGAGGGCGAACCGGCGGGCAAAGAAGAGGTCGGCGATCTCGTCGAGGTGGTCGCCGAGGCCGGCGCGGGCCAGCGACCGGGCCAGCGCGGCGCGGCGGATCTCCATGACCGGGGCGGCGCTCAGCTCACCGAAGACCGCTCCCCAGTCGGATTCCAGCTCGGCGAGCGTCACGCCGGCCGCGTCGGGTGCGCGACGCCGCATCTCGTCGAGGACGGCCGCCAGCCCGCCGGTCACCGCGGGCCGCAGGTCGAGCAGGGTCTCGTCAGCGTCGAACACGACAGTGGTCAGCACGGCACCCACTCTCCCACCGCACGACGACCACACCGCACGACGACCACACCGCACGACGACCGCACCGCGACAGCGACCTCACCGCGACAGCGACCTCACCGGGTGCCGGCCGCCAGGGCGGGCTCGGGCGCGGCGGGCGCGGGCACGCCGCGCAGCTCGTCGAGGCGTACCAGGGCGACCCCGGCGACGATCAGCAGGCCGCCGAGGAGTTGCCAGGCGGTGGGCAGTTCGTCGAGGAACAGCCAGGCGATGAGTACGGCGAACAGCACCTCGGTCAGCCCGACGAACGACGACAGCCGGGGGCCGAGGATCCGGTTGCCAGCGATGCCGGCCAGGTACGCGATCACCGCGGCGACGAGGGTGAGCCCGACGATGGGTAGCAGCCAGGTGGTGCGCTGCCCGGCAAAGGTGACCTCGCCGAACGTGGCACGCAGCGGCAGCAGCCCGGTCACCCCGATGAGCAGCAGCACGGCCGCGCCGACGGCCATCCCGCCGCTGGCCATGGCGACCGAGGGCAGTCGGGGGTCGACCCGGCCAGCGAGTACGAAGTAACCGGCCAGGCCGAACGCGGCGCCCAGCCCCCAGAGCACGCCGACCGGGTCGAAGGCGGCGTTGCCGGTGAGGTCCAGAACGAACACCAACCCGCACAGCGCGGCGGCGGAGCCGGCCACGGTGAGCCGCCGGGGGCGCTGGCCGTGCCGCAGCCACATCCAGCCCACGACGAGGATGATGCCCAGGTATTCCAGCAGCAGCGCGATGCCAACCGGCAGGTAGCGCACGGCGTTGAAGAAGCACACCTGCGCCAGGGCGACCCCGAGCAGCCCGAACATCACGACCGCGGAGCTGTTGTCGCGCAGCACGTGCCACCTGCCGCGCAGCGCCAGCAGGGCGGGGATCGCGAGCACCAGGGCGGCCACCCCGACCCGGGCGACGACAGCGGCCTCGGCCGACCATCCGGCCTCGATGAGTGAGCGCGCGAAGGTGCCCGAGGTGGCGAACGTGACGGCGGAGAGGAGCGCCAACGCGGCGCCGACGGCGGGTCGTTGCGGCATCTCGCGCTCCTCGCTGCGGCACGTGCGTCATGGGCAAACTATCCTTGTGCCCATGACGCTAGGCGGCCATCGTGACAGGAGTCAAGTTGCTGTTCGCTCATGACACCGAATGCTCGCTGATCGCCGCCACCGCCCTGGTCAACACCGGAGGCCGCGACGGCGAGCTGCTACCCGACGTCGCCGCGCTGGACGCCTTCTTCGTCCGGCACACCTACAGCGGACGGCACGAGCACACCGACGCGGAACTACGCGCCGTACGACAGTTGCGCCCCCGCCTGCGCCGCATCTGGGACGCCGAACCGCCCGAGGTCGTCGACATCATCAACGGCCTGCTCCGCGAACACCGGGCCTTACCGCAGCTCATCGAGCACGACGACGAGCCGTACCACCTGCACGCCGTGCCCCGCGACGCGCCGCTGGCCACCCGCATGGCGGTGGAGGCGGCCATGGCGATCGCCGACCTGGTCCGGTCGGGCGAGCTGAGCCGGCTGCGCATCTGCGAGCACCCGGACTGCGACAACGTCGTCGTCGACCTGTCCCGCAACCGGTCGCGGCGGTTCTGCGAGGCCGGCTGCGGCAACCGCGCCGCCGTAACCGCCTACCGGGCCCGCAAGGCCGCCGGCCGGTCCTGAGCGACGTCGGCGGCCAGCAGCTCGTACTCCACCTCACCCTGCTCGGTCCCCGGGATCGGGTCGTCGAAGTCCAGGTGGAACGTCCGCACGTAACGCAGCCCCGCCTTCTCCATCACCCGGCGGGACCGCTCGTTCACCGCCATCGTCTGCGCCCACACCCGGCGCACGCCCACCACGTCGAGCGCGTACCGGACCAGCGCCCGGGACCCCTCCGTCGCCAGGCCACGCCCCCACGCCGCGCGGCGCAGCCGGTAGCCCAACTCGGCCTCCGTGCCGTCCGCCGACGGGTCGAGCGCGAACCACCCCAGGAACTCACCGGACGCCCGGTCGAGCGCCGCCCAACGCCCCAGGCCGGGATGCCCCTCGTACTGGGCGATCAGCCTCGGCAACTCCTCGTCCCGGATCGTCTCCATCGGGGTCGCGACGCCGCCGGTGAGGAACCGCATCACCTCGGGATCGCCGTCAAGCTCGACGAACGCGTCCACGTCGGCCATCGTCAACCGGCGCATCCGCAGCCGCTCGGTCGACACGCTCTCGCCATCGCCGTCCCACATGCCCGCATCATCCCGCCACTCGCGGACACCGTCGAGCCGATTACCCGCAGCCCGACGCCGGCCGCCGCAAGATCCACGCAACTTCGGGGATACTGCTGCCTCACGCCGCGCGGAAGCAGCAGTATCCCTGAAGTTGCGCAGGAAACCCCGCGACCACCGTCGCGGGGAGGGCGGTCGGGTCAGCGCGGGGGCGCGACCACGAAGAGCCGCCAGGAGTACGCGTCGACCACCAACACGGGTCCGTCCGGGTCCTTACTGTCCCGCACCCCGACCACGCCCCCCAGATCCGTAGCCACCTCGACGCACTGGTCGTTGGAACCACTGCGGCTACTCTTCCGCCACCGGGCTCGGGTCAGCTCCACGACTCCGCCACTTCTCTCAGCAACTCGATCGACTCCTGCGGAGGTAACGCCTGCCCGAGGGTCGCTTCCCAGGTCCACTGTAGGCGGAGCAGATCTGCCGGCAGATCGAGTTCCTGGCCGCCGATCTGACCCCCAAGGTAGGCAAGGTCGCTGTGGTCGGCAAGCGTGGCGAGTATGAACGGGCCGTTCAGGCCGGGATATTCCTCCGCGCTGCGCGGCACCACATGTAGCTGCACCCGGGGATGCTCGGTCCCCAACCGAGCCAGGTGCAGGGCCTGCTCACACATCACCTTTCGGCCGCCGACGCGCCGCCGCAGAACCGCCTCATCAACTATCGCGACCAGATGCGGCGGCCGGTCCTGGTAAAGAACCTGCTGGCTGTCCAGCCTGTCTGCCAGCCGCCGCTCCACTTCCTCGGCATCGAGCAGCCGATCGGACTCGAAGATCGCCCTGGCATAGCCCTCGGTTTGCAGCAGTCCCGGAATGTGCAGCGGGTCGAACCACCGCAACGCTCGTGCTTCCGCGAGGATCGCACGCCAACCCCGCAGCCAGACCTGCGCCCGGTCCAGGCTGACCAACTCGGTGGACATGCGGCTGAAGAGGCCGCCGGTGTCCAGGGCGCGGTCGAGGAGTTCCAGGTACTTCGCGGTGGGCGGCTGCTGGCCCAACTCGACCGCGCTGACCATCGACGGCGAGTAGTTGACCGCCTTGGCCAACTCGTCCTGGCTCCAGCCTCGGCGAGCCCGCGCCCGGCGCAGCTCCGCGACCAGGAACGCCGCCGCCGTCATCTGCCCATCGGCCATGCCCGACCACTCTCCAACCCGCCGGCGATCAATTCCAGCCGGCCAACAGAGCCGGCACCGCCCGGAAACAGGGCAGCCACGACAGGTCGGCCGAACCCTTCCGACCGTAGTCGTCCGATCACCAGACTGTGAAGTGCGACGCCGCTCCCCGTCCCCCGGGCCAGCGGCATCGCCCGGGACCGCCCGAACCCCCGTGCCGGGCGGTCCCACCCCGCAAGATCGTGCTCGATCGTGGAAACAGTGGCCTCCGCACGTGCCGAGGCCACTACATCCAGGATCGAGCACGATCTTGATCGGGTGCGGGGGTGATGTCGCCAGCGATTCAGCTCGAAAGGACTCCCACACCATGTCCCGGACCGTCTCGGACGACCGCGCGGCCGTACCCCGTCGACCGCACCTGCCGTTGCGGCCGTTGTGGCTCTGCCGGGTCTGCGCCGCGCCGTGGCCGTGCGCGCTGGCCCGACTCACCCTCCGCCAGGAGTACGCGCACGACCGGATCGCGCTGAGCATCTACCTGTGCACCGTCCTGCACGACGCGGCGGCCGACCTGTACCGGCTCAACCCGCACGACGGCCCGGCTCCGGCGGCGCTCTACGTCCGGTTCCTCGGCTGGGCGGCACTGCCCGAACCCTGACGTTCGTCGACGGCGGCCCTGCCGTCGACGGGAGCGTCTAACGCATGGCGAGCCGTTCCAGCAGGGCGGCGCTGCGTGCCAGCAGTGCCCGCTCCTCATCCGTGAGTTCCGCCTCGATGGCCTGGGCGAGCCAACCGGCTCTGCGGCTGCGCTCCGCCTCCAGGGCGGCCCGACCCGCGTCCGACAGCTCGACGAGCGACTTGCGGCCGTCCGTGGGGTGCGCCCGTCGCGTGATCAGCTTCTGTTCCATGAGCAGCCCCACCGCCCGCGCCATCGACTGGGGGCGTACGCGCTGGTCGGCGGCGAGGTCGCTGGTGGTCATGGCACCGTCGCGGTCCAACGCGCCCAGCACGGCGATCTGACCCAGCGGAATGCGGTCCTCGTGCTTGACGCGCCGGGTGAGCTTGCCCATCGCGGTACGCAGTTCGGCGGCGATGGCGGCGGCTTCCGAGGTGGGCACAGGGCACTTTACCCCGCTCGTCAGCGCTGTTGGGCAGCTGACCTGCACAGCAATACTGTTCAGCGGGGCTGTTCAGCATAACTGGTCAGCATTGCTGTAGGGTTTGCCGCTGTCGGGCCCAGCGCCAGCGTTGTCGCAGCTGGGGCCACGGCAGGCGACAACGAAAGGGACCTCCCATGTCCGCACCGGCAGCCGGAACCGTCACCACCACCATCGAGACCGTCACCGCCCGCCGCATCATCGACAGCCGGGGCAACCCCACGGTCGAGGTCGACGTCACGCTGGCGGACGGCTCGTTCGGCCGGGCCGCCGTCCCCTCCGGCGCCTCCACCGGGGCCCGGGAGGCCGTGGAGCTGCGCGACGGAGACCCGACGCGCTGGCACGGCAAGGGCGTCGACCGCGCGGTGGCCAACGTCAACGGGGAGATCGCGGCGGCCGTGCGCGGCAGCGACGCGGCAGACCAGGCGGGTCTGGACGCCGCACTGATCGCCCTCGACGGCACCGCCACGAAGTCCCGGCTCGGCGCCAACGCGATTCTCGGCGTCTCCCTCGCCGTCGCCAAGGCCGCCGCGGCGGCCCACCGCCAGCCCCTCTACCGCTACCTGGGCGGCGCCGACGCCCACCTCCTGCCGCTGCCGATGATGAACATCGTCAACGGCGGCGCCCACGCCGACAACCCACTCGATTTCCAGGAGTTCATGATCGTGCCCGTGGGCGCGGACACCTTCGCCGAAGCCGTCCGCATGGGCAGCGAGGTCTTCCACACCCTGCGCCGCGATCTGCTGGCCGCCGGGCACTCCACGGGCGTGGGCGACGAGGGTGGCTTCGCGCCCGAGCTGCGTACCGCCGAGGAAGCGCTCGACTTCGTGCTGACTGCCGTCGAGGGCGCGGGCTACCGCCCCGGCACGGACATCGGCCTCGTCATGGACCCGGCGTCATCCGAGTTCTTCCGCGACGGCGTGTACGACTACACGGGCGAGGGAGTACGCCGCACGCCCGCCGAGCACGCCGACTACCTCGCCAGGCTCATCGACGCCTACCCGGTCGTCTCCATCGAGGACCCGATGGCCGAGAACGACCTGGACGGCTGGCGCGAGCTGACCGCCCGTGTCGGTGACCGCTGCCAGCTCACCGGTGACGACGTGTTCTGCACCAATGAGACGCTGCTGAGCGAGGGCATCCGCACCGGCGTCGGCAACTCGGTCCTGGTCAAGGTCAACCAGATCGGCACCCTGACCGAGGCGCTGGCCACGGTGGCCACGGCCCAGCGGGCGGGCTGGACCGTCGTCATGTCGCACCGCTCCGGCGAGACGGAGGACACCACCATCGCGGATCTGGCGGTCGCCACCGGCTGCGGTCAGCTCAAGACCGGGTCGCTCTCCCGCTCCGACCGGACGGCGAAGTACAACCAGCTGATCCGGATCGAAGAGGAGCTGGGCGACTCGGCGCGCTTCGCGGGCCGCGCCGCACTGCTCCGGGCGTGAGCGATCGCGCCGCGCTTCGCCGGGCGTGAGCAGAGGGCGGCGCTGGTCAGGGGTGGGTCATCCGGAGCAGGTCGAGCACCTCGTCGAGCTGGGTCTCGGTGAGCTTGCCCGAGTCGACGTGGCCTCGGGCGATCACGACCTCCCGGATGGACGCCTGCTTGGCCAGCGCCTCCTTGGCGATCGAGGCGGCCTCGTCGTACCCGAGGTAGCGGTTCAGCGGCGTGACGATCGACGGCGAGCCCTCGGCGTACGCCAGACAGACCTCGGCGTCCGCGACCAGGCCGGCCACCAGACGGTCGGCGAACAGCCGACTCGCGGCGGCCAGCAGCCGGATCGACTCCAGCAGGTTGCGGCCCATCACCGGGAGCATGACGTTCAGCTCGAAGTCGCCCTGCGAGCCGGCGAACCCGACTGTCGCGTCGTTGCCGATGACCTGGGCGCAGACCTGCCGCATCGCCTCGGCGACCACCGGGTTGACCTTGCCCGGCATGATCGACGAGCCGGGCTGAAGGTCGGGGATGCGCAGCTCCCGCAGGCCGGCCCGGGGGCCGGAGCCCATCCAGCGGATGTCGTTCGCGACCTTGTAGAGGCCCACCGCGATGGTGCGGAGCTGCCCGGAGGTCTCCACCAGGGCGTCCCGGGCGCCCTGCGCCTCGAAGTGGTTACGGGCCTCCGACAGTGGCAGCCCGGTCGACTCGCGCAGCTTGCCGATCACGGCGGCGGCGAAGCCGAGCGGCGTGTTGATCCCGGTGCCCACGGCGGTACCGCCCAACGGCAGTTCGGCCAGCCGGGGCAGCGAGCCCTGCAACCGCTCGATGCCGTAGCGGACCTGGGCGGCGTAACCGCCGAACTCCTGCCCGAGGGTGACCGGCGTGGCGTCCATCAGGTGCGTACGCCCCGCCTTCACCACCGTCTCGAACTCGGCCGCCTTGCCCTCCAACGCCTCGGCGAGGTGGGTCAGCGACGGCAGCAGGTCCTCCGCGATGAACTGGGTGGCCGCCAGGTGGATCGACGACGGGAACACGTCGTTGCTGGACTGGGACGCGTTGACGTGGTCGTTCGGGTGCACCGGTGAGCCCAGCTCCCGGCTCGCCAGGGTCGCGATCACCTCGTTGGCGTTCATGTTGGACGACGTTCCGGAGCCGGTCTGGAAGACGTCGACCGGGAACTGGTCGTCGTACCCACCGTCGGCCACGTGCGCGGCGGCGGCGGCGATCGCGGCGGCCACGTTGGCGTCGATCACGCCCAGCTCGCCGTTGACCTCGGCCGCCGCGCCCTTGATCTGGGCCAGGGCCTTGATCTGGGCGGGTTCGATGCCCCGGCCGGAGATCGGAAAGTTCTGCACCGCGCGCTGGGTCTGCGCCCGCCACAGCGCCTCGGCGGGCACCTCCACCTCGCCCATCGAGTCGCGTTCGATCCGGTAACCGGTCGCCTCTGGAGTCGTCACGCGTACCATCCTGCCGCGCCCGTGGCCGAACCGCAGATGATCCGTCAGCCCAACTCGGCGACCGGCACCAGCCGACCGGCACGCAGCAGCAGCATCGGGAGCACGACGCGGTCCGGTGATAGTGATCTGAGAGCGGATCGAGTGTGGTGCACCGCAGACTTGTTCCAGGTTGGCGGTGACGACATCCGACGGGGGCGGTGCGACCGTCCCACCCCCCAGCGGGCGGGCGTACCGATGTCGGTGGAGGTGCTACCGACGGGCGAGGCGCCAGGCGGAAGCCTGGCGCCTCGTCGCGTCACCCACCGATCAGTGTGGGTCGATGGCGAGCAGTCGCTCCACCTCGTGCCGGTCCGGCACGTCGATCTGCTGGTACAGGGACAGCGCCCGGGTCAGGTGTGCGCGGGCCGCCGCCGGATCGGTCGTCAGCAGGCACCGGCCGATGCCCTCCAGCGCCCGGCCCTGCTCGTAGCGGGCGCCCAACCCGGTCGCGTCGGCGAGCACCCGGCGGTACAGATCGAGGGCACTGGTCACGTCCCCCTGAGCCAGGATGGCCCGGGCCAACAGGTTGCGCGAGCCGCACTGGGCGACGCGGTCACCCACCTCGGTCATCGCGACGAGCGCCGAACGGTGCAGGTCGGCGGCCCGCTCCGGACGGCCGGCCTCGCGCTCCATCATCCCGATCTCGTTCAACACCTCACCCTCACCGAACCGGGCACCCACCTGCCGCTTCAGGCGCAGCGCCGCCCGCAGCAGCCGGCCGGCCGGCCCCACGTCGCCCATCCGGTGCCGGGCCATCCCGAGGTGCCCGACGGCGTTGGCGATGCGGCGCGGCTCGCCGATCTCACGGGCGACGATCAGGTGCTTGCGGGCCGTGAACACCGCCTCGTCGAGCCGACCCCACAGCAGCAGGCTCATCGACAGGTTGTTGAGTTCGTTCGCCAGCGCGTCGTTGTCGGGCATCCGCGTCGCCATCGCTCGGGAAGCCTCGTAGGCATCCCGGGCCCGCTGGAACTCGAAGTTGGCGGCGTACGAGGTGCCCAGATTGACCAGGGTGTTGCGGACTTCGCGACGCAGACCGAGCCGGCGGAAGATGTCGAGCGACATCTCCATCACCCGGATCGACTCGGGAAAGTCACCCAGCCGGTAGTGGGCCGAGGCGAGATAGTTGAGCAGCGTCGCCTCCGCCCGCTCGTCCCCCAACTCCTCCGCGGCGCGCAGTCCGACGGAGTGCGTCTCGATCAGCTCGTCGAGACGGCCGCTCTCGAACTGGGCGTACCAGCACGCCCTGGTCAACTGCCAGCAGTAGTGCGGGAACCCCTCCGTCTCGGCCAGGCGGACCAGGGCCGGCCACAGGGACACGTTCTCGTCGACCCAGGCTCCGCCCTGCTCGGCGACGATCGCGGCCAGGTCGGCGCGGAGCGGCTCGGCCACCACGAGCTGCGGACGAGAGGCGGAGAGTTCCCGCTTGCGGGCGATCGCGAGGGCGACCTGCAGATGGTGATCGAGGAGTCGCTCGACGCCATCCCGGCGCTCCACCGCCCGGTCCGGATCGGCCATCAAGGTCCGGGCGTACTCGCGGACGAGGTCGTGCAACCGGTACCGACCCGGCTGCACCTCCTCCACCAGGTGCGCGTCGACCAGCTCGTCCAGCAGATCCTGCGCGCCGGGAAGGGACAACTCGGCGAGGACGGCGGCGACCGAGGTGTCGAACCGTACCCCCGGGTGCAGGCCCAGCAGCCGGAACGCACGCTGCGCCGACGGCGACACCTGGGCGTACGACAGAGCGAAGGCCCGGCCCACGGACCGTTCGCCCGCCTCGAGCTCGGCCAGCGGGTCGGGTCGACTCGACAGCCGCTCCGCGAGGTCGGCGATGCGCCAGCGGGGCCGATGCGCCAGGCGAGCGCCGGCCAGCCGGATCGCCAGTGGCAGGTGACCGCAGCGCCGCACCATCTCGGCTGCCGCCTCCGGCTCGGCGGCAACCCGGTCGGAGCCGACCACATGCCCGAGCAGTTCGACCGCCTCGTCCCGGTCGAGCACCGGCAACGACAAGGGCCGTCCCTCGTCCACGCCGACCAGCCGGCGACGGCTGGTGACCAGGACCAGGCAGTGCGAGCCGTTGGGCAGCAGCGGTGTCACCTGGCCAGCGGTGGCGGCGTTGTCCAGCACCAGCAGGGCCCGCCGACCGGCCAGCTCGGTGCGCCACAGCGCCAACCGGTCGTCCTGGCTCGTCGGCACCCGGTCGGCGGGAACACCGAGCTGCCGTAGCAGGGTTGCCACCGCCGCCGACGGCGTCAACGGGGTGCGCTCGCTGTGCCCGTGCAGGTCGATGTAGAGCTGAGCGTCCGGATAGCTCTCCGCGAGGACAGTCGCGACGTGCACCGCCAGCGTGGTCTTGCCGCTGCCCGCCATGCCGTCGATGAGCTGGATCCGCGCACCGGCCTCCACATCCTTCAGCAGACGCGCCAGCGTCTGCTGCCGGCCGGTGAAGTCGCCGATCGCCCGGGGCAGCGAGCGCACCGGCGCCACCGACCGGACCTCCCGGCCGGCCAGCGCGAGGTCACCGGCCAGCACCCGCTGGTGCAACTCCTGCAGAGCGACACCCGGTTCGAGGCCCAACTCGTCGGCGTAGAACCGACGGCCCTCCCGGTAGACCGCCAGCGCGTCGGCCTGCCGACCCACCGACGAGAGCGCGAGCATCAGTTGCCCCCGCAGCCGATCCCGCGACGGATACACCTCGACGCTCTCGGTCAACTCCTCAATCAGCTCGGCGGCCCCCCCGAGGCGCAGCTCGACGTCGACGCACTCCTCCAGCACCGTGAGGCGCTGCTCGTCCAGCGTCTGCGCCCGGCGACGGACACTACGGCTGGCGATGCCAGCCAGCGCCGGGCCCCGCCACAGCGCCAGCGCCGCCCGGTAGTGCGTACGGGCGTCGACCAGACGACCGGCCGCGCCCGCCGCCCGAGCCACCTCCACCCCCCGGGTGAACAGGTTCGCGTCCAGGTCGGCGGGCTCGATACGCACGCCGTAACCGGCGGGATCGGTGACGATGGTCCCCGGGGTGAATCCCAGCTCGGTGAGGCGACGCCGCAGCCGCGACACACACGTCTGCAACTGGGCACGGGCGGTAGCCGGAGGATTTTCCTCCCAGACCGCGTCGACCAACTCGTCGACCGGCACCAGCCGGCCCGCACGCAGCAGCAGCATCGCGAGCACGACCCGGTCCCGACCTGCCGTGACGGTGGATCCACCACCGACACGCAGAGACCCCAGGATCCCGAACCGCATCTACTCCCCCGCGTCGATCACACAACCAACCAGCAGAGTAGTCCGACGATCACAGCTCGACGCAGGCCGACCACCGACGTGAGAGGCGCCTCCTCGCGGGACGGAGCGGTCAGCGGCGGCCGATGGTGAGCACCGGCTTGGTGACCTCGGCGAAGAAGTCGTTGCCCTTGTCGTCGACCACGATGAAGGCGGGGAAGTCCTCCACCTCGATCTTCCAGACGGCCTCCATGCCCAGCTCGGGGTATTCGAGCACCTCGACGTGCTTGATGCAGTCCTGGGCGAGGCGGGCCGCCGGACCGCCGATCGAGCCGAGGTAGAAGCCGCCGTACTGCTGGCAGGCGCGGGTCACCTGACCCGACCGGTTGCCCTTGGCCAGCATCACCTGCGAGCCGCCGGCGGCCTGGAACTTCTCCACGTACGCGTCCATCCGGCCGGCCGTGGTCGGGCCGAACGAGCCCGACGCGTACCCCTCGGGCGTCTTCGCCGGGCCGGCGTAGTAGACGGCGTGGTCGCGCAGGTACTGCGGCATCGGTTCACCGGCGTCCAGCCGCTCGGCGATCTTGGCGTGGGCGATGTCCCGGGCCACGACGAGCGGGCCGGACAACGACAGGCGGGTCTTCACCGGGTACTTGGACAGCTCGGCGCGGATCTCGTCCATCGGCCGGTTGAGGTCGACCCGGACGACCATCTCGGCGTCGAGCGCATCGTCGGTGACCTCGGGCAGGAACCGCGCCGGGTCGGTTTCGAGGCGCTCCAGCCACACGCCCGACGGGGTGATCTTGGCGACCGCCTGTCGGTCCGCCGAGCAGGAGACCGCGATCGCCACCGGGCACGACGCGCCGTGCCGGGGCAGCCGCACCACCCGTACGTCGTGGCAGAAGTAGCGCCCACCGAACTGCGCGCCGATGCCGAAGTTGCGGGTCAGCTCCAGCACCTGGGCCTCCAGCTCCAGGTCGCGGAAGCCGTGGGCGCTCATCGAGCCCTGCGTCGGCAGGGCGTCCAGGTACTTCGCGGAGGCGTACTTCGCGGTCTTCAACGCGTACTCGGCGGAGGTGCCGCCGATGACGATGGCCAGGTGGTACGGCGGGCAGGCCGCGGTGCCGATCAGCCGCAGCTTCTCCTCCAGGAACTGCATCATCCGCGTCGGATTGAGCAGCGCCTTCGTCTCCTGGTAGAGGTACGACTTGTTGGCCGAGCCGCCGCCCTTGGCCATGAAGAGGAACTTGTACGCGTCCGGGTGCCCGTCCGGGTCCTCGGCGTACAGCTCCACCTGGGCCGGCAGGTTGCTGCCGGTGTTCCGCTCGTCCCACATGGTCAGCGGGGCGAGCTGGGAGTAGCGCAGGTTGAGCCTCGTGTACGCCTGGTAGACGCCCCGGGAGATGGCCTCGGCGTCCGCGCCATCGGTCAGCACGTGCCGGCCACGCTTGCCCATCACGATCGCCGTGCCGGTGTCCTGGCACATCGGCAGCACCCCGCCGGCGGCGATGTTGGCGTTGCGCAGCAGGTCCAGCGCGACGAACCGGTCGTTCGACGACGCGGCCGGGTCGTCGATGATCGCCCGGAGCTGCGCCAGGTGCCCGGGGCGCAGGAAGTGCGCGATGTCGTGCATCGCCTCGGCGGTCAGCGCGGTCAGCGCGGCCGGCTCCACGGTGAGGAAACGACGACCCCCCGGGCCGTGCACGACGTCCACGCCCTCGTCGGTGACCAGGCGATATTCCGTCTGGTCGGGGCCGGTCGGCAGCAGGGGGGCGTACGAGAATGCGGCGGCACTGCTCATGAGCGGCAAGCCTAGGGCAGACCGGTCGATCATTCCCACCCGCCGGGCTGGGTCTGGGACGCCGCTCTCATCCGCCGAGGTCGGCAGCGCTCAGCGCCCCGAAATCCCACCCGCTCAGCCGTCCTTGCCGCCGTCCGGTTCGGTGCACAACTCACCCTTGGGACCGCAGTCGCCGTTGCCGTCACCCGACCCCGGGCGGGTGCCGCCCGGGCCGGGGTTGCCGCCGTCGCCGGGCTGCGGGACGGGGGCGCCGGGCGTGGCGCCGAAGCGGACGTACCCGATCTCCCGACCCTCGCCGATGATCATGCCCTGCGAGCCGACGGCGAGTGCGTTCGCCGAGGTACGCAGGACGGCCAACTCCCGCCCGGTGCGCGGGTCGAGGGCGACCAGCCGCGACGGCTTCTCGTCCGCGAGCACCGCCGCGTACGGGGTGAGCGCCGCGCCCGCCTTGGCGCTGGCCGGCCTGGTCCACCGCACCTTGTCGGCGCCGAGTTCACGGGACACCACCGAGCGCTTGTCGGCGGAGCGGAACACCGCGTAGCGGTCGTCGACCGCGACGAGCTTGGTGCTGGCCTCGCCGACCCAGAGCAGCCGTCCGTCGTACCCGTCGATGACCGCCTCGCGGCCGTCCGGGCCGACGCCGATCAGCACGTTCCGCGCGCCCTGCGGGTCCTCGCGCTGGACGCAGCCGGCGGTGTCGGCGGTGCGCAGGTTGACCCCGGCCCGCTGCCACGCCTCCTGCCCGGTCGCCGGGTCCCGCGCGGAGATGGCGAAGTAGCAGGTGCCGTCCTGGGAGCGGGCGGCGATCCGCAGCATCCGGCCGCCCACCACCGACAGCCGCTCGTCCCGGCCGGGCTCGACGTTCTGCAGCACGCGACCGGTGGCGGTGTCGACGACGTGCACCCGGCCGTCGACCGGGAAGCCGAGCAGCGGAGGTGCCGCCTCGGCCCCGGCCACTCCGTCGTCGATGCGGGTGGCGGCGAGCCGGCGTGTGCCGCGCAGGCCGGGGTTGTCGGCGAGCAGGCCGCTGTGCACCCCGGGCAGGAAGGCCGTCCACAGTGGCTTGGTACCGCGCGGGTCCCACGCGCTCAGCGTGCAGTCGGTGGCGTCCGTGCAGCGGGCGTCCAGCAGCAGGTTCCGGTACGTCCAGACGGCTACCGCGTCGTCGTCGCGCCGTCGGACCGCTCCGGTGGTCGGGTCGAGCAGTTCGTACCCCTTGACCAGGAGCTTGCCCACGGCGACGACCGGATCGCGGTCGCCACCCGCGACCGCCGACCAGTCCGCCTTGCGTTCCCAGAGCTGGGCGCCGGTGGCCAGGCTGCGGGCCTCCACCCGGGTACGCTGCTCGACCACGACGGTGTCGCCGGCGATGGTCACGCTGCGCGGGGTGCCGCCGACCCGCTGCTGCCAGACCACGTCCGGCTCGGAGATGGGCTCGCTGCGGTCCACCCAGTCCCAGATACCGGGGAACGGGTTCCAGACGCCGGTGGCGGCGAGGGCGACGACCACGGCGAGGCCCGCCAGCAGCCCGACGCGCACGCTCCCCTTCGCCACCCGCACACCGTAGCCACGATCACGGATCTTCCGTACGCCCGCGCCGCCGTGTCGCCGCGCTTTCTGCGCCGGAAGGTGTTAACGGGGTGCCCTTCCTCTACCGCAAGCGTTAGGAAGGTGCCCTTCCTTCAGCTCGGACGGCGCTGCGGATCAACGGCAGCGTGCGGTAGGGGATCTGCTCCGCCAACGCGATGATCGTCGACGCGCGGGTGATGCCGGCGAACGAGACGATCTGGTCGATCACTCGTTGCAGGTCCGTGTTGGAGCGGGCCACGATCCGGCAGAGCAGGTCGCTGGAGCCGGTGATGGTGTGCGCCTCCAACACCTCGGGGATCGCCGCCAGGTGGGCGGTGACCGGGTCGTGGCCCTGCCGTTGGCTGATCTCCAACGTGACGAAGCTGGTCACGCCGAAGCCGATCGCGGCCGGCGAGATCTCCGGACCGAAGCCCCGGATGACACCCCGCTCGATGAGCTTGTCCAGCCGGGCCTGCACGGTGCCCCGGGCCACGCCGAGCCGCCGCGAGCACTCCAGCACCCCGATCCGCGGCTCCTCGGCGAGCAGTTCGACCAACCGGACATCGAGCGCGTCGAGCTGTACAGCCTGCCCACCATTCATGGGTTCAGACCATACCGAATGCGCAACCTGACCAGCCTTTACGTTGACAGTTGCCCACTCGATGCCCGTCCCGCGATCCTTCGGTCAAGAACCGGCCCACGAGGCCGGCCGGTACGCGAGGGAGGCCACCATGACCCAGGCGATCGACCGACCCCAGTCGACCGAGGACGTCGACATCGACCGGCTCGTCGGCGCTGTCGACCACGACATCAGCCACGACCCGTTCCCCGTCCGTGGGCTCGACCACGTGCACTTCCTGGTCGGCAACGCCAAGCAGGCCGCGCACTACTACTCCACCGCGTTCGGGATGACCTGCGTCGCGTACCGGGGCCCGGAGCAGGGTTACCGCGACCACGCCCAGTACGTGCTGACCAGCGGCTCGGCCCGGTTCGTGCTGACCGGCGCGGTGCGCCCGGACGCCGACGGCGCGGAGCACGTGGCGAAGCACAGCGACGGCATCAGCGACATCGCGCTCGAGGTGCCGAACGTCGACGCCGCGTACGCGCACGCCGTCGGCCAGGGCGCCACCGGCGTCGTCGAGCCGCACGACGTGACCGACGAGAACGGCACCGTCCGGATGGCCTCCATCGCCGCGTACGGCGACACCCGGCACACGCTCGTCGACCGGTCCCGCTACCGCGGCCCGTTCCTGCCCGGCTTCGTGGCGCGCGGCCCGATCGTCGACCGGCAGCCCATGATCGACGCCGGCATCCAGCCGAAGCGGTTCTTCCAGGCCGTCGACCACGTGGTCGGCAACGTGGAGCTGGGCCGGATGGACGAGTGGGTGGAGTTCTACAAGCGGGTGATGGGCTTCTCCAACATGGCGGAGTTCGTCGGCGACGACATCGCCACCGACTACTCGGCGCTGATGAGCAAGGTCGTCGCGAACGGCACCCGCAAGGTGAAGTTCCCGCTCAACGAGCCGGCCATCGCCCGCAAGAAGTCGCAGATCGACGAGTACCTGGAGTTCTACCAGGGCCCCGGCGCCCAGCACATCGCCGTCGCCACCAACGACATCGTGGCCAGCGTCGACGCCATGCGCGCCGCCGGCGTGGAGTTCCTGGACACCCCCGACTCGTACTACGACGACCCGGAGCTGCGGGAGCGGATCGGCAACGTGCGGGTGCCGATCGAGCAGCTCAAGGAGCGCAAGATCCTGGTCGACCGGGACGAGGACGGCTACCTGCTCCAGATCTTCACCAAGCCGGTGCAGGACCGCCCGACCGTCTTCTTCGAGCTGATCGAGCGGCACGGCTCGCTGGGCTTCGGCAAGGGCAACTTCAAGGCGCTCTTCCAGGCCATCGAGCGGGAGCAGGAAGCGCGCGGCAACCTGTAACACTGTCGAACGTGACGCAGCCTCCGTCGTACCCGACGCCGCCGGCCGGTGGGCCTCCGCCCGCCGCCGGCGGCGTCGCGCCATCGCCCGGCCCACACCCCCAGGGGTACGGCGTGCCGCCGCACCAGCCCCCACCCGGGTACGGCGTGCCGCCGCACCAGCCCCCACCCGGGTACGGCGTGCCGCCGCAGTACGCCCCACCCGGGTACGGCGTGCCGCACTGGCCGGTCGCCCAGCCCGCGCTCAGCCCGGCCGGCCAGCCGCTGGCCAGCTTCGGTGACCGGCTGCTGGCCTGGCTCATCGACGGGGCACTGGCGAGTGTCGTGTCGATGGTGCTGTTCCTGCCGGTCTTCCTGGTCCTCTGGTGGCAGATGTTCAGCGAGATGACCCGGACCAACCCGGACGGCACTCTCGTGGAGCCCGACCCGGCCACCGTCTTCACCGACTTCTTCCTGCCGCTCCTGCTGGCGGAGCTCGGCGTCTTCGTCGTGCTGCTCGGGCTCTACTGGCTCTACCACGTGGAGTACCTCAAGCGTGGCGGCCAGACGCTCGGCAAGAAGATCATGAAGCTGCGCGTGGTGCCGCTCGATCCGAACCGCACGCTGGACCGGCGGATGGCCGGCCGCCGGTGGCTCGTGCAGTACCTGGCCTGCTCGCTGGTCCCCGGCCTGAGCTACGTCGACGGCTTCTGGCAGCTCTGGGACAAGCCCTGGCAGCAGTGCCTCCACGACAAGTTCGCCGCGACGGTCGTCGTTAAGGTTGCCTCGTGAGCGAGCGAACCAGCAGGTACGGCAGCGGAGCGTCGGCGTGAGTGTGGAGCCCGGCTGGTACGTCGACCCCGCCGACCGCGAGACCCGTCGTTACTGGGACGGCGAGGGTTGGCTCGGCGCGGCCATCCCTGTCGACGCGACCCCGCCCGACGGACCGCCCCCACCCGAGCCGCCGCCCGTACCGGTCACCCCGGCCGGCTCTCCCTCGGCGGAGACCCCGCCGGGCTGGCCGCCGCAATCCGGCCAGCCAGCCCACCCGGGGCCCGGCCCGCAGTCCGTCCCGCCTCCGGGTTGGGGTCCGCAGGGCACCCCGCCTCCCGGCTGGGGTCCGCAGGGCGGTCCGCCTCCGGGCTGGGGCCCGCAGAACGGTCCCGCCGGTTGGAGCCCGCAGAGCACCCCGCCCGGTTGGAGCCCGCAGAGCGTGCCGCCCGGCTGGGGTCCCGGCTGGCCCGGCCGTCCACCGGAGCCGCGCCCGCACGGGCTCAGGTTGGCCGGTTACGGCCGGCGGCTGGTCGCCCGTTTGATCGACTTCGCTGTCGTCTTCGCGCTGAACGTGCTCGTCAACGGCTGGTTCGTCTGGCGGTGGCTGGAAGAGCTGACGCCGTACTGGCGGGAGGCGTTCCGGCGTGGGATGGAGGGCAACACCTCCCGCGAGGGACTGCCGCCGATCAGCGAACAGGCCGGGCTCCTCCAGGTGGCGATCGTGGTGATCGCCACCGCGCTGTGGCTGGCGTACGAGGTGCCCGCCATGGCCGGCAACGGGCAGACCATCGGCAAGCGGGTGATGCGTATCCGCGCCGTCCCCATCGAGGCCGACCAGCCGTTGGGCTTCGGCCGGGCGCTGCGCCGATGGACGACGCTGGGCATGTCCACCCTGCTCTGGCCCTGCTTCGGGATCGGTCTGCTGGTCCAGCTCATCGACTCCGTGTCGCCGCTCGTCGACCACCCGCTGCGCCGCGCGCTGCACGACCGGGGCGCGCTGACGGTGGTCGTCGAGGTCCCCGCCACCACCGGTCCCCCCGCCTCCGACGATCACCCTCAGCCCTCGGGAGACACCCCATGACCGACTCCGGACGTCACCAGCCGGCGGTGCGACTGACCCGCGCCGACCTGGACGCGCTGCCCAGCTACGTCCCCGGGCGCAGCCCCGCCGACCTGGCCCGCGAACTGGGTCTGCCGGAGGCCATCAAGCTCGCCAGCAACGAGGTGCCGTACGGGCCGCTGCCGGGCGTGGTCGAGGCGGTCACCGAGGCGGTCAGCGGCTCGCACCGGTACCCGGACATGGGCGTGGTCGCGCTGCGCGACGCGTTGGCCCAGCGGTACGGCGTGGACGCCGACCGGATCGCCACGGGCTGCGGGTCGGTGGCGCTCGCCGAGCACCTGGTGCGGGCCACCTGCCTGCCGGGTGACGAGGTGCTGTACGCGTGGCGGTCGTTCGAGGCGTACCCGATCATCGCGGCGACCAGCGGCGCGACCAGCGTGCGGGTCGCCAACGACGCCGGGCACGGGCACGACCTGGCGGCCATGGCGGCGGCCGTGACCGACCGGACCCGGATGATCCTGGTCTGCAACCCGAACAACCCGACCGGCACGGCCGTCCGCCGGGCCGAGCTGGACCGGTTCCTCGACTCGGTGCCGGACGACGTGCTGGTGGTCATCGACGAGGCGTACCGGGAGTTCGTCACGGACCCCGAGGTGCCGGACGGCCTGGACTACCTCGGTCGGCCGAACGTGGCGGTGCTGCGCACCCTGTCCAAGGCGTGGGGCCTCGCCGGGCTGCGGATCGGCTGGCTGGTCGCGCAGCCAGCGGTGGCGGCGGCGGTCCGCAAGGTGGTGACGCCGTTCTCCACGAGCACTGCGGCCCAGGCCGGCGCGCTCGCGGCGCTGGCGCAGGCCGACGAGATGGAGCGCCGGTGCGCGCTGGTCGTCGCCGAGCGGGACCGGGTCACCGAGGCGCTGCGCAAGTTCGTGCCCGACGTTCCGACCAGCCAGGCGAACTTCGTCTGGCTGCCGCTGGGCGACCGGGCCGTGGCGTTCGGCAAGGCGTGCGAGTCGCGCGGGGTGATCGTGCGGCCGTTCGCCGGGGACGGCGTCCGGGTCACCATCGGCACCCCGACCGAGAACGACGCGTTCCTGGCCGCCGCGGAGGCGGCGCTGACCTGAGCGAACGCGGTATGACCAACCGGTGACATAAGAGCTGTTTGTCTGGTTTTGCACGGTATTTGCCCTATCTTCCGAAGTAGCCGGCGCGGCGCGGACCCGTGCCGGCTCACTTCGAGAAAACGGGGTAACGAACAGTGCGTACTGCCAAGATCTGCCTCGCCGGAGCAGCCGCGGTGGCGGCGGTCGGCTTCCTCGCGGCACCCGCCGCCGCGGCACCCACCGACACCACGACCACCACCTTCGAGGTGCTCGCCGGCACCCTCGACATCGACGCGCCGGCCACCGCCGACCTGGGCACCGGCGCACCCGGTGGCACCATCACCGGCCAGCTCGGCACGGTGACCGTCACCGACTCCCGGGGCTCCGCCGACGCCTCCTGGGTCGCCTCGGTGACGGCGACGGTCTTCCAGACCGGCGGCGGCTCGCCGCCCGAGACGGTCCTGCCGTCCGAGATCGACTACTGGTCCGGTCCGGCGACCGCGACCACCGGCGACGGCACCTTCACGCCGGGCCAGGCCACGGCCGGCGACGCGGCGCCACTGGACAGCACCACCCCGCTCACCGCGTTCACCCACTCCGGCGGCACCGGCGGCAACACCGCGGCCTGGAACCCCACCCTGGTGGTCAACGTCCCGCTGGACAGCATCGCGGGCGTCTACACCGGCACGGTGACACATTCGGTGGCGTGACCGCCGGGGGCGGTCGACCATCGCGGTCGCGCTCGCCCTGTTCTGCCTCGCCGGTCCGGGTCTGTCGACCCGGGCCGGCGCGGCCGAGCCGGACGCGGGGTCGGACGAGGGCAGCATCGGGATCCGGTTGCTGGAGGCCCCGACCGACCGCCGCGACGACCCGCGGGCACTGCGCTACATCGTCGACCACCTACCGCCGGGCACCACCATCAACCGGCAACTGCTGATCGTGAACCGGACCGGCGAGCCGCGCCGCGTCGACGTGTACCCCGCGGCAGCGACCCTGGAGGGTTCGGCCTTCACATTCGGGGAGGGCAGGGCGGCCAGCGAGCTGACGTCCTGGACCACGGTCGACCGCGACACCGTGGAGTTGGAGCCGTGGGGCGAGGCACGGGTCCGGGCGACCGTCACCGTGCCGACGGCCGCCCCCCGGGGCGAGCGGTACGGCGTCATCTGGGCGTCCACCACCTCAAAGCCCCGGGCGAGCGGCCAAGTCACCCAGATCCACCGGGTCGGTGTTCGGATGTACCTCGACATCGGCCCGGGTGGCGAACCGGCCTCGGACTTCACCATCGGCGACGTGCTCCCGGCCCGCGGTCCTGAGGGCGTGCCCACGGTGACGGTCCAGGTCACCAACACCGGCGGCCGGGCCATCGACCTGACCGGCACGGTCAGCCTGAGCGACGGGCCGGCCGGCAGTCGAGCCGGGCCGTTCCCGGTCGGGAAGGGCGTCACGCTGCCCCCGGGCGGCTCGGGACTGGTCGTCGCCCAGTTCCCCACCGAGCTGCCCAACGGCCGCTGGAAGGCCGAGGTGAACCTGGAGAGCGGGCTGGTGAAGCGGAGCCTGACCGCGCAGATCGAGTTCACCGACCCCGCTGCGGCCGGCCGCAAGGGCAGCGTCGTGTCCCGCCTGCGCTCTCCCTGGGCGGTGGGAGTTGTCGTCGCGGCGCTGCTGCTGACGACCGGTCTCGCCGTGCTCGTGCGCCGCCGCTCCCGCCGGACCCCTGCCGCCGCGCGCCGCGAACACGTTCCGGCCGACCGGCAGGCGGGCCACGTCAGCTCGGTCGGCGGCGACGGGCGGCCAGCCAACCGATGACCACCAGCGTCATCCCCACGGCGACGAGGAGCAGAATCGACCCGTTCGGGCCGGTGACCGGCAGGTTCCCACCGTGGCTGGGCGTCGGGGTGGGCTGCCGGGTCGGCGGGGGCGTGGTTGGGGTGATGGTCGGCGATGCCGGCACCACCTCGAAGGTGACACCGGTGTCGTCCGACGGCGCCACCCGCACCGCGGCAACCGCGCCTGCCGGCGGCCCGCCCGGCAGGAGCGCCGATGGCACCGTGCTCACGAGTCCGGTGGCAGCGGCGAGCACACCACCGACCAACCACCTGGTTGCCCTGCTGGCCATGTCGACCCCTCCCACCCAGAAACCTGAACCGTGAGAAAAGTACCTTTTCCGGACAGATGTGGTGAAAGATTCGGAACCCGGTGCCCCGATCAGGTGGCGGCCAGGATCACCGCCTCCGAGGTCAGGTAGTAGCGCTGGTCGTCGCCGTCCGGATCGACCGGCTCGCGCAGCCGCTCCATCGCGACGTAGCCGGCCTCGGCCCAGACCGCCCCGGGCGTCCAGCCCGTGCCGTCCGAGCCGACGTTGAGCGTGCTGCGGGACAGCAGACGCCCGGTCGCCGGGTCGAGCGTCACCAGGTCGTTCCCCTCGGTCAGCAGATGCACCCGGCCGGGCTGGGCGGCGAGCACCCGCGCCGGGCCCAGGCCCGCAGAACGCCACAGCTCGGCACCCGTACGCGCCGACCGACCCACCGCTACCCCGTCGACGACACCGACAGCCTGTTCGCCGACCACGACGACGCCGGCCGGGTCCAACGCGGGCGCGGCCACCGGCTCGCCACCGCCCAACGCCCAACCCCGGCCACCGGCGTCACCCGGACCCGCCGTGCGTAGGGCCAGACACCCCGACCGGCCGGTACGACATCCGAGCGGGGTGACCACCAGGTGATCCGGGTCGCCCGGGGGTCGCCAGCGCTCGCCCACCAGGCCCGTCGCGGCGTCCCGGAACTCGATCGTGGCCGGGCCGGAGCAGGTGTCCAGTCCGATCAACTGCCCGGTCGCCGTGGTGCCGACGTCGCTGCGGCAGTCGCCGGGCAGGTCGGTCCGCCACAGCTCCCGACCGCTGGACACCTCCACCCCGCTCGCCCGCCCGTTCCCGGTGACCGTCAGCACGGTCCGGCCGTCCGGGAGGTCGGTGAAAAGGAGCCCGCTGGGGTTCCAGACGATGGCGGCACCGGTGCGCCGGACCACCGCCGTGCTCGCAACGGGCACCGGCCCGTCGGCCCGCCAGCGGACCCGCCCGGTGGACGCGTCGAGCGCGACCAGCCGGCCGTCCGACCAGCGGCTGACCACGATGGCGCCGCTCGCCACCACCCCGGTCAGCTCCGCCGGCCACCGCCGGTACGACCAGTAGGGGGTGGTGCGGTGCCGCCAGTCGACCGGCCGGTCGGCGTAGACCTGGCGGTGGGCGGCGTACACCCGCAGCCGCCCGTCCACGATCAACGGGGCGACCGGGAGACGGCCGATCACACCGGCCGCGGGTTGGGGCGTCACCGGATAGTCCGCTCGGGCGGGCGTACTCACCTCGGCCGGCGCGAGCACCCGGTGGACGACGACCGCGACGGCCGCCACGGCGAGTAGCACCGCCACCGCCAGCACGAGCCGTCGCCGGCCTCTCGGGAACCCCATGCCGCACCTCCGCCCGGCACCCTACCCAGCGCACTGGGTCGGAGCCCGGTCAGGTTGTACGGGTCAAGCTCCGGGCACGTGCGCTCAGGCCGCTTCGAGGGAGCCGGCGGCGCGAGCAGCGACGGCCAGGTCGGCGAGGTCACGCCGGAGCGCCACCTCGACCGCACGGGCGGCGAGGCCACCGAGCAGCAGGGCCACCACCCGCCCGTACGGATCGGTCGGCACCGCCTCCTGGGTGACGGTGACCGCGGTGCGCGGGCCGCGACGTCGCCGGGCCGGACGCAGACGCCAGGTGATCCGGTAGTCCGCACCGGCGCCGGAGGAGCAGAGCACCAGCCGCTGGGGTGCGAGCGCCTCCACCACCAGGAACTCCTCGGTGAGGGTGCTGCCGCCCGGCTGGGCGCGCTCGGCACGCCAGGCGGTGCCCGGCCCGAACGGGCCCGGGGTCAGCACCTCGACCGGGCCGGCCCCGGTCAGTCGGGCGGCCCGGTCGGACAGGTCGGTCAGCAGGCACCAGACATCGACGGCGTCCGCCTCGATGAAACCGGTAACCGCGACCGTCGACATGCCACCCTCCCGTGCCACCGACGGTACGCGCGGTGCGGGCCGGACGAGGCCCCCGGACGGAATTTCCACCACCCGGAGGCCACGTTGTCCGTTCCGCCGGTGCGACACCGCTCAGCGTTCGAAGCGACCGGACCTGATCGCCCCGACGAACGCTGTCCATCCCGGCGGGCTGACGGCCAGTGTGGGGCCGCTCTGGTCCTTGGAGTCGCGGACCGCGACCAGGCCGATCACGTCGACCAGGTTGTCCGCCACCTCCACGCAGAGTCCCTGGTCGTTGGACCGGCTGCTGGTGCGCCAGAGCGCTCCGGTGAGATCGTGCATCGTTGTTACCTCCGTGTGCGTCGGGACGCCCCACCACTGGACAGGGGGTGGCGGGGCGACTGATCCGCGTGATCAACGGGGTAACCGGGGTGTGGTTATCGCACAGACGGTGCGACCATGAGTCTCGTCGATGAGACGGCCCGGCGGCGGGTGCCTCAGCGGGCCGGCTGGACCGTTCCGGTGACCTCGCCCAGGGCGATGGTGGTGCCGTCCAACCCGGGCGCGGTGGCGGTGATGGTGACGGTGTCGCCGTCGGCGAGGAAGGTACGGCTCTCGGCGCCGACCTTGGCCGGCTCGGCCCCGCCCCAGGTCAGTTCCAGGAACGAGCCGACCTGGGAGCGCTCGGGGCCGGAGACGGTGCCCGAGGCGTACAGGTCGCCGGTGCGCAGGGACGCGCCGTTGACGGTCAGGTGCGCCAACTGCTGGGCCGGCGTCCAGTACATGCCGGCGAACGGCGGTTCGCTGACCCGTTCGCCGTTCCACTCGACCGACAGCCGCAGGTCGAGCCCCAGGTGCGGGACGTCGCGCAGGTAGTCGACGACCGGCGGGTCCTGATCCGGAGCCGGCACGAAGGCGTCGGCCAACGCTTCCAACGGCGTCACCCAGGCCGAGACCGAGGTGGCGAAGGACTTGCCGAGGAACGGGCCGAGCGGCTGATACTCCCAGGCCTGGATGTCGCGGGCCGACCAGTCGTTGACCAGCACCACCCCGAAGACGTGATCGGCGAAGTCCGCCACCGGGACCCGGTCGCCCAACGCGCTGGGCACACCCACCACGAAGCCGACCTCGGCCTCGATGTCGAGGCGTACCGACGGGCCGGTCACCGGACCCTCGGCGGACGCCCGCTGCCCGGTGGGCCGAACCACCGGCGTGCCGGAGACCACGACGGTCCCGGCGCGGCCGTGGTAGCCGATCGGCAGGTGCTTCCAGTTGGGCAGCAGCGGCGGCTGACCCGGGCGGAAGATCTGCCCGACGTTCGACGCGTGGTGCTCCGAGGAGTAGAAGTCGACGTAGTCGGCCACCTCGAAGGGGAGCAGCATCTCCACGTCGGCCAGGGGCACCAGCAGCGGCTCGACCGCCGGCCGGTGCGCAGGGTCGGTGAGCAGCCCCACGATCCGCTGGCGGACCGCCGTCCACTGCGGACGCCCGAGCGCCATGAAGTCGTTGAGGGTGGGCCGGCCCAGCGCGCCGGCGGCCAGCACCAGCCCGGCGGCCTCCGCCCCGGTCAGGTCGAACACCCACGAGGAGATGCGTACGCCGATCCGCGGCCCGTCCCCGCCGGAGGAGAACACCCCGTACGGCAGGTTCGTCACGCCGTACGGCGAACCGTCAACGCCGCTCACCCAGGTCATGCGTCGTAGCCCCCGTTCACCAGCCCCAGCCGGATCAGATCGGTAAGTGGTTCCAGGATGCTGCACGAGCCGAAGCCGACCCAGAGCGGGCGCGGCGCGTCCAGCCGTCCGTTGACGCGTTCGAGCAGCGGACGTGGATCGAGGGCGGCCAGCAGCTCGGCGATCACGCGCACGCTCTCCCCGTCGGCGGCGGCGAGCGTCGCGGCCAGCACGTTGGCGTAGCCGTGGTGGGTGAACCCGGTCTCCGGGTCGAGGTGCCGCACCGCCTGGTGCAGTCCGGCGGTGAGCTTGAACGGCAGCGCGCGGTCGCGGCAGGCGCAGAGCACCGCCGCCAGCTCGGCCGGGGTGGGGAACAGTTCGGCGGCGAGGCCGCCGGTGCGGAACTTGGCGGCGATCGGCACGCCGTCGGCGCGGGCGGTGGCGAGGGCGTCCAGGGCGCCCATCAGGCCGAAGGTCAGCGGCAGCTCGGCGTAGACGGCCTCGACGCCCGGCAGGGTCTCGGTCAGCCGCAGCAGTTCGGCGACGCCGGGTAGCGGATCCTCGCCCCGCTTGGCGACGGCCACCTCCACCTGGCGGGCCGTGACGCCGTCGGGTGGCAGGAACGAGAGCGCGAAGGGCAGGCGGGCGATCCCGGTGTCACCGATCAGCCCGATTACCAGGCCCTCACGCTGGTCGACGAGACCGCTCAGGTTGCCGGTCACGACGGTCGAGGCGGGGACGAGCAGCGGGCCGACCAGATCCGCGTACCAGGCGGCGCGGTGCTGGCGGTGCGCCTTCAGAGCGTCGGGCAGCGTGGCGCTGCCCGGAGGGAAGACGGCGGCGTCGTCCACCAGGCCGTGGAGGAGCGCGGGCACCTGCGTTGACACGGAACAAGAATCTACGGGACGCTACAAGGAACGGACAACAGCGTCCGATTATCGGACGCCTTCGGCCGGTGAACGGGATATATCGGGAGGCGAGATGCCGTACTACCGCAGCGTCGGCGAGGTGCCGCGCAAGCGCCACACCCAGTTCCGCCAGCCCGACGGCAGCCTCTACGCCGAAGAGCTGATGGGGCAGGAGGGCTTCTCCTCCGACTCGTCCCTGCTCTACCACCGGCACGCGCCCACCGCGATCCTGGCCGCCGACGTATTCACCCCGCCCGCGTTCACCCGGACGGCGAACCTGCCGCTCAAGCCCCGCCACCTGCGCACCCACAAGCTCGACGCCGGCGATGCCGACCCGATCCTCGGCCGGCAGTACCTGCTCGCCAACGACGACGTCCGCATCGGGTACGTCCTCGCCGACCGGCCCTCCCCGCTGTTCCGCGACGCCACCGGCGACCACTGCCTGTACGTCGAGGCCGGCACGATGCGGGTCGAGTCGCCGTTCGGGGCCCTGGACGCGGTCGCCGGCGACTACGTCGTCATCCCCACCTCGACCATCCACCGGCTGGTCCCCACCGGTGACGTGCCCGTCCGGCTGCTCGCCGTCGAGGCGTCCGGGCACATCGGTCCGCCCAAGCGCTACCTCTCCGTACGCGGGCAGTTCCTGGAGCACTCGCCGTACTGCGAACGAGACGTCCGCGGCCCCGACATGCCCCTACTCGTGGACGGCGAGGAGGTCGAGGTTCTGGTCCGGCACCGTCGCGGCTGGACCCGCCACGTCTACGCCAACCACCCGTTCGACGTGGTCGGCTGGGACGGGCACCTCTACCCGTGGGCGTTCTCCATCCACGACTTCGAGCCGATCACCGGCCGCATCCACCAGCCCCCGCCGGTGCACCAGACCTTCCAGGGCCCGAACTTCGTCATCTGCTCCTTCGTGCCCCGCAAGGTCGACTACCACCCGCAGTCGATCCCGGTGCCGTACAACCACCACAACGTCGACTCCGACGAGATGCTCTTCTACACCGGCGGCAACTACGAGGCCCGGCGCGGCTCCGGCATCGAGCAGGGCTCGATCTCGCTGCACCCCTCCGGGTTCACCCACGGGCCCCAGCCGGGCGCCGCCGAACGCTCCATCGGCGCGGACTACTTCGACGAGCTGGCCGTCATGGTCGACACCTTCCGCCCCCTCGACCTCTGCGACGCGGCACGCGCCTGCGAAGACGACGCCTACGCCTGGACGTGGGCGCGCCGCCCCTAGCGGACGGTTGTTCTGGTGAAGGCGGCGAACTCGGCTATCACCGTGGCGACGATGGCGAGCACCAGCGGCCACGGCGAGCCGACCATGGCGTACACGAGTAGCAGCAGCGGCGCGGCCGCCACCGCGTAGATCGCCAGGGCCATCGTCCGGTCGGCGTGCAGCATGGCCGGCAGGACGCTCCGGGTGAACCCCGGAAGCCGGGCCGCGAGCTGCCACACCACGACGCCGCCGGTCAGGGCGGCGAGCACCGCCAGGACCCGGGAGAACCCGTCGTTCGCCGACGCCGCGAACGCGACCACCACCGCGGCGACCAGTGACCAGCCCGCGCCGTAGAACACCAGGCGGTGCAGGCCGTACGCGAGGGTCCGTGGGGAGTCGATCCGGCTCGGGCCGAACGTCACCATCTCGGCCATCTGCTCCAGCGCCGCCGACCAGCGGCGCTGCTCCAGACGCAGAACGCCGACGTCGTGCCCGACCTCGGCGAGGCGGGGGTCGAGCCGCAGCGCCTCCCGGTAGGCCCGCTCGGCCAGGTCGAACAGCTCCAGCCGGGCCGCGACCAGGCTGAGCACCAGGTGCGCCGGCGGCTCCTGGGGGGCCAGCTCGACCCCACGCCAGGCCGCGTTCAGCGCCGGCTGGCCGTTGCGCGCGTCGGCCAGGATCGCCGCGGCGCTGCGCTGGGCGTACGCGTCGGCCGGCCCGAGCGCCAGCAGCCGGTCGGCGGTGGCGGCCGCGTCGGCGTACCGCCCCAGATCGGCCAGCGCCATCGCCCGCACGACGAGCGTCGGCGGGGCGTCCGGTGCGGCGGCAACGGCCGAGTCGGCGGCGGCGAGCGCGTCGGCCGGCCGGTCGGCGGCGAGATGCACCCGGGCCAGCATGGTGAGGGCGTCCGGGTCGGCGGGCTTCAGCGCGAGCCCCTCGGTCAACTCGCCGGCCGCCTCGTCGTGCCGGCCCAACTCGGCGAGGAGCTGGGCGCGTTCGAGGTAGCCGTCGGCGGCGAACCGGTCGGGGGCGGGATCGGTGGACATCGCGGCGAGCCTAGGCGGCCGGGGCGTCGTACACCAGCGCGACGGCGACGCCCGCCAGACCTTCCTCACGGCCGGCGAAGCCGAGCCCGTCGGTGGTCGCGGCGGAGACGGTCACGGGTGCGCCGACGGCCTCGGAGAGCACCCGCTGAGCCTCATCCCGCCGACGGCCGATCTTGGGCCGGTTGCCGATGACCTGCACGGACACGTTGCCGATCGCCAGGCCGGCGGACCGCACCCGGCGGGCCGTCTCGGCCAGCAGCGCCACGCCGGACGCCCCCGCCCACTCGGGCTGGTCCACCCCGAAGGCCGAGCCGAGATCACCGAGCCCGGCGGCGGAGAGCAGCGCGTTGCAGGCGGCGTGGGCGGCGACGTCCGCGTCCGAGTGCCCGGCGAGACCGTCCTGGTCGGGCCAGAGCAGGCCGGCAACCCAGCAGGGTCGGCCGGGCTCGAACGCGTGCACATCGGTGCCGATGGCCACCCGAGGAACGATCATGATCCGAGACTACGCGTAGAACGAAGGTGCGGTCCCGCCGTGCGGTCGCGAGGCGTCAGTCGCTGGCGGCGAGCAGGTGCTCCGCCAGTGCCAGGTCGAACGGACGGGTGATCTTCAGCGCGTACTCCGAGCCGGGCACGCAGGCCACCGCCACACCCTGCTTCTCGACCAGGCCGGCGTCGTCGGTGAGCGGATCACCCGCGGCGGCGTGCGCGGCGGCCAGCACGGACCGGCGGAAGCCCTGCGGGGTCTGCACGGCGCGCAGGGCGGACCGGTCGACGGTGCCCAGCACCACCTCGTCGGGGCCGACCTCCTTGATGGTGTCGACGACCGGCAGGACCGGGATCACCGCCGGCTGGCCGCCCCGGACCGCGGCGGCGACCGATTCGACCAGCTCGGGTGGGGTCAACGCGCGGGCGGCGTCGTGCACCAGGACGATTGTCGGGCCGGCCGGCACGGCCGCGAGCGCGGCGGCGACGGAGGCCTGTCGTTCGGCGCCACCGGCCACCACGGTCACCGGCGCCACCGAGGCCAGCAACTCACGGACACCCGCCACCTCGGCCGCCGGTGCGGCCACCACGATCGTGTGGACCGACGGTGCGGCGGCGAGCCGGCGCACGGCGTGCACCAGCAGCGGTTCTCCGGCGAGCAGGCGCAACGCCTTGGGTCGACCGGGACCGAGGCGTACGCCGGCACCGGCCGCAGGCACGAGGACCGCGACGTCACCGCGCGGGTTGAGCTGCGCGGTCACGTCGCGGTCCTCGGTGGTTTCTTCGCTACGAAGTGGGTACGACGATGCTGTGCGGACTAGGCCTCGGTGAGGACCTTGTCGAGCAGCGTCTCCGCCTCGTCCTTGGTGCTCTTCTCAGCCAGCGCGACCTCGCCGACGAGAATGTCGCGGGCCTTGGCCAGCATCCGCTTCTCGCCTGCGGAGAGGCCCCGCTCCCGCTCCCGACGCCACAGGTCACGCACGACCTCGGCGACCTTCAGCGGGTTGCCGGAGGCCAGCTTTTCCAGGTTGGCCTTGTAACGCCGCGACCAGTTGGTCGGCTCCTCGGTGTGCGGAGCCCGGAGAACGTCGAAGACCTTACCGAGGCCCTCTTCGCCGACCACCTCGCGAACGCCCACGATCTCGGCGTTCTCAGCCGGCACCCGGACCGTCAGGTCACCCTGCGCGACCCTCAGGACGAGATATTGCTTGGGCTCGCCCTTGATGACCCGAGTCTCGATTGCCTCGATGAGTGCGGCCCCGTGGTGGGGGTAAACAACGGTCTCGCCGACACTGAAAACCATAGGTTCGAAACCCCTTTCGCTGTGTCTAGGGTAACACGCTCAGGCAACGATGTCTCACCGATGTCCTGACCGTTGGCGCAGCTCAGGGGCCCTGTGAGAGGTCTTTCTTCAGCTTGACAGGCGGTCAAACCGATGGTTCAAACACGCTCCGTGACGATCGGATGACTTCCCGATACGAGTGAACAGAACGTCGAGATCAAGGGCTATGCGCTCCTCCCATGGTATCCCGGCGTGCGGGACCGCGCCCAGATGTAGCGGGACGTGCCCCCGGTGCGGGACCCTGGAGTCCGAGCCACACTCCGCTCTCGAGACGCTTCCTGGGGGGTCCGATGGGCAAGCCGGACGCAGAGGGCCACGGGCCATCCGACGGCCTGCCCGACCTACCACCCGAGTGGGGCCGCATCGTCGTCCCCGACGACGCCTCCGCCCTCGCCAGCGAGGCCGCCCAGGTACGTCGTGAGCTGCGCCGGGCCACCGGCCGGTACGCCGGACGCCGGGCACTCGCCCTGCCGCTGCTCGTCCTGGTGGTGGCGGTGCTCACCACTCTGACCGGCCTGCTCGCCGTGACCTGGCCCCGCGCCGGCCGGAGCACCGACCGGCCCACTCCGGCGCCCTCCCCACCACCCGTTTCGCTCACCGGTCAGGCGCTGCCCGCGCTGGACCTGGTCGACGCCGGGCAGGCGCCCGTTCCGCTCCGCGGCCTGTTACCCGCCATGATCATCCTCGTGGACGACTGTGGCTGCCCCGACGTCGTCACCGAGGCCGTGGCGGCGGCGCCCACCGGCGTCACGGTGGTCACCGTGACCGAGGGCCGGGCTGTCGCCACCGCACCACCCGTCGACGGCGTCCGCGCGCTGGCCGACCCCGCCGGCGGTCTGCGCTCGTTCCTGGGCCCCGGTGCCGCCAACGCGCTGCTGGTCGGCCGCACCGGCGTGGTGACCCGGGTGCTGCCCGGCGTCGGGCCCGTCGACGCGTACCAGGACGACCTGACCGCCCTGGCCCGCTGAACGGCCTACGACGGGGGCAGCGCGACGAGCTGCGCCTCGACGTCGATGGGCTGGTCGCCGACGGCCGACAGCGACACCCGGAACGGCCCGCCGCCGGGCAGCAGCCGGGCGGACGCGAGCGTGCCGTCGCAGTCGATGCGCGGCGGGCCGGCGATCTCGGCCCCGGTGCTCGTCACCGCCAGCGTGCCCGGTCGGGTGCACCGGTACTGGAGCAGGAAGCGGGAACCGTCGTCGGACGCCTGCCGGGTCCGCTCCTCGCCGGGCGCCAACTCCCGCTGCTCCCGCCAGATCGTGCTGCGGAACGAGGGCAGGTCACTCCCGGGGACGAGAATCCCCACATCGCCGTCGACGTCGGCGATCGCGCCCGTCTCCGCGTCGATCGCGATTCGCGAGTTGCCGCCCACCCGGACGGCCTCGCCGGTCTCCGGGTCGATCCGAACCGTCACGCCCCGTTCCCCGGGTTCGATGCGGGTCAGGATGCGCTCCAGTTCGGTGCTGACGCTGGGCGCGACCACCGGTGAGCTCACCGGCCCGGCCACCGGGGCGGGCGCGGCGGCATGCCACCACCAGCCGCCCACCGCGAGCGCGGCCAGGGCCGCACCGACCAGCACCGCCGACCGCAACCGGTCGTCCGCCCCCGCATCCATGGAACGAGCGTACCGGTCGGGTCGCTGGCGTTCACTCCTGTCGATCGAGCAGGACGGCGTACAGGGTGAGGCCCGGACCGAACGCCAGCATGACCACCTGCCGAGGCGGCGGCGTGGACCGACCCAACCGGTCCAGGATCAGCAGCACCGTCGGCGAGGAGCAGTTGCCGTGCTCGTCCAGCGTCGCCCGGGACGCCGCCAACGCCTCCGGCGGCAGGGCCAACTCCCGCTCGACCACGTTGAGGATCCGCGGCCCGCCCGGGTGCACGGCCCAACCGTCCACGTCGGAGATGGTGCCGCCGTGCCGGGCCAGCAGGTCGTCGACCAGGCCGCGCACGTGCCGGGAGAGGACCTGCGGCACCTTCGACGACAGCCCCATCCGAAAGCCCGCGTCCGTGACGTCCCAGGTCATGTGGTCGGCCGTCGAGGTGTCGGTGACCGAGGCGACCTCGCGCAACGCGTACCCCCGGCCGCCGGGCACCACCACGGCGGCGACGGCGGCGTCCGAGAAGAGCGCGTGCGAGATGATCTGCTGGGTGTCGACCCGGGCCGTGGACGGCTGGATGTGCAGGCTGGTCAGCTCGGCGCAGAGCAGCAACGCCGGCCGCCCCCGGGCGGTGACGAAGTCACTCGCCGCGCCCAACCCCGGAAGCGCCGCGTAGCAGCCCATGTGGCCGACGAACATGCGCTGGGTGTCCGCCGCCATGCCCAGGTCACGGGCGAGCAGGATGTCCAGCCCCGGGGTGGCGTACCCGGTGCAGGAGCAGACGATGAACATCCCGACGTCGCCGGCGTCCAGACCGGCGGCGGTCAACGCGCGCCCCACCGCCTCCTTGCCCAGCGGCAGCGCCTCCACCTGGTAGCGACGCATCCGGCGCTCGGTCGGCCAGTCCGAGACGTCCTCGAGCAACGGGTTGACCGCGGCCTGCCGTCGGGTCACCCCCGAGTTCGCGAAGATCCGTTCGGCCAACGCCCGGGTGCTGCCGGAGAAGTGCCGGGAGAAGAAGCCCTCCCACAGCTCGTCCTGCGAAGCGGACGGCGGCTGCGCTGTCCCGAGCCCCGCGATCACTGGTACGGACACGATCCCCACCTCTCGTCAAACGCTGTCCTCCCCCTGGCCGTCCCTCCGGCCACCTCGGCCGGCCGCACCCTCGTACGTTTCCCGCGACACCCGCTCACCAACGCGGTGCCGATCCGTCGCGGTCCGGGTCCCCGCCCAGCGCGGCGATGCCCAGCCAGTCGGCGCAGACGTCCGACGTGGCCGGGTGCAGTGAGCCGCAACGGGCATCCCGGTAGAGCCGCTCCAACGGGTGGCCACGTCGGGTCGCCGACGTGCCGGCCGCCTCCAGCATCGACGCCGCCACCTCGGCGGCCGTCGTCCCGGCCAGCAGCTTCGCCCGCCACACCCAGCGGTTGGTCTCCGCGTCACCCGGCGCGTCGTCCACCCGGCGGGCCGCCTCGGCCACCGCCAGCTCGGCGGCAGCCGTCGCCGCGTCCGCCCGGCCCAGCCGCGAGCGCACCGCCGGCAGACCGGCCAGGTTGCGGGCGTTGAGGTGCTCGGCCGCCGCGTCGATGGCGGCCCGCGCCACCCCCACGTAGACGGCCGCGTAGCTGGCCACCAGCCAGTGCGGCATGAGCTGGGCGATCACGAGGGCCAACCCCTCCACCCCACCGAGCAGCCGGTCGCCCGGCACGGTGACGTCCAGATGCAGGTCGTGCGACGAGGTGGCCCGCATGCCGAGGGCGTCCCAGGTCGGCTCGACGCTCAAACCGTCGCCGGCCGGCACCAGGAACTGCGACACCGTCGACTGGTCGGTGGCGCTGCGCGCGGCCACCAGGTAGCCGTCGGCGTGCCCGGCCCCGGAACAGAAGGTCTTGCTGCCCTTGAGGTGCCAACCGCCGTCGGTCGGCTCGTAGACCGTGCTCAACTGCGAGAGGCGCGCGCCGGTGCCCCGCTCGCTCATCGCGACGCCGTACCAGGCGCCCTGGGCAGCGGCGGTGAGCAGCCGGTCCCGGGCGGCCAGCGCCTCGTCCGACACGCCCAGAGCCTCGGCCAACTCCTCGGTGACCGCGCCCAGCGCGCCGGTCACCGACGCGTGCATGTTGAACACCAGCGCCGTCGCGCCGTTGCCCCGGGCCAGCTCGGTGGCGACCGCGGTGTAATCCGCGAAGCTCGCGCCCAGGCCACCGAGAGCGCGCGGCACCATCAACCCGAAGAGGCCGGCCTCCCGCAGGTCACGGAAGTCCTCGGCCGGGAAGGAGCCGTCCCGGTCGTGCTCCGCCGCCCGCGCGGCGAACCGCGGCGTCAATCGGCGGGCCGCCTCAAGCGCGTGCACCGTCATATCGCTCCCTCCTCGGCGTCCCATACCCCGCCACGAGCCGACTATCCTCTGCGGACCCCCTGGCCCTGGTAGAGCACGGCGGTGGACCGGGTCGGCACGATGCGCGGGGCACGACCGGTCAACGGCACACCCGGCGTCCGTGCCGCGCGGGCCCGCCGCACCAGCCAGGCGAGCAGCCCCCCGACCTGCGGTCGGATCCCACGTAGGCGCAGCTCGACGCCGTGCCGGGCGCACTCGGCCACCAGCGCCCGCGCGTCCACGAACAACCGTGGATCGTGGATGCCACGCGGCACCGTCGGCAGCCGCTCGGCGATCCGCACCGCGACCAGCCGGGCCAGCGCCGTGTCGTTGAGCGTGTCCAGCACGAGCAGGCCGCCCGGGCGCAGCAGGCGGCACGCCTCGGCCACCGCCCGCGGCCAGTCCGGCACGTGTTCCAGCAGCTCGCCGGCGGAGACCACGTCGGCGCACCCGTCGGGCAGCGGCACCGCCGTGGCGTCACCCTGCACCACCCGTACGCCGTGCCCGGCGGCCTGGACCAGCGCCGAACGGGTCAGGTCCACCCCGACGTGCCGGTAGCCCTTGCCGGCCAGGTGCGGCGCGAGCAGACCGGCGCCGCAGCCCAGATCGACCAGGACCGCGCCCGGACTCCTCGTCGGCGGTACGAGCGCCGCGCGGGCCTCGGCCAGCCAGTGCAGCATCGCGAACGCGCCATCCGGCCGCCACCACTCACCGGCCAGGTCGTCGTACTGGCGCGGATCGTTGCGCGGCAGCACCCGCTGGGCGGTCGACGCCACGTCTCGCATGGCTCCGAGCGTGGCACGACTGCTCGGTAACGACCAGACTTCCCTTATGTCGTCGAGGGTGTTAGGGCTGGTCAGGGCGAGCCATCCGGAACCGGCCGCCGCGGTGACCACAGTGTCCGGTCTGCTGGCCTGGGGAGTGGGCCACCGGCCCTGGGGAATCGCCTCCGTGGTGCTCGCCGTACTCGCCAGCCAACTCGCGGTTGGCTGGACCAACGACGCGTTGGACGCCGAGCGGGATGCCACGGTGGGGCGTACCGACAAGCCGGTCGCCGCCGGCGCGGTGGGCCGGCGTGTCACGGCCTGGGCCGCCGCGGTGGCCGCGGTGGCCTGCCCGCTGCTGGCGCTGACCACGAACCCCCGGGCGGCGCTCTGGCTCACGGTCGCCCTGGTCTCCGCGCTGCTCTACGACTGGCCGCTCAAGGCCACCGTCTTCTCGGTCCTGCCGTACGCCGTCTCCTTCGGCGCGCTGCCCGGCTTCGTGGTGCTGGCGCTGCCCGGCGAACCGACCCCACCGCTCTGGCTGCTGACGGCGGCGGCCTGCCTCGGCGCCGGCGCGCACTTCGCCAACGTGCTGCCCGACCTCGCCGACGACGCCCGCACGGGTGTACGCGGCCTGCCGCACCGCCTCGGCGCGGCGGGCAGTCGGGCGGCCGCGGCCGGACTGCTCCTCGCCGCGACCGCCGTCCTGGTCCTGGGACCACCCGGACCGCCGTCGGTCCTCGGGCTCGCGGCGGTCGGCACGGCCGCCGTCGTGCCGCCACTGAGTTGGTACGCCGGGCGCTCGGCGGCCCGCGCGGGCCGGCGGCCGGTGGCTGCCTTCCGGGCGGTGATGCTGGTGGCCCTCATCGACGTCGCGCTGCTGGTGGCGAGCGGTCGGGTGGTGTGACGGCACCCGGCGGGGTGGCATTGCCGGGTCCCCGTGCGGGCCTCGATCAGCTCCAACTACCCTGGAGCGCGGTCTGCGCGGGTATGGCCACCTCCCCCGGCGTGCGCCCGGGTGGGGATCGTAACGAGGAGGACCGACGTGACGCGCTCGATCAACCGATCCCGGCGGGCGGCCCTGCTGCTGTCCGGAGTCGCGGCGGCCACCAGCCTGCTCGCGTCCGGATGCGGCGCTGGCCAGATCGCCGAGACGGCTTTGAAGGAGCCGTCCGTCCAGGGCGTCAACCTCACGACCCCCAACGGCGCCTACTCGGTGCGTGGCCTGCTGGTCACCTACCCCGGCACCGAGGGTTACCGGGCCGGCCAGGACGCCCCGCTCAACGCGGTGATCTACAACGACTCGAAGAGCACCGTGACGGTCACCGTCACCACGCAGAGCGCCCGCGAGGTGCTGATCTCGGGTGGCTCGGCCAGCCCGACGCCGTCCGCCTCGGAGTCGGCCTCGGCCACCCCGTCGGCCTCGGCCACCCCGTCGGGCTCGGCCAGCCCGTCGACCACCGAGTCCGGCTCGGCCAGCCCGTCCGCGACCCCGTCCGAGACCGGCTCGTCGTCGGCGACCCCGTCCGCACCTGAGTCGGCGCGGGCGTCGGGTTCGGCCAGCGCTGCCGCGCCGGGCCAGCCCGCCCGCATCGAACTGGCCCCGCTGAGCTACCTCCAGCTCAACTCGGAGTCCACCTCGCAGCTGCGGCTGGTCGGTCTGACCGAGGCGCTGCGCTCCGGCCAGAACGTCGTCGTGACCTTCGACTTCGGCAACGGCAACACGGTCACCGGCCCCGCGCCGATCGCGGTGCCGCTCACCCCGGCGGCCCCCGCCTCGCCGATCATCGAGCGCGAGGGCGGCTACGAGGGCAACGAGGGTGGCACCACCCACGAGTGAGCCCGATCCTCAACTACGGAACACCCCGGCGTGGGAACCACCACGCCGGGGTGTTTTCGTCGTACGAGGCGGCTAGCGTCCTGATGTGACCACCTCCCGATCGACCTCCGGCCGTGGCGGCGCGGCAGGTGCGCCCCGCGCCCGGTCCGCCACCCGCGAACCGCGCCCGGCGTACGAGTGCGACGCCTGCGGGCACCAGCCGCCCAAGTGGGTGGGTCGCTGCCCGGAGTGCGGCGAGTGGGGCTCGGTGGTCGAGTCGACGGTGACCGGGCCGACCGTCTCCGGTCGGGTGGTCAGTTCGCGGATGCCGGCCGAGCCGGCCCGGCCGATCGCCACCATCAGCGCGGCTCCGGCCCGCGCCCGGCCGACCGGGGTGAGCGAGCTGGACCGGGTGCTCGGTGGCGGCCTGGTCCCCGGGGCGGTCGTGCTGCTCGCCGGCGAGCCCGGCGTGGGCAAGTCGACCCTCCTGCTCGACGTGGCGCAGCAGTGGGCGGTGGGCGCCGGCAGCCCGTCCCTGGTGGTCAGCGGGGAAGAATCGGTCAGTCAGGTCCGGCTGCGCGCCGAGCGGATGGGCACCCTGCACGAGCAGCTCTACCTGGCGGCCGAGAGCGACCTGGCGTCGGTGCTCGGGCACCTCGACGCGGTCAAGCCGGGCCTGCTGGTGCTCGACTCGGTGCAGACCATCTCGACCACCGGCACCGAGGGTGTGCCGGGCGGCGTGACCCAGGTCCGGGCGGTCACCGCCGCACTGGTCTCGGTCGCCAAGGAGCGGGGCATCGCGACCGTGCTGGTCGGGCACGTCACCAAGGACGGTCAGGTGGCCGGGCCGCGTGTGCTGGAGCACCTGGTCGACGTGGTGCTGCACTTCGAGGGCGACAAACACTCCTCGCTACGGCTCGTGCGCGGCGTCAAGAACCGGTTCGGGGCGGCCGACGAGGTGGGCTGCTTCGAGATGCACGAGGGCGGCATCAGCAGCCTGGCCGACCCGTCCGGGCTGTTCCTCACCCGCTACTCCGAACCGGTGCCCGGCACCTGCGTGACCGTGGCGATGGAGGGGCGGCGGGCACTGGTCACGGAGGTACAGGCCCTGATCGGCGCGACGGTGGCCGGCTCTCCCCGCCGTACCGTCTCGGGCCTCGACTCGGCCCGCCTGGCCATGGTGCTCGCGGTCCTGCAACGGCGTACGGAGCGGTTGACCCTGCACGACCGGGAGGTGTTCGCGGCCACCGTCGGCGGCATCCGGGTGGTGGAGCCGGCAGCCGACCTGGCCGTCGCGTTGGCGGTCGCCTCCGGCGGGCTCAACCTGGCGATCGCGCCGCATCTCGTCGCGATCGGCGAGGTGGGGTTGACCGGCGAGGTGCGCCGGGTCGGTGCGGTGCCGCGCCGGCTGGCGGAGGCCGCCCGCCTGGGGTTCAAGGTGGCGCTGGTTCCGCCGGGTTGTGGCCCGGCGAGCACCGGTGCGGGGCCGGATCAGATGCGGGTGACCGAGGTCACTGACGTGCGCTCAGCCCTGCACCATGCGGCCCGCGCGTCCGCCGAGTGACTCAGCGTGCCGACGCCAACGGCGATAACGGACAGCATCGCCGCAAGTGGAAACGGTTCGAAGGGCGGCATCGTGACACATCACAGTAACCACGACAGCACCCACCGCACGGCAGTCCGTAGACTGTGCCCGTGCCGATCGACCGCGATACCACCAAGCCTGCCGGAGCGCCGCCCCAGGCCCGCACCGGCACCGTGGGCTCGCCGGCCCGCCCGATCAGCGTGAGCGTGACCGCCGCTGCCGGGGGTGCCGGCGATCCGCTGCGGGCGAATCTCGCCCTGATGGCACCCGGCACCGCGCTGCGCGACGGGTTGGAGCGCATCCTGCGGGGTCGCACCGGCGCGCTCATCGTGCTCGGCTACGACAAGGTCGTCGAGGGCCTCTGCACCGGCGGCTTCCCGCTGGACGTCGAGTTCTCCGCGACCCGGGTCCGCGAGCTGTGCAAGATGGACGGCGCCGTGGTGCTGTCCAGTGACGGCACCCGCATCGTCCGGGCGGCCGTGCACCTGATGCCCGACCCGTCCATCCCGACGGAGGAATCGGGCACCCGGCACCGCACCGCCGAACGGGTCGCCCGGCAGACCGGCTACCCGGTGATCTCGGTCAGCCAGTCGATGCGGATCATCAGCCTCTACGTCAACGGTCAGCGGCACGTCCTCGACGACTCGGCCGCGATCCTCTCCCGGGCCAACCAGGCGCTGGCCACCCTCGAGCGCTACAAGCTGCGGCTGGACGAGGTCTCCGGCACGCTCTCCGCGCTCGAGATCGAAGACCTGGTCACGGTGCGGGACGCGGTGGCGGTGGTGCAGCGGCTGGAGATGGTCCGCCGGATCGCCGACGAGATCGCCGGTTACGTCGTCGAGCTGGGCACCGACGGTCGACTGCTCGCTCTCCAGCTCGACGAGCTGATGGCCGGTGTCGACGCCGACCGCACGCTTGTCATCCGGGACTACCTGCCCGTCGGCCGTAAGTCCCGCACCCTGGACGAGGCGCTGGTGGAGCTGGATCTGCTGGGCGCCACCGAGCTGATCGACCTGGTGTCGGTCGCCAAGGCGATCGGCTACCCGGCCGCATCCGACGCGCTGGATGCCGCCGTCAGCCCGCGGGGCTTCCGGCTGCTGGCCAAGGTTCCGCGCCTGCCGGTGGCCGTGGTCGACCGTCTGGTGCTGCACTTCGGCAGCCTGCAGCGGTTGCTGGGCGCGACCGTGGAGGACCTGCAGGCCGTCGAGGGTGTGGGCGACGCCCGCGCCCGGGGCGTCCGCGAGGGCCTGTCCCGGCTCGCCGAGGCATCCATCCTTGAGCGGTACGTCTGATCCGCCGCCGATCCGGCTGGCCGGAGTGCCGACTCAGCCGGTGATCGTGATCTTCGCGGGCTCGCTGTACTTGGTGCCGACCCGGGCGAACACCTGGTACGTCCCCGCCGGCGCGAACGGCCCCGCGGCCAGACCCGCGCCGTCGCACCGGCTGGTGTCCCGTCCGTTCCAGCCCACCTGGTAGGAGCGCTCGAACCCGGGCGTGAACGACTGCACATCCGAGCCCTGGACCTTGCCGCAGGTGTCGGACGACCACACCTTCTCGGCGCCCGCCTTGATGAAGATCTCCTGGAGGTCGGCGCCGACGTTACGGCTGCACGTACGCTGCGAGGTGTTCTTGATCTTCAGTTGGAGGTCGACCACCGCGCCGCGCTGTGCCGAACTGGGCCGCGCCGCCGACGTCACGCTGATCTCCACGTCGGTGCAGGTGCCGTCGTCGACCGACCCGGCGGCCGAGTCCGGCGGTGGGTCATTGGTGGTGGCTCCGCGGCCGGGGTCCGTGGCGTTCGTGGCATCCGGACCGGCGGATTGCTCCGTGGCACTCGGCGCCGCCGACCCGGACGCCGACGGAGCCCCCGACTGCGGGGTCAGCACCGGCCCCACCGCCCCCGGGCTTGACGTCGGAGTCGGCGTCGAGCCGGCCCGTGGGTGACCGCCGGAGCGACCCGAGCCGGTGCAGGAGTAGAGCACGACAATCAGGAAAAGCAGCACCGCTCCGAATACGACGGCGCGACGCCGCCAGTACACGGCGGGTGGCAGGGGGCCGACCGTCAGACGCATGATGCCCCCCACCGTAGTCGCGCCGCACCCACCGGCGGGTCACGACGCGCCGGAGCGTCAGCGGGGCAGCGCGAAGAACATCCACTGGGGACGGACGGGCCGGCGTCCGGCCGCCCGGTCAGAGATAGACCTTGCGCTGGTAGACGGCGTGCGCGCCGGCCACCCGGTCCAGAAAGAGCAGCCCTTCACAGTGGTCGATCTCGTGCTGCAACGCCCGCGCCTCGAAGCCGTCCGTCACCAGTCGGACCGCCGCCCCCGTGCCCGGCAGGTCACCCTCCACGACGAGCCGACTCGCCCGCTTCACGTCCCCGGTCAGGTCCGGCACGGACATGCAGCCCTCCCGACCCGGCTTCCATCGGGTCGCCTCGACCACCCGGGCGTTACACAGCACGAAGGTGCCGTGCACGGTGACCGCCTTCGGGTGGCCCGTCACGTCGACGGCGAAGACCCGGGCGCCCACGCCGACCTGCGGCGCCGCCAGACCCACGCAGCCCGGCGAGACCCGCATCGTGGCCACCAGGTCGGCGGCCAACCGGATGATCTCCTCGGCGGTGGGATCGACGTCGCCTCCGGCCCGGCTCAGCACCGGATGCGGGGCCGACACGACGGCCCGCACCTCACCCGCCACCGCCAGCGACTCCGGCGTCCAATCCCCCAGACCGGCGTACGCCTCGCCCCGCTCGTCGCTCACAGCAGATCCGGGTCTGCCGGCCGGAGGGTGACCTCGACCCCCACCTCGGCGGCCGTCCGGTGCAGCCGTTCGGTAAGCGCCTCGACGACCCCCGCCGGCAGCTCGACCTCGGCCAACACCACGTAGAGCGAACCGGCCAGCCGGGTGCTCAGGTCGGTGACGTTGCCACCGGCGTCCACCAGCACCCGGGTCATCGCCGCCACGATGCCCATCCGGTCCGACCCGTGCACCGCCAGCACGTACGGCTCGCCGGCCGGCGCCACCTCACCGTCCGGCGTCACCGCGCGTACGGTCGCCAGAAGTTGCCCCTCGGTCGCCAGCGGCGCCAACGCCGCCTCCACCTCGGCGGCGGCCGGGCCGGTGCAGATGAGGGTCATCGCGAAATGCCCCCGCAGGCGGGTCATCGTGCTGTCGGTGAGGTTCGCCCCCAGCCGGGCCAGCACCTCGGCGACGTCGGCCACGATGCCGGGCCGGTCCCGGCCGATTACGGTGATCGCGAGCTCGTTCATCCGCGCATTCTGCCCGATCCGTCCACCAGCACGGCGACACCCTGCCCGAGCCGCCCAACCAGCGGGACCGGACCGCGTGACATCATCGACGACGCCATGACTCAACCCGATTTCGCCGCACTGGTCAGCCGATGGTTCCAGCAGCACGCCCGTGACCTGCCGTGGCGGGAACTCGAGGTGACCCCGTGGGCCATCCTGGTCAGCGAGGTCATGCTCCAGCAGACGCCGGTGGTCCGGGTGGTGCCGGCCTGGCACGCCTGGCTGGCCCGCTGGCCCGACCCGGCGGCGCTGGCGGCGGACACCCCGGCCGAGGCGATCCGCATGTGGGGGCGGCTCGGCTATCCGCGCCGCGCCGTCCGGCTGCGGGAATGTGCGGTGGCCATCGTGGACCGACACGGCGGCCAGGTGCCCGACCGACTGGAACAGCTACTGGCGCTGCCCGGCGTGGGCACGTACACGGCACGCGCGGTGGCCGCGTTCGCGTTCGGGCAGCGACACCCGGTCGTCGACACCAACGTCCGACGGGTGGTCTGTCGAGCCGTGGCCGGTGAGCCGGACGCCGGCCCGGTCACCCGCCCGGCCGACCTGGTCGCCACCGAGGAGCTGCTGCCCCCGGAGCCCGCCGCCGCCGCGCTGGCCAGCGCCGCCTTCATGGAGCTAGGCGCGGTGCTCTGCACCGCCCGCGCGCCGCGCTGCACGGCCTGCCCGGTCGAGTCGGTCTGCGCCTGGCGGGCCTCCGGGCAGGCGCCACCGACCGGCCCCACCCGCCGTCCCCAGCGGTACGCGGGCACCGACCGACAGGTACGCGGACTGCTGCTCGGGGTGCTCCGGGAGACCACCGGGCCGGTCCCGCACCAGCGCCTCGACCAGGTGTGGACCGACGACGTGCAGCGCGCCCGCGCACTGGCCGGCCTGGTGCAGGACGGACTCGTGGAGCCCGTCGGGGCCGACTCGTTCCGGCTCGCCGGCGACGGCCCGTCGACCCCCGCCGCCAACCTGATCACCTGACCCGCCGGGCCCTACGCTCGGACGCCAGATCACCCTCGATCCAGCGCTCCCGGCCGGCCCGACGCGGGTGTGGGAACGCCGCCGACGGAGTGGGGCAGCGCGCAGAAAGGGGCGGGGCCCCGGTGGCTTACGCCGCCGGAGCCCCGCCCCTGTGCTGCTGGTTATGCCACCTCGTCCGTCGCCGCTGCCGCGGTGCCGGCGGCGGTGCCACCGAGGTCGGCCGGAACGGCGTCCGGAACCTCGACCGGCTTCTCCGCACCCCGGAAGACGAGCTTGGACTTGTCGATGTCGTTCGGGTCGCCCTCGCAGTCCACCACCACGATCTGACCGGGGGTCAGCTCGTTGAACAGAATCCGCTCGGAGAGGTTGTCCTCGATGTCGCGCTGGATCGTGCGACGAAGCGGACGGGCACCGAGCACCGGGTCGAAGCCCTTCGCCGCCAGGTACTTCTTGGCGTTGTCGGTCAGCTCCAGACCCATGTCCTTGTTGCGCAGCTGGCCCTCGATCCGCTGGATCATGATGTCCACGATCGAGAGGATCTCGCTCTGGCGCAGCTGGTGGAAGACGATGGTGTCGTCGATCCGGTTGAGGAACTCAGGCCGGAAGTGCTGCTTGAGCTCGTCGTTGACCTTCTGCTTCATCCGGTCGTAGTTCGACTCGGAGTCCTCCGAGGCCTGGAAGCCCAGCGACACCGCCTTGGCGACGTCGCGGGTGCCCAGGTTGGTGGTCAGGATGATGACCGTGTTCTTGAAGTCCACGATCCGGCCCTGACCGTCGGTGAGCCGACCGTCTTCGAGGATCTGCAGGAGCGTGTTGAACACGTCCGGGTGGGCCTTCTCGATCTCGTCGAACAGGACCACCGAGAACGGACGACGACGCACCTTCTCGGTCAGCTGCCCGCCCTCGTCGTAACCGACGTAGCCGGGAGGGGCACCCACGAGGCGGGACACCGTGTACCGGTCGTGGAACTCGGACATGTCCAGCTGGATGAGGGCGTCCTCGCTGCCGAAGAGGAACTCGGCGAGCGCCTTGGACAGCTCGGTCTTACCGACACCGGACGGGCCGGCGAAGATGAACGAGCCGGACGGGCGCTTCGGGTCCTTCAGGCCGGCCCGGGTACGCCGGATCGCCTTCGAGACCGCCTTGACCGCGTCCTCCTGGCCGATGACGCGCTTGTGCAGCTCGTCCTCCATGCGCAGCAGGCGCGAGGTCTCCTCCTCGGTCAGCTTGTAGACCGGGATACCGGTCCAGTTGCCGAGTACCTCGGCGATCTGCTCGTCGTCGACCTCGCTGACGACGTCCAGGTCACCGGCCTTCCACTCCTTCTCCCGCTGCGCCTTCTGACCGAGGAGCTGCTTCTCCTTGTCGCGCAGCTGGGCGGCGCGCTCGAAGTCCTGCGCGTCGATCGCGGACTCCTTGTCGCGACGCACCTGGGCGATGCGCTCGTCGAAGTCACGCAGGTCTGGCGGCGCGGTCATCCGACGGATCCGCATCCGGGCGCCGGCCTCGTCGATCAGGTCGATCGCCTTGTCCGGCAGGAAGCGGTCCGAGATGTACCTGTCGGCCAGGGTCGCGGCGGCCACGAGAGCGGCGTCCGTGATCGAGACCCGGTGGTGCGCCTCGTAACGGTCCCGCAGGCCCTTGAGGATCTCGATGGTGTGCGCCAGCGACGGCTCACCCACCTGGATCGGCTGGAACCGGCGCTCGAGAGCGGCGTCCTTCTCCAGGTGCTTGCGGTATTCGTCGAGCGTGGTGGCGCCGATGGTCTGCAGCTCACCACGGGCCAGCATCGGCTTGAGGATGCTGGCGGCGTCGATCGCGCCCTCGGCGGCACCCGCGCCCACGAGGGTGTGGATCTCGTCGATGAACAGGATGATGTCGCCCCGCGTGCGGATCTCCTTGAGCACCTTCTTGAGGCGCTCCTCGAAGTCACCGCGGTAGCGGGAACCCGCGACCAGCGCACCCAGGTCGAGCGTGTAGAGCTGCTTGTCCTTCAGAGTCTCGGGCACCTCGCCCTTGATGATCTTCTGGGAAAGCCCCTCCACCACGGCGGTCTTACCGACGCCGGGCTCACCGATCAGGACCGGGTTGTTCTTGGTACGGCGGGAGAGCACCTGCATGACCCGCTCGATTTCCTTCTCGCGCCCGATGACCGGGTCGAGCTTGCCCTCGCGGGCGGCCTGGGTCAGGTTGCGGCCGAACTGGTCCAGCACCAGGCTGGTCGACGGCGCGGCCTCACCCGGCGCGGCACCCGCCGCGGCGGGCTCCTTGCCCTGGTAGCCGGAGAGGAGCTGGATCACCTGCTGGCGGACCCGGTTGAGGTCGGCGCCGAGCTTGACCAGCACCTGGGCGGCGACGCCCTCGCCCTCACGGATCAGCCCGAGCAGGATGTGCTCGGTGCCGATGTAGTTGTGGCCGAGCTGCAGCGCCTCGCGCAGCGACAGCTCCAGCACCTTCTTGGCCCGCGGCGTGAACGGGATGTGCCCGCTCGGCGCCTGCTGGCCCTGGCCGATGATCTCCTCGACCTGCTGACGGACGCCCTCCAGGGAGATGCCGAGGCTCTCCAGGGCCTTTGCCGCGACGCCTTCACCTTCGTGGATCAGGCCCAGCAGGATGTGTTCCGTACCGATGTAGTTGTGGTTGAGCATCCGGGCCTCTTCTTGGGCCAGGACGACAACCCGTCGCGCTCGGTCGGTGAACCGCTCGAACATGCCCTCGTGCTCCTCACATGCCGTGCGCCTTGATGGTCAAGATCTTGGCGGGGCCGGTGCACGAACGTCCGGGACGGGCGTCCGTGCCTCCTTACTCTATCGTCGCTGACCGACTCGGCTGAGGTCGTGTCTCTCCGGTCCGGGTCAGTTCCACGTCGTTTTGCACAACCGTCCGCGCTCAGGAGGTGTTCCGGTACCCCTGTCGCTACGCGTAGAGCGAAATCCGGTGGACCACGGAGAAGCCCTCCGCCGCCTCCGGAGCGGCCCAGAGGGGCCCGGAGAGGCCCAGCGGGGCGTCTCGGCGGCCATCCACAGGTTGTGGAAAACTTCTCCACCGCCTGTGGACAACGTCGCCCGGTCCGCCCGACATTCCCGCCCGCGACCCGACCACCGCACGCGGCCCCGACGGGGTGGAAAGACGGCGACGCCGGCCCGGAGGAAGCTCCGGCCCGGCGTCGGTGTCGCCCCGCGGTGGCCGCCGCCACCGCTGCGCTGAACGAGATCAGCGCTTGGCGTGGAACTCGTCGACGATCTCCTGCGGAATACGACCGCGGTCCGAGATGTCCTTGCCGGCCTTCTTGGCCCAGTCCCGGATCGCCTTGTTCTGCTCCCGGTCGGCGGTGGCGCCACCGCGACCGCGGGCGGCCCGCCCACCGATCACCACGCCACCCCGACCAACCTTGGTGCCGGCACCCACGTACGGCGCGAATACGTCGCGCAATTTCGCGGCGTTGGCGCCGGACAGGTCGATCTCGTACTGAACGCCGTCGAGCGCGAACTTGACGGTCTCGTCCGCGTCCCCGCCGTCCAGGTCATCGACCAGCTTGTGAATGATCTGCTTGGCCACGTCCCACATTCCTTTCGAGCAGGGCGCTCCTGCTAATGAGAGCACAATAACCCCCGTGCTGCTCGCCCCGTCAATAGGATGCCGTTACGACTCGCTGGGAGTCGGCGGACGACTACTCCGGGCGGACCAACGGGAAGAGGATCGTTTCCCGAATTCCGAGGCCGGTCAGGGCCATCAACAGGCGGTCGATTCCCATTCCCATACCCCCGGCGGGAGGCATTCCGTACTCCATGGCCCGGAGAAAGTCCTCGTCGAGACGCATCGCCTCGTCGTCGCCCCGGGCCGCGAGCTGCGCCTGGGCGACCAGCCGTTCCCGCTGCACCACGGGGTCGACCAGCTCGGAGTAGCCGGTGCCCAGCTCGAAACCGAGGACGTAGAGGTCCCACTTCTCGGCCAACCCCGGCTCGCTGCGGTGCGCCCGGGTGAGCGGGCTGGTCTCCTCCGGGTAGTCGCGTACGAAGGTGGGCGCCTGCAGGCCGGGGACGACCAGTTCCTCGAACAACTCCTCGGCCAGCTTGCCCGGGCCCCACTTCGGGTCCACGGCCAATCCCACCTTGTCCGCGTACTCGACCAGCCGAGCGTGTTCGGTACGGACCGTGACCTCCTCGCCGAGCGCCTCGGAAAGGACCCCGAACAGCGACACCGATCGCCACTCGCCGCCCAGGTCGAACTCCCGCCCGTCGGCGTGGGTCACCACCGTCGAGCCGCTCACCGCGATCGCCGCCTGTTGCACGAGATTGCGGGTCAACTCGCCGATCGTGTCGTAGTCCCCGTACGCCTGGTAGGTCTCCAGCATCGCGAACTCCGGCGAGTGCGAAGAGTCGACACCCTCATTACGGAAGTTGCGGTTGATCTCGAAGACGCGATCCACGCCACCGACGACGGCGCGCTTCAAAAACAGTTCCGGCGCGATTCGCAGATACAGATCGGTGCTCAACGCATTGCTGTGGGTCACGAACGGTCGGGCCGCCGCACCACCATGCAGGAGTTGCAGCATCGGAGTTTCCACCTCGATGAAACCCTGACCGTGCAGTGAATCGCGCAGGCTGCGTACCGCCGCCGCGCGGGTACGGACCATCTGCCGGGCCTGCGGGCGGACGATCAGGTCCACGTAGCGCTGCCGGACCCGCGCCTCCTCGGAGAGCGGCTTGTGCGCCACCGGCAACGGCCGCAGCGCCTTGGCGGTCATCTCCCAGCGCTGCGCCAGCACCGACAGCTCGCCCCGGCGGCTGGTGATCACCTCGCCGGTCACGCCGACGTGGTCACCCAGGTCGACGAGGCGCTTCCAGGCCTCCAGCCGCTCCGCGCCGACCCGGTCGAGGGAGAGCATCGCCTGCAACTCCGTGCCGTCGCCGTCCCGCAGGGTCGCGAAGCAGAGCTTCCCCGTGTTGCGTACGAAGATCACCCGGCCGGTGACCGAGACCTCGTCGCCGGTGGCGGTGTCGGTGGGCAGCTCGGCGTAGCGGGTACGGATCTCGGCCAGCGTGGTGGTCCGCGGGAAACCGACCGGGTAGGGCTCGACGCCCTCGGCGAGCATCCGGTCCCGCTTCTCCCGGCGGACCTTCATCTGCTCGGGAAGGTCGTCGGCGGGGTCCACTGGCACGGCGTTCTGCTCGCTCACGGCACGCTTCCTCGTCACGGGAGATACAGGGGGTCAGGCCCGAGCGTACTCAAGCGCTCCGGGGGCCGTTACCGGATACTGCCCGTCATGGTCGATCCCACTCACGCCCTCTCCTTCGGTGCCGCGGCGAGCGATTACGACCGGTTCCGACCCACCTATCCCGCCGCGGCGCTCCGGTGGGCCCTCGACGGCCTGGGCGAGGGCGGGCAGGTTGTCGACCTGGGGGCCGGCACCGGCATCCTGACGCGCGCCGTGCAGGCTCTGGGCTTCCACGTCGTACCCGTGGAGCCTGATCCGGGGATGCGGACGCAACTCGCGGTCTCCACGCCGGGCACGACGGCGCTGGCGGGCAGCGCGGAGGCCGTGCCGCTGCCCGACGGCGTGGCGGACGCGGTGCTGGTGGGGACGGCGTACCACTGGTTCGACCGGGAGCCCGCGCACGCCGAGATCGCCCGGGTGCTGCGCCCCGGCGGCCTCTTCGCCCCCATCTGGAACATCCGGGACGACAGCGTCGAATGGGTGGCGGAGCTGGGCAGGATCGCCCACCTCGACGACAAGTCGGCCGAGCTGGTCCAGCACAACACCGACTTCGGAAACGGGTTCACGGCCGTCGAGGCGCGCGAGTTCGGGCACCGCACGGTCCTCACCCCGGACGAGGTGCTGGGCATGATCCGCACCCGTTCGTACTGGCTCACCGCCTCGGCCGACGATCAGCGGCGGGTCGCGCGCGAGCTGGCCGACCTGCTGGACAGCCACCCCGCCCTGGCCGGCCGGGAAACCGTCGAGCTGCCGTACCGGACGTTGGTGCTGCGCGCCCGACGCCGCTGACCGGTCAGAGGTTGCGCTCGTAGACCATCCGCAGGCCGATCAGCGTGATCATCGGCTCGTGGTGGGTGAGGCTGCGACATTCGTTCATCACCAGGGAGGCGAGGCCGCCGGTGGCGATCACCGCCCGCACCTCGCCCAACTCCTCGGTCATCCGCTCGACGATCCGGTCCACCTGCCCGGCGAAGCCGAAGTACAGGCCGGACTGGAGGCACTCCACGGTGTTCTTGCCGATCACCGAGCGGGGCTTGGTGGCCTCGACCTTGCGGAGCTGGGCAGCACGGGCGGCCAGCGCGTCGAAGGAGATCTCGATGCCCGGGGCGAACGCCCCGCCCAGAAACTCGCCCCGGCCGCTGATCACGTCGAAGTTGGTGGTGGTGCCGAAGTCCACAACGATCGACGGCCCGCCGTAGAGGGTGAACGCCGCAAGCGTGTTCACCACCCGGTCGGCGCCCACCTCCTTCGGGTTGTCGATCGCCAACTGCACCCCGGTCCGCACGCCCGGCTCGACGATCACGCTCGGCAGGTCGGCGTAGTAGCGGCCCAGCATGGTCCGCAGCGAGCGCAGCGCCGCCGGCACCGTGGAGCAGGCGGCCACGCCGGTGATCTCGACGTTGTCCCCGGCGAGCAGGCCCCGGAACATCAGGCCCAGCTCGTCCGCCGTCGAGCGGGCATCGGTCTTGATCCGCCAGGAGTGCACCAGCTTGTCGCCGTCGAAGGTCGCCAGCACGGTGTTGGTGTTTCCGATGTCGATGCAGAGCAGCACTGTCGCAGCCTAGACAACTACTCGGTGCGCAGGTCCATCGCGATGTCCAGGATCGGCGACGAGTGGGTCAACGCGCCCACCGAGAGGAAGTCGACACCGGTGGCCGCGTAGCGGGCCGCCACCTCCAGGGTCAGCCCGCCGGTGGCCTCCAGCTCCGCCCGGTCGCCCACCGCGGCCACCGCCTCGGCCAGCAACTCCGGAGTCATGTTGTCGCAGAGCAGGAAGTCGGCCCCCGCCTCCACCGCCTCCACGGCCTCGGCGACGGTGGTCACCTCGACCTGCACCGGCACCTCCGGGAACGACTCCCGGACCCGCCGGTACGCCGCCGTGATGCCGCCGGCCGCCAGCTTGTGGTTGTCCTTGATCATGGCCACGTCGTAGAGGCCCATCCGCTTGTTGGTGCCGCCGCCGGCCCGCACCGCGTACTTCTCCAGCGCCCGTAGGCCCGGCGTCGTCTTGCGGGTGTCCAGCACCATCGCCTTCGTGCCGGCCAGCGCGTCCGCCCAGGCCCGGGTGTGGGTGGCCACCCCGGACATCCGGCAGAGCAGGTTCAGCGCCGTCCGCTCGGCCGTCAGCAGCAACCGGGTCGGGCCGGCCACCGTCGCCAGCACGTCGCCGCGGGCCACCCGCTCGCCGTCGCGGGCCGACATCGACACCTCGACGGTACGACCGAAGCCCGTCACCTCGCCCACCAGCTCGAACACGGCGGCGGCCACCGCCAGCCCGGCCACCACACCGTCGGCGCGGGCCACCAGGTCGGCGGTGTCGGTCTGCTCGGCCGGGATGGTCGCCACGCTGGTCACGTCCAGGAAATCGGGCCCCAGATCCTCGACCAGTGCGGTCTCGACCACCCGACGTACCTGGTCCGGGTCCAGTCCGGCCGTCCGCAACGCCACCCGAGTCGACTCGATCATGAATTTTCCTCCCACTGCTGCGTCACCGCGCCCTGCGCCCCGACCGACCCGACGAGGTGGCCCCGCCACCGCTCGTCGGCCGTCGGGAAGTCCTCCCGCCAGTGGCACCCTCGCGTCTCGGCGCGCGCGTACGCCGCCGTGACGAGCGTCGACGCCACCGTGAGCAGGTTCGTCGCCTCCCAGTCGGCGGTCCGGGGTCGACCCCGCGCCGCGCCCAGCTCCGTGAGCGTCGCAGCCGTCCCGGCCAGTGTCGCGGCCGAGCGCAGCACCCCGGCGCCACGCGTCATCGCCCGCTGCAGGGTCGGCGTCGCCTCGGCCGGCACCACCCAGCCCGCACCCCCGCGCCACGCGCCGACGTCCGCCGGCTGGGCCTGCTCGGGCAGGCCGGCCGCGATGTCGTCGGCGATCCGCCGGGAGAACACCAGCCCCTCCAGCAGCGAGTTGCTGGCCAACCGGTTCGCGCCGTGCACGCCCGTGCAGGCGACCTCGCCGCAGGCGTACAGACCGGGGATCGACGTGCGGCCCCGCAGGTCGGTGCGGACCCCGCCGGAGGCGTAGTGGGCGGCCGGAGCGACCGGAATGAGGTCGGCGGCCGGGTCCACGCCGATCGCCAGGCAGGACGCCACGATGGTCGGGAAGCGCGCGGCCAGGAAGTCGCCGCCCAGGTGCCGGGCGTCGAGGAAGACGTGGTCCGCGCCGCTGGCCAGCAGCACCCGGTGGATGCCCTTGGCCACCACGTCCCGGGGGGCCAGCTCGGCCAGCTCGTGCTGGCCCACCATGAACCGCTTGCCGTCGCCGTCCACCAGGTACGCGCCCTCGCCGCGCAGCGCCTCGCTGACGAGCGGCTGCTGCGCGTGCCCGGCGCCGGGCACCCCGCCGCCGGAGGGGGTGATCAGCGCGGTCGGATGGAACTGCACGAACTCGACGTCGGTCACCGCCGCGCCGGCCCGCAGCGCCAGCGCCACCCCGTCGCCCGTGGAGACCGCCGGGTTGGTGGTGGCCGCGAAGACCTGCCCCATCCCGCCGGTGGCCAGCACCACCGCCCGGGCCAGCAACGCGCCCACGCCGTCCTCGCTGCCCTCACCGAGCACGTGCAGGGTGATCCCGCAGGCCGGGCCGAGGCCGTCCGGGCCGTCACCGGGCGCGCGCAGCAGATCCAGCACGAGGGCGTGCTCGACCAGCCGGATCCACGGGTCGCGTTGCACCGCGGCGTGCAGGGCCCGCTGCACCTCCGCGCCCGTCGCGTCGCCGCCCGCGTGCACGATCCGGTCCGCCCGGTGCCCACCCTCGCGGGTCAACATCAGCGAGCCGTCCGGATGGCGGTCGAACTCGGCGCCGATCCGCATCAGCTCCCGCAGCCGGGTCGGCCCCTCCTCGACGAGGACCCGGACGGCCGCCGGGTCGCAGAGCCCCACACCGGCGATCTCGGTGTCCCGCGCGTGCGCCGCCGGCGTGTCCGCCGGGTCGAGCACCGCCGCGATGCCGCCCTGCGCCCACCGGGTCGAGCCGTCATCGATGTTGACCTTGGTGACGACGGTGACGTGCAGGCCCGCCTCCCGCAGGTGCAGCGCGGCGGTCAGCCCCGCCACCCCGGACCCGACCACGATCACGTCGGTGGTCTCCACCCAGCCGGGCTCGGGCGCGGCCAGCAGTCTGGGCAGGGCCGGCAGGTCGACGGTCGGAAGGTCCATCCCACCAGTCAACCCGAACGATCCTCGCCCGGGGCGGCGGGGGCTCAACGAGTGGTTTGGGCAACCCCGTCCGATCGGGACCGCGCCGAGCCGCTCACTTCGTCCGCACCGGCAGGCCGGCCGGACCCGCGCCCTTCAACGACGCGGTGACCGTACGGTCGCTCAACCACAGGTAACAGCGGACCCCCCGGTCACCGACACGCCAGCGCCCCGCGCCGGGCGGGCGCACCACGACCCCGCTGCGGAACCGCAGGTCGGAGTCGTCCGGCACACCCACGTAGCGGCCGAGCACGCTGCGACAGCCGTCGTAGAGGGGCGCCCAGTCGGCGTTCTTGGCCGGGTACGGCTTGTCCGGCGCGCGCCACACCCCGACGAACTCGGCGTCGTGCCGGCCGGCGCACTCCACCGGGACCAGCGTCTGCACACCGCGTCCCGCCCCGGCGCGGGTCTGCTGACAGCCCAACCGCAGCCCGCTGGCCCCCTTCAACGCGTTCCGCAGGCTGCCCGAGCGAACCACCACCGTGGCCGCCGTCTCGACCGTGGTCAACTCGGTGAGGTCGCACCGGTACCAGCGGGCGCCGGCCGTCCAACCCGGCCCGGAGGGCAGCGCCACCGACAGCCGCAGTCGCCCGGCCCGCCAGTCGTCGCCCACGTACGCAGAGGCCCGGGTGTCGCACTCGGCGAACGCGCCGCGCAACTCCACCGAGCCGGTGGCCGGCGCGGCGGGCCGTTCGGTGGGGAACGCCCCCACGTGCACGGTCTCCACCCGGTGCGGGCCGGCGCAGTCGATCGGCTGGTACGCGGCCAGCGTGACCACCTCGACGAAGTCGGCGGCCTGGCACACCCCGGCGGCCGGCGTGAAGGCCGTGGCGGGCGGCAACGCGGCCCAGTCGTCGGTCAGGTCGCCGTCGAGCCCACCGGAGGTGGCACAGCCCACCAGCAACACTGCCGTGACGGCAGTGGCGAACAGGGTCGTCATGGCACGGCGCATCGCGGCCTCCCCCAGCCACCTACCGGCTTCCGCCAGCGTGCCCAGGGTAACCGGAAATGACCTTCCGGTGACAGACCGGAATCTCCGCGCGCGAGATCAGACTCCGGACAGCGCGAGCGGGTTGGGTACCGGGTCACCGGCCGTGCCCGGCGCTGCCGTCGCCGGATCGGTGCCCAGCTCGACCACCCGGTTGTCGGCGTCCACGTGCACCACCCGCGGCCGGTACGACCGGGCCTCGGCGTCGTCCAGCTGCGCGTACGAGATCAGGATGACCAGGTCACCGGGGTGTACGAGGTGCGCGGCAGCACCGTTGATGCCGATCACGCCGCTGCCCCGCGCACCCGGGATGACGTACGTCTCCAGTCGGGCGCCGTTAGTGATGTCCACGATCGCGACCTGCTCGCCGGGAAGCAGGTCGGCGGCGTCGAGCAGGTCCTCGTCCACCGTCACCGAACCGACGTAGTGCAGGTCGGCCTGGGTCACCGTGGCGCGGTGGATCTTCGACTTGAGCATGGTCCGCAGCATCGGACTGGCCTTTCGCAAAGGGTGGTGGGGGTACGGACGAGGTCAGGGACGAGGAGCGAGACGGATTGCCGCGTTGTCGATCAACCGGGTGGTGCCCACCCAGGCGGCGATCACCAGGCGGGCCGGCCCGGACACCGGCCCGGGCTCCAGCTCGGGATCGGTGAGCACCAGGTAGTCGAGCTGGGCCCCGGGCGTACCGGCGCCGAACGCGGCGTGCGCGGCGGTCAGCACCTCGCCCGCGTCCAGGCCGTCGTCGGCGGCCCGGGCCCCCGCCCGCAGCGCGGCGGACAGGCTCAGCGCCGCCGCGCGCTCGGGCTCGCTCAGGTAGCGGTTGCGGCTGGACAGCGCCAACCCGTCCGGCTCCCGGACCGTCGGTACGCCGATCACCTCGACCGGGACGTCCAGGTCCCGGGTCATCCGCCGGACCAGGGTGAGCTGCTGGTAGTCCTTCTCGCCGAAGAACGCCAGGTGGGGGCGCGTGAGCTGGAGCAGCTTCAGGACCACCGTGAGGACACCGTGGAAGAAGCCGGGACGGCTCGCGCCCTCCAACTCGGCGCCGAGCTGCCCCGGGTCCAGCCGTACCCGAGGCTGACCGTCCGGATACATGTCGGCCACCGACGGAGCGAAGACCAGGTCGGCGCCGGCCCGCCGGCACACCTCCAGGTCGGCGTCGAGGGTGCGCGGATAGCGGTCGAAGTCCTCGTTCGGCCCGAACTGCAACGGGTTCACGAAGCTCGTCACCAGGACGTGGTCGGCCTGTTCCCGGGCCGCGCGCAGCAGCGTCTCGTGCCCCTCGTGCAGGGCACCCATGGTCATCACCACGCCGACGGTGCCCTTCAGGGCGCCCCGGGCCTCGTTCAGCTCGGCACGGGTATGCACCACCTGCGTCATGCCGCCACCTCCCGATCCGTCCCGGCGAGCACCCCGAGCAGCGACTGCGCGTCCACCGGTCGTAGCCGGCCGGCGGCGATCGCCCGGTCGGCCGTACGCCGGGCCAGCGCCAGGTAGGCGGGGACCGACTCCGGCGCGGTGGCGGTCAGCCGGGCCAGGTGCCGCTCGACCGTGCCCGCGTCGCCCCGGGAGACCGGACCGGTCAGCGCGTCGTCGCCGAGGCGTAGCGCGTTCTCCAGAGCGGCCCGCAGCAGCGGAGCGAGCACCTTCTCCGGACGGGCCACCCCGGCGTCACGCAGCCGGTCGGTCGCCTCGTTCACCAGGGTCACCAGGTGGTTCGCACCGTGCGCGAGCGCGGCGTGGTACAGCGGGCGGTCCGCCTCGGCCACCCACTCGGGGACACCGCCCAGGTCGGTGACGAGCCGGGCGGCCAGCGGGCGCAGGTCGGCCGGGGCCGTGACCCCGTACGAGATTCCGTCGAGGCGGGCCAGGTCGTCCGGCGTACCGGTGAAGGTCATGGCGGGGTGCAGGGCCAGCGGCCGGACGCCGAGCGCGGCGGCCGGCGCCAGCACGGCCAGACCGTGCGCGCCGGAGGTGTGCGCGACCACCTGACCCGGGCGCAGGGCGCCACGCTGGGCGAGATCGGCGACCACCTCGGCCAGCGCGTCGTCCGGCACGGCGATCAGCAGCAGGTCGGCGGCGACGCGGGCGACGGAGGTGACCGGGCGGCGGGGCACGTCGGGCAGCAGCAGCGCGAGGCGGGCGCGACTGGCCCCGGATTCACCGGCGACGGCGGCCACGTGATGCCCGGCGGCGGCGAGCGCCGCGCCCAGCACGGCCCCGACGCGGCCCGCGCCGACGACACCGACGGTGAGTGGGCGGGAGGTGGCGCGGGCGCCGGTGTCGGCGCGATCCCACGACCCGGCAGGCCCGTGGGGGGCGGCCGGACGCGGGCGCAACGGTGCGCTCATGACGACGATCCAGTCCTCGAGAAGGGGTACCGGTCGATCGCAAGTATGCGCCCGGCTCGCCGAACCGGGACAAGCATGTGTGAAAACCTTCACCACCCCGGCACGGCGGGCAGATCGTGGGCAGTTCCGTTAGCGGCTAACGGAAACCGTCCACGATCTGTTGAACCGAGCCCGAGGGTGACGTGATCGCACGCAGTTCGGCGGCCACCTCGGCGATCAGGTCGCTGAGCGAGGCGTCGCTGCCGGGCGCGATCCAGCGGGCGTACGCGACCCGGAAGACCGTGGCACCCGACACGGTGGCCAGGGTGGCCGTGGTCTCGGCGAAGCCCTTGGCGCGGAGGGCGGCGGTGACCGCGGCAACCAGCGAATCCGTCTTGCGCAGTTCGCGCTCCCGGAGCTCCGGACTGCTCTCGATGATGGCCTGTCGGGCCCGGACGAGTTCCAGGCGGTCGGCGAAGACCTCCTCGGCCACCCGACCGAAGGCCGCCACCACCGCGTCGAAGGGTCCGGCGTCCAGCTCTGCCACCGCCTTGACCAGCACCTCTTCCAGGTGCCGGCTGCCGCTGAACAGGGCTTCGCGTTTGTCGCCGAAGAGTCGGTAGAAGGTGCGCTTGTCGAGACCGGCCCGCTCGGCGATGTCGGCGACGGTGGTCTGGTCGAAGCCGCGCTCCCGGAACAGCTCGAAGGCGGCCGCCTCCAGGCGGCCACGGGCGTCGGGTTGCCAGCGAGCCATGCCCCGATGGTATCCGATGTCACATTGCGACATTGCTGCGCTTGGCGATGTCGCACGATGACATCAGGCGCGGTACGGTGATGTCGCAATGTGACATCGGCACTCACGAAGGACCCACCATGCGCGTATTCGTCACCGGCGCCTCCGGCCACCTCGGCTCGGCGGTCGTACCGGAACTGCTCTCCGCCGGGCACCACGTCGTCGGCCTGGCCCGCTCGGACACCTCCGCCGCCGCCATCGAGAAGCTCGGCGGCGAGGCCCGCCGGGGCGACCTGTCCGACCTCGACGTGCTCCGCGACGAGGCGGCCGCCTCCGACGGAGTGATCCACCTGGCGTTCCGCCACGACCTCATGCTCAACGGCGACCTCGCCGGCGCGGCCTCGGTCGACCTGGACGCCCTCACGGCACTCGCCGACGGCCTGGCCGACTCCGGCAAGCCCCTGGTCGGCACGAGTGGCACCGCCATGCTGGTGATGGGCGGCATCGTCGGTCGCCCCGGCACCGAGCGGGACACCTTCCCGGGCGGCGGCTACCGGATCGACGCGGAGAACTTCGTGGTCGGCCTCGCCTCCCGTGGAGTGCGCTCCTGCGTCGTCCGCCTCGCGCCCACGGTGCACAGCTCACTCGACCGGTACGGCTTCATCGCCGCCATCATCGCGAGCGCCCGACAGCACGGGTACGCCGCGTACGTCGGCGACGGGGCCAACCGGTGGCCGGCCGTGCACACGCTGGACGCGGCCGTGTTGTACCGACTCGCCCTGGAGAAGGCGCCGGCCGGCGCACGCCTGCACGGCACCGCCGATGAAGGAGTCTCCTTCCGGCAGCTCGCCGAGACGATCGGCCGCAACCTCGACATCCCGGTCCGGAGCATCGACGCCGACGAGGCGGGCGAGTACTTCGGCTTCCTGGAACGATTCGCGCAGATGGACAACCCGACCTCGTCCACCGTCACCCGCGACCTGCTGGGCTGGACCCCGACCCACCCCGGGCTGATCGCCGACCTCGACGAGGGGCACTACTTCCGGGCGTGAACCCGCACGGCCGCGCGACGGGGATCGCAAGCCGGCACCGGACCGGTGGCCGTAGGGTCGGCACGGTGACGCCCTCCGCACTCCGCACTCGCTGATGCCGATCCCGTGGCGGGACGCGATGAGCCAGGCCCTCTACGGGCCGGACGGCTTCTTCGTGGCCGGCACCGGACCGGCCGACCACTTCCGGACCAGCGTGCACGCCTCCCCCGCCTTCGCCACCGCGCTGCTGCGCCTCCTCGCGCAGGTCGACTCCGCCCTCGGCCATCCACCACGGCTGGACGTGGTCGACGTCGGGGCTGGGCGCGGGGAGCTGCTGCTAGCCCTGCGCCGCCTTGTCGCGTCCGAAGACGCCACCGGGGCTTCCGGGAAGCCCGCCGACTCCGTCGAGCTTGCGGTCGGGGTTTCCGGGGAGCCCGCCCACTCCGGGCGGTCAGGCTTGATCCCTGCGTGGGCGGGCTCGGCCACCGTGACTTCGCCAGGCTCGCCGTGGCCACCCCC
>NZ_JBFAMS010000010.1:100813-266967 GCF_040656575.1 Micromonospora sp. NPDC049801 | reverse complement strand
CCACCCACAACGCCGAGGCGCGGGTGTCGGTGAGCACGCTGATCGAGGTGGTCAAGCGGGTCGCCCTGGTGGCCGAGCGCACCACGCCGGTGCTGGGCCCGGTGATCTATCTCGCCGCCGAAGCGATCGCGGCCGCGGCGTGGAAATCGCCTACCTACAGCTACGCCGAAAACTGGATCAGCGACCTCGGATCCGCAACCGCCGGGGTGTTCCAAGGCCGCGAACTCAACTCCCCGCTGCACGTGGTCATGAACACCGGATTCATCGTTCAGGGCATCCTCTTCGGGATCTCCGCGGTGCTGCTATCGCGGACGCTCAGCGGACGGCGCACCTTCACCGCCGTGATGGGGGTCGTGACCATGATCGGCTACATCCTGGTCGGAACCTTCCACGGTTCCCTACAGGCCCAGCAGAACGGCACGCTTCCCCTGCACTTCACCGGAGCAACGCTGGCCATCGTCGGCGGGAACGTGCTCGCCCTCGTCCTGGGCATCCACTGGCGAAAGATTCCCGAGACGCGGCTGATCGGTCTGGTCAGCATTATCGTCGCGGCGTTCGGCCTGGTCTCCGTGACCGCTCTCTTCCTCACCTTCGATGCCGGCCTGCCCTCAGGTGCGATCGAACGCGGCTCCGTCTACACCATCGTCATCTGGCAACTCGTCGTCGCCGTCACACTCCTGCGCAGCCGGGCCGACTCCCGCGTACCCCACGTCACCGCGACCATTTAGTCCATAAGCACGGCATCCACAAGCAGCTGACCCGCCCGCTCCAGAACCCCGATCGACGACCGGGAACAAGCCCCAGGTCCACAACCCCCATCACTTCCAGTGAGTCGGTTGCGCCTATGCACAGCACACCGCCCCGCTGGATGCGGGTTGCCACGAATGCGACCGCGCGCTGGAGCTTCCACGCAGGACTCGCCGGTCACACCCATCGGCAAGGCCGTCCAGCCCGCACGCCGGCGTCTTACCCCACGGTCGCGGTAACGCGACCGAGTCGGCTGCGACGCCTGCCGCGGCGACGTTGTCGTTCGACGAGATGTTCTACCAGTAGCGACCCGATCCGTTGTCGCCCCGTAGGGCTCAACTCATATTCAAGGAGGCGCCATCGTGAGCATAAACAGCATCGACGAGCAAGCACCCGTCATCTCCAGGCACAGGATCGTGATCGCCGCCCCCATCGGAACCCTGTGGCGGCTGCACACCGATGTCAACGCGTGGCCGAACTGGCAGAAGGCCATCGATCGGTCGCACCTGGAAGACGACTTCCGGCCCGGCACGACCTTTGCGTGGGAGACCTACAACCTCACCATCTCCTCCACCATCTACCAGGTCGAGCCGCAACGACACACGTTGTGGGGCGGACCCACTGAAGGCATCACGGGAATCCACTCCTGGACATTCACCCTCGTCGACGGTGGGGTACAGGTTGACACCGAGGAGTCCTGGAGCGGCGCCCCAGTGACCGCCGACGTTGCGGGCATGCAGACCGCACTGGATGGATCACTCAAGGCCTGGCTCGATCATTTCCGCATCGCCGCGGAGTGACCTTCACCAGCCGCAGCAACTCGGCGTGACAGCTCGGACAAGTCGCAGCCCTCGCAGGCAAGACGCCATGTTCTACGGCGACATCTACCTCACCGACGACGCCACCGCCGCCACCGCCGCCACCGCCGCCTTACCCCGATACCGGCCCATCCCACCCCCCGCGAACTACCCCACCCGCCTCAGCGACGCCGCAGGCCCCCCACGCCGACCGCTTCGACCTACTCGACCGACTGCTCACCAAGGACCGACCCACCGAACCCCACTACTACCTCGCGTTCCTAGCCGTGCAACCCACCGCCAGACGCTCCGGACGCGCCACGGCCTTGCTCAACCAACACCGCAGCCGACTCGACCACGTGAACCTCCTGTCCTGGACCAGCACCACCACCGACGCCGAGAACATGCACATCCGCCACGGCTGCATACCACAACCGACCATCAACTGCCCGAAGGCCCAACCCTGAGCACCATGCGCCGAAACCCGCGTCATCACACCCCTGGCCAACCAAAGCCAGTCCCACCACAACCCAACGAATCCGCGCCATTCCATCCAGTTCCCTGAGCATGCGATCCGCAGGCCATCTGTCGACAGAAAGGACGACGACTCCCTCGCCGGGACCGCAAGCCGGACGGCCCCTCGCCTGCGCCTGTCATCCCCTGGACCTTCCGGTAACGCCAACGGCACCGCGATGTACCCGACATGCTCACCCCACTGTCGGACCGCTCAGAAGCTGTGCCCGACTCCACACACGCGCCATTCCCGTCACGAGTTGGCGCGGCCCGGCCGGCGCCCGTGCGCGCGGCTCGTGGCGATGACAGCCGCAGCCGCACCGACCGACAGTGCAATGGCGAAGCCGATCATCGTGGGTGCGAGCGGTACGTGCCGGATTATTACGCTGAACGCGATCGAGGGCAGGCCCATGCCGAGATACGCGATGACGAAGAAGACGGCGAGTACGCCAGCGCGCGACGCCGGCTCGGCTGCGATGGCCGTTTGCGTCACAGCGCCCTTGAACAACAGTCCCGCGCCACCGCCCGCCAGAATGGCTGCTACGAAAAAGAGCGATAGAGCCGGGTGGTAGAGCGAGACCGCGGTAAGGGCGAGCCCCGCCGGGAACATAACAGTTCCGGTCACGAGCAGCGGCCGCTGAGAGAGTCGGCCGAGGGCAATCTGGGTCACGGCGGAGGAGCCGAACGAGGCGAACAGCGCCAGCCCGACCACGAACTGCGACGTGATGCCCAGTTGTCCTCGGACGATGATCGCGCCGAGCGAGGAGAACAGGCCCATGACCGCGAAGGCGAAGAAGCCGATCACACCTGCGGTTCCGAACGCTACGCGCTGGCCGGCACGCAAGCGGAATCGATCGGGGCGGTCCTGGGTGCGCATCGTCCTGTCCACGGTCTCAGGGCTCAGCAGCACCAGGAAGAGCAGCACCGTCATCGCGACCGCGAATACCAGGTACGAGGTGGAAAGGGGACCGCGAACCCACTGAGTTAGAGCGCCGGCGACGACCGGGCCGAGAGCGAGACCACCGAGATTCGCCACCGATGCAACCAGCGCCGGGGTGGGCGATGCTGGCCGATCTGGATAGGCCCGGCGGTACAGGTCACTCAGGTAGGCGGTGGAAGTGGCAGTCATCAGGCCCACCGCGACGCCGGTCAACAGGCGCCCGATGATCAGGCCGGTCAGCGACGGCGAGGCCGCGAGGACCACTGCCGCCACAATGCCGACCACGAGGGCCGGTGCGATGATGCGGCGACGGCCCATCCGGTCGGAGAGGTGACCCAGCGCCAGGAAGCTTGCGGCCGCGCCGACGACCATCACTGCGAAGGCTACCGTGACGGTCGTGGCGCCAAAGTGGTCACGCGCCTGGTAGAGCGGCCAGAGCGGAGTGGGTACCGTGCCAAATGCCATCAGCGTTAGGAAAGCGACAGCCACGGACCAGAAGCCGGAGATGTGCGAGACCTGAGCCGTACGTGTTCCCGACGGCTGGGTCGCGGCCACTTGGTCCGCGACGGAAGGGGTGGTGCTCATGCGTCAGATGCCTTTCGAAAATCGTCTTCGAGGCGTCCCTATGGATGCCCACGAATAACAACGCTGTCTGTTCCAGATCGTATGCCGAATACGCCGCAGCCGCCGCAGATGGATTCCATCGCAAATACAGATGATCGGCCGGGGGCGGTGAAGCACGACTGCGCCTCAGATCGAGACCATCTCCGTCGCAGGTCGTCGCGACGCCCGTACAAGTGTCAGGCTGTGGGTTCAGCAGGACAGGAGCGTCGCTTCACTCAAGGAGAACCAGTGACTGAACCGTGGACGATAAGTCCGCCGACATCCCGGTCGCACGTGTTGTTGCCGCATCAATCGCAGCAGGCCGCACGATGAGTGAGGTGCATCTCGGACTATTCGTGCCGCTGACCCCGGCCGATCGGTCGGCCATCCACGACCGGGTGCTATCCGCCGAAGCGGCCGGTTTCGACTGGGTCGCATTGATGGACCATCCTTACGTGCCGGACAGCCTGGAAATCGTGGCACTCCTCGGCTACCTTGCATCCGCGACGACTCGCATCAATTTCGTGTCGAATGTCTTTAACCTGCCGCTACGGCCGGCAGCGATGCTCGCCAAATCCGCCGCGACGCTCGACATCCTGTCCGGCGGCAGGCTCGCAGTAGGACTCGGCGCGGGAACCCAGTGGGATCGAATCGAGAGCCTTGGCGGGCCGCAACTCAGTCCCGCAGAGGCATTCCAGGCCGTCGTCGAGGCGGTCGAGGTGATGCGGGCAGTCTGGGGCACTGCCGCGACGGTCACGGCTGGCGGCAGATTTCACCGGCTGCAGAACGCCGTCCCCGGGCCGCGTCCGATTCACCCTATCAAGCTGCTGATCGGTGGTGCGGGCAACCGGATGCTCGACCTCACAGGGCGGCGGGCCGATGGGTGGATCGCGCCAATCGGCACGCCGTTCGAGAGCAAGCCGGCTGCTCAGGATCGAATCAGCGCCGCAGCAGTCGCATCTGGGCGCGATCCCCGAGACGTGCAGCGGATCATCCAAGTGGTCGGATCGATTGTGGACCACAGCTCCACCACCGCCGCTCCTCGCAGCGGACCGGGCAACCAACCCGTCCGCGCGACCGCCGACGGTTGGATTGCAATCATTGTGGAGTTCGTCCGAGAGCGTGGATACGACGGAGTGAACCTGATTCTGGAAACGCACACCGATGAACAGGTACGACGGTTCGAAACCGACGTGCTGCCTGCCGCGCGCGCCGTCCTCAAAGGCTGACTTGGATGAAGTCGCTCCGATTCTGCGTACCCGGCTCCTGATGGTATGGCAAAAACTTCGATCTATGACCTGCAGCCGCAACTCGCCGCAAACCGCCGGTACTGGACTGGCTGGGATGGCAGCGAGCCCGACACCGACCTGCCGATCTATCGCACGGGCCTCCCGCAAGGCCTGCTCAACGGAGTCCTACTGGGACACCAGGTCCACCACCCGCCGACTCAAGTGACACCTATTGCCGGTCGCTCTTAGCCGACAACGGCCGGCGATCGCCGCTGAGGATGCGGGATCGCCGGCCGAGGTCGGTCAGCGCTGCTTTCGATCCATCGTGGTCGTCATCTGCTGATATGTACGGCCCCTGCGCTCCGATTAGGCAGTTACGCCACCGCGACGACGGCGTCAGGTTGAGACATGAGAAGAGGGCTGTCGGTTACCGGGCGGGCTTGGTAGGCAGATCAGTCCCCGGGGCGGGCTTGGTAGGCAGATCAGTCCCCGGGGCGGGCTTGGTAGGCAGATCAGTCCCCGGGGCGGGCTTGGTAGGCAGATCAGTCCCGGGCAGCCGTCCGCTTGGCGCGGACGGCTGCGGGGTGGTGTGTTGGGTCGCTGCTACGGCGATCGGTGCGCCGAGCAGGATCGCGGCCAGCACGCCCGCCCCGCTAAGCATGATCGCGCTGCGTCGGCGGTGTCGGAGCCGTTGCTCGGCACGAGGCAGATGGTTGTTCATGATGGGTGCCTCCTCGGCGAGATCGGAGAGGGTGGTGCGGATGAGATGTTCGAGATGCGTGCTCATCGCCGTACCTCCAGGAGTTCGACGTCCGGCAGGAGCTCGCGCAGCCGCGTGACCGCGCGGTGGGTCCGGCTGCGTACCGTCCCAGTGGAGCAGCCCAGCGCCTCGGCTACCTGGGTCTCGGTCAGGTCCTCGTAGTAGCGCAGGACCAGCACCGTGCGCTGCGCCGGCGGCAGCAGCCGCAGCGCCGCGCGCATCGCCAGGCGGACGTCGGTGCCGCCGTTCGGATCGGGCTCGACTGGCTCTACCGCGCCGCTGAGCATGGACTCCCGACGATGGCGCAGCCGCCGCCACCAGCTGACCTGCTCCCGGTACATCACCGCTCGTAGGTAGCCCTCCGGGTCGGCGTTGCGTAGCGTCTGCCACTTCGGGATGGTTTTGGCCAGCGCTGACTGGAACAGGTCCTCGGCCGCGTGTCGATCGCCCGTGAGCAGATACGCGACCCGTATCAGCGCCGGTGTCCGGCTGGTCACGAACTCAGCCAGCTGCGCCCGGTCGTCCTCGTTCACCAACCCCCCCAGTCAATTGTTGTCACGTATAAAGACGCCGGAGACCGGTTCAGCTATCCACCCGCCGGGCACAATCTCTTGCCACACGGCGTACGGTCGAGCATCGGCTGGTGCAGCGGACGCAGCTGCTGCGCGCCGCGGGGGTCCATCCGCTGGGCTGTCACCGTCGACGGATCCCGGACCGGGTCGTGTTCGAGCACGTCGTAGCCGCTTTGGTCCATGGGATCCGGCTATGAACGCGTCGCGTCGGCTGACTGTTCGGACCGGACGATCCGCCGGTCGACCGCGGCAAGGGCGGCATGAAGCGCTGAACCAGCGCTGCGGCCAACCGGCACGACTCGCCACCGCTGCGCGACACCGTCGAAGCGTGCGGCGCCAACTCCGCCATCACTGGCCCGAGCAGGTCGCGGCCTACCTCGATCGCGCTTACGACAGTAACCGCACCCGTGAGCTGCTCTACGAGATAGGCTTCGACGCCGACATCGCCCACGAGGGCGTGCCCGCCCCGATCCAAATCGGCAAGCGGTGGATAGTCGAGCGCACGAACTCGTGGATGAACGACGTCCGTCGCCGATCGGCCCGGTTCACCGGCGTGTGATTACTAGCCGACCGGGAATCCGCGCTGCTCGGCGGTGGCCTCCTGAAGGTGTTCGGCGAAGGCCCGAGCTGCGGCCGATAGCTCCTCGCCGCGAGGCAACGCCAGCTGTAAGTTCCTGGACGGATGGTGATCGCGAACTTCACGACGGAGCAGAACGCCGTCCGGGCGGGAAAGTGCGGAGAGAGCGACGCCCACCGGCGCAAACCCAATGCCCAACCCGGCTGCCACCAACTCGATGAGAAGTACCCACTCATTGACCTCGCAGCGAATCCGCCGTTGCAGGCCCTGGGCGGCGAACGCGGCGTCGTTCACAAGGCGTGCGGACCATCCCTCGTGAACTTCTACGAACCACTCCTCAGTTAGATCCCGCAGACTGATCTCGCCCATTGCGGCAAGGGGATGGTCGTTCCGGCAGATCAGCATCAGCGGCTCAGCGACGAGATCGATCAGCCGCACAGAGGTCTCCCTTCCCGGCAGGGATGGGACCACCGCACAATTCAATCGACCCTCCTCGACCTGCCGCACCATGTTGAGCGCGGAGTCCTGGGTGACGCGCACGTCGACGCCGGGATACATATGAGCGAAACCTGCCAACGAAGCCGCCAGCGGAACCAGGTATTCGGCAGACTGCATCGCGCCAACTCGCAAGGATCCGGTTAGCACCGCGCTCGTGTCCCGGACAAGGGCGCGAGCGTCGTGAGCCGCCGACAGAATCCGTCGTGCCGGCCCGAGCAGCGCCGCGCCTGCGTCAGTAAGACGGACCGGGCGCGTACCCCGTACGTACAGCAGCGAGCCCACGCTGCGTTCAAGAGCATGGATGGAGTTCGACAGGCCGGACTGGACGATCCTTTCCCGAACGGCAGCCTGGGTGACAGCGCCCTCCTCGGCCAATGCTACGAAGTGGCGCAGTTGACGCAACTCCATGCACCCAACCCCCGATCTGCGATGACTGTACGAGCATCCCGTCCATGGAGCGCGGAGATGCAATCGACGACGAATCTACCCGCAGACCCGTCTCGATTCAGTGATCCGTCCAACACGTTTGGCACCCACATGCTAGATACACGAATGCGTGAAGACGGTTACTCCGAGAGTCTGAAGAGACGGTAACGCGTCACCGTCTCGAAGCCGATCTTCTGGTACGCCCGCTCGCCCTCTTTGCTCGCCTGAAGGGTGGCGATGCGCCGGCCGGAGCCGCGGGTGATCCGCAGCGCCTCCTGGGTGAGAGCGGTCGCGATGCCGCGACGGCGGAAGCCAGGGTCGGTCGCAACGCAGTAGAGGGCCCCGACATCGGTGCCGAGCGATAGCGTGCACGTGCCGACGGTCTTGCCGTCGACGATGCCAGCAAGCCGGACCACGTCCAGGAATGCGAAATCCAACTCCCGGTCGACGACGACACCAAGGTCGCCGGAGAAGCCGAGCGGTCCCGCGTATGCCTCGACGTACTCCTGCATCTCCGCCCGGTCGACGACGGTCCGGATCTCCAGGCCCGCCGGCGCCTCGGTCTGCGCTACGGTTGTCACATCCACCGCCATGACCGGCATGTCGCCGATCTGCTCGGCGCCGCGGGCAATCAGTCCCTCGGCCGTGCCCTCATCGCTGTCCGCCCCCACCCACCAACCCCACCTTCAGCCGGTCAAGTGCTGCTTCGCCCCAGCGATTGCGGCGTCGAGCGGCTGATTTCGGGTGCGTAGCACTCCGTTGAGCAGGACGTGCTGAATGTCCGTGCGATAGGTCGGCAGGTCGGTGTCAGATGGAGCACCCGCCCAACCGCACCAGTACCGGCGGTTGGCGGCGAGCTGCGGCTCCAAGTCGTGAATCGATTGGGTTGTCATACCCTCAAGACTCGATCCGGCCGCCACAAGTTCGATTGCTGGGCCAGGAATTTTGAAGTGCTGGCTGCACGATGTGCAGTACAGCCGCACCTCAGTCACCTGGCCTTTCTTCTCGCCAACCAGCAAGATTCGTCCAGGTTGTTGGCCTCAATGATCTGCGGGACACGCCCCGACCTGACGGACGGCTCCCTTTCGGAGCCGCCACCAGACTCCGCGATTTGTGATCTTTACGCCGGGTGCGCCGCTGGTGACTGGTTAGGTGCCCGGGGCGCCTGGCTATCGTGGTTGGCGCGCCGGAGAGCGAACGGTTACCAGGTCGGAAGGGTGTAGCTCGCGCTGTCCACGCCAGTTCAGGTCATCACCGCGATGTCCACGAGGTCCGCGATCACGATCCGGCGCCGCAGGCTTGCGGCTCGCCGCCGTGACGGGCGGACCCTCGTGTCGGAGGTCACGCGGCCGCCACCATGGCGATCGACACCGCGATCCTCTCAAATGGAATGTTGGCGGCTGGACGGTATCGAGCAGGGCTTCACGATCGGCTACACAGCGCAACTTGCGGAGATGGGTGTGACGCCGCTTCTCCCCCGCGCTCGACGGCCGCGACTGACAGGTGACTCATGATCTCCGCCGCCGGGTAGGCGAGAGGCCGGCTGGACTGTGTCCAAACGGCCTCTGACCTGCGGTGCAATGTGGTGGACGATGCTGGTATCGAACCAGCGACCTCTTCGGTGTCGAACAGGACCCCGCACCGACCTTGACGTGCGGCAACGTAGACCTGTAGGCAGGGCTGGGTGCAGTTGAGCGCTGTTTGATGCCGTTGGACGCCCTTCAAGGCTGTTCAGGTCACCCCGCTGCTCCCACCCTGCTCCCCCAACCGGGCTCGCACCGGGCCGCCCACCGATCATGGTCAAGGCTGGTATACGAATGCCCGTGAGCGCGTCCGGGCTACGGTTACCCGGTGGCACCGGACAAGTGGGCACAGTGGCTCTTGACCCGCCGCGACGGCAACAGCGCGGGCTTGCGCGCCCGCAACGCCCGAGATCTGGCGGCATTCCGTGACGGCGTCCTTGAGGGAGCTGACCTAGCGGCCGACGACGTGGTCCTCGACGTGGGCTGCGGGACGGGACTGATCGGGTTCGGCGCGCTGGATCGACTCGGCCCGGACGGTCATGTCATTTTCAGCGATGTCTCACCGGATGTGCTCGACGAGTGCCGGCGCACCGCCACTGACGACGGGCGGTGCAGCTTTGTCGTCGCGTCCGCCGATGATCTCGCCGGAATCGCCGACGCCTCTGTCGACGTCGTGACCACTCGGTCGGTGCTCATCTACTCCGATCGCAAGCCCGCCGCCTTCGCGGAGTTCTTCCGTGTCCTGCGGCCGGGCGGCCGGATCTCCCTGTTCGAGCCCATCAACAGCTTCGCGACGCGGCTTCGGCCCGACGATCTGTTCGGCGTGGGCACCGCACCTGTGCACGACCTGATCGCCAAGGTACGCGATGTCTACCGGGGCACCACTGAGGAGACCACGCGACCGATGATGGACTTCGACGAACGTGACATTGTCGACTGGGCGGTGACCGCCGGTTTCGAGGCGGTGGAACTGGACTACCGCGCCCAGGTCGACGTGCCCGCCGACCCCATCGAGGACTGGGAGACACTCAAGCGCGTGGCACCCAACCCCTTGGTCCCCACGTACGGCGAAGCGACCGCCGCGGCCCTGACCGACGACGAACGCGAACGTCTCGACACGTACATGACCGCCCTGGCCGCGGCCGGCACGCCGACACGCCGCACGATGGCCACCGCGTTCCTTCGCGCACGGCGTCCGCACAGCAGCAGCGCCGTTTAGCGGAGCGGTGTTCGCCCCAGGTCTGCTGATCGAAACCTGCGACACCTCGCACGTTCAGCTTGGTAGACCATCCGACCGCCGGCGTTTCCGCGTCGAATGTGGCCTGCCACCCTCACGGAGCCGGGTGGCCTCGCGCAGCGCCACTTCGCGGCCGGTACGGGCGAAGTCGGTTAGCAGGCGCAGTTGGTCGTCGGTGAACCCGGCGATGCGCTCGGTCAGGTACGCGGCCATCGGCTGGTAGAGCGCGGACAGTTCGTCGGTCCGGTCGGGCCTGGCGTGCACGGTGATCCGGCGGCGGTCGTGCGGATCATGCTTGCGGCGGACCAGGCGCTGCGCCTCCATCCGGTCGAGCATCTTGCTCACCGCGCCGGTGGTCATGCCCATCCGTTCGGCGAGCTGAGTGGGTGTGACGGCAAGACCCGCGCTGACGAGGTTGAGGCAGTGCAGGTCGTTGACCGGTACGCCGAGCTGGTCGGCGACCGCCGACTGGAACAGCGCGGTGGCGCTGACGAACTGCGGGATCTCCACCCAGGCAGCCGCAACGAGCGCCTCGTGCCCCGTTGACATGCTCACCTCCATCAGGATAACTTCCTCAGGAAGTTACTTCTTGGAGAAGCTACTTGCTGAGTGGGATGACACCCCGTCGAAAGCCTAGAACAGGAACGAGATGGCATGGCTCACGCACTGATCATCGGCGGCGGTGTCGCGGGTCTCACCGCCGCCATCGCACTCCAAAAAGTCGGAGTCGACGCCAGCGTCTACGAGGCGTACGCCACCGCGGCTCACGACGTGGGTGCCAGCATGGGCATCTCCCTCAACGGTCTCGACGCGCTACGCACCCTCGACGCGCACACAGTCGTCCGCGACGCCGGATTTCCCGTACCCCGCGGCGTCATGTGGCTCGGCAACGGCAGATGCCTTGGCGAAGGACACACCGGCATTCCACTGCCCGACGGGACACTCCCCATCGTCATCGGCCGCTACGACCTGTACGCCGCGCTGCGTCAGGAGGCCCTCCGCCGTGGCGTGCCCATCCACCACGGCAAGCGCCTGGCCCACATCGGACAACGCGATGACCGGGTCGCCGCAGTTTTCACCGACGGCACGGAAGCTGTCGGCGACCTGCTCATCGGCGCCGACGGCATCGGCTCGACGACCCGGCACTTTGTCGACCCGCACGCACCACAACCCCGATACGTCGGGCTCCTCGGCACGGGCGGGATCACCCGCATCGCCACACCGCAGTCCGATCCCGGTGTGATGAACATGGTCTTCGGCAGGCGGGCGTTCTTCGCCTCCATGGCCAGTCCGGACGGCAGCGTCTGGTGGTTCGCCAATCTGCCCCGGGCCGACGAACCCACCGCAGCCGACCTTGCCGCGACTTCCGGCGCGCAATGGCAACAGCGATTACTGCAAGTCTTCGCCGGGGACAGGTCGCCGGCCGCGCAGCTCATCCGCGCGACACCGCCGGACTACACGTGGTTTCCCATGCACGACATGGATGCCCCGAAGCGGTGGCACCGCGGACGCGTCGTCCTGATCGGTGACGCCGCACATGTGAGCTCACCCAGCTCCGGCCAAGGCGCGTCGATGGCCTTCGAGGACGCCGTGCAACTGGCCCGCTGTCTGCGAGATCGAGACGATCCGCCTGCGGCGTTCCACGCGTACCAACGGTTGCGCGCCGACCGAGTCAGCAAGGTGCTGGCGGGAGCCAAGCAGGTCAACCGCAGCAAGGCGGCCACCGGCGTGAGTCGAGTCCTGCGCGACGTGACGTTCCCCCTGTTCGTGAGGAAATTCAGCACCCCTGAGGCGTTTGCCTGGCTGTACGACCACCGCATCGACTTCGACCGACCGATAGACGATCAGCAGCGTCCATAAGGCGTTTGATGCGAGGTCAGTCCACCTGCCAGCGTGGGTACGGCGTAAGCCGCGACCACCACGCCCGACAGCCAGTGCAAGGGCCGGCAGGCCGTGGGGTCGCGCCGCCTCTGCTCACCGACGCTGGGATGAGTGCCCTGGCTGACTCCGTCGACCTCAGCATGATCGCGTCCTGACCACGTTCCCCATGGCCTTGCTCGGACGAAACGAAGGAGCCGGCCGCCCCTACCACCGAGACCAGACGACCGGCCACCACGAAAATCAGCTAGTCGAGCTTCACGATGTACCCCTCGTCAGCGCACGCCGTCTGCAACCCCGACACGTGCGTCCCCATCGGCCCGATCAGCGCCAACGCACCCCCGCCGTCCTCCATGCCCTGCACTTGCCACAGAATGTCGATCAGCGCCGTCCCGTGCTCCCGGATCTTCGGCTTCCGCGAATCCTCGAAAATCTTCCGCGCTTCCCGGTACTCGGCCTCCGTCAACTTGTCGTCATCCGCCGACTTCGGTTTGCCGTCCATCTGCTTGCCGTCGGCCATCGCCTTGCAGGCGGCGATCCCCGAGTCCTCGCGAATGAACCCGTCGTAGACGGCGTAGCCGCCGACGCCGAGCACGAGAACGGCGGCGAGCGCGAGCGCGGCGACGATGAGCGGCTTACGGCTCGACTTGGCCGGCTGCGGCGGCACGGCCTGCCCGGGATAGCCGAACCCGGGTTCATGGGCGCCGACCTGGCCGGGCTGGTACTGCTGCGGCGGGTAGCCGGTGCCCTCCTGCTGGTTGGAATGCTGCGGCTGCTGGGTGTGGTACGGGTCGGTCAAGGACTGCTCCCCACGTGGTTGCTAACTTGTTGATGTTGGTTGGATCTTGTTCGCCGGGCTACAAACTGTCGGGTTGGTGACTGCGGTTGTGGCTGGTCAGGTGCGGACGTCTGCGGTTCGGCCCGCAAGGCTCGGGCCAACGGCCGAAGGGGGCGATCCCGCCGGCCCAACCCCCGGCAGACCGAGCAGCTGCGTACCGGCGCAACCGGCGGCGACGATCGTTCCGATCTTTGACCCCCGGAACGGCGTCAGGTCGCCCGGGTCGACGCGGCTCCTTCGATGGCCCGGTAGTCCTGGAACGACTTCCATCCCTTCTCGCCGTAATCGTCCAAGTGGCATCGCCGCACGGTGTCTTCCACATTGTGCGATCCGTGTAGCGTTCGGTGACGGGCACGGGGCCGACGTCGTACACGCCGCTGCGGCAGCGCCTGCAGCGCGCCGGTGTGAACATGGCCTCAATCTGGGCGTTGGTGCGGCTCATGTCGGTTCCCCTTCGCGGCATCGCGGTCGCGGATCTCTCGCAGGGGACAGGGTCTGACGACTGAGCGCGTCCCCGAGGCCGCGGCCGAGCTGGCCGACACGCTGGGCCTGGAACGCCTCACGGTCGCGGCCGTCGCCCGTCATTTCGGGGTTGCCGACGCCAGCCTCTACGGGCACGTTCGCAGCCACGAGGCGTTGCTGCACAAGGTCGCGGTGCTGGCCGCGGCGTCGTTCGGCGACCGTCTCGCGCTCGCCGTAGCCGGCCGCTCCGGGCGTCAGATCCTGATCGGTTTCGCCGACGCCTACCGGGCGTTCGCGGTGGCCCACCCTGGGCAGTACGCGGCGACCCAGCTCCAACTCCCAGCCGAAATAGGCAAGTGCCCGGTCGGGCACCTACGGATGATCGAGCTGAGTTACGCGACTCTGCGGGGGTACGGCCTCAAGGAGCCCTACCTGACCGACGCCATCCGATTCGTGCGGAGCACGCTCCACGGGTTCGCGGCGCTCGAGACGGCCGAGGGGTTCGGGCATCCCCGAGACCTCGACGCGTCCTGGCGCGGTGTCCTGTGCGCCATCCACACCGCACTCTCGAACTGGGAAACGACAGAAGGAGAGCAACGATGAACAGCAACGACGAGGAGATCCGATCAGCGGACGGCACCAGGCTACTGGTCCGGCGGGCAGGTGCAGGCGACCCCGTGGTCCTGCTGCACGGCTCGGGCGGCGGCCTGCACTCGTCGGCTTCGGTCGCCGCGCGGCTCGCTGGGTCGTACGAGCTGTGGATGCCGGCCCGACGCGGATATGGTCCCAGCGACGTCCCGGAAGGCCGCAAGTCGTTCAAGGACGACGTCGCCGACCTGCTGGCCGTGGTCGAGACGATCGGGCGACCGGTGCACCTGGTCGGCGGCTCCTACGGAGCCACGCTGGCGCTGCACATGGCGGCAGCCGAGCAGAGCCGGCTGCAATCGCTGGCCGTCTTCGGGCCGCCGCTGTTCGCGGCCGGCAGTCGATCGCGCCACTGCTCGACCGCTATGCGGCCCTCGAGCGGGAGGACGCGGGTGAGATGTCTACCGTGCTCAACGACGTGACCCGGGGGCCACCCGCAATCGTCGCGGCCTTCGCGGCCGCACCAGGCGACAAACGACCTGACCCGGCCGAGGCCCGGCGTTCGGCGATCGGATGGCTGCACGACCTCGAAGCGCTTACCGACGACAGCACAGGCACAGCCCGCTGGTCGTCGATCACCGTCCCGACGCTGCTGATGCAGGGCGCCGACACCTGGGAGCCGATGCCTACCACCATGAACGAGCTGGCCGCGGCTATCCCCACAGCGCGCCGGGTCATCTGGTCACGCCAGTCCCACTTCGCGACCATGACCGCCCCCGACCTGGTGGCCGTTGCACTCCGCGACTTCTTCGCAGGACCCGACAGTCGGTGAGCGGCACCGAAAGCACCGCATGACACGGCGTGACCACCCGAGGTGCGACCGCCAGAGCTTGTCCGAACGGCGAGGAGCGGTGATCACGCGATGAAGGCGGTGCGATCCCACGAGTACGGCGGGATCGATGCCCTGCGGGTGGATGAGGTGAGGCGACCGACCCCCGGCCCCGGGTAGTTGCTGGTCAAGGTCCGCGCGGCTGCGGTCCAACCCGGCGAGGTGATGATCCGCAGGGCGCGGCATGGGCGGTGGCTGGCGAGGTTCCCCTCTAGGCAGGGCAGCGATCTGGCCGGCGTCGTGGCAGAGGCCGGCCCCCAGGTTCGTGGCATCGCAGTGGGTGACGAGGTCCTCGGCTTCACCCACACCAGGGCGAGCCATGCGGAGTTCGTCGTGGTCGATGACATGAATCTGACCCTGCGGCCGGAAGGGCTTTCGCCGACCATCCCCGCCTCCCCAGCGGGATCCAGACTCCACACGACCTGGTCACGCTCCTGCGCAGCAGGAAGATCACCATCGTCTGCCACCAGGAGCACTGCACACCAAACAACAGAAAGATCCGCGCAGGTCAACCTGCGCGGATCATAATCTATTTAGAGCATCCACGCTTAGCGTGGGTGTTCATGTGCTTAACGTACCAGCTCACGCCCTGTTTCAAAGACGCGTCCCCATTGAGTGGCGCGTTGAGAAGTTTATAGATGCCGTGGCGATTAGCTTGAGCGGTTCGCTCGAGCCAGGCAGGCGGGCCTTGACGGCGTCGAGGAGAACGCCTTCGAGGAGGCTGCCGAGCATGATGACGGCACTGGAGTAGGCGCCGTTGCGGTCGCAGACCCATGCTTCGTTGAGTCGGCTTTCGAGGATGGTGGCGAGGTCGGCGTCGCGGACGAGGTCGGCCAGGCCCCGCGCCGGGCCCTCAGCATGCCAACAAAGCGGCAACAGAAACGCCAACCAACTTCATCGAACAGCAGCTATGGATTCCCACTCTAGTGAAAGACCGAGGCTAATCCTCGAAGGAGACCTGCGCGCCGCCGCTGGGCTATCTCCTCCGGGGCCTGGCACTGGATTACCTGCCCGACGAAAGTCGCGAGGAGTTGGGGCACCTTGCCTGCGGCCGAGCGGGGGCGCAGGTGGTGAGCGCCACGGATGCGGCCGGCGGGGACCGGGGCGCACCAGCGATTCAAAGCCCGCCGTCGGCTGTCACCGCAGGCGGGTGACCGTCTTGTGCTCGATGTAGCCGGTCAGGCCGACCTGGCCGTACTCGCGACCGAGGCCGCTGGCCTTGTAGCCGCCGAACGGGCCATCGAAGCTAATCGGCGAGCCGTTCAATGTGACAGTGCCGGTGCGCAGTCGGCGGGCCATGTCCAGTGCCCGCTCGGGGCTCGTCGTCCAGATTCCGCCGGAGAGACCGTAGTCGGAGTCGTTGGCTATCCGCACTGCCTCGTCCTCGTCGTCGTAGGCGATCACGGCCAGGACCGGGCCGAAAATCTCCTCCTGCGCGATGCGCATGTTGTTGGTGACATCGGCGAAAACGGTCGGGGTGACGTAGTTGCCCTGCTCCAGGCCCTGGGGCACCTCGGGGCCACCGGTCACCAGGCGGGCGCCTTCCGCGATACCCAGCTTGATGTAGTCGATCACGCGGTGCTGCTGGTCCGGCCGGATCATCGGGCCGACGAAGGTGTCCGGCTCTGACGGATCTCCGACCTTCAGCGACTCCACCATCTCCTTCAGCGCCGCGACGACCTCGTCGTAGCGGCTGCGCGGCGCCAGGATCCGGGTCTGCAGGATGCAGGCCTCGCCGTTGTTGCCCAGGGAACCGAAGCGCAGCCCCTGCATCACGGCGGGCAGGTCGGCGTCGGCCAGGATGATGGCGGCGGACTTGCCGCCCAACTCCAGGCCAACCCGCTTGAGGTGCTCCCCGGCGATCGAGGCGATACGACGGCCGGCCCGGGTCGACCCAGTGAACGAGATCTTGTCAACGTCCGGGTGCGCGACGAGGTATTCGCTGGTCTCCCGGTCCGCCGGGAGAATGCTGAGCACGCCATCGGGGAGGCCGGCCTCGTGCCAGAGGTCGGCAAGCAGCATCATGCTCAGCGAGTTCTCCGGGGAGACCTTCAGTACCACGGTGTTGCCGGCCAGCAGCGCGGGGACCAGCTTGGCGGTGGCGGCGGAGAACGGCGAGTTCCACGGGATGACCGCGGCGACCACGCCGATCGCCTCGCGCCGAACGATGGTGTCGAAAGCCACCGTGAGGTCGGAGGGCTCGACGACCTCTTCCCAGCCGAACTCCTCGGCCGCCTTGAGGTAGGCGTTGACCTGCCGGGTCAGGAAAGGCTGGCCGGCCTTCGTGAACCAGCCGGCCGATCCGTTCTCGGCCGAGATCGCTGCCGCAATCTCGTCGGCCCGCGCGGCGCGTAACGCGTCGTAGCGGCGGATGACCTCTTGGCGCTCCTCCGGGATCGTATGCGGCCACGGCCCGTTGTCGAACGCCGTGCGGGCGGCGGCGACAGCCGCGTCCACATCGGCGTTGGCGGCCTGGGCCACCTGGCCGAGCACGGACTGGTCGTGCGGGGAGCGGATCTCCAGCAGCTTCGAACTGCTGGGCGTCATCCAGGTACCGCCGATGTAGAGCTTGTCGCGAACAATCATCAGTCACGTCTTTCTAGTGAGGGGAGGGAAATCGGGCGTCAGGCGCGGTGGGGCGTGCGCCCTAGCTGATTGGGGAAGTTGGGGGGCGGACCATCTTGGCGACCGAGGTCTCGGTGAAGTCGCCGAGACCGTCGAGATCCGTGGATTGGCTCACCTCGCGCCACGCGGCGTCCTCCGTGGCCCGGGCCTCGGCGATCAATGGCGCGAGCCAGGCCGCGTCCGAGCCCAGGAGGAGCCGCGCCGGCGGCTGCGGCTCCTCCGTGATCCGCAGGATTACCCGCGCCATTTTTGCTGGATCGCCGCGCTGCACGTCCGGATTGTTATGGTACGTCCGTACGAAGGCGCCAACTGTCTCGTCGTACTCGTCCTGCATGGGCGGCACGGACATCGGGGCAGCCGCCCACGGCGTCCGAATGCCGCCCGGCTCGACCAGGGTGGCGTGGATGCCGATCGTCTCCACCTCGCGGGCGAGGATCTCCGTGAAACCGCCCAGCGCCCACTTGGCCGCCTGATATGCCGCCAGGCCGGCCTGGGCGCGTCGGCCGCCAATCGTCGAGACGTTCACGATGCTGCCGGAGCGCTGTGGGCGTAACACCGGCAGGGCGGCCCGCACCATGTTGACCGCACCGAAGAAATTGATCTCGACGATCCGGCGAAACTCGTCCTCCGGCATGTCTTCAATCGAGCCGACGCTGCGGTATCCGGCGCTGTTCACCAGCACGTCGAGGCGGCCGAACTCGCTGACCGCGTACTGGACCGCCGTCTGTGCGTCAGCGCTGGAGGTCACGTCGACTGCGAGTACGCGCAACCGGTCCTGCTGTTGGTCGGGCACCGGCAGGACGTCGGTGGTCAAATCCGTCGCAAGCACGTTGTGCCCGGCCTGCAGCCCGGCATCGACCAGGTGCCGACCGAGGCCTCCGCCCGCTCCGGTCACCAAGAGTGTCTTTGTCATTGCGTCTCACCCACACTTTCACGGAATTTCGGGGCACGGCTGCGCCCTCCACACCGAGCCGCGACAAGCGGCCTGAGCGCATGCTCGGCCACGAACAGTCCGCAGGTCGCCGGGCTCTGGCGGTCAGGACTCAACCGGGTGGTCCGTGGAACGACTGACCTCGGCCCACGTCCGGGCCTCCGTGTTGCGCTCGTCGCCCGATTGCAACGCGATCTCCAGGGCGTCGCTGCCGAGCAGCAGTCGGCGAGGGGGCTCCGGCACGTCGAGGATGTCGACGATCGCCTTTGCCATCCGGGCCGGGTCACCAGGCTCGTTGCCGGCGTAGGCCGCGAACCGCTCCAACCACGCGCCGACGGTCTGCTCGTAGCCCTTGCTGAGCTGGCCGGAGGCGGTCGCGGCCCCGGCGGCCCAACCGGTACGGATGCCGCCCGGCTCGACGATCGTCACCTTGATGCCCAACGGGGCGACCTCGTTCGCCAGCACCTCGGAGAAGCCCTCGACGCCGAATTTCGCCGTCTGGTAGGCGCTGAGGCCTGGGGTGCCGCCGACCCGCCCGCCGATGGACGAGATCTGCACGATGTGTCCGGCGCGCTGGCGGCGCAGGACGGGCAGCGCCGCCCTGGTCACGTTGACGGTTCCGTACAGGTTTGCGTCGACCTGTGCCCGGAACTCATCCTCCGGGAAGTCCTCCACCGAACTGCTGGCGGCGTAACCGGCATTGTTGATCACCACGTCGAGGGAGCCGAACTTGTCGACGGCCGCCGCGACCACGTCGCGGCACGCCTCAGGCGAGGTGACGTCCAGCGGCAGGGTCAGGAGCCGCTCCGGGTGCTCCCGAGTCAGGTCCGTCAGCGAATCTGGGTTGCGCGAGGTCACCGCAACTCGATCGCCTGCCCCGAGTGCCGCCAGGGTCAGGGCCTTCCCGAGACCCTGGGAACCGCCGGTGATCAGCCATGTCCGTGCCATGGTGCCTCCTTCTGTCTAGAACTGAACCCACTCGGATTCAGCCTGCCTGTGCCACGAGATGTGCGTAGCAGATTCTCACCTAACCACCACTTGACTGTAGCACTAACTGACTTGAGCAGCTCCTCTATGAGGATGATCGTGAGGTTATCTACTACCACTGTTACGCTTGGAGCTATCATGAGAGCTGACGCCGCCCGCAACCTCGCTGCCGTCCTGCGCACCGGGGCCCGCCTGCTGGCGGAGGACCCGAGCACCTCGATCTCCGCCATAGCCAGCGCGGCGGGAGTGGACCGCACCACCGTTCACCGCCGCTTCGCCAATCGCGAAGCCCTGCTCAGCGCCGTCTTCCAGGCCAAGCTCGACTCGGCGGAGCGAGTCCTCGACGACTCGCGGCTTACGGAGGCGCCGGTAGCGGTCGCATTGCACCGCTACGTGGAAGGGATCATTCCGGTCAGCCGTGACTGGCCCGTCGACACGCGCCACATGATGCGCGCGGATCCCGCCGCCGACAGACGACGTCAGCAGCAGAGTCAGCGACTGAATGACTTCCTCAAACGCGCTTCCGATGAGGGCTACCTTCGCCCCGACACCTCCCCGGCCTGGGCGCGGGCGGTCCTCGACCAACTGGTGGAGACCGCCGCCCATCACTTCCCCGAAACGGCTCCCCCACGGGCGGCCGACCTGGTCGTGGAGACCTTCCTCAACGGCCTCGGCCCGTCGTGACAACCGGGAGCCGCCACCGAAGTTCGGCCTAGGTCCGGGATCCCGCTTCTCCGGCACCAGGGGTCGGCGGTGTCACATTGACGGCTGATCTTGGTTGTTGCAGTGGGCTGCTTCCTCAATCGCCAGCGCCGCACCTGCGGCGGCGACACGACCTGGGATCGGGCCCAAGGCGACGGCGCAGCCGCAGCTCGATGCCATCACTGTGACCCGCGAGAGCTCCACCGGCCCGGTGCACCGGCTTCGTCGGGAGCGTTTGCGTGTAGTTCGACCCGCGCTTCGAGTCCGACGACTCGCGATACAAGCGCAGAGCGCGATGACGTAGCTCGTCGGGGTACTTCTTCGGTGCTGCCACGGACGACTTGCTCCCCCATTGGCCACCGCGCCGAAGTTACCGCTGGGATGTGACACTCTCAGCGACCGGCCGAGAGGCTCCCAGGGCTGGCAATCCCCCTGGTCGAGTTGCCAATGTCGGCGGCGGAAGCACCGCGGTGATCGGCAGGGTGAGCGGTAGTCCCCAACCGAGTGCGCGTCCGGGCAGCCGCCACGCCGAGCGGAGGTCTGCCCAACCGACCCGCATCCCGTCGGTGAACAGCACCGCGAACAGCGCCAGCTCGGCGAGTTGCGCCACGATCGGCGAGTCGGCGCGCAGGTGCAGCACACCGGTGGTGTCCTCGCCGAGCAAAAACCCAGCAAGCAGGAACAGCGCCGCGGTGGACAGGATGGTGCGGTGTGCCAGTGCCGAGACGAGCACAGCGGCCAGCAGGACGGCGGCGAAGCACAGCAGCAGCAAGGAAACCCCTCCGAGAGCGCGAACCAGCACGGTGCCGACCAGACTTCCCGGCGCTCCACGGATCCCGGTGATCGTAACGGCCACCGACACGAGACGCGACTACGGCCAGCGCCAGCCGGATTCGCTGCCCTATCCCCGAGGTGACATACCGGAGTACCGTGATGGCCGGTGTGCCGGGAAGCCTGGTCGGCAGTCGTGCAACGTCGTCGACCGGAGGGACCGTATGACTGCGTCCGCCATCCGCACCCATCGCCTGACCAAACGCTACGGCAAACTGCTGGCCCTGGACGAGCTGAACCTCGACGTGCCGGCGGGCGAGGTGTTCGGGTTCCTCGGCCCGAACGGTGCCGGGAAGTCCACCACGATCCGGCTCCTGCTCGGACTGGCCCGGCCCACCGCCGGCCAGGCCTGGATCTTCGACGCCGATGCCGGGGACGTTTCCGCGGCTCACCGGCTGCTGGCGTACGTGCCGGCCGACGTGGCGCTGTGGCCGCAGCTCACCGGCGCGGAGACCCTGGAGCTACTCGCCGCGACCGGGCCGGCGGTCGATCGCGCTTACCGGGACGAGTTGGTCGAACGCTTCGCGCTCGATCTGTCCACCCCGGCTCGCGCCTATTCCACCGGTAACCGGCAGAAGGTCGCCCTGATCGCGGCGTTCGCCACCCGCGCCCCACTGCTGGTCCTCGACGAGCCGACCAGCGGCCTGGACCCGCTGATGGAGCTTCAGTTCCGCCGTGCTGTCGCGGTCGCCCGGGACAATGGGCAAACCGTCTTCCTCTGCTCGCATCAGCTCGCCGAGGTCGAAGCGGTCTGCGACCGGGTGGCCATCCTGCGCAGTGGTCGACTCGTCGACGTCGCGGGCGTCAGTGCACTGCGCCGGCTGCGGCGCACCGAGGTGACCGCCCGGTTCAGCGGCTCCGTACCCGACCTGCGCGACGTAGCCGGGGTGGAACTCGTCGCTCAGGACAGCGGCATGCTCCGCTTCACGATGACCGGACCGCCGGCACCGGCACTGCGCGCCCTCGCCGCCACCGACGTCACCGCGCTCACCGTCCGGGAGCCGAGCCTGGAGGAGATCTTCCTCGGCTACTACGGGGAGACGTCCCGATGACCGTCATCGTCGCACCGGAGCATGCCCGGCCGGTCCGCGCGAGCGCTGGTGGGACCGTTACCCGCCTGGTCGTCCGGCAGGTACGTCGTGGAACGGCCATCGTGCTCACCGTGGTGGTCGGCATGTCGGTGCTCGTCGCCGTCACCTACACCGAGACGATCAGCGACGGTGGCGGCGCCGAGGCCCTCGCCGCGCTGGCCGGTAATCCGGCGATCCGCACCCTGTTCGGCGAGCCCGTCGGCCTCGACACCGTCGGCGGTTTCACGGTCTGGCGCACCGGCACCGTCCTTGCTGTGCTGTTGTCGGTGTGGGGAGCGCTCGTCACCACCCGCGTCACCCGGGGCGAGGAGGAAGCCGGTCGCTGGGACCTGCTGCTCGCCGGACGGTTGGGCCGCAGCGCACTACTCGCCCGGCACCTCGCGGTGCTGACGGCCGCGATGATCCTTGTGGGGGCGGCGCTCGCCACGGCGCTCGCCTCGGTCGGCACGCCGGTGCGGGGGGCGGTCGTACACGTCACCGGTCTGGCGTTGGCCGGTGCGGTGGCGGTCGCGGCGGCGGCCCTCGCCGCGCAGGTCTTCCCGGCCAGGTCCGCGGCGACCGGAGCCACGCTGGCGTTTCTCGGGGTGGGACTACTGACACGGATGGTCGGCGACGGAGTCACCGTCCTCGGTTGGCTGCGCTGGCTGCCACCATACGGTCCACTGGCATTGGTCGGTCCGTACCGGAACGACCGGTTGGCGCCCCTGGCCGTTCTCGGGTTCACCGCGATCGCGCTCACCGTCGGCGCGCTCGCCCTGATGCGGCGGCGGGACGTCCGGGAAGGACTCCTCTCCCCCGCTTCCGGACGGCCGGCACGGCTGCGGCTGCTCGGCTCGGTAACGGCCTTCAGCGTTCGACGGCTACTGCGGTCGTTGGCGGGTTGGTCGACCGGGGTCGGCGGGTACTTCCTGCTGATCGGTCTGCTCGCCGAGTCGCTGACGACGTTCCTCGCAGACAATCCGCGCTTCGCGGACCTGGCGGCGCAGGCCGGCTTCGCCGGCCTGCACACCGTCCGCGGGTACGCGGCCACGCTCTTCGCCCTGCTCGCCATACCGGTTGGCGCGTTCACCGCCGTCCGTCTCGGCGCGTTCGCCGCAGCGGAGACCAGCGGCCGCCTGACCCTGCTGCACGCCGGGCCGACCACCCGCGTCCGGCTGCTCGGCGCCGAGATCCTCACCACCACGGCGGGCGCGGCGGTCCTCGTCACCGTCGCCGCAGTGGCCGCATGGCTGGGCTCGAACCTGGTCGGTGCCGGGTTGCCACTGCCGGCGGCGCTCGCCGGCGCCTGGAACGTCCTCCCGGTCGTGCTGCTCAGCCTCGCCGCAGCGGTCGTCACACTCGGTCACACGACGCAGGGTGTGGTGGCGTGGGGCGTGGTGCCGACCGCTGGTGGGTTCCTGCTCACGGTCGTCGCCGACAGCGTCGACGCGCCGGGCTGGGTACGCGGGCTTTCGCCGTACACCCATCTCGCGGCCGTGCCCTCGACGACGCCGGACTGGCCGGCGATGGCCGCCATGGTCGCGGTGGCGGCCCTGGCCCTCCTGGTCGGCCTGGCGACATACCGGAGACGCGACCTGCGGCTGTAGCCCACCGGTCCGCGCGGTGAGCTGATGGGTGGGGCGACCGTCCCGAACGGCCGTGAGAGCATGCGGTTCATGATCCGGACCAGCCAGACGACCCCGGCGAGCCTGCGCGCTAGGGGCGCCGGCGTGGGCACCCGGCGCACCGGCGCGGCCGACGGATGCTAGACCCGGTGCCGACGTGGCAGCGGCGAAGTAGGCGACTGTGGCATCCCGCGCAGGTCATCGCGGTCGGCTTCGGCACGGCGGTGGCGGTCGGTACCGGCCTGTTGTCGCTGCCCGTGGCCACCCGTTCCGGCCAGCGCGCCGAACTGATGGATGTGGTTTTTACCGCGACCTCGGCGGTGTGCGTGACCGGCCTGGTCACCGTCGACACCGGCAGCTACTGGTCCAGCTTCGGCCAAGCGGTGATCCTGCTGCTCATTCAGGCCGGCGGCCTGGGCATCATGACGCTGGCGACGTTGTTCACCGTGCTGCTGTCGCGGCGACTTGGCCTACGGGCCCGGTTCCTGGCACAGGCGGAGACGAAGAGCCTCGACCTCACCGACGTGCGCGCGGTGGTCCGCCGGATCGTGCTGTTCAGCCTCGCCAGCGAAGCCGTCGTCGCGGTGGTGTTGACGCTCCGGTTCATCACCGGCTATGACGAGCCGTTCGGCGAGGCGCTGTACGACGGGGTGTTCCACGCGGTGTCGGCGTTCAACAACGCGGGCTTCTCCACCAACGCCGACAGCCTGGTCGGCTACGCCACCGACCCCTGGATTTGCCTGCCCATCGCCGCCGCGGTCATCCTGGGCGGGCTGGGCTTTCCGGTCGTGTTCGAACTGCTCAAAGGCTGGCGCCGCCCCGCGCTCTGGTCGGTGCTGACCCGCATCACCCTCGCCCTCACGGGTACGCTGCTCGTGCTCGGCACCCTTGTGCTCACCCTCGCCGAGTTCTCCAACCCGCGTACCCTCGGCCCGCTCGGCGGCGGGGAGAAACTGTTGGCCGGGTTCTTCGCCTCGGCCATGACCCGCACGGCCGGGTTCAACAGCGTCGACATCGGCGGGATGCGGCCAGAGAGCCTGCTCGCCAGCGACGTGCTGATGTTCATCGGCGGTGGCAGCGCCGGCACCGCCGGCGGGATCAAGGTCAGCACCTTCGGGCTGCTGGCATTCGTGCTCTGGTCGGAGATGCGCGGCGAGCTCCACGTCAACGTCGGCCGGCGGAGCATCCCCGCGAGCAACCAGCGCCAGGCGCTCGCGGTCGCCCTGCTCGGGGTCGGCGCGGTGGTCACCGCCACCTTCGCGCTGTTGGCTATCACCTCGTACCGGCTCGACGTGGTGCTGTTCGAGGCGGTGTCCGCGTTCGCCACCGTGGGCCTGTCCACCGGCATCACCGGAAACCTACCGCCGCAGGCGGACCTGCTGCTGGTGGTGCTGATGTTCGCCGGCCGGGTCGGTCCGCTAACCCTGGCCTCGGCGCTGGCGCTGCGCGAACGCAACCGCCGCTTCGAGTTACCCGAGGAAAGGACGATCGTTGGCTGAGGCACGCACCGAACCCGTGGTCGTGATCGGGCTGGGCCGGTTCGGCTCCGCCCTGGCCCTGGAACTGGTCAGCCGAGGAACCGAGGTTCTCGGCATCGACCACCGCCCGAAGGCCGTCCAGGCCCTCTCCGGACAATTGCCACACGTCGTCACCGCCGACTCCACCGACATCGAAGCCCTGCGGCAACTTGGCCTGGCCGAGTTCCACCGCGCCGTGGTGGCCATCGGCACGGACATCCAGGCCAGCATCCTCACCACCAGCCTGCTGGCCGAACTCGGCATCCCCGACATCTGGGCCAAAGCAATCAGCGGCCAGCACAGCAACATCCTCACCCGCGTCGGCGCCCACCACGTCGTCGCACCCGAGCACGACATGGGCGAACGCGTCGCCCACCTGCTCTCCGGGAGAATCCTCGACTACGTCGAAGTCGACGCCGACTTCGCCGTCATCAAGACCACCCCACCCCGGGACATCGTCGGCCTGCCACTACGCGAATCCCGCCTCCGCAGCAAATGGGGCGTCACCGTCGTGGCCGTCAAACCCCAGGCAGCGGTACCCGGCGGCAAACCCCGCGCCTTCACCTACGCCACCCCCGAGACCGTCCTCGCCTACGGCGACCTCATCCTCGTCGTCGGCACCCTGGACAACGTCGAACGTTTCGCCACCACCGATTAGCACGCCACTGTCCGTCAGTGGACGTTAGATGCCGGTCACGGTTCCGTCTTCTGCGGGCTTGCCGGGGCGCTCCTGAACGATTGCGGGGTCGATGGCTACCCTCGGGCTTCTCCTCCTGCTCATCTCACCGGCATCGAGGCGGCGGTGGGCCAGGATTCAAGGCTCAGCTCCGGTAGATGCCCAGACGTTGATCAGCAGTGCCGCGCCCACAACGGCGGCCAGCGGGACGCCCGTGCCGCTGCCGAGGAACAACACGCCGCATATCCCGCCGAATGCTGCTCCTACCAGGGCGAAGACCGCCGCGCGCCACCACCATGGTCGAGCCCGGGGCGGCGACGCCCCGGCCGGGAGGATGACGAGGTCGCGGAGCGCGTCACTGACGTCGGCTCGTTCGTCCAGCACCACTCGCTTCGGCGGCTGATGTCGTAGCCGGCCAATCGGCACCAGCCGCACCTGGCCCGGCATCTCGATGACCACTCGGCGCTTTGTCGAGACGTCGCCGTGGACCGTGACGTGAACGGTGCCGCTCACCGAGTCCACGACCGGGTGCCACATGACCCGCTGCCAGCGGTCGGGACCGCGGTGTCTGTTCGTTGCGAGGGCGATCCAGGTGCTGTTACCGACCGATATCGGTGGGCCGTCCGGTCTGTCGCCGGCGAGTACCGATGCCTCCAGGAGAGAACTCGGCCGACCCGCGGCTCGTCGGAACAGGATGCCACGTAGCGCCCAGGTCAGCACGACCAATACGGCCACGAAGCCCGAGATCACGATCGGAACCGTCAGATCGTCCTCGTTGCTGGTCTCGTCCGGGTCGGCCGGGAAGCCACGGGGCGTGGGCTCGGCCGGGTCGTACGCGACCGGGAACAGTCGGTCCTTCGTGTACCGGTCGGTGTCGTAGATGCCGAAGCGCTGCACGTGTTCCTGGCCCGCCTGGTCCACCCATCGGACACGGATGTCGTCGAGGTCCCCGATCCCGTCCTCGACGACGATGCCCTCGACCACCGCAGTGGCTCGTGCCTGCGCGCTGGCGTACCGGTACCCCTTCCAGCCGAGGACGCTCCCGACAATGGCGAACGCGAGCATGGTGGCGGCGAGCGCCAGAAGCGCGACGCGCAGAACCGGCCTCTGACCATTCATCGCACGGCCCACGCTGTGAAGCGCGGCAGCAGTTGCCGTACCCGAGCCGGATCACCGCTGTCGACGACGTACTCCACCAGTTCCTCGACGTCGAGCAGCCCACCGGCGGGGTCGACCAGCACGCTCGATGTCCACCGGCTGGCACGTGGCCACCCGGCCTCCTGGAGCGCCCCGCTGATCACATGCCCGACGTAGCCGACCAGAACGGCGCGTGCCGCGGCGGCCCGCATCGGCGCTGGCAGCCTTCCCGTCTCCGGGTCGAGCGCCCGAGCCAGTTGCGCCCACGTGCTGTCCGCCACGGCGTCGGCCGCGATGGCCACCGCGGCGCGTACGGAATCCTGACCCGTCACCTGCATGAGACGCGACGCGACCTCCCGCGTGCTCGCCTCGAAGCGGTCTGGTGCGAGGTCGAGGAGACGAACCGGTCGAGGCTCGTCCGGAACCTCGTGTGCGCTGACGAGGTCCCGCACGCACCATCGCTCCAGCGTGTCGGCGTTCCGCAGGGGCACCGGTGAGCTCGCGTCCCAGCCGAGGCCGAGGTGCTCGGGTAGCGCGGCGAGTCGGACGGCCAGCGGGGGCTCGATCGCGATGCCCATCGGGTCGTCCTCGTCGGCCGCAGTAGCAGCGGCGGCTAGGCGCGGCGCGACGTACGGATCGGCGAGTGCCGCGTCGAGTGCTTCGTACAGGTCCTCCGGGTAGTTCCCGTCCTCGCCCAGCACCTCCGTCCAGGTGTCGCCGAGCGCGTGGAAGGCCGCATCGATGATGCCGATCTCGACGAGAGCACCGCGGATGGCCGGCGTGCCGGCAACCGCGGCGGCATCGGCATCCGCGGCCAAGACCAGCGGCCAGACCCGAGCCCGGCTCGCCCGCAGCAACCGCTCGACCAGGACGGCCGGAGCCCGGAGGCGGTTCTCGATGCTGGCCACCAGGGATCCCCGCGCGCGAAGCAGCAGTTGGGTCCGCCGGTCCCCGGCATGCTGTTCTTCAGCGAACTCGCGTGCCACGAGGGCGGCGATTTCGGCAGCGGTGAGCCGGCGCACCAGCGGCAGACCCAGGAAGAGGGTGAAGGTACGAAACCCCGACGTCCGGGTGGGCAGGACGGCGACCTCCGGCTCGGCCACGATCCGCGCGAGCAGCGGAAAGCCAAAGCCGAGGCGCTCGGCAACCTGCCGCACCAGGGTGGTCAGCTCGGGCTCATCGGCCGGACGCACGGCGTGACCGGTGAATCGTGGCCGATGCGTCAACAAGGGGATCACGTTGAATGCGAGCACCGGGAGCACGATCCACACGAACGGCACCCAGTCGCGGAAGACCGCCACAGCGGCGAGCACGGCCAAGCCGAACAGGAGGACGGCCGGATGCGCGAGGGCGGTCATGGCCGCGACAAGCATCCAGCCGCGCAGGGCAGACAGGCGGGCGGTGGCCGGGCTCATGGTCCCACCTCACCCCTCGCTAGCACGGGGGTCGAGATACGGTGCCCGCCTCCATCGGTGGAAGGTCATTGAGGGCGATACCGAACCGGAGGCGGTGTGTGCTGCGCGGGTCACGGCGGCCAACCAGGCCGGACTCGTTCGTCTGGCCAGACTGCTCGACGGCAGCCGACACAGGAAGGTAAACACTTCTGACCAGCCGGCGCACCGGTGAGGAGTCGAGCGGTCATGGCGAGGGCCTCGGTGCGGGTGCCCGCCCGTCCGGCTCGGTCAAGAATCCTTTCGGCGCAGCCGCCTCGATGTGCTGACGCAGCGCCGCGATCTCCGCCCGCAGCGCCGCGACGTCCGCGCTCGTCGCGGCGGCCGGCTGCTCGGAGGCTGAAGCGACCCGCTCCACGATCCAGGTCGCTAGCGAACCCGTGACGAAACCGATCAGACCGATCCCCCCGATCATCAACCCGAGCGCGACGAACCGCCCCATCGAGGTGACCGGGTAGTGGTCGCCGTACCCGACGGTGGTGATGGTGACTGTCGCCCACCAGAGGGCGTCGTCGAACGACGTGATGTTCGGATCGGCCCCGGACCGTTCGGCATCCAACACCGCGAGCGCGGACACCAGAACCAGCAGCACGGTGGTGGTGGCGACGTAGACGGCGAGTCGGCCCCGCGCCCAGACCTCCGTGCGCCGGCTGATCGTCAACACCACCATGATCAGCCGTACGGCGCGCAAGGGGCGCAGCACCGGTAGTGCCAGCACGACGAGGTCGAACAGGTGGCCCCGCAGGAACCGACGCCGGTCGGTGGCCAGCTTCAGGCGTACCAGCATGTCGAGCCAGAACAGCAACCAGATGACGACCGACGTCACAGCGCAGGCGTCCCGCCACGCCGGCGCCAGATCGGTGCGCAGGATCGGCGCCGCGTACACCCCGAGGAAGACCATCGACAACACCGTCAACGGCGCTGCGGTGAGCCGCTCCCAGTTCGCCGACCGGGCCAACCGCCGATCTGCCCCACCCTGCATCTCTGGCTCCGCCCGAAGATCCGGTCCGCTCATATCGGCAATGATCACCCTCCAGCGTGCGTGGGCTCACTCGGTCATCACGTCAAACCCGGCCAGGATCCCGTGGTTAACCATGTCGGCGCGCAGTGGGGACTTACTGATCGTCCTTCTTGTCCCGCCATCTGTCGATGAGCGCCGGCAGTTCACGCCAGAGGTAGTCGTAGAAGTCGCGCATCTCGGTAAGGCGGGTTGCGGCGAGGCTGCCCACGCCGGCCACCGTGATGCCTTCTTCGGCGGCTTCCCGCATGCTTCCGATCATCGCGTTCTGGCCGGACATGAGGGTCGCCCACGCGCCGTCACGAAGCCGGAAGTGCTCGCGGCGACTACCCGGAGCGGGCACTCGCTCGATCAACCCGACGGTTCCGAGGGACTTGATGGCGGTGGACACGCTGCCGGAACTGATGGCCAGGGTGTCCGCGATCTCGCCAGCGGTCATCGTCTCCTGCTCGGTGAACAGCAACGCCGCCAGCACTCGCGCCGTCATCCGTTGCAACCCGCCCTCGGCGAGGGTCAGTGCCAACTTCTCCGCTGGACCACTCAAAGCCATCCGCGCCCTCCCGCGCTCGATCGACCAGAAGCCTAACATCTTGCAATCTTCAGAAATCTTTGAACATTCGATACTCTGCAAGCCATGGCTGATGTGATCCAGCTGGAGAAGCTGACCAAGACCTACGGCCGCCGCACGGGACTGCGCGGCCTCGACCTGTCCGTCGCCGAGGGTGAGGTGTTCGGCTACCTGGGTCCGAATGGGGCTGGCAAGTCGACCACCATCCGCGTGCTACTGGACCTGATCCGACCGACCAGCGGACACGCGCTGGTGTTCGGGCACGACCCGCGCCGGGACGCGGTGGCGCTGCACCGGCGGATCGGGTATCTCGCCGGGGAGTTCGTGGTCAACCCCCGCCAGCGCGTCGGTGAGTGCCTGACGTTCCTGGCCGACCTGCGCGGAGGCGTGCCGAAGGCCCGCATCGGCGAGCTGGCCGGGCGGTTGGAGTTGGATCTGACCGCGCGGATCAAGACCCTGTCGAAGGGCAACCGGCAGAAGATCGGCCTGGTACAGGCATTCATGCACCGCCCCGAACTGTTGATCCTCGACGAGCCGACGTCCGGGCTGGACCCCCTGGTGCAGCAGACGTTCCTCGACCTGGTCCGCGAAGCCAGAGCCGACGGGCAGACCGTGTTCATGTCCTCGCACATCATGAGCGAGGTCGAGGCGGTCGCCGACCGGGTCGGCATCATCCGCGACGGCCAGCTCGTCGCCCTCGACACGGTGGCTCGACTCCGCGACCGCAGCGTGCACGAATTCCTGGTCACCTTCGCCGACCCGGTCGATGACACCGCACTCGCCGCCCTGCCGGAGGTGACCGGCCTGACCGCTGACGGCCCGACCGCGAGGTTCCGCCTCGCCGGCAGCCCCGACGGGCTCATCCGCGTACTCGCCCAGCAGCGGGTCGTGAGCCTCCGTGCCACCGAACCCGACCTGGAACAGCTGTTCCTCACCTACTACCAGCCCGACGCTGCAAGCAAGGAGACCACGCATGCCTAACCTGCTGACCAAGACGTTGTGGGACGGCCGGCGGGCCCTGGCCGGTTTCACCGCCGGCATCGCCCTGCTCGCAGCGATGTATGCCGGCTTCTATCCCCAGGTCGCCGACCGCGCGATGGGACAGACCGTCCAAGGCTTCTCCCCCGGGCTGCGGCAGGCGCTGCGGATGGAGGACCTCTCCTCCGCCGCCGGGTATCTCGGCTCCAGCGTGTTCGGCATCATCGTGCCCCTGGTCGCCGTCATCTTCGGCATCGTCACCGGCACCCGCGCAGTCGCCGGCGATGAGGAAGCCGGCTACCTCGACCTACTCCTCGCCCACCCGGTCAGCCGCACCCGGCTGCTGCTGCACCGCTTCGCCGCGCTCACCGTCAGCGCCATCCTCATCGCGGTGGTGGTCCTGCTGGCCCTGCTGGCCATCCGGCCCGGCGCACAACTCGACAGCATCACCGTCGGCGAGTTCACCGCCCAGTGTCTCGCCCTGGCCCTGCTGATCATCGTCTTCGGGACGGTCGCGATGACCGTCGGCGCGGCCACCGGCAGCCGACCCGCCGCCCTCGCCGGCAGCGCGGGCATCGCCGTCCTCACCTACGCCGCCAGCACCTTCGCCAGCCAGATCGGCGCCGACGCCCTCCGCTACGCCTCCCCCTTCCACTACTACATCGGCGGAGAACCCCTGCGTAACGGCTTCCAATGGGCCGACCTGACCATCCTGACCGCCACCACCGCGGTCCTGCTGACCGGCGCCGTAGCGGCATTCAACCGCCGCGACCTGACCAGCTGACCGCGACCGCCCTCACCACGCCAGCGGTGTGGCCCGACGCACTGGACGTCATGCAGCCACGGGCATCAACTCCGCCGCGGCCCCCGCGGGCACGGCAGCCCCGATCCTGCCGCCGTCACTGACCGGCACCTCGGACACGATGTGTGAGACAGCCCTGCTGCGCTTGGCGCACGGGCCATGAACGGCGGCGATCGTGGCGAGTCGGTCGGACCGTGCTGAACGCGCCGGGCCGATCTTCACCAGACAACCACAGCACCGCACCGCTGCGACCGCAGGTGCAGGCGGGAAGAAGACAAAGAGCCGCATGTCATCACGCCTGTGGGCACAAACAGAGCGCCGGGTTGGAAAGGACGCAACGAACTGAGCGGAGCACGACCGATCCGCTCGCCGGCACCACCGCAGCACCAACAACATGATCATTGTGTGTGACCACCACGCGTGGACCATCGAAGTCGAGCCCGCGATCTACCCGCTCACCCCGGCGGGGAGCTTCCTCGCCACCACAGCAAAAATCCCCGTCCAACGGGACGGGGATTGCTCGAAACGCGAAGAGAAATCACGCTTCGTGGGGAAATAACGTGTCCTAGGATCGACACGAACCGATACCCAACACGGGTTGCGCCTTATCGGCGCTATTCCACTCGCCTGAAATCAGGCTACCTGTAGGGTCCCGGGCTGACCGCCCGGGATCCGGTCGGCACGAGAGGCTCCTCAGCGTGAAGCGGCGAGAGATTCATCGTTCACCTTGGCCTGGCGCGGAATGTGAGCCGTGGTCGTAACCGGTGGGGTCCGGCCGCGTTGGGCTGATCATGGGTGAGCGTGCGGCGTATCCGAGTGACCTGACCGATGAGCAGTGGGCGGTGGTCGGACCGTTCCTGCAGGCGTGGAAGGACCGCCACCCGTCGGTGTCGGGGCATCAGGGTCGCTACGAGCTGAGGGAGATCGTGAACGCGATCTTCTACCAGAACCGGACCGGGTGTCAGTGGGCGTACCTGCCGCACGACCTGCCGCCGAAGTCCGCCACCTACTACTACTTCGCCCTGTGGCGTGATGACGGCACCGACCAGGTGATCCATGATCTGCTGCGTTGCCAGGCGCGGGAGAAGGCCGGCCAGGTTCGCCGCCCGCCCGCAGCCCGCCGGGCGGGAGATTCCCAAGCATCTGCTTGACATTCGGCAGAAAGCGAGGAGACTCCAAGCATGTCCTTGGAAAGTGGGCGGCGGCGCGTCATCGGCGACCCGGTAGCCATGCGCGCTCTGGCCCACCCGCTTCGACTCAAGCTCCACGCACTCGTCGGCCGTGAGGGCACCATGACGGCTGCGACGGCCGCGCGCGCGCTGAGGATCAGCCAGGCGCTCGCCTCCCATCACCTGCGCCAGCTCGGGAAGTACGGCTTCGTCGAGCAGGCCGGCCGCAGCGACAACCGGGAGCGCCCGTGGCGGGTGACCGCCGTTTCCCAGGACTGGGAGCCCGGCGAGACAGCCGAGGGCCACGAGGGACTGAGCATGTTGGAGCGGTTCGTGCTGGAGCGCAGCGCCGCTCAGTTGGCCGAGTGGCAGCAACGCCGCCCGGAGATGGATTCCCGCTGGAGTGAGCACACCGGGGTCTCACAGAACCTCGCCTATTTGACCGTCGACGAGCTGGCCGAGCTGCACCGCGCCTGGGAGGCCCTCATCTCGCTCTGGGTGCAGCGCCGTCCGCTCGGCGACACCGCGAGCCGGCCCGAGGGTGCCGTACCGATCGACATCACTCTGATCATCGCGCCGCTGCCGCCGACCGCGTCAGGCGGTTGACCGGCGCTTCGGCTCCCCCTTCGTGTTCCGGCGAGGGCCAACCCGTGCGCTCGATGGGTGCACCGATCGAAGGAGGGAATGCTGTGCCACCGCCGACCAACGCCTCGAGGATCCGCCGCGACTATCTGATCCTGCTCGCCCTTCGGTGGTTCCCCAGCGGCCTGATCATTCCGGTGCTGGTGCTCCTGCCGCTTCAGCGTGGACTCAGCCTCGGCCAACTCGGCGTGGTCATGGCGATCCAGGGACTGACGATCCTCTGCCTCGAAGTGCCGACGGGTGGCGCGGCCGACACGTTCGGTCGGCGACCGGTACTGCTCTTCGCCTCCGCGGTCAACATCTGCTCCCTGCTGCTGTTCGCCTTCGCGTCGTCGGTTGCCGCCTTCGCCGTCTACTTCCTGATCCAGGGCGTCTATCGGGCCCTCGACAGCGGACCGCTCGATGCCTGGTTCGTGGACAGCACCCTGGCCCGGGACCCGGACACCTCCATCGAGCGCGGACTCGGTCTGGGTGGCACCGTGATGAGCATCGCCATCGGCGCGGGCTCGTTGCTGAGCGGCCTCCTCGTTGCGGTTCAGCCGATTCCCGGCGTTCCCGGCATCGTCACGCCGGTCGTCATCGCGATCGTGGTGCGGGTGATCGAGCTCGGGTTCGTGACGGTCCTGCTGCGCGAGGAGCCGCGGAACCGGCCGGAACGGTCCGGACGAGACCGCCCGTCGGTCCGATTCGGACGGACGGTCGCCAGTGCAACGCGGCTCATGACCCGCTCCCGTGTGCTGATCTGCCTGCTCGCCGTGGAGATCCTGTGGGGATTCGGGATGGTCAGCTTCGAGACGCTTACCGCGGTCCGGCTGACCGCGGTAACCGGAGACACGGAACAGATCGCCTCGCTGATGGGGCCGTTGACAGCGTTCGCCTGGATCGCCTCGGCAGCCGGCGCGGCTCTGATCATCCCGGTTGCGGAACGCGTCGGCACGCCGCTCGCCGCCGCCCTGATGCGGGTCCTGCAGGGGCTCGCCGTCGCCGCGATGGCACTGTTCGGCGGGCTCGCCGGCATCATCACCGCGTTCCTCGCCTGCTATCTCGTGCACGGCGCGTCGAACCCGCTGCACAACGCGCTGCTGCACCGCCAGGTCGGCACCGACGAGCGCGCCACCGTGTTGTCGCTGAACTCGATGGTCTCGCAGCCGGCCGCCGCACTCGGACTCGTCACGCTGACCGCGCTGGCCGACGCCATCAGCCTGAGCGCGGCGATGGTGATCGGTGCGATCATCCTGGCCGTCGCCGCCCCGCTGTACCTCGCGGCGCGCAACGACCGCCGCCCGGTGACGCCGCAACCCGCTACGACCCGCTGACCGGTCGAGGACCGATCAGCGGGGCAGCGAGGTGCCGGGTCACGAGGAGGAGTGGCGAGGCAGGCAGATGCCGGACAATACGGCCGTGAGTACGGTGAACATCGCGTCCGTCGAACTCTCCTGGTAGAAGTGGCCCCCGTCGAACACGTGCAGCGACGATGGCGCGGTGCTGTGCCTCCGCCAGCCGAGCAGGTCAGCCTCGTCGACCTCGGGGTCGTCACGCCCGCCCAGCACATCGATCGGCACGGTGAGCGGGGGCCGTTCGGCGTACCGGTAGCGCTCGCACGCCTCCAGGTCCGCCCGCAGGATCGGAATGGCGCGGGCGACCAGGTCGGGGTGATCGAAGAACTCGGGCGGCGTGCCGCCCTGCGCCCGTAACATCGTGGTCAAGGCGGCATCGCTGCCGAGGTGGGACGATGTCCGGAGCCGGTTCCAGCGGTCCGGGCTGCGCGCGCTACTGACCACCAGGCGCCGCGGCTCCGGACCGCCCCTGTCCCGCAACATCTGGGCGGTCTCGTACGCGAGCAGACCGCCCATGCTGTGCCCGAACAGGACGAACGGCAGCCGGTACCGTTCGTCCGCTATGCCGTGGGCGATCTCGGCGCTCAACTCGGCGATCCGGGTGCGCGGCGGCTCATCAGCCCGGGCGCCCCGTCCGGGCAGCTGCAACGGACACAGCTCGACGTCCGGTGGCAGCCGATCGGCCCAGCCGAGATATGCCGCCGCGCTGCCGCCCGCGAACGGCAGGCAGTAGAGACGGATCCGCGGCGTCGCAGTGGATCGGCGGTACGGCAGGAGACCGGTGTCCATGGGTCACCCCTGCCCGTTGGCGATGGACATCGGCATGGGCATCGACCCGACCATGATCTCGCCGAGGGTCTCGGCGTCGCCGGCGCACAGGGCGCGCAGCACCTCGAGGAAGGTGTGCGCAACGGTCGCAGCGGCTGGGGCGTCGTACCAGCGGCGGTCGTAGAGCAGCTCCAACCGCAGCCGATCAGCGTCAACCACGTTGACGACCAGCGGATACTCAGTGCTCTCCACTGCGCCGGCCACGGTGAGCGTGGCCCGGCCGGTGCAGACCGTCGGCGACAGCGTCTCGGTCACCACGATGCTGTGGAACAGCGGCACCCCGCGCGGGATCCCGGTGCACTCCTGGACCTCGCTGAGGGGCGCGTTCTCGTGCTCCTGCATACGCACCATCTGCGCCTGGACGTCGTCGAGCCAGGCGGGCACCGCCATTCCGGCGTCGAGGCGCACCCGGACGGGCAACGTGTTGAGCATCGGCCCGACGACCCGGTCGGCCCCCGGAAATGCGGCGGTGCGCCCGGAGACGGTGCAGCCGAAGAGCACGTCGTCGCGATCGGTCAGGTGACCGAGCGCTGTCGCCCAGGCGGCAGTGGCCACACTGGCCAGGGTGAGCCCGTGTCCGCGCGCGTATGCCCGGACGGTCCGCGTCTGCTCGTCGGTGAGGCTGAGCGTCACGTAGTCGCTCCCCCGGCGCTCCGCCTGCGGTGCCGGAACCGGCATCGGGGTGGGCTCAGTGACGTCGTGCAGCTGGGTGGCCCAGTACCGGCCCGATTCGACGGCATCCAACGTCCCGAGCCAGCCGACGTACTGCCGGAAGGCCGTCGCGGGCTCCAGGCGGGCCGGTCGTCCCTCCAGCAACGCCGTGTAGACCGCCATCACGTCGCGCAGGAGCAGATCGACACTCCATCCGTCGAGCAGCAGATGGTGATAGGTGAGGATGCCGGTGACGGCGTCCTCCGAACGGCTCAGCACCAGTTTCCAGAGCACCCGGTCGAGGGTCATGCCCGTACTCCGCTCGGCGACCGCGACTCCGGCCGCATCGTCCACCGTACGGATGAACAGTTCCGGTTCCCGCCAGACGACCTGAACCGGTTCCTGCCCGCTCTGCCAGTCCACGGTGGTCCGCAGGATTGCGTGCCGGCCCGCGGCCTCGCGCCAGGCCCGCTCGAACAGAGCCAGGTCCACCGCACCGGTCAGCCGGAGGTTCTGCTGGTCGATGTAGACGCCCTCGTCCGGGCGCAGAAGAGTCTGGAACAGCATGCCGGCCTGGGTGGTGGTGAGCGGATAGACGTCCTCGACGACTCCGGGCCCGGAGGTGATGAGGCGGACTTCGTCGTCGGTCAGGCGGGCGAGCGGGAAGTCGGAGGAAGTGTGCCCGCCGGGGTGTGCGACGCAGTACCGCACCAGTTCGTTGACGTGGTCGAGGAACCGCTCGGCCACCGTCACCACGCTCGACTCCGCCAGCCGCTCCGGAGGGTAGGTCCAATCGACCAGGAGCCGGTCCTCGCGGATCTCGGCCTCGATCTCGATCGGATGGGTACGGCGCTGCCCGGGTGCACGGTCGGCGCCGCACACCGGTGCCAGCATGCGCAGCGGACCGGTGGCGGACGGCGGTGTCACCCGGCCGTGATAGTTGAACACCACCTCGGCGTCCTGCTCGGCGCGCAACCGATCCGCCTGCGGGCTGGTACTGAGGTGACGCAGGAGGGCATGGTCGAAGCCGCCGTGGGGCATCGAGCGGAGATGTTCCTTGACGGTGTCGAGTGCGGCGCCGAGGTCATCGCCGTCGATCGACGGTGCGAACGGCACCACCGAGGTGAACCAGCCGACCGTACGGGAGATGTCGATGCCGGGCAGGGGATGGTCGCGGCCGTGCCGCTCGACGTCCACCCGCACCGAGCCACCGGCCCAGTCCCGCAGGGCCCGGGCGAGGGCGGTCAGCAGCACGTCCTCGACCTGCACGTGCCGGGCGGCGGGGGCGCCGCTCAGCAGCAGCCGGGTGTCCTTCACGCCGAGCTCGGCGCGCACGGTGCTGGCGGCGCCGACGAGGTCGGAGCCCGCGTCCGGGTCGCCGGGCAGCGCGGTCCCGGTCGGCACGGTGAGCCGGTCACACAGAGCCAGCACCGTCGGGTCGTCAGCGCGCCGCTTGAGCGCTGCGGCCCACACGCCGGGGTGCACCTCCGTGGCCGGCAGGGCGGCGTCCTGCCCGTCGGTGTCACACGCAGCCGCCAGGTCTTCGACCAGGAACCGCCAGGACACCGTGTCGACCGCGAGGTGATGGACGACGACGATCAGGTTGGCCGGCCGGTCCCGGCGCGTGACGAGCGCTGCGCGTAGCAAGGGTCCGCGGGTCAGATCGAGGCTTGCCTGCACCCGGTCCGCGACGGCCGAGAGTTCCTCGTCGTCGGCGATCGACTCGTGGATCAACAGGTCGGCATCCCCGGGTGGCTCGATGTGCTGCTGCCAGCCCGCATCGGTCCGGGTGAAGCGCGCCCGCAGCGCCGGGTGCCTGTTCACGACGGCGCGCAGCGCTTCGGCTATCACCGTCGGGTCCTCGATCTCGGTCTCCAGCAGGACGGACTGGTTGTAGTGGTGTGCGTCGGCCAGGTCGCAATTCAGGAACCAGGCTTGCATCGGCGTCGGTGGCAGGGTGCCGCCGATGTCGCCGGCCTCCGCCCCGGCCGCGTCCGAGGCGGTCGCCACCGGCTCGGTGTGCGCCGCGAGGGTGGCCACCGTCGGATACCGGAAGATGAGCCTCGGCGTGATCTCCAGGCCCTCCGCGCGGGCCGCGGCCATGATCTGGATCGTCAGGATGGAGTCGCCGCCGAGTTCGAAGTAGTTGTCGTGGACACCGACCCGATCGAGGCCCAGTGCTGCGGCCCAGATGGCCGCGACCCGCACCTCCACCTCGTCGCGAGGGGCGTCGTATCCCCGGTCGGCGGGTTCCGCGACGAGGTCCGGGGCGGGCAACGCCCGACGCTCGACCTTGCCGTTGGCGTCCAGCGGCACCGCGTCGATCGCCACGAACAGCGAAGGGATCAGGTAGCCGGGCAGGAGCCGGCCGAGAAACTCGCGCAGTTCACCCGCGCCGGGCACGCCGCCTGCGTCGTCGGTACCGGTACCGCTACCGACGACGTAGGCGACCAGCTGGCGGCGATTCTGCTGATCCGACCGGGCCAACACGATCGCCCGCTCGACGCCGGGATGGGTGGCCAGATGCTGTTCGATCTCGCCGGTCTCGACCCGGTACCCGCGGATCTTCACCTGGTCGTCGAGTCGGCGCTGGAACTGCACGTTGCCGTCGGGCAGCTGGTAGCCCCGGTCGCCGGTGCGGTACATCCGCATGCCGGGGCGACCGGTGTAGGGATCGGGCAGGAAACGCTCCGCGGTCAAGCCGGGTTGGTGCAGGTAACCCCGGGCCGGGCAGACGCCGCCGATGTAGATCTCCCCCGGCACGCCGACCGGCGCCGGGGCCAGATTTCGGTCGAGTACGTACATCGTCGTGTGCGGGATCGGACTACCGATCGGCAGCAGATCCCGATCGACTGGATCACCCACCGGCGTGTACACCGAGTTCGCCACGGACGCCTCGGTCGGACCGTACTCGTTGAGGATGTCACTGTCCGGAGCGAGGCTCCGCCAGCGGCGCAACGCGGAAGACGGAAACGCGTCCGCACCGACGGCGAGCACCCCCGCCAGTCCAGCCGCCTCCGCGGCGGTGAGTTGCTGGGTGAGCAGCTCCAGGTGACCCGGGGTCATCTTGAGGAAGCTGTACGGGCCACCGCGCACCAGTTCCGCGGCCAGTTGCGCCGGGTCGAGCCCTTCCGGCAGCAGGCGGACCGGTCGGCCGAGCAGCAGTGGGGTGTAGAGGTTCGGCACGATCATGTCGAATCCGACGGATGAGAAGAGAGCCGTGCCGCCGTCGCGCCCGCCCGTGTACCGATCGGCGCAGAACCGCAAGTAGTTGACGAGGCCGCGATGGTGGCAGGCCACCCCCTTGGGTCGTCCCGTCGAGCCCGAGGTGTAGATGACGTAGGCGAGCTGGTCGGCGTGCCGGGCCCCGGGCGGGTCGGTGTCGTCCTGCTCAGCTATCAGCTCGGCGTCGCGGTCGAGCAGGCATACCTGTCCAGGTGGGTCGGTCAGCAAGGTCTGGTACTGGTCCTGGGACACCACATGGGACAGCCCGGCGTCGGCCATGATGGTGCGGACCCGCGCGGCCGGGTTGTCCGGCGCCAGGGGCACGTACGCGGCTTGCGCCTTCAGCACCGCGAGCAGGGTGACCAGCAGCTCGGGGCTGCGCTCGACGATCACGCCGACCAGGCTCTCCGGACCGACACCGATGCCCTTCAGGTGACGGGCCAGCCGGTTCGCCCTGGCGTTCAGCTCCCGGTACGTCATCGTCTTTTCGCCCCAGAGCAGCGCAGCGGCGTTCGGCGTGCGGCGGACCTGTTCCTCGAACAGGCCATGGATGGTGGCATCGTCGGGGCCGGGCACCACGGTGTCGTTGATGCTCAGCAGACGGTCGTGTTCGGCCCGGCTCAGCACGGAGGTGTCGCGGAGCAGCCGGCCGGGTTCCTCGGCGAACGCTTCGGCCACCGTACGCAGGTGGTCGGCGATGCGTCGCGCGGTCTCGGGCTGCACGGCGCGCAACTGGTGGCGAAGGAGGAAGCGGATCCGGTCCGGCTGCTCCTCCACCATCAGGATCAGCGGATAGCCGGTGCGCTCGTACGTCTCGGCCAGGCGCAGACCCGCAGCGTGCGCGGCCGGACCGGTGCCCGGCTGGTTCTGGGCGATGACGATGGTGTCGAACAACGGCGTGCCCCTCGGCATGTCGCTCACCGCCTGGATGTCCGGCAGCGCCGCGTGCGCGTGATCGCGCATCCGCACCAGGTCGGTCTGCAGGTCGTTCAGCCAGCCGGCCAGGGTGTCGCTCCCGTGGTAGCAGGCACGTACCGGAATGGTGTTGATGAACAGGCCGACCATGTCCTCCACCGCGGGCAGGTCGGCCGGTCGCCCCGCCACCGTCGACCCGAACACCACCTCGTCCTGTCCGCTGTAGACCACCAGCAGCAGCGCCCAGAACCCGTGCGCCAGCGTGCTGGCGGTCAACCCCGCGTTCCGGGAGGCCGCACGCAGTCGGGCCAGCAGCGGGCCGTCGACGTCCATGGTGACCTCGCCGATCGTCCCGTCCGTGGCGGTGTCGTGGCCCGAACCGTGCACCTCCCAGGCCGTCGGCTCGGTCAGGCCGGCCAGGTACGCGCGCCAGAAGTCCTCGGTGGGTCCGCGATCCTGAGCGCGGAGCCAGTCGGTGAGACGCCGGTACGGCACGCCGTGGATCTCCGCGCGGCGCCCGGCACGCCGAGCAGCGTATGCGACGCCGAGTTGCTCGGTCAGCGTGGCGAGGCTCCAGGCGTCCAGGATCAGGTGATGGTGGCTGAGGACCAGCCGGGTGTGGGCTCCGAAGTCGATGAGAGTGGCGCGCACAGGTGGCGCCGAGACGAGATCGAACGACGCTAACCGGTCCTCCCGGAGGAACGCGGCGAAGAGAGCCGGGCGTTCGGCGTCCGGGCGGTCTCGCCAGTCGATCTTCCGGACCGGAAGCGCGAACCGCCGCAGCACCACCTGGGTCGGGTCGGCGACCCCCTCGAGCTGGACCCGGCTCCGCAGCACCGGGTGCGTGTCGACCAGGTCCTGGAGGGCCGCGGTCAGCGCCTCGTCGTCGACGGGCGCAACGGCGTCGATCACCGTCTGCTGGTGATAGTCCCCGCTGTCCTCGGACAGCTCGCTGTGGAAGAGCATGCCGGCCTGCATCGAGGTGAGCGGGTACGCGTCGGCGATGTCGGCGCGGTTGCGTAGCTCGGCCAGCGCCGGGTCCTCGACGTGACCGGCGACCGCCGGGGCACCCGTGGTCGGAACGACCTCGTCGGCAAGCCGGCGGACGGTCCGCAGACCGAGGATCTGCGCGGCAGTCGTCTGCAGCCCGGCATCCCGGGTGCGGACGATGATCTGCAGCGCGGAGATCGAGTCGCCACCCAGTGCGAAGAAGTCGTCGTCGATGCCGAGCTCGGCCAGGCCGAGCACCTCGCTCCAGACCGCGGTCAGGGTCCACTGCGTCGGGTTCTCCGGGGGTGAGTACGGCGATCGCAGGTCGGCGCGGGTCAGCATGGGTACGGGCAGGGCCGCCCGATCGACCTTGCCGCTGGTGGTCAACGGAATGTGCGCCAGCGGCAGGTACATCGCCGGCAGCATGTAGGCCGGGAGGTCGCGGGACAACCACGACTCCAGCTCGTCGCGACCGGGCAGGGGACGGTCACCCGTACCGACGACGTAGGCCACCAGGCGGGTGTGCTGGTTCTCGCTGTGCGTCACCACGACGGCATCGGCCACCGCAGGGTGACCGCGCAGTACGGCGGAGATCTCCCCCAGCTCGATCCGGTTTCCATTGATCTTCACCTGGTGATCGACGCGACCCAGATAGTCCAACTGCCCGCCCGGCAGCGCGCGGACCACGTCACCGGTGCAGTACATCCGGTGCCCGCCGCCCGCGAACGGGTCGGGCAGGAACCGGTCGGCGGTCAGGTCGGCCCGGCGGTGATACCCGCGGGTGACGGCGACGCCGCCGATGTACAGCTCACCCTCTGTACCGGCCGGCACCGGTTCGAAGTTGTCGTCCAGCACGTACCAGGTCACGTTGTCGATCGGGTCACCGATCGGAACGCTCGTCCCGTCACTGCCCGGCTGCCAGGTGTGCGCCGACACCTCGATCGAGGTCTCGGTCGGCCCGTACATGTTGTGCACCTGCGCCGACATCAGCTTGGCGGCCCGGTCGGCCAGATCGGGCGGCAGTGCCTCGCCGGTGCAGAAGACATCGCTGACGCAGTCGAGATTCGCCACGGCGGGCTCGGTGACGAACTGGGCGAGCATGGACGGTACGAAATGGACGATGTCCACTCTCTCGGCTGCGATGATCTGCGCCAGATAGGCCGGATCGCGGTGTCCGCCGGGCCGGGCAAGGACCAACCGGGCACCGCTCACCAGCGGCCAGAACAACTCCCAGGCGGACACGTCGAAGCTGATCGGTGTCTTCTGCAGGATCGTGGTGCCGGGGCCGATGGGTCGCACGCGCTGGTGCCACAACAGCCGGTTGACGACCCCGCGGTGGGGGACCAGCACCCCTTTCGGGCGGCCGGTCGATCCCGAGGTGTAGATGACGTAGACCAAGTTGTCCGGATCGGCGGGCGACGGGGGTGCCTCGCCCGGCGGAAGCGAGTCGATGTCGAGCACCGGTACGCCGGCGCCGTTACCGTTCATCAGACCGTCGTGGGTGAGGACCACCGGCGCCGCGGTGTCGGTCAGCATGAACGCCAGCCGGTCGACCGGATAGTCCGGGTCCAGCGGCACGTACGCGCAGCCGGCCCGGATGATGCCCAGCAGGCCGGCCATCATCGCCACACTCCGCTCGGCGCACAGACCGATCGGGGTCTCCGGCCCGAACCCCCGCCGGCGCAGGGCCGCGGCGACCGCCGAAGCCCGTGCGTCGAGGTCCGTGTACGACAACGTCACACCGTCCGCGGTGATGGCCGGTTCCTGCGGCGTGGCCGCGACCTGGGCTCGAAACAGACTGTCGACCGTGTCATGGGGGTTCGCTCGCATGGCCGCACCATCCCGAGGCCGGCTATCCACGGTCTATCGGCGCCCTATCCCCCCGGGACCGGAGCGGCATCCGGCGCCGACAGGGATCGAACAGGGCCTCGATAGGTCGACCGGGCAACGTCGCCGGCATGACCAAGCCAAGGGCCATCCTGCACTCGGCCGTCGTGGCGCAGAGTGACCGGACGCCGGATGCGATCGCCGTGATCGACGGGAACACCGCCCTCACCTACCGCGACCTCGTCTCGGGAGCGGATCGGATCGCCGGCGCCCTCGTCGCCGGGGGAACCCGTACGGACGACGTGGTGGCGATCGTGCCGGACCGGTCGGCGGCCATGGTGACGGCGCTGCTCGGGATCCTCCGCGCCGGCGCGGCCTACCTGCCGATCGAGCCCGGCACCCCACCGGCCAGGACCCGGCAACTGGTCGCCGACGCGCGGGCCCGGATCTGTCTGGCCGGGCCCGGCGAGATCGCCAGCACGGCCGAGGCGCTCCGGTCGGTCGCCGTCGTCCTGCCGTTCAGCGTCGCCGGGCCCACCCCGGGACCCGCACTGCCGGACGTCCACCCGGACGGCCTCTGCGCCGTCTACTACACGTCCGGCTCGACGGGGCACCCGAAGGGGGTGGCCTGCACGCACCGGGGCTGGACGAACCGGATGGACTGGATGCAGCGGCACCACCCGCTGAGTCCCGCCGAGACGGTTCTGCACAAGACGACGTTGACCTTCGACGACGCCGCGGTGGAGCTGTTCTGGCCACTGGCCGCCGGTGGCCGGACCGCGATGCTGGCGCCGGGCGCGCACCGTGACCCTCGCGCGATCATCGACGCGGCGATCAGGTACGAGGCGGTACACCTGAACTTCGTACCGTCGATGCTGGAGCTGGTCCTCGACGAGCTGACCGACGCCGATGTCCACCGGTTGCACCGACTCCGCAGCGTGCTGTCCAGCGGCGAGGCGCTGCCCGCCCGGCTGGCCGAGCGGTTCCTGGCCCGCTTCGGGGACGCGGTGACCCTCGACAACACCTGGGGCGCCACCGAGGTCTCGATCGACTCGACCTGTCATACCTGCACGCCTGAGGACCGCTCCGGGCCGGTCGCCTCGGTCAGCATCGGCCGTCCGATCGACCGCAACGAGGTCCTGGTCCTCGACGACCGCATGCAGGCTGTCCCGGACGACGAAGCGGGCGACCTCTACATCGGCGGAATCGGCCTGGCCCGCGGTTACCTCCACGCGCCCGGGCGCACGGCGGCAGCCTTCCTGCCTCATCCGTGGCGGCCCGGCGAACGGGTGTACCGCACCGGCGACCGCGGCCGCCGTGACCGTGCCGGCCGGCTCCACTATCTCGACCGTCAGGACCGGCAAGTCAAGATCCGCGGGGTACGGATCGAGCTGGGCGAGATCGAGGCCGTGATGCGGGGATGCGACGGAGTGTCCGATGCCGCCGCGACCACCTGGCGCGGGCCGTCCGGCGACGCCCGTATCGCGTTGTTCCTGGTGGTCGACCAGCCTGGCCTGACGGCCGCCCGGCTGCGCGAGCATGCCGCCGCGACCCTTCCGGGATATGCCGTGCCGTCGGCCATCGAACTGCTCGACCACCTGCCCCGACTGCCCAGCGGCAAGCTCGACCGGCAGGCACTGCCGACGCCTGCGGCGGTCGAGCAGGACGAGCACGTGGCCCCCCGGACACCACCGGAAAAGGTGGTGGCCCGGATCTGGGAGGACATGCTGGGTGCCCCGCGGGTAGGCGCCACCGACAACTTCTTCGCTCTCGGCGGGCACTCCCTGCTGGCCATCCGGACCACCAGCCAGATGATCCGCACCTTCGGCACCGACATCCCGATGAACCTGCTCTTCGAGCATCCGACGGTGGAGGCGGTGGCCGCCCGTATCGAGGAGCTGGTCGAGCGCCAGGTCGCCGCCCTGAGTGACGAGGACGTGCTGCGCATGGCGCGCAGCTGACCGGAAGGACAACGAGATGAGCACCACGGAGCAGTTCCAGGTCGTGATCAACGACGAGGAGCAGTACTCCATCTGGCCGCTGCACCGGACCCCTCCGGACGGCTGGCAGCCCGACGGCACGACCGGCACCAAGGATGACTGCCTCAGCCACATCGACGAGGTGTGGTCGGACATGCGCCCGCTGTCGCTGCGCCGAAGCATGGACGGATAACCGACCCGGCGCGCGAAGGGGAATCCCGAATGACCGACACGACGAACATCCCATCGCCAGAAGCCACGGGCCCCAGCACCGTGGCCGCCGAGGGCTGGCTCCTGCGGCGACGACCCGGTGTGCCGGACGAGGATCGTGTCGTGGCGCTCGGACGCGATGCGGCACATTGCACCGAACTGCTCGACGGCGGGGATTCGTGGCTCGTCGCCCGTGGCCGGCCCGTCCCGCCTGCTTCGGTGGTGCTGATGTTCCCCGGCGTGGGCGACCAGCGTCCCGGTCTCAGCCGCGACCTTTATCACGCCGTACCCGCTTATCGGGCCGAGCTCGACCGGGTCAGCGAGATGCTCCGCCCCCTTCTCGATCAGGATCTGCGCGAGCTGCTGCTCACCGACGAGTCGGGCCCGACCGGGTGGTCCCTGCGGGAGCTCCTCCAGCGGGATGCCGGCGGTCCTCTCAGCCGGACCAGCCTCGCGCAACCGCTGGTCTTCGCCCTGGAGTACTGCCTCGCGCGGCTCCTGCTGCATTGGGGCGTCCGACCCGCCGCGCTGGTCGGATACAGCATCGGGGAGTACGTTGCGGCCTGCGTGGCCGGAGTGCTGGACATCCGGGACGCACTGACCCTGGTCACGCGCCGAGCGGCGTTGATCGAGGAGGTACCGGCCGGCGCCATGCTGGTCGTGATGCTGGATCCGGGCGACCTGGCCGAGCATCTCGGAGACGACCTGTGGCTCGCCGCAGTGAACGGCGCCGGGCTGTGTCAGGTGTCAGGGACGCCCTCGGCCGTCGCCCGGCTGGCGGAACGGCTGACCTCTGCGGGTGTCGCCACTCTTCCGGCGCCGGCCCGGCACGCCTTCCACTCCCCGCTGATGGATCCGGTCGCCCGGCCGCTGGAGCGTCTGCTGGAGAACATTCCCCTCACGCCGCCGAGCATCCCGGTGCTCTCCAACGTCACCGGTGACTGGCTGACCGACGAGGAAGCCTGCTCGCCCGGCTACTGGGCCCGGCACCTCTGCCAGCCGGTCCAGTTCGCCGGCAACCTGGCGCGCATGTGGGGGATGCCGCGCGTGCTGGCGGTCGAGGTCGGTGCCGGGCAGATGCTCACCTCGCTCGCCAACCAGCACCCCGCGCGTCCCCGCGGCCCGGGGACACCACCGGTCGTCGCCACCCTGACCAGCCGCGGCAACGACCATGGCGAGGTGGCCGCGATGGCCCGGGTGCTGGCACACGCCTGGGCGAACGGCGCCTGGGAACCCACCGCGGCCGGATCCGGGCCGGCGGACGCCGAGAGGGGAAAATCATGGACTTCGCGCTGAACGAGGACCAACGCCGGCTGCGCACCGAGATCATCGAATTCGCGCAGGCAAGCCTGGGCGAGCAGGCCGGTGCGAACGACCGCGAGGCACGGTTCGACCGTGCGGGGTGGGACGAGTGTGCCCGGTTCGGGGTGTTGGGCTGGCCCTTCCCGGCCGAGTACGGAGGCGCCGGACTGGATCCACTCAGCTGCGTCGTCGCCTTCGAGGCGCTCGCCTACGGATGCGCCGACAATGGTCTGGTCTTCGCGATCAACAACCACGTCTGGGCCTGCGCCGTGTACATCGCTGAGCACGGCACCCCGCAGCAGCGCAAGCAGTTCCTGCCGGGCCTGATCGACGGCTCGACGATCGGCGCACACGCGCTCACCGAGCCGGACGTGGGCTCTGACGCCCTGTCGGTGACCACCAGGGCCGTCGAGGAGAACGGTCAGTACCTCCTCACCGGAACCAAGTGTTTCATCAGCAACGCACCGGTGGCCGATCTGTTCGTGGTCTTCGCCGTTACCGAACCCGATGCGGCGCCGCAGGGGCGGCTGTCGGCCTTCATCGTCCCGGCGTCGACGCCGGGCGTCCGGGTCGTCCGCGAGATCGGTAAGGCCGGTCTGCGCGGGACCCCGATGGGCGAGGTCAGGTTCGAGGATTGCGTGATCCCGGAGGACTACCTGCTCGGCGCTGCCGGTGGCGGATACCGGCTCTTCACGTCGGCGATGGAGTACGAGCGCGGCTTCATGTTCGCCGCCCAGGTCGGCGCCCTCCAGCGGGTCATGGAGCGGTCCGTGGCGCATGCCAGTGCGCGCCGGCAGTTCGGCCGACCGATCGCCGCTTTCCAGGGCGTCTCACATCCCATCGCTGACATGCGAGTCCGTCTGGAGCTGGCCCGCCTGCTGCTGTACAAGGTCGGCTGGCTCAAGCGGGAGGGCCGGATGGCGATGCTGGAGGCGGCGATGCTCAAGCTGTACGCCAGCGAAGGTCTCGTCGATTCCGCTCTGGCAGCCCTGCAGATCCATGGCGCCCGAGGCTATGTCGAGGACCAGCCGATCGAACGTGAAGTACGCGACGCGCTGGCCGGCACGGTCTACGGCGGCACCTCGGAGATCCAGCGCAACATCATCGCTTCGCTGATCGGCCTGCCCGCATGAACAGCCGGCTCGCGACCTGTCATGCCCGAGGAGGCATCTCTTGACCACCCTCACCATCGCCATGGAACAGCCGCTGTCGTCTGTTTCCGCCGAGGAGTTCGGCCGCCGGATCTTCTTCGCCACCGCTGACATCCTCAACTTCCGCTTCGTCCGGAACGGCGATGAGGTCACCGCCGTCGACCTGACAGTGGCCGACCAGGGAGACGTCGACCAGGTCCGGCGCAAGGTCAACGCTGTACTGAACGACGATGTCCTGAGCCAGCTGACCCGTCCACCGAAGGTCATCTGGTCCTCCCCGGCCGAGCGTCCCGTCCCGGACGGGACCTTCGACCGGCTCATGGCCGACGGGGAGGCGTCGCCTTCCGGCCAGGGCCAGGTGGCGCTGGGCCCACAGATGCTGCACCTGATGGACGCCCTCGACGACACGATTCGCGACATCGTCGTGGACGAGTTCCGCGCGCGCGAACAGCGTTACCCGACGCTGATCCCGGCATCCGTGATGCACCGCTGCGGCTACCTGACGTCCTTCCCGCAGTACCTGATGTTCGTCAGCCGCCTGCACAGCGATCGAGACGTCTACCGCGACTTCGTGACGGACACCAGCACCGGCGGAGCGATGGTGCCCGATGTGCTCGACCGGTGCGCCGGCGTGGACTACTGCCTCCCTCCGACCATGTGCTATCACACCTTCCACCAGCACGCCGACGGAACGCTGCCGGAGGACGCCGGCGTGGTGACCGCCCGCGGCAAGTCGTTCCGCCACGAGGAGAAGTACCACAGCGGTCTGGAGCGGCTCTGGGACTTCACCATCCGGGAGATCGTCTTCCTGGGCGACCGCGACCATGTGACAGCCGGCCGGCAGCGCCTCCTCGACCGCATTCTGGGTCTCACCGAGGATCTCGGCCTCAGCGGCCGGTGCGAGGTGGCGAGCGATCCGTTCTTCGGCGATCTCGACGTGGCCGCCCGCGCCACCTCGCAGCGTCTGCTCGAGCTCAAGTACGAGCTGCGGCTCGACGTCGGCGGCAGCCGGGACATCGCGGTCGGGTCGTTCAACCTCCACGAGCGCACCTTCGGATCGGCCTTCGGCATCCACATGTCCGACGGGGAGGTCGCGCACTCCGCGTGTGCCGGATTCGGCCTGGAGCGGCTGGCCTATGCCGTCGTGTGTCAGCACGGACTCGACCCGGCCGGCTGGCCCGCCCGGGTCGCCGAGTTGCTCGCCGCGCCTGACGGCCGATAAGTCATGACAACTGACAGGGGATTACCCGTGCTAGAGAACATCGCCGTCATCGGGGCGGGAACCATGGGGATCGGCGTCTCGCACGCCTTCGCCGCCGGCGGCCACCACGTGACCCTGGTGGACATCGGCAAACCCGCTCTCGACCGAGCGGCCGAAGAGATAGCGCGTAACGTGCGGCTCTTCGGCATGGTCGGTGGTACGCCGGAGAGCACACCGGGCGCAACGCTGGCGGCGATCACGTTCAGCACCGAGCTCGCTGACGTGGCCGACGCCGACTTCGTGGTCGAGAACATCACCGAGAACTTTTCGCTCAAGCAGCGGGTGTACCGAGAGCTGGACGAGATGTGCAAGCCCGCCGCGGTCTTCGGGGTCAACACGTCCGCGATCCCGATCACCCGCATCGCCGGGCTGACCGAGCGGGCCGACCGGGTCGTCGGCACCCACTTCATGAATCCGGTGCCGCTCAAGCCGCTGGTCGAGGTCATCCGCGGTTTCCACACCTCGCCCGAGACCATCGTCTTCACCCGTGACCTGATCTCCCGGCTCGGCAAGGACACTGCGGTGGTCGAGGACTCGCCCGGCTTCGTCACGAATCGCGCCATGATGCTGATGGTCAACGAGGCCATCTGCCTGTTGCAGGAAGGCGTGGCACCGGCGGCCGAGATCGACCGGCTCTTCGTCCAGTGCTTCGGGCACCGCATGGGACCACTGGCCACCGCCGACCTCATCGGCCTGGACACCGTGCTCTATTCGCTCGACGTCCTCCTGGAGAACTTCAACGAACCCAAGTACCGCCCGAGCCTGCTGCTGCGGAAGCTCGTCGACGCCGGTCACCTGGGCCGCAAGACCGGGCAGGGCCTCTTCGACTACCGCACCACGGACCCCACAACCGTTCCGGAAAGGAACTGACATGCAGAACCACCTGGACGCGATCCGTGCGTTCGTCCGGCGGCAGGCCGACGGCATCGCCGACGACGAGGACATCTTCGCCAACGGTTACGTGAACTCCCTCTTCGCCGTGCAGGTCATCATGTTCGTGGAGCAGACGTTCGGCATCACGGTGGCCGGGGACGACCTCGACATCCGCAACTTCCGGTCCATCGCCGCGATCGACCAGTTCGTGGTCGACCACGCCGGTGATCGGCTGGTCGCCCCGCTGTAGCCCTCGTCCCGCACGACGAACTGGCCGGCTGCCCGTGAGCAGCCGGCCAGTTGGTCTGTGGCGGTGAGGTCACCCAGCCGGCGGGGAAACCGGGGTGGCGACTGCCAGTAACGACCGCATCACCGCCCTGGACGAGCGCATCCGGGCGGCCAGTTCGTGCAGCGCCAGCAGCAGGTGCGCGTCACCGGAGCGGTAACGCAGCACACTGATCCGGATGAGCGGGCCCATCACCGGATCCAGCGGGCGGTCACGCTCGAGGTTCAGCCGCGTGCGGGCGGCCTCGTCCTCGATGTCGATCTGATGGGTCTCCACATAGACCTCCGGCGCTACGGGGCACGGCTCGTAGCGCCAGCCACCCTGGTCACGACGGACCCGATCGGCCAGTTCGGGTACGTCGTCGATCAATCGCTGTTGGGCCGCCGCCAGACTGTCGACACTTATCCCGTCGGACGCATAGCGGACGACGACCCGGCGGAACCGCCGCGACGGCCCGTCCCGCAGATCCTGCAGGAATAGATCGACCTCCGGCGGCTCCAGATAGCGCATACGGTGGTCACTCCCCCTCGGCGATGCGGTCCGACGCGGTGGCCGGCGGTCGCTGCTGAAGCCGTCCCACCGACACCACGACCGTCACGACTGTTGTACGAACCATGGCTTTCGCCGGGCTTCCGCCTCGGTCGACCGTCGGCCTGCGATCGCGTCCTCATGACGGCACGAGCCGACAGCACGCCGATAGGCCCGGCAGTGAGTATCGGTGCTGCACCACCCACCGGCTGGTGTGAACCGGCTTGTCGAGAGGGCGGCGGATAGACATGTTCACTATGGCGGCAGCAGCACCAACGCCGTTGTCGGTCTGCGTACTCGGCGGCGCGAACAGCAGTCAGGACCGCAGCGCGCCCGCCGCCGCCGACCGATTCGGGCGCCGGTCGGGTGGACGCGGTCACCGCATCACCTGTGGCGGCAGGTCCGGGCTGACGGATCTCGTGGCGTGGTCCGCGCACCTGGCCGGCCCCGACACCACCTCCGCGCTGACCGCGGTCGAGGGAGTCCAGGCGGCTGGAGGTGCACGGTGCTGAAACTCAACCAGACGGCTTCCATGATCGACCGTCGGCGGTTCCTGTCCCACCTGGCGGAGCTGGCCCGATTCGGCGCGGACGAGCTGGGCGGAGTGTCTCGGACCGGCTTCAGCGAGGCGGATCACGCCGCCCGGCGATACCTCTGCGAGCGCTCGCGGATGCTCCGGTTGCGCGCCACCGTCGACGCGGCCGGGAACCTCTTCATCGGACGCCGGGAGGCGGACCGGGACCGGCCGGTCCTGCTGTTCGGATCGCATCTCGACAGCGTGGTGCACGGCGGCCGGCTCGACGGGGCATACGGCGTCGTGGCCGCCCTGGAGACCTTGGCACGGCTGGACGAACGAGACGGCTCCTTTGCGTACGAGCCGGTGGCGGTCGCCTTCGCCAACGAGGAGGGCGCCGAGTTCGGGTACCCCTTCTTCGGATCGAAGGCGATGGTCGGTCCCATCGAACATGCCGAGCGTCTGGTGGACAGCGCCGGGCTTCCCCTGCGCGACGCCTTGCGGGCTGCCGGGGGCGATATCGACGCCCTGTCCTCGGCCGTGTGGCCGACCGGCCGGCTCGGCGGCTTCCTCGAGCTGCACATCGAACAGGGCCCGGTGCTGCAACGGGCCGGTGTCCCGCTCGGATTGGTCGAGGCGATCACCGGGCGCCACATCTTCGAGATCACGGTCACCGGCGAGCAGAATCATGCCGGAACCACCCCGATGGACGATCGGCACGACGCGCTCGTAGCCGGTGCCCGCCTGACGCTCGCCATCGAGGACATCGCCCGGGTGCGCCGGCTCTGCGCCGTCTCGACGGTGGGCCGTTTCGATGTCCGGCCGAACGTGACCAACGTGATCCCGGGCGCCGTCACCTTGACCGTGGAGATCCGGGACGGCTCACTCGATCGGCTGGCGAACGCCGAACGCGCCGTCCTGGCGGCGGTGGCCGCGCTGGGACCCGGCATCGACGCGCGGGTGGACGTCCGCATGCGCGCCGCTCCCGTCCGCACCGACCACCGGCTCAGCGCCGCGATCACCGACGCCGCGGCCGAGCACGGACTTCCCGTGCTGACGATGCACAGCGGCGCCGGTCACGACGCGCAGATCGTCGCTGCGGCGGGCCCGGTCGGAATGATCTTCGTACCCAGTCGGGACGGGATCAGCCACTCCCCCCGTGAGCACACCGAGCCGGAACATCTGCTGGCCGGGGCGGACGTACTCCTGACCACGGTGCGTCGCCTGTTGGAGGGGGCGGACCGGTGAGGTTCACCGGGCGTGTCGACGCTCCCCCGGCCGACGTCCTGCACGAAGAGATCCTGCGCCCGCAGTTCGAGAAGGAAGCCCGCACGCTCCTGCCCTGGTACGTGCTGATCGAAAAGGTCCTGTTGCTGGAGTACCGGCGAATGGGGTTGATCGACGACACCCAGTCGGCCGCGCTGGTCTCTCGGCTGAACGAGCTGACCCCGGAACAGATCACCGCCGATCCGGAGGGCAACATGTCCGACCTCGCGTTCGCCATCGAACGGTACGTCCAGGGCGGACCGGAACCTGTGCCGGCCGCATGGCACGTCGACCGCAGCCGCAACGATCTCCAGGCCTGCGCCCAACTGCTGTACGGCCGATCGCAGCTCGCCGCGCTCATTGAGAGTCTGGTCGGTCTGGCTCGGGCCGCCGCCGACCGCGCGGCGGCCGGCGTCGACCTGCCGATGCCCGGATACACACACCTGCAGGCCGCTCAGGTCGTCACGCCCGGCTTCTACCTTGCCGCCCTGGTCGAGGAGTCGCTGCGGACCATCCGGCAGATGCGTGCGACCTACGACGCGGTCGACGAGTGCCCGCTCGGCGCCGGTGCGATGGCCGGTCAACAGCTGGACTGGGACCTGCCCCGCATGGCGACGCTCCTGGGTTTCGATCGGCCGACCCGGCACGCCCTGATGGCGGTGGCCTCCCGTGGGTGGGCGCTGCGTGTAAGCGGGGATCTGTCCGCCTACGGGGTGGTCCTCAGCCGCTTCGCCACCGACCTGATGGCGTGGGCCAGCGGCGCCTACCGCCTGGTGGACCTTCCGGACTCGATGGTGGGCATCTCCTCGTCCATGCCGCAGAAGCGCAACTTCCCGGTGCTCGAACGGATCCGTGGCCGGAGCGCACACCTGACGGCGCTGCACCTCGATGTGGCCATGGTCCAGCGCGCGACTCCGTACGCCAACATGGTCGAGGTTTCCAAGGAGGCTGGTAGTCACCTGAATGCGCTGTTCGCCCAGGCTGGATCGGTGTTCCGGCTGACCAGCACCGTGCTCGCCGAGCTCCGCTTCCGGCCCGAGCAGATGCGGGATGCGTGCGCCGGTGACCACCTCGGCGGCTTCCGGCTGGCCAATCTGCTCACCCTGAGAGCGGGACTGCCATGGCGGCACGCGCAGGTGGTGGCCGGCCGGTACATCGCGGCGGCCGTCGACGCGGGCCGCTCCCCCGGCGAGCCCGACGGGCCGCTGTTGCGCAGGCTGGCCGCCGGCTACCCGGTGACGGAGCCGACGGACCTGCTGACCGAGGCGTTCGACGTGGACGCCGACCTGGCGTCACGGACGTCCGACGGATCAACCGGTCCGGACGCGGTACGTCGCCTCCTGGCCGTCCAGTGCGCCGAACTCGACGAGCACGCGGCATGGGGACGGCACCGCCGCTCCGCGACGACCTCTGCGGTGAACGCCGTGGAAGACCAACTGCGAGGACACCATGTTGTTTGACTCGGTGACGGCGGCGATCGGACATACCCCGCTGGTCCGGCTGCGGATTCCGGCAGCCCCCGGGGTGCGGGCGTACGCCAAGCTCGAGATGCAGAACCTGATGGCGATGAAGGACCGGGTGGCCAAGGAGGTCGTCCTGCGCGCACGCGAGGCCGGCACGCTGGTCGACGGCGCGCCGATCGTGGAGAGCTCGTCCGGCACCATGGCGCTGGGGCTGGCGCTGGTGGGCAACCATCTCGGTCATCCGGTCCACATCGTCACCGATCCCCGGATCGATCCGATCACCCTGACCAAGCTCGAGGCGCTGGGCTGCGCGGTGCACGTCGTCGAGGCGATGACCGGAGCGGGCTGGCAGAGTGCCCGGCTGGAACGCCTCGCTCACCTGATGGACGACCTGCCCGGTGCCTTCTGGCCGCAGCAGTACCACAACCCGCACAACCCGCTGGCGTACCGCGCCCTGGCGGACGAGCTCCTGGAGGACATCGATGGCCTCGATGTGCTCGTCGGCGCGGTGGGCAGCGGCGGTTCGCTGTGCGGGACCACGGCGGCGCTGCGCGCCGACCGGCCGGAGCTGACCTCCGTCGGCGTCGACGCCGTCGGCAGCATGCTGTTCGCCCAACCGGACCGTCCCGAGCGCCTGCAGAGCGGACTGGGCAACAGCCTGCAACCGGACAACATCGACTACGCCGTGCTCGACGAGGTGCACTGGCTGTCCGATGACGAGGCGTTCGCCGCGACCCGGGCGCTGGCCCGGGAGCAGCAGATCTTCGCCGGCAACACTTCTGGTTCGGTGTACCGGGTCCTCACCCACCTGGCCCGGCAGGCCGCCGAAGGGACGACGCTGGTGGGCATCTTCCCCGACCGCGGCGACCGGTACGTGGAGTCGGTCTATCGGCACCGGCCGGAGACGCAGCCTCGTAGCCACCCGGTGCAGGTTCCGTACGGCACCGTGGTGACCGCCTGGTCGTTCGCCGAACTCGGGCGGAACCACCGCCGTCAGCTCGGCTTCATCGAGGCGAACACCACGGGCACCGGCATGACGGCCATTCGGACGGCCGCCCGCCTCGACGTGGAGCCGGTGTTGTTCACCAGCTCGCCCCAGCGTTACCGCGGGCTGCCCGACGTCCGCGTCCGCACCGTGGTCTGCGACACCGACGACACTGCGGAGCTGGCCCGGACGATCAAGGCGAACCTCTCGTCGCCCGCCGGCATCGCGACCACCAGCGACTTCTACCTGCCGCAGGTCAGCGAGCTGACCGCCTCGTTCGACCTGCCGGGCAACCCGCCGGAGGCGATCGCCGTGTGCCGCGACAAGGCGGCGACACGGCGGATGCTGAGCGCGGCCGAGGTGCGCCAGCCCGGGTACGCCGTGGTCGCCGCCACCGACGAGATCCCGGCCGCGATCGCCGTGACCGGCCTGCCGTGCGTGGTGAAGCCGATCGACGACTCCGGCTCGAACAACGTCCGGCTCTGCCACGACCTCGCCGAGACGGCGGACCAGGTCGAGTGCATCCTGGCGGTCACCACGAACGTGCGCGGCCAGGCGACCGCCAGGCTGGCACTGATCGAGGAGTACGTGGCGGGGCCGGAGGTGTCGGTGGAGATGTTCAGCCACGACGCCACGGTCACCTGTCTCGGCGTCACGGCGAAGTCCACGCTCGCACCGCCGCACTTCGTCGAGGCACGGCACGTCTTCCCCGCGGCTCTTCCGCCGGCCCTGCACGCCGAGGTGCTGACCTTGGTCACCCGTGCCCTGTCCGCGGCGGGTATCCGGGAAGGCGCGACGCACACCGAGGTACGGCTCGGCTCGGCAGGCCCGTCCATCGTCGAGATCAACGCGCGCCCCGCCGGCGGCATGATCCCCGAGCTCGTGCGGCTGGCCACCGGGGTGGACATCGTCGAGCAACACCTGCGCGCGGCGTGCCGGCTCCCGGTCCAGCTCAGTCCGGCACGGGACCGCACCGCCGGGATCGCGTTCCTCACCGCCGGTCGCACCGGCCGGCTCACCGCCGTCGAGGGCACTACTGCGGCCCGCCGGACGCCGGGCGTGGTCGACGTGGCGGTGACGGCCGCACCCGGGACCGCCGTTCGTCCGCCGCGTAACGCCTATGACCGGCTCGGGCACGTCATTGCGGTGGGCAGCTCCGGCCACGAGGTCAGCAAGGCGCTGGACGCCGCACTCGGATATCTGCGAATCGAGGTCAACCATGATCGAACTGCGTAGTGACACCTTCACGCTGCCCTCTGCCGCGATGCGCTCGGCGATGGCCACCGCCCCGCTCGGTGACGACGTCTACGGCGAGGACCCCACCGTGCTGCGACTGGAGCGACTGGCCGCCGACCGCCTCGGCAAGGCAGCCGCCTGTTTGATGCCGAGCGGGACGATGGCCAATCTGGCTGCGCTGATGGCTCACGCCCCGCGCGGGGCCAAGGCGATCGTCGGGTCGGAATCCGATATCTATCTGTACGAGGCGGCCGGCGCGACGGTATGCGGTGGCATCTCCTACGAGCCGATCCGCAACCTTCCCGACGGCACTCTGCCACTGGCCTCGATCGCCGCGGCGTTCCCGGAGGACGACGAGGATCCACAGTTCGCCCCGGCGGCGGTCATCTGTCTGGAGAACACGCAGAATCGCTGCGGCGGGGTGGTGCTACCGGACGGGTACGCGGCCGAGGTCGCCGCGCTGGCCCGGACCCGCGGCGTCGCGGTGCACCTGGACGGTGCCCGGATCTTCAATGCCGCGGTGGCGCGCGGCGTACCGCCGGCCGAGCTGGCCCAGCACGCCGACACGGTGCAGTTCTGCCTGTCCAAGGGGCTCGCCGCACCCATCGGTTCAATGGTGGCCGGCGACGAGGCCACGCTGCTGCGGGTCCGCCGGATCCGCAAGATGCTCGGCGGCGGAATGCGACAGGCGGGCGTGATCGCCGCTGCCGGCATCCTGGCGATCGACGAGGCGGCCGAGCGCCTGAGCACGGACCACGCCCACGCGCGGCTGATGGCCGAGGGGCTGGCCGCGATCCCGGGTGTCACGCTGGACCCACCACAGACCAACAGCATTCTTTTCCGGGTCGCGGGACGGGACCCGGAAGAGGTCGTGCGGATGGCCGCCAGTGCCGGCGTCGCCGTCAACACCTTCGGGCACGGCCGGATCCGCGCGGTCATCCACTGCGGCGTCACCACCGGTGACGTGCACGAGGCGGTGAGCCGCCTCGCCAAGGTGATCACCCATTCCGAGCCGAGGCTGAACGGCGCCGGGAGCCCACGGTAGACAGTCGTGCGATCACACCGCCCCACCCGTCGAGGAGTGACGACCATGTACTCGATCCCGAACACCCCGGCCCGCTCGCACCACGCCACCGCCCCGGGCCGCACTGACACCAACTGGGGGTGACCGCAGATCTGCCCGGCCCCGCCGGACCGCTCAGGAGGCCTCGCCGACCTGGAACGCCAAGGAGGCCGAGGTGAGCCTGCGTACCAGTTCCTCGGCGAGGTCACGGGCATCTTGTGAATCGACCTTACCGAGTATGGTCAGCGCCTCCCGCCAGGCCGCCATCGCCGTCGCGGTGTCCGCGATGGTGTCGCCGAGCAGGCGCAAACCTCGGGCCTGCCACACCTGGTCGCCCAACTGACGGAAGCTCTGCAGCGCGGCGCCGGCCAGGCGCGCGGCCATGTCCCGCGAACCGATCGCGTACTCGGCCTCTGCCCAGGCGAGCTGGATGCGGGCACTCACCATCCGGTCGCCGCTCTCCGCGGCGACCTTGCCCGCCTGGCGCAGCGTGCCGACGGCACGATCCGCATCGCCGGCCGCGGTCTGCGCCAGGCCCTGGCCGTAGCGCGCGTAGGCCTCGCCGATCCGGTCGCCGTACTCGACGACGATCTCCAGGACATCGTGAAAGCAGTCGAGCGCGGTGCCGATGTCGTCACCCTTCAGGGCCACCTCGCCGAGGCGGTACCGCAACTGTGCCTCCATCCGGCGGCTCCGTCCCTCGGTGAGCCGGATCGCCTCGGTGAGATGCCCGAGCGCAGCACGCCGGTCGTGGGCGATGACGGCCAGCTGGGCCAACCCGGACAAGACGTGGGCCTCCCCGATCACGTCACCGGCGAACCTGAACCACTCACGCGCCTGCTCGTACTTGCGCCGGGCCTCCTCGTGGCGGCCTTGCGCCCGATCGATGAAGGCCAGGTTGCGCAGGACGAGCGCCCGGCCGTACAGCACCCGTTGGTCGACGAAGAGCTCGTCGGCGGCACGGGACAACCGGGCCGCGTCGTCCAGGCGGTACTCCGCGGCAGCCAGGGCGCCCATGGAGTAGAGGACCGCGGCCTCGCCGTACTTGTTGCCCGATCGCCGCACCGCGGCGAGCGCGCTGTCGTGCGTGGCCCGCCACTCGACGAATTCCGACCGCACCTCGAAAATGGTCACCAGCGTCACCGCGAGGTCCCAGCAGAGGTCGTCGGCGCCGAGGTCAGCGGCCTGACCGACCATCGCCACCAGGGCATCCTTCTCGACCGCGAACCATTCGAGCGGGTCGGCCAGTAGTTCTTCGCAGAGAGTCTCATCGACCTTCCAGCGAACCGCGTCACTGTGCAGGACGGTGTGGTCGCCTCCGTACTCGCTGCGGTGGGCCTTTTCCGCGACATACAGCCACGCGCCCAGAGCCCGGCGCAGCGCCTCGGCCCCATCCTCGGCTCGGTCCTCCGCGTCGTGGCGTTCTGCGGCGAAGATCCGGATCAGGCCGTGCATCCGGAACCGGGCTCGGCCGCCGACCGGGGTCTCGACCTCCAGCAGCTGCGCCGTCACCAGCTCGCTGAGCGCCTCCGCACCTGCGTCGTCGTCCGAGCCGAGCAGGGGTGCGCAGATCCATTCCGGGAAATCGCGTGCCTCCAGCACGCCGAGCAGCCGAAGCAGTCGGCGTGCCGGGTCGCTGAGCCACTCGTAGCTGGGAGCGATGTTGGCCCGGAGGCTCTGTTCGCCATGCGACAGTTCGTCGAGGCGCCGGCTCGTGTCGGCGAATCGCTCGGCCATCCGAGCCACTGTCCAGTGGGGCCGGATGAGGAGTCGCCCGCCTGCCGCGCGCAGCGCCAGCGGCAGGTGGCCGCACATACTGCTCAGTCGCAGCGCCTGGGTCGGCTCGGCATAGATCCGACCGGGCCCCGCGATCTGTGCCAGCAACTCGACCGAGTCGCTGGGTTCGAGCAAGGGACATTCCACGTGGTGAGCCGCCGGCAAGGCGGTGAGCCGGCGGCGGCTGGTCAGGATGACCACGCTGGGGGCGGAGTTGGGCACCAGCATGCGGACCTGCTCCTCGTCCGCGACCTCGTCGAGAACCATGAGCACGCGCCGCCCGGAGAGCAGGGCTCGCAATGTCTCGGCACGCTCCTCGATGCCGCCGGGGATCATCACGTGCGGTACGCCGAGGGCACGCAGGAACCGCTCCAGGACCTGGGCGGCGCCCAGCGGGGTGTTGTTGCCGTTGAGCCGGGCGTAGAGCTGCCCGTCGGGAAAGAAGTCCTTCGTCGCGTGTGCCACCCGGATCGCCAGGGCGGACTTGCCGACACCGCCGGTGCCGGAGACCGAGATGATCCGGGGCGCCGCGTTCCCGTCATCCGGTTCCGCGGTGACTATCTCCTGGAGCCGGTCGAGCAACGGCCGGTTGCCCGTGTAGTCACCGATGTCGGGCGGGAGCAGCCGGGCCGGGCGGTAGTCGGCCGGCGTGACGTCGGCAGGCTGGGTCGCGGCCCTCGGATCCAGCTCATAGTCGGTTTCACCGCCCAGGACCGCACGTTCGACCTCGCGCAGCTCGGCGCTCGGCTCGATGCCCAGCTCGTCGACGAGTGTCTGGCGACCGTCGCGGTAGCAGGCCAGGGCCTCCCCCTGGCGACCGCTGCGAAACAGCGCGAGCATCAATTGCGCCCGCAGGTGTTCGCGCAGCGGGTTGGACGCCACCAGGTCGGCGAGTTCGGCGATCATCTCCTGGTGGCCGCTCTGGCGCAGTCTCAGGTCCATGAACTCCTCGACCGCCCGCAACCGCATCTCTTCCAGGCGAGCGCCGGCAGCTGCCACCAGCCGGCTCTCCACCCCGGCCAGCGCGTCGCCCCGCCAGAGCTTCAACGCGCGTTCGTAGCGGCCGATCGCCTCATCGAGCCGCTGCTCCTCGGCGCTCTGTCGGCCCTCTGCCACGAGCCGCTCGAAGACGAGCAGGTCGACCTCGTCGGGCCCGGCGTGGATCAGGTAGCCCGGAGCGCAGGTCTCCAGCCGGTCCGGCAGGCCGACGTCGGCGAGCGCCCGCCGCAGCGCGGAGACGCAGATCTGGATCTGTCCTCGCGCGGTCTGCGGTGGGGCGTCGTCCCAGATGGCTGTGGACAGCCGGTCGACCGGGACGACCCGGCCCGCCTCGAGCAGCAGCATCACCAGGACGATGCGCTGCCGCGCCGCTCGGATGGTGGCTGTGCCTGTCGGGCCTTTCACCCCCAGCGTGCCGAGGATCTCGAAGTTCATCACAGCCGCAGTCCCCCGTGGTCTCGGCTCCGTCTGTTACACCTTGCGACGCGCGGCGAAATCGCCCTCGCACCCCTGGCGATGGGCAAGGGCATTGCCGTTGATCACTGTCCGAATCGTGAGCGTAACAGCTCGGAGCGGGGCCGTCGAGCGTTCAACAATCCGCTGTGTAGGACCAGCGATCACTCTCGGTCCGAATATGAGCCCTGACTACGCGGCGGCGTTATGTATTTTGAGCGGCCGGTATGCCGACCCGAAGATTCGCTTTCCAGAAACCGGGGAGGCTGAGTAGACCCATAGCGATCACCGACCTGACCGGACGACATCGGGCGGCGGACCGACCGGCGAACCGTCAACGGGCTCCCGGCCCAGAGCGGGACCCGGTGGGAAGATCGGTCGACTGCGGCATCGTCGGCATGGATCGGTCGACCCAGGCCCGGCCGGCCAGGGCGCGGCAGCCGTACCGTACCCGGGCGAGCTTGTCCGGGTAGTCGGGGTCGTCGTCGGCGAGCAACAGGCCGAGGATCGTTCCGCTGTGCGCGGCGACCACCCCGAGGGCGCCCGTCGCGGCCGAGAGGGCCACCAGGTCGCCGAGCATCGACTTGGGACGAAGCCGCTGGTTGAGCAGCGCGCTCCGGGTGGCCACGGCGCCGACCGTCGCGAGATCCCCCTTGCCGATCGCCACCGTGATCTCATCGAGCAGGCTGCGGTACTCCCGCCGCTCGGCGCGGCCGAACGGTTTGGGAATGCGGTTGAAGTCGACCGTGTCGACCTGGCCACCCTCGTCCACGCCCACGATCGTCGTTGCCGGCAAATGACCCAGCATCGCTTGCAGCCGGACCTGCCGGTGCAGGAAGGCCACCACACCGGGATACATCACCCCGTCGGTGGGCTCGATCGGGCGCAGCAGTGACTCGATGTCGGCCGGGGTGAGCGTCACCCCGATCGCCTCGCTCACCGCCCGCACGGTGGCCACCAGATCGGCCGAGGAACTCGCCTGGCCCTTGCCCTCGGTGAGATCGCCGTCGAGGGTGAGCCGACCACCGCCCCACACGCCGTACCGGCGCAGCATGGCCTCGGCCACTGCCCGTGATTTCGTCTTGCTCCGTGGTGCGACTTCGACCCTCGATGCGCCTGGGTGTAACTCGAAGTACGCCGAACATCCCCGCCTGATCGGCAGCGTTACCAGGAAATCCGTACCCGGTTCCGGCAACACGCCCTGAAGCAGCTCACCGAAGGTGCCATAGGCCCAGCCACGGCCGACCTGCACCGGCCGGCCATCGAACGCGGCGCGGGCCGATCCCGATGCGATGATCATTTTTCTCCCTTGGTCGGCGCGTTACCGGATCGTTGGTCACAGCGTCGGCGGCATGGGGAATTCCAGTTCCGCGAACAGATCGGCCAGGAATGGCCTCCCCCCGATGTTCGAGAGGACGACCAGACCCGCTCCGTCGTCGAGATCCGTCGCGGTCATGCACTGGAAGCTGTGCCGATCGCCGGGATGACCGAACCACCGGTGACCGTCGACGACCTTGCTGACGCAGCCCAGGCCGTACCGACCGCCCGGCACCTCCGGCGTGATCATGGCTTGCGCGGACGCCCGGTCGAGCACCCGCGACGGTTCGCCGGTGGCAGCTGCCCGGATCTCCACCGCTACCTTGGCCAGATCGGCGGCGGTCGTCCACAGGCCACTCGCGGCCTGCTGGGGGAAGACTCGCCAGCCGCCGGGCAGGTGCGTGCCGTCGTCCCGGTGGCCGTGCGCCACACGGCCCGGCCGCAGGTGCGGGAACGCCTGGTCGAAGCTGCTGTCACGCATGCCGAGCGGATCGAGCACCAACCGTCGCATCGTCTCGGCGAACGGCTCGCCGGTGACCGCCTGGAGGACGCTCTGCACCACGGTGAAGTTCGCTCCGGAATAGCCGAACGTCCCTGCCGCGCCCGTCATCTCGATCGGCGGTGTCGCGGCCGGCGGCCGACCCAGGATCATGTCGGCGAGGGTGGGCAGCGGGTCCGCCTGCTCATGGCCCGGGTGGCCGTACTGCACCAGCCCTGCCACGTGGCCCAGCAGGCCCCGCAGGGTGACCGGTCCCGACGCGCCGCGCAACCCGCCTGTCAGGTGGGTACGCACGTCCGCGTCCAGGTCCAGCACGCCGTCCATGGCCAGCCGCAGCACGCCCACCGTGGTGACGTGTTTGCTCACCGAACAGGCCTGGAAGATCGTTTCGGCATCGACCGCCGCACCCCCACGGGCGTCGGTTGTTCCCTCACCCCAGGCCCGGGCGACCTGCCCGTCGGCGATCACCGCGACACTCACCGCCGGCGCCTGACACCGCCGACGCGCGGCGGCCATCAGTGCCGAGCCCGGCTCGAGGCGCTGCCAGGACGCCGGAACCGGCCGGTCGGCCGGTGCCGCCAGCTTGCGAAGTCGCTGCAGGTGCTCCTGAAGACGCCGGCGGCCCACCCGCTCCTCGACGTTTCCGGCCGGGAAGGTCCAGTCGACGTGCAGCCGGCCGTCTCGCACCCACGACCTGACGTCCAGGAGGTAGCGGCGCTCACCGGCGGGGGCCCGGGCCGTCGAGTCGTCGTCCACGCCGTGGAACAGGCCCGCACCGTCGCCCTGGTCGAGCAGATGACCGAAGTGGGTCAGGCTGACCCACGACCTGGATGCCAGATCGGCCTGGCCCGCCAGGTGACGCAACAGTCCATGTCCGATCCCATGGTGCGGAATCGCCGCCAGGGTGTCGGCCAGGGCGTCCACCGCCGTGTCGACGCCACCCCGGCCGACCGGCCGGACGACCACCGGGTACCTGGCGGTGAACCAGCCGACGGTGCGGGAGAGATCCACATCATCGAACAGCGGCTCGCGGCCGTGGCCCTCGATGTCGACCGAGACCGGGAGGCCGCCGCCGGCCCATTCCACCAGCACGTCCCCGAGAGCGGCCAGCACCAGCGTCTGCATCGGCACCCCGTGCGCCGCCCTGCGGGTCAGCCGGCTCGTGTCCGCTTCATCGAGCACCGCCTCGACCGTGCGGGTCGCCGACTCACGATTGATGCCGCCTACATCAACTGCGGGCGGTGGCGCCACCGGCTCGCGAGCCACCGCCTGCCACAACTCGCGTTCCTCGTCCAGCTTCCCGCTGCTCGCGTACGCGGCGAGCCGCGTGGCCCACTGCCCGAACGAGGTCGGGACCGGCGTGAGCGCGGCGGGATCGTCGGTTCGGTACACGGTGGCGAGGTCGTCGAGCAGGATGCGCCAGGAATACGTGTCCACGGCCCAGTGGTGGACCACCACCACGACGCGGTCGTCGAATCCGTCGGCCCGGATCAGTGCCGCCCTGAGCAGGGGGCCGTCGGCCAGGTCGAGACCGGTGTGCAGCCGATCGGCGATGGCCCGGATCTCGTCCCGTCGCTCATCGGCTGTCCGGGTGCCGAGATCGACCACCCGTAGCGGATTGGTGTCCGACACCGGCGCGACCCGCTGGCGCCGGTCGGGCGCGGCGCGGTCGAGACGCAACCGCAGCGCGTCGTGCTGGGCGGTCAGCGCCCGCAGAGCCCGTCCCAGGCGGCCCGGATCGGCGGCGCCGTGCCAGTCCACCTGCACCGACTGGTTGTAGTGGTCGTGCGGCACACGTTGGTCGAGCAGACGATGCTGCGCCGGAGTGAGCGGTACCGCCGACCAGGGGTCCGGGTGCTCGGCACGCGGGGCCGCCACCTCCACCGCCGCGCCCGGCGCCACGGTGGCGGCCAGGTCTCGCAGCCTGGTGTCGCGCAGCACGTCCTGCACAGTGATCGACAGGCCGGCACGCCGCCCCAGGGTGACAACCTGGAAGGCGAGGACCGAATCGCCACCGAGGGCGAAATAGTCGTCCTCTGGCCCCACCCGGTCGAGGCGCAGCACGCCCTTCCAGATCTCCGCGAGCACCCGCTCGGCCTCCGTGACGGCGGCGGCGAGCCCCGTCCCGGCCGGCCCGGCGGCGCCCGACGACGCGGCCGGAGCCGGTTCCGGAACGACCGGCGCGGGTACGACTTCGCGCCACGCGGCGACCGGGTCGTCGGCGGGCGCAACGGTGACGGCCTCGAGCAGCATTCGGTAGTGCCCGAGGAGTTCCGCGACCGCGTCCCGGTCATAGACTGCGTGCTCGAACTTCAGTCCGAGCTCGAGGTGACCGGCGACGCTCACGGTGAGCACCAACGGGAACGCGGTCTCGCCCGGAGCGCCGTCGCTCTGGTCGACCCGCAGGCCGGCCCACTCGCCCTCCTCCTCGTCGGCGGCGCGCTCCAGGACGAACAGGTTGGTGAACAGCCGTTCTCCGCGGGGCACATCGACGCATCGGGCAATCTCCACCAGGGATGCGCCGGCATGCTCCTGTTGGGTCAGGCGGCCTCGGTGCACCTCGGTGAGCCAGTCGCCGATCGACATGTCCGGGGACACGCCGATCCGGGTGGGCAGGGTGTTCATCAGCATCCCGACCATGCGGTCGATGCCGGGCACGTCGGCGGACCGGCCGGCCAGCGTGGTGCCGAAGACGACGTCATCGGTGCCGCAATGCCGGCTCAGGAGCAACGCCCACGCCCCCTGCAACAGATTCGGCAGGCTGATCCGGTAACGAGCTGCGGTGTCGCGCAGAGCCTGGAACAGCGAATCGGCGAGAGTGCTCTCCTCGACGCCGATGCCGGTTCCCGGGCGTCGACCCGCTGCGACGGCGGGTAGCGGCGTGGGACCGCGCAGGCCGGCCAACGTTCGCCGCCAGTAACCCATGTCCCGGTTCGCCGGGTGGCGGTCGAGCCAGGACAGGTAGTCACGGAACGGTGCCGGCGGATCGGCCGGCAGGGCACCGCCGGTACGCATAGCGGCGTATGTCTCCAGCACCTCACGGCTCACGATCGACCGGCTCCAGCCGTCCAGCACCAGGTGGTGGACGTTCCACAGCAGGCGGTGGCGCGTCGAACCGGTTCGGATCAGAACCAGCCGCATCGGCGGTCCGGCGGTGAGGTCGATCCCGCGCTCCCGTTCGTCCGCGGCCAGCCGCTCCAGCCAGCCCACGCGCTCGCCGTCAGGAGTGGAACGGCAGTCCCAGCGTTCGACCACGATCGGCTGGGCGCGGACGACGACCTGCACCGGGTGCGGCAGGTCCTGCCAGATGAACCGGGTCCGCAGGGCCGCATGCCGGTCGATGACCCGCTGCCACGCCGTCACGAACGTTCCCACGTCGAGATCGCCGTCGAGGTCCCAGATGAACTGGCGGAAGTACTCGTCCCGCTGCGGGTCGGCGAGCCGGTGCAGCAGCATGCCGGTCTGCAGGTGGGTGAGCCGGTACACCTCGGCCGTGTCCAACTCCCTCAGCTGGGTACGCAGGACGGCGGCAGCCTCGTCGTCCAGCCCGGTGAGCGGGTCGGGCCCGGCCACCGGTGGCTCCGCAGCCGATCGCTCCGGAGCGGGCTCCGCCGCTGCCGGCTCCGCGAGGGTCACCACGGCCGCGAGACCGGCGACGGTCGGATGGCGGAACACGTCACGCGGGTTGACGGCGAGACCGTACTCCTGTGCCAGAGCGACCAACCGCACCGAGACGATGGAGTCGCCACCGAGCCCGAAGAAGTCGTCGTGCACGCCGACCCCGGTCACACCGAGCGCCTGTTCCCAGACACTGACCAGGCGTCGCTCGGTCTCGGTGCGGGCAGCGACGTACCCGGCTTCCTCATCCCGGGTGACCGGGCCCGGTGCCGGCAGCCGGCTGCGGTCGACCTTGCCGGCCGCCGTGAGCGGCAGCTCCGGCAGACAGACGAACTGTGCGGGACGCATGTAGGTGGGCAGGTCGCGGGCCAGCCATTCCTGCAGGTCAACGGCGCTCGGCAGCTGCCCATCGGGGCGGGGCACCAGGTACGCGACCAGCCGACGATCGCCTGACTCGTGGGCGAAGGCGGCGACCGCACCCTCGACGATGTCGGGATGAGCCAGCAGCCGGGCCTCGATCTCCCCCAGTTCGACCCGGTATCCGCGGATCTTCACCTGATCGTCGCAACGGCCCAGGAAGTCGAGGTTCCCGTCGGCGCGCCACCGGGCCAGATCCCCGGTCCGGTAGAACCGGGCGCCCGGCTCCGACGCGTACGGATCCGGCAGGAACCGCTCCGCCGTGACCGACGGCCTGCGATGGTAACCACGGGCGACACCGTCACCGCCGATGAACAACTCCCCCGTCACACCGATCGGTACCGGGGAGAGGTGACGGTCGAGCACGTACATCCGGATGTTGGCGATGGGCCGGCCGATCGGGAGCGGCAGCTCCGGATCGACTTCGTCCGGCAGGACATAGGTCGAGCAGCCGACCACCGTCTCGGTCGGGCCGTACTCGTTGATGATCCGTGCCCGTGGAGCCGCCTTACGCCAGCCCAGGGCGGTTTCCGTACGCACCTCGTCGGCGCCCACCACGAAGGTGCGCACCGAATGGACGCTGTCGGGCTGCACCATCCGACGCAGCACGTCGAGATGCCCCGGCGTGATCTTGAGCAGACTGAAGTCGGCCGGCTCGGTGAGCAGGTCGGCGAGATTTCCGAGGCCCTCGTCGGGCGGCAACAGTGTCACGCTCAGCCCGGCCGTCAGCGGCAGGAAGAAATTGGGAACGGAGAGGTCGAACGCGATGGAGCCGACCATCGGAGCGCCGTCCGCGCCGTCGATCCCATAGCCGGAACGCGCCCACCACAGATAGTTGATCAGACCTCGATGGTCGATCAGCACGCCCTTCGGCCGTCCGGTCGAGCCGGAGGTGTACATGATGTAGACCAGGTTGCGCGCCGTGACACCCGTCTGGGGCGACGTGGCCGGTCGCTCTGCGATCTGCGCGGCCTCGGCGTCGAGCAGCACCGCGGGCAGGTTCTCGCCGTCGGTGGCCAGCGCCGCGAGGTCGGCCCGGGTCACCACGAGCCGGGCACCGCTGTCCCGCAGGTAGTACTTCAGCCGGTCACTTGGATGGCCGGGGTCTAGGGGGAGATAGGCGCCGCCGGCCTTGAGCACGCCGAGCAGGGCCACGAACATCTCGACGGAATGGTCCAGGAGCACGCCGACGATCTGCTCGGGGCCGACGCCTCGGGCACGCAGGTGGTGCGCCAGCCTGTTCGCGGACTCGTCCAGGTCGGCGTAGGAGACCGAGGATCCGTCGACATCGACGATCGCCGTAGCGGCGGGATTCTCGCGAGCCGCCTGCTCGAACAACTCGTGCAGGCACGTCTCCGACGGGTACCACGCGTCGGTGTCGTTCCATGTCCGGAGCACACGTTCGCGCTCGACGTCGGGCAACGCGTCGAGCGTGTCGATCGAGCCGGACCGGTCATCGGCGATCGCGGCGAGGATGATCGCCAGGTGCGCGAGCAGCCGCCGGATGGTCTCCGCCTCGCCGCAGGTGCGTTGGTACGCCAGTTGCAGGCACAGCCCGTCCCCCGCCGTCACGTCCAGCACCAGCGGGTAGCCACTGTCCAGCGCGGTGCTACCGGGCACCGGGGACACTTCCGGCGGCAGCGCCGGTTCGCGCTCCTCGTGCTGGAACACCACGATGCTGTCGAACAGGCGCTCGTCCGCCCGCACCGCGCTCTGCCGCTTGGCGTCGACCAGCGAGCAGTGGACGTGCTCGTGCAACTCGGCCATCTGATCCTGGACTGCGCGGGCCACCGCGCCGGCGGTGATCCCCTCTTCGATCCGCATCCGGACCGGGAGGGTGTTCATCAGCAGGCCGACGACCTGTTCGATCCGAGGGAAGTCCCCGGACCGCCCGTTGACGGTGACCCCGACGACCACGTCGTCCCCGCCACCGAACCGACGCAGCAGCAGTCCCCAGGCCGCGGTCACCAGCGAGCCCAGCGACACCCGCCAGCGGCGCGACACCTCGGTCAACCGATCCAGCTGGCCCCGGTCCAGGTTCAGCAGTTCGAGCGCCGTACCCGCCCGGCCGCCTTCCTCCGTCGGCAACCGGTTGACCGGTAGCGCGGTCGGCGTGGTGAATCCGCCGAGCACCTTCTGCCAGTGCACGGCGTCCGCGTCGCGGTCGCGTCCGGCGAGCCACGCCCGATGTGCTGCCGCCGGCACCGGGTCGGGGAGGTCGACGGACGTGCCGTTGCGGAGGCCTCCGACGATCTGGAACAGTTCCCGGACCACTATCTCGGTGCTCCATCCGTCGAGCAGGATGTGGTGGGTCCGCCACACCAGCCGGTAGGACGAGTCACCGGTGCGCAGCGCGGTGAATCGGTTGATCGGACCGGTCAGCTCGATCGGTTCGGCCCGGTCCTCGGCGAGGAAGTCCTCGTACCGCCGCGGAGACGCGTCGGCGCGCCAGTCGAGGACGACCAGTTCCGGCTCTGCGCGACAGTGCACCTCCTGGACCGGATGTGGCCGCCCGCGCCAGGCGAACCGGCTGCGCAGCGCGGGGTGCCGGGCGCAGACCTCGCGCAGCGCCGAGGCCAGCGCCTCCTCGTCGAGCGGCTGGTCCACATCGAAGGCGTGGTACTGCGCGTACCGGTTCTCCGCCGGGAAGGCGATCGTCTCGAACAGCATCCCTTCTTGGAGGGCGGAGAGCCGGTGCACGGACTCCACGCCGTCCGGTAGCGGTTCGGCAGCGCGGGCCGGGGCGGCGCCGTGGCCGTCAGCGGCCGGGCCGTCCGTGGCGCGGAGCGCCGCCACCACCTCGGCCACCGTCTGGTGCCGTAGCAGCAGACGCGGGGTCACCGGCAGGCCGGCGGCGCGAGCCCGGTTGGCGATCCGCACCGCCAGGATCGAGTCGCCACCGATGTCGAAGAAGTTGTCCCGCACGCCACAGAAGTCGAGATCGAGCAGCTCGGCCCAGATCGCGGCCAGCACCCGCTCGGTCTCGTCGCGTGGCCTGGTCGGCTCCGCTCGCGATGCGGCTGCCGGTGACACGTCCGGCAGCGCCTTCCGGTTCACCTTGCCGCTCGAGGTCAGCGGCAGCGCGTCCAGGGGCACGTACGTGGCCGGGACCATGTACTCCGGCAGCGTGCCGCGCAGATGGGCCGTCAGATCGCTCGCCGACAGCACGTGCCCGGGCGTCGGCACCACATAGGCGACCAGCCGCAGAGCGCCGGCCGAGGTCTGCTGTGGCACCACTGCGGCCTGCGCGATGTCGGGGCGGGCCAGCAGGGTCGAAACGATCTCATCGAGCTCGATGCGGTGGCCGTGTACCTTGACCTGATCGTCGATCCGTCCGAGGAATTCGAGGGATCCGTCGGTACGCCACCGCGCGACGTCGCCCGTCCGGTACATCCGGCCGCCGTGGAACGGGTCGGGCACGAAGGAGCCAGCGGTCAGTACGGGCCGGCCGACGTATCCGCGGGCGAGGCCGACACCACCGATGAACAGCTCGCCGGGCACCCCGACGGGCATCGGGCGCAGGGCGTCGTTCAGGACGTACAGCCGCGTGTTGTCGATCGGCCTGCCGATCGGGACGGTCGCCTCGCCCGGCGCAGACACACAGGTGTACGCGGACACGTCGATCGACGCCTCGGTCGGGCCGTACAGGTTGTGCAACTCGGCCGTGAGCCGGGAGCGAGCCTGATCCGCCAGCCCGGCCGGAAGGGCTTCGCCGCTGCAGATGACGTGGCGCAGGCTGGGAAGGTCGTCGACCGTGGGATCGGCGAGGAACTCCGCGAGCATCGAGGGCACGAAGTGCACGACGGTCGCGGCGCTGCGGCGGATGAGGTCCGCCAGGTACGCCGGGTCCTGATGTCCACCAGGCTCGGCGACCACCAGACGCGCGCCGACGGTCAGCGGCCAGAAGAACTCCCACACCGACACGTCAAAGCTGAACGGCGTCTTCTGGACGACAGTGTCGCCGGTGCCGATCGGGTAGGCCTTCTGCATCCACTGCAGCCGGTTGACCACACCCCGGTGCGGTACACAGACGCCCTTGGGCCGCCCGGTCGAGCCGGAGGTGAAGATGATGTATGCGAGGTCGTCCGGTGACACTGCCGTCAGGCCGGAAGTGCCGTCGTCGGTGATCGCCGCCTGCCGGTCCACGTCCAGCACGACGACCTCGTCGCCGGTCCAACGACCGGCGGTCTCCTGGTCGACCAGGACGACGGACATCCCGGTGTCGGCGACGATCATCGCGTGTCGGCCGTCGGGATGATCGGGATCGAGCGGCACGTACGCGCCACCTGCCCACTCGACAGCAAGCAGCGCGGTCACCAGCCTGAACGAGCGCTGCAGGCAGACCCCGACCGGCACATCGGGTCCTACCCCGGCTCGCCGCAGCCCCGCGGCTACCCGGCTCACTCGGTGCGCCAGTTCCGCGTACGTGAGCGTCTCCTGGTCGTCGACGACGGCGCAGGCATCCGGGGTCCGGGCCGCCTGCTCGGCGAACAGGGACGCCAGGGTCGTCTCGCGCAGCGGCACCTCGGTGTCGTTCCAGGACCGGAGCTGCCGGTGCAGGTCGTCGGCCCCCAGCAGATCAAGGTCGCCGGTCCGGCGTGCGGGATCGGCGGCCATCTGCTCCAGGACGGCAACCAGACTGCGCAGCAGCCGCCGTGCGGTATCGGCCTCGAACAGATCCGTGGCGTACCGGAGCTCCAGGCGGATCGCGCCGTCGTCGTCGCGCGCCACCAGCGTGAGTTCGAACTTCTCGGTGGCCTCGTCGAGGTCGACCGGCTCGGTGGTGATACCCGGAAGGTCCCACCAGTCCTCGTGGTCGTCCAGGTATTGGAACAACACCTGGAACAGCGGGTTGCGATCCGGCGCGCGTCGCACGTTCAGCGCGCGGACCACCTCCTCGATGCTGACGTCGGCATGGTCCAGCGCCCCGGCCACGGTCCGGCGCAGGCGGATCATGAGGTCACGCAGCTCCGGCCCGTCAGCCAGATCGACCGGAACGGCGACGGTGTTGACGAAGAGCCCGACAGTCTCGTCGGTGCCGGCCGTGCCACGGCGCGACATGGGCGTCCCCACCGCGAAACGCGTTTGCCCGCTGTAGCCACCAAGGGTGGCCGCGAGCCCCGCCAGCACCGCGACGAAGGGCGTCACGCCGGCCTCGGCAGCGACCTGCCGTAGCCGGTTCGCCGTGTTCGGGGGCACGGTCATCACGACCCCGTCGCCGCGGTATGTCGGTTCGGGCGGGTGCGGCCGGTCGATGGGAAGTTCCAGGTACGGGTCGACATCCGAGAGGGCCCGGCGCCAATGGTCCAGGTGGGTCTGCCGGCCGTCGGCAGCGCCTTCGAGGGCCCGGCGCGCGTAGTCGGTGTAGCGACCCGGCGCCGCGACGTCCGCGACGCCGCGATAGAGCCGGCTGAGGTCGGTGGCCAGGATCTGGCAGGACCATTCGTCGGCGATCAGGTGGTGCAGGTGCAGCACCAGGAGGTGATCGCCGTCCGCCTCGACGAGAGCAGCGCGGAACAGCGGTCCCGCCTCGAGGTCGAAGCGCCGCGCCAGCTCGGCCCGGACCGAGGCCATCGGGTCGCCTCCGTGCTCGGTCCGGTCCACCACGGTGAAGGCGGCCGGCCCCGGGGCGCGGACGATTTGCATCGGTCCGTCCTCGGTCTCGACGACGACGGTACGTAACGCCTCGTGCCGGGCCACCAGACGATCCAGCGCGGTCCGCAATCTGCTGACCTCTACGGCCCCGTGCAGTCGCACGACCTCATGCACGCTGTAGAGCCCCTCGTGTGCGCCGAGCATCTCTCCGACGAGCCACAGAGAATGCTGCTCCGGCGACAGCGGGACGGGCTCCTCGGGCGACCGTGCGGCGTCCGGTGTCTGCACCGGGCTCGCGGTCGGCGCGGCTCCGCGCAGCAGCCGTTCCGTGACACTGCGCCGTGCCGCGGCCAGCAGATCCTCGCGCTCGTCAGGAGTGATGGTCATGGGCCGACTCTCGGCCGGTCGCCTATCGGCCCGCTGTCCCGCCGTTACCGGTTGGAGGCGCCGGTCCGGGATACGTGGACGATAGGGGGTGTCCACCGCGCTCAGGCCGTAGACTCTGGTCGATGCTCGCGACTCTGCTCCCGGCCGCCGTACGCACCGCTGAGGCGTTCTCCGACATACCCGGCGAGCCGGTGTTCCCTGGCGAGGAGGACCTGGTGGCGAACGTCGTCGACCTCCGGCGCCGGGAGTTCGTCACCGCCCGCCGCTGCGCGCGCGAAGCCCTGCGGCGGCTCGGTGTGGCTCCGGCACCGATCCGGATCGGTGCCGAACGGGCGCCGGTCTGGCCGACCGGGGTGGTCGGCAGCATCACGCACTGCACCGGCTACCGAGCGGCCGCCGTCGCGCGCTCGGCCGACCTGATGTCGGTTGGCATCGACGCCGAGCCGCACCAGACACTGCCGGCCGGAACCCAGGACTACATCGTCGCGCCCGGCGAGGCCGACATGCTGCGCGACCTGCGCAGTGCCCATCCTCGGACGCATTGGGACCGGCTGCTGTTCAGCGCGAAGGAAGCGGTGTACAAGGCGTGGTTTCCGCTGACCGGACGGTGGCTCGGACTGCCGGACGCCCGGCTGACCATCGACCCCACTGCGGGCCGGTTCAGCGCGCAACTGCTCGTCGACGGACCGCGGTCCCGGTTCTCCGGACGCTTCCTGGCGACCGACCGGTTGATCCTGACCGCGGTGGCGGTCGGGTCAGGCGATTGACAAGCCCACCCCGCCCGCTCGACGGACGCCCCGAACGGGCGGCCGGTCGACCTCTGAACGCTCCGGTACGCATTGATCGACAGTGGGCGCCGGCGGCGGACGTCCGTTGAACAGACACCCTGGGCCGACCCGGCGGCTGCCCGTGACACGGCCCTCGCGGCAGGTGACCTGGCGGCGGCCGAGGTGCCGCCGGGCGGCCACCCGAGCGGTCGGTCGCACCTCGGTCGGCGGTGTCGCTGTCGTGCAGCATGCGCGGACCGTCGAGGTACGAAGAGTGGGTCACGACCCGCCTATGGGACTCGGCAACCGATGAACTCGGCTCAGAGCCGCTCCGCGTCGACGGCGGCCAGTCCCGCGGTGTGGTTCGCGTGCCTCTCCACGCACCGCAGCGCGTCCTCCGTGGTGCCGGTCACCGAGCAGAGCGAGCCGAGGTCGGGATCGGTGAAGCCCCAGTCGGTCAGCTCCTGCGCCATTCCGAGGAACCGAGCCCAGAACCCGTCGGTGTTGACCAGCACGATCGGCTTGGTCAACACTTTCAGCTGGTTGAGGCTTATCACCTCCAGCACCTCGTCGAGAGTCCCGAACCCGCCGGGCAGGGCGACGAACGCGTCGGCCTGGGTGAGGAACGCCACCTTGCGCTCGCCCAGCGTCGAGGTGACCACCGTCTGCTGCGGTGGTGCCGCGATGCCTCGCTCCTTCTCGACCAGGAACGTGGGAATGACCCCGGTCACGGGCGCACCGTGCCGCTGCGCGGACCACGCCACCTCGCCCATGAGCCCCGAACCACCACCGCCGTAGAGCAACCGGTGACCGCGTCGGCCGATCAGCAGACCCAGGTGCCGGGCCGCCTCGGTGTCGGCCGCCCGCCGGCCCGGCCGGGCGCCGCAGAAGACACAGATGGTCAGGGGACGCGCCGCAGCGCCTCGGGGATCAGGCTCGGTCGGCGCCGCCGACATGACTCGCAGGCTCATGACACTGCATTGGGGACGCCGCGTCTATCACCAAGATATCGACGGCGAGCAGGACGACAAGAGATCGCCGATAGGGCGGCGACAGGTCAGCGGTGGACGGTGATCCCACGATGAAGGAAACCCGACGTCCACGAGCCCCGTCCCTCTCGGGCGCGGTGGAGATCCACTTGGGGATCGCCTCGACTCCTACGCGTTGGCCCTGCCTCGTTGCCGTCGGCATCAGCACGAGACGGGATCCGGCGGCTCGCACCCGATCCGCGCCCCGGGTGGGGAGCTGATCGGGGACGGCCACCGGCTGGACGGCCACCACGATGCGGACATCGACAGGACGACCGACCGACACGTAGGAGGGACGTCATGGGTACCGTGCTCAGCTTCGACCAGTACGGCAAGGCCGAGAACCGCGTCGTGCGCATCTACCGGGACAACCCGCGACACGAGATCTGGGATCTGAACGTCTCCACGGCGTTACGCGGTGACTTCGCCGCGGCGCACGTCGAGGGAGACCAGCGGGATGTGCTACCGACCGACACCCAGAAGAACACCGCCTTCGTGTACGCCAAGAAGCACGGCGTCACGTCTCCCGAGGACTACGCGATCGCGGTCGGCCAACGGCTGATCGAGGCGTCCCCCAAGGCGTCCGGCGCCCAGGTCCGCGTCGAGCAGTACGCCTGGGACCGAATCGACGTCGACGGGGCCGGCCACGACCACGCGTTCCTCCGCCGCGGCGGAGCCGTCCGGACGACCGTGGTCACGCTCTCCGGGCGGAACGCCGAGCAGCTGGTCCGCGTGGTTTCCGGCCTACGTGACCTGGTCCTGCTCAAGTCGACCGGTTCGGAGTTCAAGGGTTTCCTCCGGGACGAATACACGACGTTGCAGGAGACCGACGACCGCATCCTCGCCACCTCGCTCGTCGCGAGGTGGCGGTACGCGGGTACCGAGGTCGACTGGAACTCGACGTACGGCGCCATCAGTGCGTCGCTGCTGGAGACCTTCGCCACCACCTACAGCCGGGCGCTACAGGAGACCCTCTATCTGATGGGAGCGCACGTGCTCAAGGCTCACGAAGAGGTGGCCGAGATCCGCTTCTCCGCACCCAACAAGCATCACTTCCCCGTTGACCTCGCCCGATTCGGCCTGGAGAACAGCGGCGAGGTGTTCACCGCCACCGACCGGCCGTACGGGCTCATCGAGGCCGCCGTGACCCGCGACGACGCGCCCGAGCCGGGCGACGCCTGGCTCGCCGTGCCGTCCTTCCTGTGAACTGACGAGCGACATGGCCGACTCCGGGCGTCACCGCCTCGCCATCTGTTGTCCGCTGATCGCCGGACGGCCCGACGAGGCGCGATCATGATGCTGGATCTCGTCCTTCGCAGTCGACGCGTGGTCATCGAGGGCACCGAGACCGCGGGTGTGATCGGTGTGCGTGACGGGCGCATCGCCGTCGTGGCACCACTCGACGCGAAGCTGGAAGCCCAGGAGTCGATCACTCTCGCTGATGACGAGGTGCTTCTGCCCGGCCTGGTCGACACCCATGTGCACGTCAACGAGCCCGGTCGTACCGAGTGGGAAGGCTATGCCAGCGCGACCCGGGCAGCCGCAGCCGGCGGAGTGACCACCATCGTGGACATGCCGCTCAACAGCATTCCACCGACGACCACGCCCACCGCGCTGGCCACCAAGCAGGGCTGCGCCCGCGGCCAGACCTACGTCGACGTGGGCTTCTGGGGCGGGGCAGTGCCGGGCAACATCACCGATCTGGCGGCCCTGCACGACGGCGGAGTCTTCGGCTTCAAGTGCTTCCTGCTCGACTCCGGGGTGCCGGAGTTTCCACCGCTGGACGCTGCGGAGTTCGTCGCGACGATGGCAGAGACGGCTCGCCTCGGTGCGATGCTGATCGTGCACGCCGAGGACGCCGAGGTGGTCGCACTGGCGCCACGCCCCACCGGGCCGGAGTACGCGGCCTTCCTGCGTTCCCGCCCGCACCAGGCCGAGGATCGCGCGATCGACCAGGTGATCAACGCCGCGCGCGCGACCGGTGGCCGGGCCCACGTCCTGCACCTGTCCAGCGCCCACGCGCTGTCAGGGCTCACCGCAGCCAGGGCTGCCGGTGTCGATGTCTCGGTGGAGACCTGCCCGCACTACCTGACGTTGTCCGATACCGATATCCCGGATGGAGCGACCCAGTTCAAGTGCTGCCCGCCGATCCGCGACGGCGGCAACCAGGACCGGTTGTGGCAGGCGCTCGCCGCCGGAGACATCGACATGGTCGTCTCGGACCACTCACCCTGTACGCCCGAGCTCAAGCTGCTCGAACACGGCGACTTCGGCAAAGCGTGGGGTGGCATCGCGGGCCTGCAGCTGGGACTGCCGGTGGTATGGACGGCGGCCCGCTCGCGCGGGCACTCGCTGGCCGACGTGACGCGTTGGATGGCGCAGCGCCCAGCCGAGCGCGTCGGGCTGCCGTACAAGGGTCGCATCGCCGCCGGCGCCGACGCGGATCTGTGTGTTTTCGCCCCGGACGCCGATTTCGTGGTCGATCCGGCGAGCCTACTGCACCGTCACCAGCTGACGGCGTACTCGGGTCGACGGCTGGCCGGCATCGTCCGGCAGACCTGGCTTCGCGGGCGGCGCGTACGTACGGAGGGACAGCCGCTCGGGAAGCTGTTGATGAGGGGAAGAAGATGACCGGGACGCACCATGCATTCCGACCGGACCTACCCGGTCGGCAGGAGCCGACCGCGGGCCGAGCGGTGTCGACCGACACGCCCCCGCTGCCTGACGACACCACGCGGAGCGGCGGCGACATCACGGTCAACGGCCGGATCACTCCACTCGGGGATGTCACGCCACACACCACGGCGCTGGAATGGCTGCGTGGACGAGGCCTCACCGGCTGCAAGGAGGGTTGCGGAGAGGGTGAGTGCGGCGCTTGCGCGGTGCTCGTCGCCCGACCCGGCGTTGATTCGCCCACCGAATGGGTGGCGGTCAACGCATGCCTGTTGCCGGTCGCCGCCCTGGATGCCCAGGAGATCCGCACTGCCGAGGGGCTGGGCAGCCCCGACCGCCTGCACCCGGTCCAGCACGAGATGGCCGTCCGCGGTGGATCGCAGTGTGGCTACTGCACACCCGGCTTCGTCTGCAGCATGGCTGCCGAGTACTACCGGGCCGGAAGACGGGCGTCCCCGGACGGCGACGTGACCGGACACGACAAGGGGCCCAACGGCTTCGACCTGGACGCCCTCAGCGGCAACCTGTGCCGCTGCACCGGATACCGGCCGATTCGCGACGCCGCGTTCGCACTCGGTCCACCGGTGCCCGACGACCAGCTTGTGCAACGCCAGCAGGCGCCCACGGCGCCGCCCCGGCCCGTTCGGCTGCGGCACGGGGGCCGGGAGTTCGTCCGGCCGGCCTCGCTGCCCGACGCCCTGCGACGGCTTCGCGAGCAGCCCACTGCCACCGTGGTGGCCGGCTCCACCGATTGGGGTGTGCAGGTGAACCTGCAGGGCGCCCGGGCCGAGTCGGTCCTCGCGATCGACCGCCTCGCGGAGCTGCGGAAGCTGATGATCACGCCGGAGAGCATCGAGGTCGGTGCCGGACTGACCCTCAGCGAGATCGAGCGCCGCCTCGCGGGCCGGGTGCCGCTGCTCGCCCACATGTTCCCCCTCTTCGCCTCCAGGCTCATCCGCAACAGAGCCACCATTGGCGGCAACCTGGGCACCGGATCCCCGGTGGGCGACACCGCGCCGGTGTTGCTCGCGCTTGCCGCCGAGGTCATCCTGGTCAGCGTCGACGGCGAACGCAGGGTGCCGCTGGCGGACTACTTCACCGGGTATCGGCGCAGCGTTCGTCGCTCCGACGAGCTGATCCGGGCAGTGCGGATCCCACGCCCGCTCGCCGGCCTCGTCGCCTTCCACAAGATTGCGAAGCGGCGGTTCGACGACGTCACCAGCGTCGCCGTCGGCTTCGCCCTCGACGTCGTCGGTGGAACGGTCACCCGCGCACGCATCGGCCTGGGTGGGGTGGCGGCCACACCGATCCGGGCCCGGGCGACCGAGGCGGCGCTGGAGGGCAACCCCTGGTCCGCAGCCACCGTCGCTGCCGCCGCTCGGTCTTTGCGCCGCGAGGGCACACCGCAGGACGACCACCGGTCCAGCGCCGAGTATCGAGCCGCGATGCTCGGCCAGAGCCTACTCAAGCTCTACGCCGAGAACCCGGCCCCGTACGAGATCGCCGCAGTCCCCGGCGGACGGATCGCCGCGGCCACCGAGCACCAGGCCGAGAGGAGGCCACGGAATGAGCGCGCTGTCTGAGAGGCCGGAGAGTCCCGCGGTGGGTGCAGCGGTCCCGCACGAGAGTGCGCGGCTGCACGTCACCGGTGCGGCACAGTTCACCGACGACCTGATCCCTCGTACCAAGGATGTGCTGCACGCCCACCCGGTACAGGTGCCCCAGGCGCACGCCCGGGTCACCGCGCTGCGAGTCGCCCCGGCGCTCCGCGTGCCAGGTGTCGTCCGGGTGCTCACGGCCGCCGATGTGCCCGGAGTGAACGACGCCGGGATCAAGCAGGACGAGCCATTGTTCCCCGAGGAAGTCATGTTCTTCGGCCACGCCGTCTGTTGGGTGCTCGCCGAGACGTACGAGGCGGCACGTGTGGGCGCGGCCGCCGTGGAGGTCGAGACGGAGCCGTTGCCCTCCTACGTGACCGTGCGGGAGGCGATCGCCGCCGACAGTTTCCAGGGCGCCATGCCGCAACTGGTGCGGGGCGACGTCGAGACCGGTCTGGCCGACGCCGTGCACGTCTTCGGTGGGGAACTCGAAATCGCCGGGCAGGAGCACTTCTACCTGGAGACGCACAGCTCGCTGGCCCACGTCGACGAAGCCGGGCAGGTCTTCGTGCAGAGCAGTACCCAGCACCCCTCGGAGACCCAGGAGATAGTCGCCCACGTGCTGGGCCGGGCCAGCAACGAGGTGACCGTCCAGTGCCTGCGCATGGGCGGCGGCTTCGGCGGCAAGGAGATGCAGCCACACGGCCTCGCTGCCATCGCCGCGCTGGGCGCGACGTGCACCGGCCGCCCGGTACGGGTGCGCCTGACCCGCGCCCAGGACCTGACCATGTCGGGCAAGAGGCACGGGTTTCTCGTCGAGTGGCGGGTCGGGTTCGATGCGGCGGGCCGGCTGCTCGCGCTCGAAGCGACCCTGACCTCGGACGGCGGCTGGAGCCTCGACCTGTCCGAGCCGGTGCTGGCCCGCGCGCTGTGCCACGTTGACAACGCGTACTGGTTGCCACATGTACGACTCAACGGCCGCATCGTGCGCACCCACAAGACATCCAGCACTGCCTTCCGGGGCTTCGGGGGCCCGCAGGGGATGCTGGTCATCGAGGACATCCTCGGCCGCTGCGCCCCACTGCTCGGCATCGACCCGATGGAACTGCGCCGACGCAACTTCTACCGCCGCGGGCAGACCACGCCGTACGGCCAGTTGGTCCGGCACCCGGAACGGCTGGACAGGCTCTGGCGTCAGGTCGTCGACACCGGTGACATTGCCGCCCGGCAGCGGGAGGTCGCGGCCTTCAACGCCGCACATCCGCATGCCAAACGTGGCCTGGCCGTCACGCCGGTCAAGTTCGGCATCTCGTTCAACCTCACCGCGTTCAACCAGGCCGGCGCACTCGTGCACGTGTACCGGGACGGGTCGGTGCTGATCAACCATGGCGGCACCGAGATGGGTCAGGGCCTGCACACCAAGATGCTGCAGGTAGCAGCAACCGAGCTGGGCATTCCACTGGGCCGGGTGCGGCTGGCGCCCACACGTACCGACAAGGTGCCCAACACCTCGGCGACCGCAGCGAGCTGCGGTGCCGACCTCAACGGTGGCGCGGTCAGGCAGGCCTGCGAACAGCTTCGCGAGCGGCTGACCCGGGTGGCCGCCACCATGCTGGGGCTGAACGCCGCCGACATCAGCATCGTCGACGGTGTGGCGCGGGGTACCGGGGCCCCTACCGGCGTCGAGTGGAACGATCTGGTGCGGACCGCGTACTTCCAGCGGGTGCAACTGTTCGCGGCGGGTTTCTACCGCACCGAGGGGCTGTACTGGGACTCAGCGGCGATGCAGGGCTCGCCGTTCAAGTACTTCGCGTACGGGGTGGCCGCCGCCGAGGTCGAAGTCGACGGGTTCACGGGCACGTACCGAACGCGACGGGTGGACATCGTGCACGACGTCGGGGACAGCCTGTCACCGCTCATCGACATCGGACAGATCGAGGGCGGGTTCGTACAGGGCGCGGGCTGGCTGACCCTGGAGGACCTCCGTTGGAACACCGGCACGGGAGCCGCGCGCGGCCAGCTGGCCACGCGAGGGGCCAGCTCGTACAAGCTGCCCAGCTTCTCGGAGATGCCGGAGGTCTTCAATGTGACGATGTTGGCCGACGCGGCCGAGGAGGGGGCGGTCTACGGCGCCAAGGCGGTGGGCGAGCCGCCGCTGATGCTCGCCTTCTCCGTGCGCGAGGCCCTGCGCCAGGCGGCGGCCGCGTTCGGGCCCGCCGGCATCAGCATCGACCTCGCCTCGCCGGCCACCCCCGAGGCGGTCTTCTGGGCGATCGAGCGGGCCCGGGCGTGCGGCGGGCACGGCCCCACGGCGGACGCGGACCTCGCTCCGGGTGGGGCGGCGAACGCCGGGCACCCGACGCCGGAGCGGGCCCCGCGGACGGTGAGTCATGTCTGAGGGAACCTGGCTGGCAGCGGTGGCGCACCTGCGCAGCGTCCGTGAGCCCGGTGTACTCGTCACGCTCGTGACGGTCCGCGGCCATGCCCCTCGCGCGGCCGGCGCGAAGCTCGTGGTGAGCGAAACGCAGACGTGGGGCTCGATCGGCGGCGGCAAGCTGGAAGCGGTCGCGATCGACCGGGCCCGTACGCTGCTGGCCGCAGGCGGCCCGACGCCCGAGCTGTTCACGCTCGCGCTGTCCGACAAAGCGCCCTACGAGCACGGGGTGCAGTGCTGCGGAGGGACCGTCACGGTGTTGCTCGAATCGCTACCCGTGGCGCCGGTGGTGGCTGTCTTCGGCGTAGGGCACGTGGGCCTGGAGCTGGCTCGTGTCCTGGCTCGGCATGATATCGACCTACATCTCATCGACACCCGCCCGGAGCAGCTCACCGAGGACCGGTTGGCGGTCTTCTCCGATGCGGTGGCCCGGGTGCACGTCCACCGGGTGGCAGTGCTGCCGGAGACCGTGCTCGGCGAGCTGCCCACAGGCACCTACGCGTTGATCATGACGCACGACCATGCGGAGGACCTCTCCCTCTGCGACGCGATGCTGCGCGGCGGTGAATTCGGCACCATCGGCCTCATCGGTTCGGCGGGCAAGTGGGCCCGGTTCCGCACCGAACTCGCCGCACAGGGCCACGACGCCACGGCCATCGCCCGCATCACCACGCCCATCGGGCTCGCCGACATCCACGGCAAGGAGCCCGCGACGATCGCCGTCAGCGTCGCCGCCGATCTCCTGGGCAGGATGGAACATCACCAGGCGATGGCCGACGACCGCGCTCCCTCGGCGGCCCGGCCATGACCCTCTACCGCGCTCAGGTCGTCGACACTCCCGACGACCCGTTCCGCGGCGGCGCGCTCCGCTGTGACGGCGATGCGGGGCTGCTCGTCGAGGACGGGCGGATCGTCGAGCGGGATGCCTTTGCCACGCTGCGCTCCCGACACCCGGAGGCACAGCTGGTCGAGCTCTCCGATGGAGTCCTGCTACCCGGCCTGGTGGACGCCCATGTGCACTTCCCGCAGGTCCGCGTCATCGGTGCGCTCGGGATGCCGTTGCTGGAATGGTTGGAACGCTGCGCGCTGCCCGAGGAGGCACGGATCGCCGAGATCGACTACGCGCGCGTGCTAGCCGGCGAGTTCGTCTCGGCCCTCACCTCGGCAGGCACGACCACCGCTCTGGTTTTCGGCTCGCACTTCGCGCCGGCGGTGGACGCACTGTTCCAGGCGGCCGCGGGGCACGGCCTACGGATCACCAGCGGCCTGGTCGTCGGTGACCGGATGCTGCGGCCGGAGCTGCACACGTCCGCAGAGCGCAGTTACGACGAAGGCCGCGAGCTGGCACGGCGCTGGCACGGCGTCGGACGCAGTCGGTACGCGGTGACCCCCCGGTTCGCGTTGTCGTGCAGCGACGAACTGCTCGCGTCATGCGGGGAGTTGCACCGGGATGTGGTGGGCAGCTGGTTCACGTCGCACCTGAACGAGAACCTCGACGAGGTCGCCACGGTCCGGCGACTGTCCGGCACCACCAACTACCTGGACTGCTACGACCGGCACGGACTGGTCGGCCGACAGAGCGTCTTCGCACACAACGTGCATTCGACTGACACCGAGCTGACCCGGCTGGCCGAGGCCCAGGCCAGCGTGGCGCACTGCCCGACGAGCAACGCGGCGCTGGGCAGCGGCATGTTCCCCCTCAACCGCCACCTCGCCCACGGCGTCCTTGTGGCACTCGGCTGCGACGTGGGTGCGGGCACCGGCTTCTCGCTTCTCAAAGAAGGGCTGCAGACGTACCTCCTGCAACGTTTGCGCGGCGCGGACGGCGTGCCACTCACTGCTGCCCATCTGTTGCACATGGCCACGGCGGCGGGGGCACAGGCCCTGGGCCTGCGGGACCAAATCGGCGACCTGAGCGCCGGCAGGCGGTTCGACGCGATCTGGATACGACCCCGTCCGGGCACGGTCCTGGAGATTGGCATACGCCACTCGAACGGACCAGAGGATGCACTTGCGAAGGTATTTGCGCTGGCCACGGCGGACGACCTGGGGCAGGTGTGGATAGACGGAGCACCGGTCAGGGCCAAAGCCATCGACGCTCGCACCCTACGCCCTCGCCCCGTCGGCAACCTGACCATTTTTGCGGCGAACAAGGCAGCCCAGCGCACCGACAGCGACGAGCGGACGCGTCATCGCAGTCGAGCCGGCACCGACGGTGGCGTGAGCCGATGACGACCTGGAGTCTGGATCGGTTAAACACCGCGCCCGAAGACGAGCGCCTCCGGTCGGCCCTACGCCGGTGCTGCTCGGCAGAGGCATGGGTGACCGAGGTCATCGTCGGGCGGCCCTACGCCAATGAGGACGAGCTCTGTGCGGCCTCCGACGCCGGCACCGCCATGCTCGACGAGGCCGGCTTTGCCGAGGCGTTGGCCGGTCACCCACAGATCGGCAAGCCAACGAGCGGCAGCGGTGGACAGTGGTCGCGGCGAGAGCAGGCAGGAGTCGGCACCGCGGACGAGGAGCTGCTGACGAGTCTCGGCCAGGCCAACGCGGCCTACGAAGAGCGCTTCGGGCACCTGTACCTGGTTTACGCGAACGGACGATCAGCGGCGGAGCTGCTCGCCATCTGCCGCTCCCGGTTAGCGAACGACCCGGCGACCGAGCGCCGGGTAGCGCTCACAGACCTGGCCGCGATCAACCGCCTCCGGCTGGGCAAACTCCTGCGATCGGAGGGCTGATGAGTCTCTCGACTCACGTATTGGACATCACCACCGGCCTCCCCGCGCCGGAACTCGCGGTCGTCGTCGAGCGCTGTCATGGCGACGCGTGGCAGCACCTCGCCCGGGCTTGTACCGACGCCGACGGGCGCGTCCGCGAGCTGTACGCACCCCAAGCGGGCGTACACCGACTCCGGTTCGACACTGGGCGGTACTTCGTCGATCGCGGCGTCCATACCTTCTACCCCGAGATCGTGGTCACCTTCCAGGTCGTCAACAAAGGGGCGCACCATCACGTACCACTGCTGCTCGGGCCGTTCGGCTACTCGACCTACCGGGGGAGCTGATGGGCGCGGATGGTCGTCATGAACGACACCTACAACTCAGGAGGTTCCGTGGGCTTCACGACTACTCCGGTGCGATCGTTCTGGCTGACATGGCCAGCAGGAATAATTGCTGCGATCAGCTGGGCCCTCGGCCACTTCACACGAGTTGCGACCTTTGATCTCGCGTTCGTCGCGGGTCTGTCGTGGATGCTCGGCGTGCTCCTAAGCGACGGCGCAAGTCGCTACCTCGTCGCGGGCGACGAGCGTCCTCGCGGCGACACCGACCGTCAGCCGGAGACCGAGCAGTCACCCTGAGCGATCTGGCAGCGCCTGCGGCGGCCGCCCAACAAGTGCCTGTGGGTGGCACCAAGTAGCACGTTGCTCGGCGTGACGCAGCGGACGGCACCCGCACGACCTCGTGAAGCTGTACGCCCGCGAACAGCGGGTCTTGCCGCCTCGATGAGGTAGCTGTGCTCCTCGAGGGCTTCGGGTCGTGGCGCGTAGGCGAGATGGGCGAGACCAGCGATGGTGGCCATGTCGGCAGAGGCAACCCAGGCGCCGGCGTTGTGGTCCTGGTTGGCGGCCGCAAATAGTGCGATCGGGATCCAGTGGCAGTGATCGGGATCTTGGCTGGTCTTGGCGAGCGCGGCGAGAAACCCAGGCAGAACGGCAACGCGCCGAGCAACGCCACCAAGCGCCAGCCGAAGAAGAACCCCGCATACCCGCTCGCCTCAACGAGGATCAGATCATCGCCATTGTCGAGGAGCTCGGAGACCTCGTGGACGCCCTGCGGGACGCCGAGCCGGAACACAAGCTGGAGGTCTACCGCAGCCTCGGGTTGCACCTGACCTACGACCCGGAATCACAAACGGTGCGGGCAAATGTCGATCTTGCCACGCACCGTTGGGATTCGGTTCGTGTCCGAGGGGGGAGCTGAACACATATTTAGAGCATCCACGCTTAGCGTGGGTGTTCATGCATTCAACTTACCAGCTCACGGGACTGAAACAAGCATCCCGCCCAACTCCTTCATAGGGCGGCCCTTGACAGTGCTGTGAACTCTCCGCAAGGAGTCGAACCGCACGACGGGCTTGGTGAATTGTAGTCCAATCAGCAGGATCCTTCCGTCATCGTGTCCGGCCGGCCCGGCCAACGCCGGCCGGATCACCAGCAGGCCGAAGCGGGGCCGCTGCGGCTCGCTTGCAGGCCGCGTTGCTCAATAGGGAGAGAAATTGAGCAACGTCACGCCGCAAAAACATGCTGCGGCCTAGGCGTCGGTGATGCCAGCGAAGGCGACACGCACCTGAGCTGAGATGTGGGTTCGGAGCGGCCGGAGTTCTTCGAAGCCTGCCAGCTGCGGATGTTTGGCCGCGGCGGCCGCCACAGCCTGTGCGACCAGCACTCCACAGTCCTCGATGAGGGACGGAAGTTGTGTCCGCGCAACTGCGTCTCCTGCGGCAGCTCTCTCGGCAATCACGCGCCCTGCGGTTGCCCGCACTCGCGGCTCCGCATCGCCCGACAGGGTGATGAGAACGCCCATGCTCAGCTCGTCACAGGTGCCGTGTGCAAGCAGTGCAGCGGCGCTACGATCGTCGACGTTGCCGCGGGCCAACCTGGAGAGGTGTCCGACCGAGGGCTCTCCCGTGCCATGTTGAAGCGTGGCCTGGAGTCGTCGTGCGAAAGGGCGAGGGTCGGGGCCTGGGATTAGGCTAGGACGTTGGTCCGGGCTGTCTGCAATGGCTTTGGCTAGCAAGGCGAGTTCGGCCGCGACTTCCGGGGCCAAGTCAGTGGCCTTGTTCGCCAATAGGTCGAGGGTGCCAGCGAGGTATTTTCCCCAGCGGACTGAGGCCAGTAGGCGATAAATGATGTCCCAGTTGGCGCATTCGGGGTGCCACAGGTTTAGAAGCGTGATGGTTCGGCCGAGGTCAGGGCCGCCGCCGGATAACCGGCCCTGCGCGGCGTCCTTGATTCGGGTTTCGAGGCTGCTGCTAGTGCTTTCGACCAGCGACCTTACAAGCTCAGCATCAAGCTCTCGGACGTCTCCCAGCGCGGCGAGCGCCTCCAGCGATCCTTCGTGCGCCTCTGTCTTCAGACGATCGCGAACCTCAGGCACGTGTAACGCGGCCGCTCCTAAAAGTGGGTAGGTAAGCTCCCAATTGTCGCCTCCTGCTCGGTCGACTGCGCGCTGTGCACGCTCCGGCGTCCACACCGTCGCGGGGAGGCGTCCGACCAACGACGCCAGGCGGTTGGCGATGCTCTGGTCGAACTGGACTGGAAGATTAAGGACGAAATCGACCATATCGTTTCGGACGGTATCGCCGATGGCATGAATAAGGGAGGTCATCAGGTCGACCAACATGGGACGAAGGACAAAGGTGGGACGGGTGCGGTTCACGTACCCGTCAGAGTCAAGGAAGGTGCGTTGAGCCCACCCGGCCAACTCTTCTGCCCGATCCCGCGGTAGCAGGTCCCCAGCCTCGATCAGCAGACGGATGTCCGCCTGCGCCGAAGTGTGCGTAGATCTTCCCGGTTTGACTTCAAGGGCAGCAGCCCGGGCAGCCGTCGCAGGACCATCGATGACGACGCGTCGGGCTGCAAGCCGGAGCCCCTTATGCTCGCCGCACCGACGCAGAGTGGTCAGCGCCCCCGCCACGACATCTGCGTCCATGCCGTGGTTACGGTGGGTCAACATATGAATGGCCAGTTTCCTGGTCGTGTGACACCAGGCGCTGTGCTGACCCAACAGGCCTGCGAGCAGGGATGCCGATCGCAAGTACCGCCAAGCTTCGTCTCCCCCGCCCAAAGTGACGGCATTGTCGCGGCCCCACGCTCGGAAAAGCTGCTCGGCCTGTTCTGACAGTCCCCAACTGCTGACCTGCTGACGCCACCACGAGGCAGTGGTGTCCGAGGCTGTGATGGTGGCCTGGAGGTCGTTGGCGTTCCAGTCGGAGACAGTAAACACGGTCTCGGCAGCGGCGCCGCCAATCGCTGCTGCGGTGACGTCTCCCGGTGCCCGTCGCGCGACCCTGACAAGACCCAGAGCTTCGTCGCGGGCCTCCTGGCGACGGCCAAGTTCGCCAAGGGCCCTGACGTGTTGGAGCTGAACCCAAGCTTGGTCAACCACGTCCAACTCATCGCGACCAATGAGGACGTCGAGCGCGTCGAGGGCGTCTTCCGCGCGCCCGTCCTCAAGCAGCGCCGCTGCGTATGCCACTGTCGCTGCGGCCTGCTCATGCGGCGGCCGGGTGGTGTCCACGAGCGCTTTGAGGACGTCGGGATCTCCTGACTTGATGAAGTTCGACATGCCGGCCGCGAGCTTCCAATCCCATCCGGCATCCGAGCCCAGGGCGTCAAGGTCCGGCAGGGACGCATGTTCGTCACGCAGCCTGGAGACGTCCCAGAGCCTGACCTGAACGAACATGGCGACCACCTGCACGGCGGTCGGTGGGAGCGTGACGCCACGATTCGGATGCGGTGCGATGAGCCGGGGCACGAGCAAGGCATGACGCAGCTGATGGTTCGGTGACAGTTCGGCACCGGCCCAGGCTGACCCCTCCCAGTTCACGCCGGACGCGTTGCTGGCTGCGACCTCGAGCAGCTTGTCAGCGTTTGCCGCGTCGACGGTGTTGGCAGCCGGAACGAATACCTTCGCGCCCTTATCGGTGTAGGTGACGGATTCGTTCGTGATATGGGCCCAGTAGGAGGCACGCGTCTCAATATTGTGAAGGACAATGAGGTGGGGCAGCTGATGGGTGAGCCAGGCGTCGAAGTGGTCGCGCCGCGACTCACGGAACCACCAGCCGGTGACATTGCCATTCTCGCCGCGGACCTCCTCTTCGAAGAAGGTCGGGCCGCCTTTGACTTGGGCGCCAACTACCATGCCGAGATCGACGAGCCGGTGGTCCCGCGCCATCAGGAACAAGTCCGTGCCTAGGTCATGCTTCGAGTTCTCTGCCACGCCCCAGCCGATGCGCTCGAAGTTGGCTGCGACTTCGTTCGCGCCGATGCCGCCCTTCTGCTCCTGAATCGATGCCCGCATGCTGCTATTCAACCCCGAGCGCTGGCACAGAACGCAGAGGCGCGAGTGCGATCTGGTCATCAGGCTCGGCGCAAGCGGTCGGCGCCGGGCACCTGGCACCTGGCACCTGGCACCTGGCACCGACTAAGTCGACCTCGAGGGTGATGTTGTGTTCCGTCTCGTCGCCGGTCAGACCGGAGTCAGAACTTTCCTGGTCTAGCACATGCACCTACGGGTCTCGATGTTCTGGGACAGTGATTGGGTGAGTGCGGCAGAGTTGATCAGACGGCTTCTTCAGGCCAAGGCGCATCTTGACCGGGCTCGGGAACTGATACGAGCTGCCGGCTCCGAGCTTCACCAAGCGCGGGCGTTGATCCAAGCCGGGTTGCAGGGCGCCGCTGATCAGAGCGCTGCCGGCATGGTGGACCGCAGCTCACAACAGCTCGATGGAGCGGGCATAACGGTTGGTGAGTCAGCGGGCAAGGTTGAGGAGATCCTCACGCGGGTGCGTGGGCTGGGCGGCCTGGGAAACTGACTGCGGGTGGCGGCGGGATCCGTCGACCACCCGCACCTGCTGACCCGCCGCAGGCGGTCCTTCGGGCGGCCGCGAGTCTGGCCCGTCGCAGCGAACCACAGGACAAGACCGAGGCCTTCCTGCTCGCCGACGGGGCGATCATGAGCGATCCTGACTTCTCCGCGGAGCCAGACGGTCGGCTGCGCAGCCGGCAGATCCGGATGGGCAGGCTTCCCGCCGCCGGGGTGGGACTCAAGCCGCCGTTGGCTCAGGCCATCGTGATGGACCACGCCGAGGCGCAGGCCGCGGCCGTGCTGCGCCGTCCGGGCAGCCCGTCAGAGGCCACGCTCGTGCTCAATCACACCCCGTGCGACGATCCGGTCAGACCTCTGGTCTGCGAGAAGATCCTCGCCACGATCCTGCCGCACGGAACACGCCTGACGGTGTTCCTCACCGACGGCGACCGCACGTGGCTTCATAAGCTGTACGTCGGAACAGGAGAAGGGATCCGGCGATGAGCATCGACATCACCTGGGGGCGCGGCGACGGCGCCGCGTCGGTCAGCACCGTCGCCGAACTCGACGTCACACTGGACACGATCAGTCGCGCCCACAGCGCACAGCTGCCCTACTGCGTCACCCTCGTCGCTCCCGGCGGCGGCGAGTTTCCCGTCATGCTCGACATCTGCGTCGGGCACCCCGATCGGTCGTTCGTCTATCACGTCGCTGCCGACGGCAGCAGCGCTTGGGGATACCAGCCAGACCTCGAACCCGGGCCCGCGTTCACCTTCGACTACGCCGGCACGCCCACCGACGCCTGGCCTGAACGCACCCGCGTCACCAACGCGACCGCCCGGCAAGCGGCACGACAGTTCCTCACCAGCGGCGGGCAACGAACCGCCGCGCTGGCCTGGGAAACCGCCGAATAGCTTCGAGCGTGGCCACGGCTCACAGGGCAGATGCCGCGACCACGGTAGGGCGTCAGTCGCGGGGCCGTGCCGCGTGCGGTGCACCCCGGAGCTGCCGACGTCCCGGGAGCACCGCACGCGGCCCCCATCCCTTACTCGGTCGCGGGTGAGACGGCGCCGCTCGCCTGCGACCACCCGTCGACGTGATCCGTCAGACGGGCCAGCGGATGGGGCTGGCCGGTCATGGCTGACAGCGCGCTGGCCACGTCGTGCAGATCAGCCTTGATGTAGGTGGTGGTGGAAGATCCGGGGCTGTCGGTGTGACCGGCGTAGGCGCGGGCGATGCCGTAGCCGAAGTGCCGTTCCACCCAGGTGAGCGTGGTGTGGCGCAGCCAGTGGGTGGATACGCCGTGCACAGCGACCCACGGCAGGCGCTCACCGAGGCGTTTCCACAGGTGGTCGTAGCGGCGGCTCGTAATCGGTTGGCCCGCACGGTTGCGCAGCAGTGGGTCGGCGAGCAGGACCGCGCCGCGGGCGCGGGCGTGCTCGTGCAGGTGCTCGGCGAGGTCGAGGGTGATCGGTTGCCACCGGATGGTGGCGCCTTTCTCGCTGAGGCGGACGAGTCCGTTGGTGTCCAGGTCGACCAGGCGCAACGCGAGGGCTCCGCCGCGGCGGCAGGCGGTTTCGGTGTGCAGGCGCAGGAGCAGTGCATCGAGGATGACATCGTTGCCGCTGGTACGAGCCTCGATATTGATTTCATCCAGCTCGTGTGGGGTCAAGGCGCGGCGCGTGCTGGGCAGGCGGCGGGGTTTCGCGACCCGGTGGGCGGGGCTGGCGGAGGCGTCGATCAGACCGTCGGCGATGGCCCGGGTGTAGAAAGCGCGCGCGGCGGCGACGACATGCTCGCCAGCATGCCGGCCGCTGCGGCTGTTGCGCCGCGACACCGCGCTGGCCATCATCCGTTGTTTCAAGGCCTCGATATCGCTGGCGGCAATGCTGTCCAACGGTCGGTCGGGCCAGGCGGCGGCCATTCGCTCCCAGTAGGTGCCGTACGTGCGGCGCGCTCCAGGCCCGGCTGCAGCAAGAACGCGCGGCAGGTACTCCGCAACCGTGGGTAGGGCGGCCCGAGCGCAAGGGTGGGCTTGGAGGTCGGCCACGGTGACGCCCAGGTGAGCCAAGACCTGGTATGCGGCGGCGACAGCAGACGGGTCAGCGGTCACTGTCGCCTCCTGCCAACTGGCGGTGCAGGTCGGTGAGGAGGCGGGCGACGGTGCCGACGGGATGAACGACGAGCAAGTCATGCGTGATGAAGGCGGCCAGGAGCACAGGCTGGCCGGGCTCGATCCGGCACAAGTGTCGGGCGCTCGCCGGCAGGGGCAGTTCGCCTCGGCTGCCCACCTGGTACCGGTCGTCCTGCGCGGAGGTGATGACGACCATGCCTAGGCGCAGCTGGATGTCGAGGTGATGTCCCGGCGACCAGCCGATCGAGTGCAGGAGGTGCTGCGCAGTCACCCGGCCACAGCGAGTGGGGAGAGCCATCCACAGCAGCAGCCCCGAGGCGTCGATGATTGCCGGCGGGCAAACGCGGGCGGGTAGCGCTGGCAGCGGCATCGGGCGTGGGCTCGGCCGCGCGGGCGAGGTAGCAGGGATGAGCGGACGAACGAGTTGCTCAAGGGCGTGGGTAGGTCGTGTCATGACGACACAACGTCGCGACTGCCGACACACCTACGGCCTGCACGCAGGGGCTTGGATCGGCGATTGGCGCCTGCGACGATGAGTTGGTGTTGCTCTACGTCGATGCCACTGCCGCGTACCGCGACGACGAAAGGTGGGGCTTCCACCTGGCTAACGAGATGGCCCGACGGCTCCGGGTCTCCTTCGGCGCGGACGAGGTGACGCGGATGCTGGAGCGAGCCGCGCTGTTTGCTCCTCCTGAGGGACCGCACTTCGTGTACGAGGAGAATGTGCGGCTCTTCGCGGGACGACGAGGGCGAGGTCCCCTGCATGTCGCCTGGGACACGAATCTGTTGATCGATTACTTCACGTATGGGCATCGGCTCTGGACGGGCGACAGCGTCGTTGGTCTTGTGTCCGGCGAGGATTACGCGACAGACCTGGAATCGCTGCAACTTATTCTTGCCCTGTGGGCGGTTCGAGACATCCGCTTCATCATGCTCGCGGCGTCCGTCGACGATGCGAAGAAGACCCTGTCCCAGGAGCGTCGTGTGCACCGGCTGCTTGCCTTCGAGGAGTTCACCGCCGCGCTACGTCTTCTGGGATGGGGGGAACCGGAGGAGCGCCCCTCCCGCGAAGGGCTGCTGATCCTGCCCGAGCGAGAGATGACGCGAGCCTTGACGGCTGTTCCAGCCGGGAACGACCGCCAGCTGGTGCACGACGCGCTCCAGGTCGGTGCGAACGTGTTCTTGACGCGCGACGTCGGGATCCTCAAAGCCACGAACGCGTTGCGGCCGTTTGGTCTGCTCATCGCGACGCCCGCTGACCTGTTCGAGGAGCTGTTCGCCTGCGGGGCTTTCCATTGCTTCCTCGGTCCGCGATACCTGTACTGGCCGGCACCCGACCAGCAAAGGATCGGACATCTCATCCACGCCCTCGATCCCGACAGACGACCGTAGCGCGACCGCATCAGCGTCGACAGCCCCTCCAGGGGCCTGCTGCTGTTTGGCAGGATGCCTCGGTTACCGGTACGTCGGTCCGATACACCTTCTGACGTCAGGGGTCGCTGTCATCCCTGAAGGGCTAGACGGACCGAACGTCATCACGGCCGGGACGTCGCAGCTTCTCCTCGCCGTGGTCAGTGGAGGCAAGGCCGTTCACCTCGTACGCCGCAACAACCCGGCTGAAGCAGGCCGCGGCGCCCTGTCCGACGCGCACTTTTATCAGGCGGACAGCGACCGGGACCTGGTCGAGCGACGATACGACCTCGCTGCGCTTGAGGAACCGGGCTGGGAGCAGACGACGATGTGTGGTCGGGCCTGGTTGGTGATGGCCGGCGGTGATGATGGACCCGTCGGCCGGTACCGGAAGCCGGCGTTTGCGCCAACGTGTCGACGATGTCTGGCGTTGATGGACCGTCTGTTCCCGCCTCCTGCGGTCGATGAACGGGTGCCGGTCGTGGCGCAATTGGTCGTAGACCTGTTGCGGCAGCACGGGTATGCCGAGGTGCAAAGGGTGCCTGGCGACCAACTTTCCGGACTGCGCAAAGCCATTCAATTAATGATCAAGCAGCAGCTAGGCCAGCCGTGTCGGACGTTCGTACACGACGACCTGCTGATGGTGGTACGCGAGTCACTCGGCGACCGCGAAGCCGAACAGCAGGCTGCCGTCGAAGCAGTCGAAGCAGTGCTGCCGGGGCGAGAACAACTGCCCGCAGCCCGGCCAGGACCGGAATGGGCTGTCTCGTGGAGCGCCTGGAAGCGAGGGTGACGTACCCGTTGCACATCTCCCCTCCCCCTTGTGCCTATGCCCGATTCGCCCGTGCCCCTCATCGTGAGCATCGAGACGCGAAGGATGCTGCCCAATATTGACGTTCAGGTCCTGAGCTCTTATGGGTCAGGCGAGCCGCGTCTAGATGGGTAACATCGTCCCCGCCGGCGACGCACCGTCAATTTCGCTTGGTCGGCAGAGCAATGGTCACTAGCGTCGCGGCCATAATGGACAGGGTGTTCAACGAGCCGCGTATGACTCGATAGCGTGAAATCAGCCCGGCGGAACCGCCGGTGAATTGATTCTTGGAGTGCACCCGGCCGCAGGCCGCGCAGGGGCGGCGCATCATCAACGAGATATACTCGCGGTTCCCCGACCGAAATGGGCGGCTGCACGCCGAGCTGCGGGCGCCGGACGACACGCGGCTGTACCGCGTCGCATCTTCGACCCGGGAAGTCCTCGCCGATGTGCTCACCCCCATTGGCGGAACCGAGATAGATTTGGCGGTCATGGCTTAGATTTTTACTTGCGACGGTTGATGTAGAGAACTCTACCGCTCGCCAGGACCGCGCCACCAGAAAGCAGATTCGCCGTGACGGCGGTTCCGACACTGTGGTCGTCCCAGCTGTCGGTTACGGTCGCGGCTATCACGATGGCTTCGAGAAGCCCGGCGAGGATCCCGAGGGCCCACAGTAGGCCGCGTCCGATTGTTGCCCAAGCGCTGTTCTTGGCTGTTGATGCGCGAAGGGCGCGTGGCGGGATACCGATGGCTGTTTCGATGGCATCTCGCATCTGCTGCATCTCGGCGTTGACGGATCTGGCAAAGGAGACTGAGGCACCGTCCTCCATGGGAGGCCGTCCCGCGCCAGGTCCGAATCGGCTGATCGGTGCTGGCTGGACGCCTTTCTGGATCACCTGAAGGTAGCCATAGTGCAGGGAGGTTGCCGGCTTGAACGAGACCCCGGCGACATCGCTGACGTGTAGGCGGCGCTCGCCCTTCATGACGGGCCCGAAGCCATCCTTGCCGATGACGACGGACTGGCCATCAAACGCCGCATAGCCGAGGACACCTCGCGCTCGAAGGACAGGCGCGGCGGCTCTGCCCGTCGGGGGTGATACCTGGGCGGGTATTCGCACCGGCTGTCCCAGCGGCTCAGCAACCACCATCGTCCCCTCGCCCATTCCAAGCTTGCGTGGGCGTTGGGGCGACGGCCCGTTCACGACGTGGTGGTAGACGTACTCGTACAGTTCATCGACAGTGATCCGACCGTCGCGGTTCAGGTCCGCGGCGCCGGTGGCGACGCCAGCTACAACGGCTTCTGTGAAGTAGGAGGTGCGCGCCGTGGGTGATTCGACGTCTTCGAAACTAGCCTCATGCTCACCCGACGCGGTAAGTACCGCGACCCCGCTGCCCTGAGGTAAGCCTCGGACAAGCACGTCAACGTCGGGTTCGCCGCTGGACCGGGCCTGCATGCCCGTGATGAAACTCCCGCTGAAGCAACAGTCAACAGGGATGAGCGTGGACTTTGAGCGGCTGTCATAGACTCGGTCGCGCACCCACTCGGCGCCCACCGCAGTAGCACTCAGGTATCGCTTCTCAGTGTCAGTGAACGCGAAGTACAACTTACCCTGCCTGTCCTGAAGCCCGTGCGTGGAGAAGTAGATCAAGTTCAGGGCATCATCAACCCGGGCTTCAAGCAGGAATGCTTCGACGGCACGCTGCGCCGCACGGGTGGTGCAGTCAACGTCAGCAAACACCTGCGCGTACCCCGCCTCGTACAGCATGCGGCTCATGTCCTCGACGTCGCGACGAGGCGATCTGAGCTGTGCCAGCGACGAGTCGGTGAACGTCCCGCAACCGATCAACAGCGCCCTACGCTGGCGGGTCACCTCTGTCATGACCCGCTGTTCATCCGGTTCAGGTAAGCGGCGACGAGTTCGTCGCGCTGCGCCTTCGACACACGCCCCTTGAACCGACGGCCGTCGATCTCAATCTCGACGTCGGCCGGCTGCCGGCTCAGCCACGACGCGATGACGCCCATCAGACTCTCGACCACTATCGGCGCCAGCGTCACCGCCAACGCACCAGCCGCGACCGCGATCCCAGACTTAGCCCCGGCCGGTGCATCCCCAGCCGCAGCCCACTCGGCGCCGGCTACGTCCGTGGTGAGAACCTCTCGTCGAAGCCCAGCGGTCAGGCCCTTCACACCATCTGCGTCCAACTCCGAGCAGCCCACTCGCACAGACATCCGAATCTGATTCATTAAATACCAATCCCGCCGGCGTGTCGGGGCCGGACGACCGCGGTCCCGTGGCCTGCGGCGCATACGCCCTCTACTCACCGGCGAAAGGTCTGGCCCCACACGCAGCTCGGGCTACGTGTTCCTGGAGCACGCTGTCGGAGCCAATACTCGATGCAGGATACGCGGCATCCCACCGCAGACGCGCTTCCTGTCGTCGGCCCGCCGTGATGACCGGTGGCCGTCCGCTGTTCACAGCGCTGCGACGGAGAATCGCTCAGACGGGGACGATCATTGGCGTGCCGACGATCGGGACGGGTACGACGAGGCAGCTCGGACCGTAGAGCTGCTTGACGAGGTCGCCGTTCACCAAGTTGACGAGGTCTCTTTCGGATCGCACCGTTGGACATTGCGATGAGGTGGTCGCAGTTCGATTTGGCGAGCCATTCGAGGGCTATATCGACGGTAGGGCTCCCTTTCCGGCCGCTTTCATGATCATCGAGCCGTACAGCTCGTTGTGCTCTGCGTCGAGGATGGCCGGGAGTGGTGGGTGATGTGGACCGGTCGGTCCGACATGGTCACCGGCCAGCAGACCGGTGTGTGGCGTGACGACCTGGCTGGCGTCCACTGCCGTCGAAAGACCTTAAGCCCAGCGAATCCGCTGCACCCCTCGGGGCGGTCTTTTAGGCTGCGTGGGCGGACGGCCGTCCAGTTTCACGCAGGCGTCGCATTGCCGTGTCTGGATTGGCCGGGCATCCTCGTTCACGGCCTGCCCGGCTACCGGTAAGGAGCAGCGGTGACCCAGAGCGAGCGACATCGCCCGGAGATTGTCGTGGGACTGGTAGCAACCCCACCGGACCACCCGGCCCGAGTGGCGGGCAGAGTCACGGCGGAGCTTGCCCGGGTGCTTAGCGAGCGGGTGAGCCCGGACGTGCGGTGGACCGTCCGGGAAGGCTGGGGGGAGGTGGCGCCCCGCCGCGATGGCGGCGCGGAGGCGCTGCTCGACGATCTTGCCCGGCGGCGCACGGACGATCGGTGGGACGTCGCCATCTGCCTGACCGACCTGCCGCTGCATGCTGGGCGGGCGCCTCTGGTCGCTCAGACCTCTGGTCGGCGCTACGTCGGGATGATTTCTCTGCCCGCGCTGGGACTACGCCAGATGCGCTCGGTCCGAGCAGCCGTCCCGGATTTGGTGGGCCAACTGCTGGCAGACGCCGCCGATCACCGGGTGCCGGCGGCCGAGACGACGCGGCGCCTTCCCGCTGTCCGTCGAATGATCGACGGGGCCGACGCCGGTGAGCGGCGCTACGTCGCCTCGGGGCTGATCGGCCGGGCGCGACTGTTGACCGGCATGGTTCGCGCCAACCGTCCTGGACGGGCCCTGCTTGGCCTGTCCAAGCTGTTGGTCGGCGCATTCGGCACGGCGGCGTTCGCGCTCACCACGGACACCATCTGGCAGATGGGCGATGCCCTCGGCGGACTCCGGCTCGCCGTGATCATGGTGCTCGGGTTAGGCGGGTTGGTGGCCTGGTTGATCGTTGCGCACGACCTGTGGGAGAAGCCGAGCCGCGAGACACCGGCCGAGCTGGCACGGCTGTTCAACCTGGGTACGATCCTCACCCTCAGTCTGGCCACAGCGGTGTCCTACGTGGTGCTGTTCGTGGGAACGGTGCTCGTCGGGGCGCTGCTGATCGACACGTCCGTGTTCGAACAGGTTCTGCAGCGGCCGGTGCACGCCAGTGACTATCTGACGCTCGCCTGGATCACCAGCTCACTTGCCACTGTGGGCGGCGCGATCGGCTCAGGGCTGGAAAACGAGAATACAGTGCGGGCCGCCGCATACGGCTATCATCTCCACCCCGGCGGCTGGCAGGACGAGAAGAGCAGGGAGCGGTCCAGCGGCGCGAGCTGAGCGGGGCCACGCTGCCGGGGCCGCGGTAAGCGCGACGGGTACTGGCGACGGTATCCTTAGTTGGTGGGCTGGAAGACGGCGCGCACGCATCCGTCGAGTTTCTGTTTGAACATCTCGTAGCCGCGCGGCGCCTCGTCCAACGGCATCGTGTGTGTCGCGAGATGTTCGGTGACCAGTTCGCCGCGGGCCATCCGCTCCAGCAGCATGGGAATGTAGCGCTGTCCGTGCTGCTGTGCGCCACGCAGCGTCAGCCCTTTGTTCATCACCGCACCGAGCGGAAACTTGTCGACCAGGGCGGCGAACACGCCCAGGATGAACACGCTTCCACCTTTGCGGCAGTTGTAGATCGCCTCCCGGGCGGCGATCGGTCGGTCGGACTCGATGCGCAGCTGCTGCTTGACCTGGTCGTACCAGAATTGCGGACCGCTGCTGTGCGACTCCATCCCCACTGCCTCAATGCACACGTCGGGGCCTCGGCCACCACTGCGCTCCAGCAATTCGCCGCTGACGTCCTGCTGCTCGTAGTTCAGCGTCTCGACACCGAGATGTGTCTGGGCCATCTGGAGCCGGTTGTCGAGCCGGTCGATCACGATCACCCGATCGGCACCAAGCAGCACGGACGCCCGAGCCGCCATCTGTCCTACCGCACCGGCACCCCAGACCGCCACGACATCGCCCGGCTTCACCCCGGCGAGGTCAGCGCCCATCCATCCCGTCGGCGCCGAGTCGGAGGCGAAGAGCGCGCGCTCGTCGCTCACCTCGTCCGGGACGGTGAAGGCGCCCTGGTCGGCGTAGGGGACGCGGATGAACTCGGCGTGGCTGCCGGCGAAGCCCCCGAGCGCGTGCGAGTAGCCGTAGCAGCCTCCGGGCGCGGCGCCCCAGACGTTCTCGGTGATCATCGGGTTCGTGTTCCCGTTGTCGCACAGCGAGAACTGTTGTTGCTGGCAGTACCAGCACTTGCCGCAGGAGACGAACGAGCAGACGACGACGCGGTCGCCCACTTTGTGGTTGCGGACCTGAGAGCCGACCTCGACGACATCGCCGAGGAACTCGTGCCCGAGGACGTCACCGCGTTCCATGAACGGGATGTACCCGCCGAGCAGGTGCAAATCCGAACCGCAGGTCACCGTCCGTCGGACCCGCACGATGATGTCCTGCTTGTTGCGGATCTGCGGCTCCGGCACCTGCCGCACCGCGAGTTCGTTGGCTCCCTCCCACACCAGCGCCTTCACAGCCGTCCCTCCCGTCGACCCTGTGCGGTGGCCACTCGCAGTGGTTTGTTGATCGGAGTCGGCTCGGTCGTGGGCGGATAGTCCGGATGCAGGACCTCGCTGGTTTCGATCAGCTGCTTCGACTCTCGCAGCGCAGCCCGGATGGCCTGGTCGGGATCCCGGCCGATGACCCGTCGGGCCGCGACGGCAACAGGGAGTCGGGCGCCGTCGCGCAGCCGTACGGCGATCTCGGTTCCCCGGTCACCGGGGGCCGGCCGGACCTGGACCTCGACGGCGTCGCCAAGCCCGGCAAGCGGCTCGGGGAACCGGCCGCCCGGGGCGACATCACCCGCCGGGCGGTTCACCGTCGCCACATGCCACCGCGTCCCGCGCCGCCGGCCCTGAACCCGTTGCCACTGGTCACTGCCCCGGCCAGCCCCACCGAGCAGGCGCCGGACCACCATCCCTCCGGCAATCGCGACCGCACCACCGATCAGCCATCTCATGTCCGCCCCTGTCACCTGGTCTGCTCGTTCGGCACCGTCGAAGATCGGTAACCTTCAGAGCAAACCCTTTCATAAAGGGCGAGCCCCGCAGGGGCGTTTGTGACACTCGCGGAGTTCGCGCTGGTCAGGGCACTGGCACTGCTCCCGCTGGAACGGCCACCGGCCCTACAACATCTCCAACGGTTGCGCGCCAGCAGGTGGCGGAAACGCCCTGTCGAGGGCCGCGGTGTCGTCCTCGGTCAGGTGCAGGTCGCGCGCCTCCGCGTTCTGGCGGGTGTGTTCCGACTTGGACGATCGGGGAATGGCCGCGACCATCCCCTGCCTCAGCACCCAGGCCAGTGCGACCTGAGCGGGCGTCGCCCCGTGCCGGGCGGCGACCTCTGCGACCTGGTCGTGGCCGAGTAGTCTGCCCTGCTCGATCGGGGAGTACGCCATCACCGGGATCCGGTGTTCACGGAGCCACGGCAGCAGGTCGTACTCAGGCCCGCGCCGGGTGAGGTTGTACAGGATCTGGTTGGTCGCGCAGTGGTTCCCGCCCGCTTCGAATAGCTCGGTCATGTCGGAGAGGTCGAAGTTGCTCACACCCCACTGCCCGATGTCGCCGGCGTCGATGAGTTCAGCGAACGCCTCGATCGTCTCCGCGAGTGGATGCGTGCCGCGCCAGTGCAGCAGATAGAGGTCGATGTGGTCGACGCCGAGTCGTTGCAGGCTGCGGCGGCAGGCCTGCACGGTCCCCTGCCGGCTGGCGTGTGACGGCAGCACCTTGTCGACCAGGAACACATCGCCCCGTCGTCCGACAATGGCCTCGCCGACAAGCTCCTCCGAGGCGCCGTTGCCGTACATCTCCGCAGTGTCGATCAAGCTCATGCCCAGGTCCAGGCCAGCCTGCAGGGCGGAAATCTCATCCCGTCGCCGCGCAGGGTGCTCACCCAGGTACCACGTGCCCTGGCCGAGCACGGGCATGCTCTGGCCGGACGGCAGTTCGATGGAAGCGGTAGGGAGAGTCATGTCGGCCTTTCGGGGGCCTCGGCGCCAGTGGTTCAGTGCGTTACCCGCTTCGAGCGAGGGCAGTCTCGTTGGGCGACCCATCCTCCGTCGCCCGCCGCATCGGCGGGCGCACCTATCCGTCCATCCCTGAGCGACCTTCGGTGACCTGTTTCCCGGTTCCAACACCGGGAAGGCGGCCCGCGAGCGAACGATGCGCCGTCGACGGGGCGGCGCCGCGAGGGAGAGGCCACCCGATATGGCGCAGAGCCAGCAGCCACTGACCGGCAAACGAATCGCTTGTCTCGCCGCCGACGGAGTGGAGGACGTGGAGTACACCCAGTCCCGGGCCGCCGCGGAGCAGGCGGGCGCCGAGGTCCACCTGATCTCCTTGAACTCCGGCGAGATCCAGTCGATGAACCAGGACATCGACCCGGCCAACCGCTATCGGGTGGACCGGACCGTGAACGAGGCCAACGCGGCCGACTACGACGCCCTGCTGCTGCCGGGCGGGACGGTCAACCCCGACCGGCTCAGGATGAACCCGCAAGCCATGGACTTCGTCCGGGCGTTCTTCCAGCAACAGAAGCCGGTGGCGGCGATCTGCCACGGCCCCTGGTCGTTGGTCGAGACCGGCATGGTCAGCGGCCGGACCGTCACCTCGTTCCCCAGTCTGCGCACCGACATCCGCAACGCGGGCGGGAACTGGGTGGACCAACAGGTACAGGTCGACAACAGCCTGGTCACCAGCCGCAACCCCAGTGACCTTCCGGCCTTTTGCGCCAAGATGGTCGAGGTGTTCGCCCAGGGCGAGAACGTCCGCCAGATGGCGACCGCCTGACGCGGTGAAGGGTCAAGACCCAGAGGATCAGAACCGGGCTCCTAAGCCCGCACACAGCGGCGGCGCTCTGCCGGTCGAAGCGCCGCCGCTGCGAGGCTCTTGGGCCGACGTCCGGATACGGGCGCTTGGCAGGGGTCGACGACGACCTGGACGTACCGCTGCTAGCGGTAGCGGCCCGCACGCCCTGCTGAGCCGCAGGACAGGGATCACCTCCGTGCCGCGACCGATGCGCGGATTGAGGTGATTTTCGAGGGGTATGCGGGGCCTCTGTGGGTCGGGTCCGGGACCTCTTGAGCCGGAATGGCTCGGCCGGGCTGCGACCGGATACGGAGGCGACCCGTGACTCAACTAGCAACCCGAGAGGCCGCGCAGGCCAGGCAGGAAGACGTACGACGGCGAGGGCGCCGGCTCGGCTGGATGAGTCTCGGTCTGGGGGTGGCACAGCTGGCGGCACCGGACACGGTGCGCCGGATCAGCGGGGTGGATGACTCCTCGACCTCCCGGGCCGTGGTGCCACTGGTCGGAGCACGGGAGTTGGTCCATGCGGCCGGACTACTGACGAGCCGGCGCAAGGGCATCTGGGCGTGGACCCGGGTCGTGGGCGACGCGATGGACCTCGCCTCTCTCGGGGTGGCCATCGCCCACCGTAGCGGGCACCGCCGGCGTCGCCTCGTCGGTGTCACCGGCGCCATCGTCGGGATCACGGTGGTGGACCTGCTGACCGCCGTGCAAGCCACCCGCGACACGAGGATCGGTTCGGCGCTGCCGGTACGAGGCCCACGCGAAGGAGGATCCATGGAGCTGACAGCCACGACAACCATCCGCAAACCCCCACCCACGGTCTACGCGTTCTGGCGTGACCTGGACAACCTCCCCACGTTCATGGCACACCTTGAGACGATCCGCCCCACCGGCGACCGTACGAGCCACTGGTCCGCCAGCGCGCCCTTCGGCAAGAACGTCGAGTGGGACGCGGAGATCATCGACGAGGCACCCGGGAAGAAGATCGCGTGGCGGTCCACCGGGAACGCCGACGTGCCGAACGCCGGCACGGTCCGGTTCGTCCCTGCCCCGGATGGAGTCAGCACCGAGGTGCACGTCGTCATGTCGTACGACATCCCGGGGGGCGCGGTCGGCAAGGCGGTCGCCAAGTACTTCGGTGAGGAACCGCTCCAGCAGCTCGACGACGACCTGCGCCGGCTCAAGCAGGTGCTGGAGACCGGGCAGGTCGTCCGATCCGAGGGCGCCCCGTGGGGCAAGCGGGCCCGCAAGGAGTTCCCGCAACGTCCGGCGCAACCGCTGTCGGACTCCGAGCTCGCGAAGGGGGCAGACGCGTGAGGGCGAACACCTGGGCAGGCCGCAACAAGGTCAAGGTCCGTGACGTACCGGACCCGAAGATCCTCAACGACCGCGACGCCATCGTACGGATCACCTCCACCGCGATCTGCGGCTCGGACCTGCACCTGCTCGATGGGTACGTGCCCACGATGCAGGACGGCGACGTCATGGGCCACGAGTTCATGGGCGAGGTGGTCGAGGTCGGCCGGGGCGTCGACCCAGGTCGGCTGCGCGTCGGGGATCGGGTCGTTGTGCCGTTCCCGATTGCCTGCGGCGCGTGCGGTGCCTGCGCCGCCGAGCTGTGGTCGTGCTGCGAGAACTCCAATCCGAACGCCGGGATCGCCGAGAAGATGTTCGGCCACCCGGTCGCCGGGATCTTCGGCTACTCGCATCTGACCGGCGGCTTTGCGGGCGGTCAGGCGCAGTACGCGCGGGTGCCGTTCGCCGACGTCGGCCCCCTGAAGATCGAGTCCGACCTCACCGACGAGCAGGTGCTGTTCCTGTCCGACATCCTGCCCACCGGCTACATGGGCGCCGAGATGTGCGACATCCAGCCCACCGACGTCGTCGCCGTGTGGGGCGCTGGTCCGGTCGGGCAGTTCGCGATGGACAGTGCCCGTGCGCTCGGCGCCGCGAAGGTCATCGCCATCGACAAAGAGCCGTACCGGCTGCAGATGGCCGAACGGGCGGGCCACACGCCGGTGAACTTCGAGGAGGTGGACGTGCGGTCCCGGCTGCTGGAACTCACCGGTGGGCGGGGACCGGACAAGTGCATCGACGCGGTCGGCATGGAATCCACCCACGGTGCCACGCACGTGCACGCCTACGACCGGATCAAGCAGGCAGTCCGCTCGGAGACCGAGCGGCCGCACGCGCTGCGCCAGGCGATCCTGTCCTGCCGCAGCGGCGGCATCGTGTCGGTCATCGGCGTGTACGGCGGCTTCCTCGACAAGTTCCCGGCCGGAGCGTGGATGAATCGCGCGCTGACGCTGCGTACCGGTCAATGCCACGTGCAGCGCTACATGAAACCGCTGCTACAGCGCATCGAACGGGGGGAGATCGACCCGACCCGGGTCATCACCCACACCCTGCCACTCGACCAGGCAGAACGCGGCTTCGAGATCTTTAAGAACAAGCAGGACAACTGCGAAAAGGTCGTCCTCAAACCCTGACCACCACCCGCATCCGGCCACCGCGGCACGCCCGGTGGCTGGATGTGGCGTCTGTCCGCGGGCACCCATCTTTAAGGACGGCCTGCATTCGCAGCCCCGGCTCTCCATCTGTTTGCCATAGACGACCCTGGGTAGGCGCAGTCGGTGAGCGGGCCAGAGGCAGACCTAGGCACCCGGTCAGACACCAGCCGCGCGGTGGCGTTCAGCGACGCCATATTCGCCATCATCATCACGTTGCTGGTCCTGGACCTTCGGGTACCGGACGTTCCCCCTGGCCGCCTCCTGTCCGGCCTCCTCGAGCAGTGGCCCTCGTACGCCGCGTATCTCGCGTCCTACTCGTATGTGGCCGTCGTCTGGCTCAACCACAAGGCGGCGTTCAACCGCATCCAGCAGGTCGATCGCGGCCTGCACTGGATGAACCTTTTCGTGCTGTTCAGCACGGCGCTACTGCCGTTTCCGACCTCCGTCGTGTCGGACGCGCTGCAGAAGCACAACAACGCGGACCAGCGGGTGGCAGTCGCCTTCTACGCGCTGATCGGCGCGTTGCTGTGCGCTACCTGGCTGGCGTTCTACCACTACCTGGCAAAGAACCCGGACCTGCTCAAGAACCAGGCCAAGCGCGGCTTCTTTCCCGTCGAGCGGTTCAGAGCCCTCGCCGGGGTCGTCCTGTACGTCCTCGCGGGGTTGGTCGACTACCTGGTCGCACCGTTGATCGGCCTGGCCATCTTCATCCTCCTGCCCGTCTTCTACGCCATCACCAGCGCTGGCCTGTACCAGTCGCCCGTGACCCGACGTATCACCCACAGTCCTCCGCCACGGCCCTGAGGGCGGAGGAACCGCCGTTTCACCCCGACGGCGGCGGGCACCCGCCGCAATCCGGTTCGAGAGAGGATCCGAGGTGAACTACAGCGAGTTCATTCAGTCTGTGGCAGCACGACCCACGGTTCCGCACGAAAAGGCCGAACCGATCACCCGCGCCACGCTGGAGAGCGTGGCAAGACGGGTCACCGGTGGCCAGGCGAGGGACCTTGCCTCCCAACTCCCCCAGGAGCTACGCGGCCTGGTGTCCAGGCCCACCGAAGATCCGGATCGGTTCGGCTTCAGCAAATTCCTGGAACGGGTGCAGTCCCAGGCAGGGGTGGATCACCAGGTGGCCACCGATGGAGCGCGAGCCGTGTTGGACACCCTCCGTGAGGCTGCCAGCGCGAAGGAGTACGGGGACTTCGTCGACCAGTTGCCGCAGGAGTTCTGGCGGTCGACCGGGCCGGGGTCGGGACAGCTCCAGCCCCGCCGGATCGGCACCTAATCCCGTTCGGACGGTAGGCGAGGCCCGAGGAGTACGTGATGACCGAACCGAAGAGCCGGGACACGGGCGCACAGGAGCCGCCGACGCAACCGCGTGAGCGGGTTGATGGGCAGCGCAACGCCGGGGACGGCGCGGAATCCGCCGTTCCGAGCGAGAACCGCGGTGTCGGCGCCGGGCCGACGGATGCCGAGCCCGGCGAACGCCCCCTCGCCCCGGAGAGTGGTGCGCACGGCCTTCCTCAGCCGGCTGGCGGGCGCAGCAGCAAGACGATGTCAGACCCGGACGTCGTCCTCCAGATCCCGCAGGTCAAGGTTGAGCAGATCTACGTCGAGGTAGACGATCTGGACACCTCTGTTTCCCTGCGAGCACGGCTGGGCAGCCTGCTCCAGCTCGACGTGGGCGTTCAGGCGCATCTCGGCACGGTGAAGGTCGACATCAAGGGCGTAGAGGCCGAGGCGATGCTCGAGGTTCGCCTCGATGAGCTCCGGGGCATTCTCGACAGCGCCCTGCGTACGATCGAGCGCAACCCCCAGATCATCGAGTCGCTGGTGAAGACGGTGGACAACGCCGTCAACGAGGTCGGGCAGACGGTGCAGGAGGCGCTGGGACCCGATGGACCGCTGTCGCAGACGCTGCAGCAGGCGACCCAGCAGGTCGGCCAACAACTCGGGCAGGCCACCCAGCAGCTCGGACAGAGCACCCAACAACGTGCGCAGAGCAGCGGGACGGTGGCTGGCGGCGGCGTGGGGGGTCTCGGCGGAGTGCTGGGAGGGTCTCCGGCCCACGCCTCGTGGCAACGGATGAAGAAGATCATCAACAGTAGCCAGCCACTGAGGCAGGTCACGAGGTGGCTGGGCGGACCGCAGGGGCAACAGCCGCCGAGCTGACCGGCGCCTGCCGTGGTGGTGGCGGCAGAGCAACTGACCAGGTCACACCCACTGCCCGCAGGTCACGACTGGCCCAGATTGGTGACCAGGTTGACCGCGACGGCCAGGATGCCGGTTCCGAAGGTGTAGGAGAGCAGCGCTTGCCCGAGCGCGATCCGGCGCACCCGGTTGCTTGTCGGTTCGTTCTCGCCCGGGGCGTAGGACATGCCGACTGTGAAGGCGACGTACGCGAAGTCGGCGTACGCCGGCGGATCCTCCTGCTTGAAGTCGATGCCGCCATCGTGACGGTAGTACAGCCGGGCGTACTTCAGCGCGAAGACCGTATTCACCAGCGCCCACGCCAGGACCACCGCGACGACGCTGAGAATCACCAGCGTGACAGCCACCACGTCCTGCTGGTCTGAAGCGCGGATGAGCGCCTCGGCCACGGCGGCGAGGCTGATGGCGGACGCGATCAGGATCGCCGCGTCGGTGGACCGGGACTGCTGCTCCGCCTCGGCAAGCTGCTCGGTACGCCGTGGGTCCGCCGACCAGCACACCCGCCACACCCAGACAAGGATCGTGCCTGCCGCGATCGTCCACATCACCAGCGGCGCCAACTCCGGTGCCCCGACCAGCGCGGTGGCGGACCCTGCGACGACACCGACGGCTAACGACCACAGGGCACGCCGGACCGACAGCAGCCGTCCCCACGCCGGTCGTCCCGATTGCTGCTCCACCTACTCAGCGTTCCAGGTCGAGCGGATCATATGGGACATACCCGACGGGATTACCGGTTCAGGGTGTCAACACGCCTGAACCGTGCAGGCACCCCGGGCAGACTGACCATCACCCGCCAGAAGCTGCTCAGCCTCACGACGCGAGTACGAGGGCAGCGACGCTCAGCCGTCTACTCCGTTGGAGGTGTGCGCCGCGCCAACCGGCTTGGACTGCGAGGACCCCCGTTGTCGCAGGTAGATCGACAGCACGACCATCGAGGAGACGGCCAGTAGCTCCGACTGCCAGTTCTCCAGCGTGCGGTTCCAGAAGTCGGGCCGGAGGAGGTACTGGCCCCAGGACACCGGATCTTGGAGATTGCCGAGCTGATGCTCGTTGTAGGCGGCGACCCCGGTGACGGACTGGGCCAACCACGACAGCATGAAGATCGCGCCGAGAACCAGACCCAGCGAGCGGGAGAACAGTGCCCGTCGCAGGCCACCGACCCGGGCCCACGTCGGCGCGGGGGCGTGAGCGCCGACCATCTGCTCCTCGTCCGATTCGCGGCCTGCCTTGTCGAGCTCTTCGGATTCCGGTGATCCCTTCTGCAGCAGCCAGACGGTCAGGAGGATGTAGAGGAAGAACTGCAGGTACTCCGATTGCCAGTTCTCGGTGACGTCGACGGCGAAGCTCGCCGACGTGAGGTAGCGGCCGAGCGAGATCGGTCGCAGGCCTTCGCTGAGTTGCTGCTGGTTGAAGTCGGCATGTCCGGCGAACGCCTGGCCAACCAGCGCGATGAGGAACAGGAGACCGAACACCAGACCGAGGGAGTTCTCGTACAGGAATCTCCTCACCGGTGCAGCACCCCCAGCGCGCAGAAGTAGACCAGGCCCACCGCCACCACGAGCAGCAACATCACGAACTGGGCGCGCATGAGTCAACCACCCTGCAGCACGCAGTCATATGGCTTGTCGCCTCGAGCGGTGCACCCGGCGGCGACAACGCGCCAGCCACCGGGGAAGACGGCAAGGAAGACGGTGTCGCCGTCGAGTCGCACCTGCGCCTGCTGGCCGTACACCTCGCTGGCCAAGACCTGCCCGGCCCCGGGCAGGTCCTCGTCCAGGATGGCCTCGGCACACGGCCTGTCGACGGAGTGCTCAAGCCCGGCTGCGGTATCGGGTGCCAGAAGAGAGCACGCCCCAACCCCGTCCTTCTCGGCGATCGCGCTCAGCATCCGCAGAGCGACGTCAGCCGCCGCGTCACCCCGAGCGGTTACCAAGCCGCATCCTCCGGTCGCCACCGCCACCGCCACCGCCAGCGCCGCGCCCATTGCCACCCGCACGGCGCGCCAGTGGGATGCGTCGAGTGACGTTCGACGTGATCGAGCAGCGCCCCACACCGGGTGCTCCGATGCTCTGGCATCCGCCCCGTCGAAGGCTCCAGGCGGGGTCAGCCGACCGGCTCGCTTACATCTGATCCGGCATAAGCGTCGGCGAGGAACCGTCGATAGACCGCCTCGTAGCTGTACGCCATCCGGGTGGTCGAGAAGTTTTCCGCCACGTGCGCCACGCAGTCCGCCGGATCGAGCCGCTCCACGGCGCGCAGGGCGTCCGGTAGCTCATCGGAGTGTTCGCAGACCAGCCCGGTCACCCCGGAACGGACCAACTCCGGTACCGCGCCTCGGGCGAGCGCGACCACGGGTGTTCCGGTTGCCATCGCCTCCACCATGACCATGCCGAACGGCTCGTCCCACCGAATGGGCATGATCAGGCACCGGGCCTCCAGCAGCATCCGCAGGGTGGCATCCCGGTCGGCGTTGAAAACCACGCTGACGTCGTCGTCGAGCATCGGCTCGATCACCTCGTCGTAGTACTGGCGTTCGGCCGGCTCGTTGCGCTTGCCCGCGAGCAGCAGCGGCAACCCGGCCGCCCGGCACGCGCGAATCGCCACGTCCGGGCCCTTGTCAGGGCTGAACCGGGCCAGCCACAGCACCGGTCCGGCGCCGGGTTCGGCCTTGTACGGGATAAGCCGGGGGTCCAAGGCATTATGCACAGTGCCGGCCCACGGCAGCCCCGGATTCAGCCGACGCTGCCCATGAGAGATGGCGACCAAGCCGACTCGTCGGTCGGTGTCGCTGAGCACGTCGCCGTGCTCGCCCACCGGATTGCCGTGCACGGTGGCCACCGTCGGCACGGCGCGGCGCCCGGCGACCAACGGACCGACCACTGTGTGATCGTGGATCAGATCGAAGTCCGCCGCCCTGATCAGGTGGTTCACCCGGGCCAGGTGAGCCAGCTCCGGCAGAGACTCGCCGAGCCGCGCGAACTGCAGCTCGGGCGCGGTGGAGACGAAGCTAGGGGCCGCGGTGCCGTGCTGGTCGCCGGTGCCGAACAGGGTCACCGCGTGGCCGTGCTGCACGAGTGCGTCCACCAGTCCGGCGACGACTTGCTCCACCCCGCCATAGCCCGGCGGCGGCACAGGCAGCCAGGGTGGAACGACCATCGCGATGCGCAGGGGTCGATCACGGGTGAGTGCAACTGCTTGGTCAACGGCCATGAGTCCTCCGATTCGGTCATTGGTGCGTGGCTCGCCTGCTGGCTTCCCGCCAAATAGCACCACTAACCAGTCACTCAGCCCCGTGAACGCTGACTGATCGGTCGATCAGTGCGAGGTTCCGCCTTAGCCAGCCACTCAGCGCTACGAAGCTCGGCGATTCGCCCGCTCACTTCTCACGCAGGCCACGGGTTCCCAGCCCACCTGCCCGCGGCGATCACGGACCTGACCCAGGCGCTCGACGGGCAGGCATCAACGGCATCGCGCTCTCGGCCTCCGCCGCCGCAGGCCCGCGATGGCCGCAACCACAGGACGGCCATCCGCCCCTCGGAACTCCCCAGCGGGCCCTCGGTCGTCGCGTCGCGGCCCGACGCCGTCGTCGCCAACTGAGTGGCGACTCCGGATAAGGCGCCGACCGGCGTCTGGATCCGATGACAGCACGCTCCTCCGCCAGGCGTGGACGTCCGAGCCGGCGAATTACCGGATAAGCAGCTTTCGTAGCGCTTCGCCGCGTTTACGATCGTTGAGCTTCTTACGGATCCAGGTCTCGGAGTAAGTCATGCCAAAGCCGGCGAGCACCAAGCCTGGTCAACACCGTCAAGCGCCCATCCTGGCCCCGGCGGAGTTCGGCGGCTATCCCGGGCCGCTGCGGCGCGCAGTGCCCGGCAACACCCTGCTCAGGCTGCTCGCCACGACCGACGCCAAGCAGATCGGCTTGCTCTACCTGATCTCGTCGTTCTTCTTCTTCATCGCCGCTGGCATCGAGGCGCTGCTCATGCGCGGCGAGTTGGCCCGCCCGGGGATGCAGTTCCTCTCCCAGGAGCAGTACAACCAGCTGTTCACCTCGCACGGCACGATCATGATGTTCCTGTTCGCCACACCGCTCGCCTTCGCGTTCGGGAACTACCTCGTGCCCCTGCAGATTGGCGCACCTGACGTCGCCTTCCCCCGGCTGAACGCGTTGGCCTACTGGCTGTACCTGTTCGGCGGCCTGATGGTGCTCGGCTCCTTCATCAGCCCGGCAGGCGCCGCGGACTTCGGATGGACGGCCTATCCACCCCTGAGTCAGGTGGAACACACACCCGGGGTGGGCGGCAACCTCTGGGTCATCGGGCTGGTGCTCTCGGGTGTCGGCACCATCCTCGGGTCGGTCAACCTGATCACCACCACCCTGACGCTGCGCGCCCCGGGGATGACGATGTGGCGAATGCCGCTGTTCACCTGGGCCATGTTCATCACCGCGTTGATGGCGATCGTGGTGTTCCCGCTGCTGTCGGCGACGCTCCTCGCCCTGCTGTCCGACCGTGTGCTCGACAGCCACATCTACGACGCCGCCAACGGCGGCCCGCTGCTCTACCAGCACCTGTTCTGGTACTTCGGCCATCCCGAGGTCTACATCGTGGCGCTGCCGTTCTTCGGCATCATCAGCGAGGTGCTGCCGGTCTTCTCGCGAAAGCCATTGTTCGGGTACAAGGGCATGGTCCTGGCACTGTGGGTGATCTTTTTCTACTCCCTGAACGTGTGGGCGCACCACATGTTCGCCACCGGTCAGGTCCTCCTACCCTTCTTCTCAGCGACCACCTTCATCATCGCCGTGCCTACCGGGGTTAAGTTCTTCAACTGGATCGGCACCATGTGGAAGGGGCAACTGACCTTCGAGACCCCGATGCTGTTCGCCATCGGGTTCCTCGTCACCTTCCTCTTCGGCGGCCTCACCGGCGTGCTGCTGGCAAGTCCGCCGGTCGACTTCCACGTCCACGACAGTTACTTCGTCGTCGGGCACTTCCACTACGTCCTCTTCGGCACCATCGTCTTCGCCGCGTTCTCCGGCGTGTACTTCTGGTTCCCGAAGATGACCGGCCGGCTGCTCGACGAACGACTCGGCAAGGTCCACTTCTGGACCATGTTCGTCGGTTTCCACACCACCTTCCTGGTCCACCACTGGCTGGGCAACCGCGGTATGCCCCGCCGCTATGCCGACTACCTACCGCAAGATGGGTTCACCACCCTGCACACCATCTCCACCATCGGGTCGTTCGTGCTCGGTGCATCCACGCTGTTCTTCATCTACAACATCTGGAAGTCCTGGCGCTTCGGTGCCGCCGTCACCGTCGACGACCCCTGGGGGTACGGAAACTCCCTGGAATGGGCGACAACCTGCCCACCACCGCTGCGCAACTTCGACCGCATACCCCGGATCCGCTCCGAACGCCCCGCCTTCGACGCCAAGTACGGCACCCGGGTCGCCGACCTCGGCCGTGACCTGCCGCAACGCGCCGCCAAACCTGCACAGAGCGTCAGCGAGGAGCTGCATCGCGAGGGACACGCGCCGGAGCCGCTCGCTGTCGAACGAGCCCACGGCGGTGAGGGCGCGGCCGGTGACCAGCCGATCCCGCAGTCCGGTGCCCGCCCCATCGAGGTACCCGACCCGGAGCAGACCCGACGACCGAGCTTCGAGCCGACCACCGAGACCGACGAAAACCCACTGGACTCCCAGCGGGGAGAGGAAGCCCCGCCGCAGTGGCGCCACCCCGGTCAAGAGGACGACGAGAGAAGGTGAGGAGGTCAGGTCGCCATTGCCCGCCGACTCCCCATCGACTAGCGCCCCGTCCGCCACGCCGCGTGGCAGCGCATCGGACGTCGTATCCGCGACGAGCGACCTCCGGGTCAGGCACCGGCAGACGGCCAGGCTGCTGCGCAACGGCAGTCCGCGGGGCTCTCCCTGTCGAGCGGCAGGGCAAAGCAACCTGTGCCGCCAGAGGAGGGGGTCATCTCCTCTGCCATCTCACGGGCTTTCGCCGTAACGTTCCCGAGTCAGCCGGTTGGCCGTCTCCGGATCGAGACCGCTGGCGCGAAGCAGGTCACTCGCCGCGACCCGCGTCTGAGTGACCAGGGTCTGGCTGAACCGGCCGGTGGCAACGTCGCCGGCCCTGCGAGCGCCGTGCATGGCCGCCAAGGCTGTCGCTCGCGCCCGCTGCGGATCACGGCCCGACCCGCGTTCGGCCCGAAGGTGCTCGTTGGCGTCGGCGAGTTGCCTGAGCGTCGTGGTCAGCTCAGACGGAACCGCCTCGTCGTACTGCAACACAGTCGCCGAGGTACGCGCCAGATCCTGTGCGTCACCAATCAACCGTTGGGCATGCGCAGCGAAATGGGCGAACTGTTCCACGTCATCTCGCCGGAGCCATCTCACCGGCGCCAGACTCACCACCTCCTTCGCCCCATCGAGCGCCTGCGACAATCGTGCGAGATCGGGTCCCGAGTCCCGCAGGCGCTGCAGGGACGCAGTCGCCCGCTCAGCGTCACGCTCGTTCAGAGCGGTCGCGATGGTGCGGAGTTCTGCACTGATCAACTGGACGATCGGCGTGGCCGCCCGGTTGAGAACGCGCATCGGGTTGACCGGAAACAGGAGCGTCACCACCACCAACCCCACCGCCCCACCGATGACGGCATCCAGGATCCTGGGCCACTCAAGGTTGGGATCCACCGGCGACAGGGTCGCGATCACGACAGCCGAAGCACCCGCGTGGGCCACGGTCGCGCCGCTGCCACCGGAAAGGATCAGCGCGAACGCGATCGCGACACCAACCGCCAAGCCGATCTGCACCGGTCCCGGGCCCACGGTATAGAGCAGAGCATCCCCGATGAGGATACCGATCACCACGCCAACCAGCGTCTGGACGGTTCGACGGACCCGCTGGCCAATTGCGGCGACGATCGTCCCGACCGCCGCGGACGGAGCGAAAACCGGCGCAGGGATGCCCAACACGTCGTGCCCGATGAACCAAGACAACGACGCCGCCAGCGCCGCCTGCACCGTGATCACCAGGATGACGTTCGTCAGACGCAGCCGCACCCGCCAACCCTGACGCCCACGCTGGCGAGCCCGCTCTGCCGCCTGCCGCACCTCGGCCGCTACAGCGTCGACACCGGAGGACGGATCGGGCGAAGGTTCCTGGGCACCACGCATGGGGGTAGCTACCCGAAGCAGCGACAAACAAGTCAGCAACGAGTGCCATCAGGGTCGCTCGTGGTGTGGCACAACAGCTGCAGCCAGCCGGACCGGTTACGGGCCTGGTGATCACCGACCATTCGTCGCTCAGCTCGCCCGGGTCTTCCAACCTCAAGCCGATGATGAACGCGCAGCGTCCACCGGCCACTTACGGCTGCCCGCCGTGTTCAACAGCATTCTGTGCCAGCCCACAGATTCCGACGGTTCCGGCACGCAGAAGAGGTCCCCACCTGAATACCCCGAGCAGGACGTTGCCCGTGGGGAAGATGCCTCAGACGACGGACCCGCGGGGGCCTCGGACCACGAACCGCAACGCCGATCACAGGGCGTGTGCACTCTGAGGTAATGGAAACCAGGTCCATCCACTGCATCAACGACGTCTTCCGCAAACACCATCGAACTCGAACAGCTCGGCGTCCTTCGCCGAAGCCGTCCCGCCGGAAGCATGGGCGCCGAGGCATGGGGTATCCGCCGCAGCATGGGTAGCCAACAGCGCAACAAGCATGACAGCGGTGGCGAGTCGGCGCGGGGCCGCCGGCACCCGGGCAGCGGCGCACGGGGTCGGCAGGGGGCCACGGTGGAGCACTCGCCGAACCAGCGGCACGAGCGCACCGCGACGGGATCAGCCGGCACCGAGCGCGACCACAGCCGGTCGAAGGCGGCCCGGGAGGGGCGGGTAAACCGCCAGGGTACGGCCTGATCCTCAGTTACCATCCTCCCGCGCTTGTCGGCTGCCAGCCTGCGGCAGCACATGCCGTACAGCCGGGAGAGAGGTGCAGTTGGCCGTGGCGAGCACTCCCTTATCGGCATCTGTCCGTGCGGCCGTTACGGATGCCCGCCCAACCAGGTTCGGACGGTGATCATTCGGCACCTCGGCCGCCTGCCACTGCAGCCAGCGTCGGCAGCCGATTACCGCGTCGCACCAGCAGCGTTAGTCGAACCACCTGGCATCGAATGACACTCGAAGCCCGGATCGCGCTGTGCGCGTTGGCCCTCGCCCTCCTCCAAACGATCACAGCTCTCCTCGCCTTCGCTGAACACCCCGCCCTGCCCTGGCCCCTGCCGCCGAGCAGTCGAGCGCTGAGTACGGCTCTTGTTGGGGAACCACTGCTCGCTCTCACCTAGGCCAGTGGGTGCGGCTGACCGCTGAGGGCTGCCAGGCGGTAGCGACGGCGTGCAGGTCGGCTTTGATGTAGGTGGTGGTGGCGGGTCCACGGCTGTCGGTGTGTCCGGCGTAGGCGCGGGCCACCCCGTAGCCGAAATGCCGCTCGACCCACGTCAGGGTGGTGTGGCGCAGCCAGTGCGTGCTGATCCCCTGGGCCGCGACCCACGGTAGCTGTCGGCCGATGCGTTTCCACATCAAGTCGTAGCGCCGGTAGGAGGCGGGTTGGCCATTGCGGTAGCGCAACAGCGCATCGGTCGGTGCGACGGCGCCGCGGGCTCGGGCATGGTCGTCCAATCGGCTGGCGAGCATCGGTGTGATGGGCTGCCAGCGTTGCGTGCCGCCCTTCTCGGACAGGCGGATCAGCGCGTGGTCGGTGTCCAGGTCGATCAGGCGTAGCGCGAGGGCGCCGCCGCGTCGGCAGGCCGTTTCGGTGTGCAGGCGCAGCAGTAGGGCGTCGAGCACGATGTCGTGGCCGCCGCTGCGGGCGGCGGCGTTGATGTCGGACAGTTCATCCGCGGTGAGAGCGCGGCGGGTGTTGGGCAGCCGGCGGGGTTTGCGGACCCGGTGGGCAGGGCTGTCCACGGCGGTGAGGTAGCCGTCGGCGATGGCGCGGTTGTAGAAGGCGCGGGCGGCGGCGATGAGATGCTCGCCGGCATGCCGGCCGTTTCGGGAGTTGCGGCGAGGGCGGGCACCGGCGGCGGCCCGTCGCATGAGGGCTTCGAGGTCAATGGCCCGCACCGCGTCGATGCGCCGATCGCCGAGGGCGGCGGCCATGAGCCGCCAGGAACTGCCGTAGGTGCGTCGGGTACCCGGGCTCGCCGCGGCGACAACAGCAGGAACGTACTCAACGACCGTCGGCACGGCAGGCGGGTCAGTGCCAGTGAGACCGGCGGCAGCGAGGCCGAGGTGCTCGAGAAACGCTCGGGCGATGGCGACACGATCGGGATTCGCGGTCATCAGGCCTCGCCGAGGATGCGATCGTGCAGCTCGGCCAGACCCACGGCGATGGTGTTTGAGGGGTGCACGACGACACGGTTTCGGCGTAGCAGGGCAGCCAGGAGCACGGTATCGCCGGGACCGATGCCGCACAGGCGTCGAGCGGCGGCCGGCAGGGGCAGTTCCGCGCGGGTGCCCACGACGTGCGCGCCATCAGGTGCGGGTGTGATGAGCACGGTGGCGTACGTGACGTCTATGTGCAAGGCGAGGCCGGAAGTCCAGCCCAGGGCGCGCAGCAGCGGGCGGGTGGTGACCCGGCCTGCGGCGTCGGGGCGTGCCACGTCGAACAGCATATCGTCGGCCGGTGGGACGGCAGGTGGCGGCAGCGTCGGTAAGGGTGCCGGCTCCGGCGGCACGACCGGCAACGGGGTGGGGACGAGCGGTTCGACGAGCTGCTCAACATCCCCGCACTGAGGGCGACGTCGGCGAATCATGGCCGCCACCAGCACGGCCGCACAAGCATCAGCTCAGGCGGAACCGCCCCCCGATATTCGCTAGGAGCATGGATGCTTCGTGACTTCGTCGAGAGATTCGCGGCGATCGGTTGATCTTTCGCGAATCTCCACACGAACTGGTGTCCGAGGGGGGACTTGAACCCCCACGCCCTATACGGGCACTAGCACCTCAAGCTAGCGCGTCTGCCATTCCGCCACCCGGACTTGCTCGTTCAGCCTACCTTGCCGACCCAGATGATCTTGCATCCGAAGGCCGGCCCAGCGGGCCGCACGGGGAGTTACTGTACACGGCGCCCATGGATCATGCACATCACCCTCCCGCCACCGCTCACACCGCCACTGAGGGTCACCAGAGTCGGCTCGAGCGCAGGGCCGGGTAGCGTCGACGGCCCGGTGACGGCAGCATTGCCCTGTGTCCCATCCCTCTCCCCTGGCCGCCGTACAGCAACGGGCCCTCGCGCTACGCGCGGCGGGCGACCACGACGCCGCCCGGACGTTGCTCGCGGACGCCGTCGACTCCGCCCGTCCGCCGTACGGCGAGGACCATCCCGAGACGTTGCACACCGCTCACCTGTTGGCCCGCCTGCACCGCGAGGCGGACGACCCGCTCGCCGCCCGCCGGGTGCTCGAGGAGGCCTTCGCGGCGGGCGAGCGGCGCTGGGACCATTCCGAACCGACGATGCTCGCGCTCGCCTTCGAGCTGGCCGAGGTCGCCGAGGAGTTGGGTAACAGGCACGAGGCCCGCCGTAACTACACCAGGGTCGCCAGCGCCGGGCCCGCGGCGCTCGGGGAGAACCACCCAGTCGTACGCGCCGCCCGTGACTACCTCGGCGAGGGCAGCGCTGCCGTGGAGCAGACGTACGTCGGACCGCCGGCCTCCGCCACCGGCACCTCGATTGATTCCGGGGCCCGCTCGGCGCTCTCCGGCCCGACGCTGTCTCTGGCGACCCTGGCCGCGATGCGCCCGACAACGGACGGTCCGCCAGCGCCCGCGTCGCCCTGGGCGCCGCAGCCCTCCCCGACCCCTGCCGGTCCGACGCGGCCCGCGTCGGCCGTCCCCCCGGTGCCGGCCGCACCGCCGATGCCGCCCCGCCAGCGGGTCGAGCAGCAGGCGGCCACACCCCGGCCAGTGGCCGGCCCACCACCCGGGGTAGCCGCCCAGCCCACCCCACACCTGCGGCAGCAGCCTCCGTCCGCGCCGCCGCGCCAGCGCACCAACGACGGGCCGATCCGCCCGGCCTCCGGCGGGCCGCAGACACCGCCCATGACCGGACCGCCCGCCACCGCGCCGACCTCCGCCGGTCCGCACACCGGCCCCCCGCCAGCGCCGCGGTGGGATGAACCCACGATTCAGGTACGGCAGATCGAGCCCCTGCTGGCCGAGGAGGCGGCTCGGCTCGCGGCGGCAGGGCCGAGCGGCCCGGCCGTCACGGCAGCAGGTACGGCACCGTCTGGTGCGATCCCGACGACCAACGGTCCGGCGGGCACGCCCACGCACCACGCATCCGGTGCGACGCCCGCCGCACCATCGCTGCCGGTCTCCGGGCCACCCCTGCCCTCGGCGCCGGCCTCCGGACCAGCCGTACCGCCCGGCCGCCCGGTGTCCGCTCCGCCCGGGTACGACCAACCCGTCTCCGGGCCGCCCGCCCAACCCCAACCGCTGGTCGGGCCGCCCACCAATCCGGTGTCCGGACCACCCGGCCACGCCTACCCCGTCTCCGGTCCGCCGGCCCAGGCATTCCCGACGTCCGCACCGCCCTACCCCGTGTCCGGTCCCCCGGCCTCGGCATTCCCGACGTCCGCGCCGCCGCACCCCGCCTCTGGCCCACCGGCCTCAGCGTTCCCGGTATCCGGGCCGCCCGCCTTTCCCGTATCGGCACCACCTGGGCAGAGCCAGCCGGTGTCGGCGCCTCCGGTGAGCGCACCGCCGTGGGGACTGACCGCGCCGCCGTGGAGCAGCAGCGCGCCTCCGCAACCGCTGCCCGCGTCGAATGCTGACTCCCCTGGGTCGACGGACGTCCGGCCCACCCCGGCCGTTGGGGGCACACCGGGTTCACCGGGCACCGGGGACGGCCAGGCGGGCGTGCCCCAGCGGCCTGGACCGGGCGACAGAGGCACGGAAGCGCTGTCGGCCGGACCCGGTGAAGCGTCAGGTTTCGCATCCGCGTCGACGGAGGTGTTCCCGGCCGTCGGGCCGTCGACCCCCCAGCCGGGCAGGCCCGACGCCGGAGATCTGGCTACCCCGCCCGACCGGGCACCGAACCTCGAACCGGCCCCGACGACGCCTGTCGCCCCGATCCTGAACGAGCACAGCGGACCGGGACCCGTCCCGGGTGGACATGGCGGCCCGGCGCACCTCACCGGCGGACATGGCGCCTCGGCGTCGACTCCGGTGGACGATCTGGTGCCGGGCCTGGCCGCGCCCTACGGCCCGCCGGTCACGCCCGCCTACCCGGCCGCCGAGCAGTACCGGGCCGCCGAGCAGTACCCGGCCGGCCAGCGGTACCCGGCGCAGCAGGCCCCGGCCGGCCACGAGGTGTACCCGGGGCAGTACTACCCGCAGGAGGCGTACGCGCCGTCGTACACCGATGGGACTGGCTCGACGGGCCGCAACCGGGCGACGGTGATCGGCGCGGCGGTGGCCGCCGGGGTGGCCCTGGTGGCGGTCGCGGGCCTGGGCGCGGTGGTGTTGAGCCGTGACGACGCGCCGCCGCCGTCCGGGACACCGGTGACGGTGGCACCGGCGACGACCGGTCCCCCTCCCGGCGACCTGAAGCTGAGCGACGATGCGGTGACGATCACGCTGAGCTGGACGGATCCGTCCGGGGGCACGGTGCCGTTCATGGTCGCGGGTGGGCGGGCCGGGTCGGCGCTCGGCGTGATGGCGACAGTGGAGCCGGGGCGGACCCGCCACACGGTCAACGGGCTCAGCTCCCGGGTGGACTACTGCTTCACGGTGCTGGCCGTCTACTCGACCGACAGCTTCGCCACCTCGGGTCAGGTGTGCACGGATCGTGAGCGGTCCACACCCCCGAGCTGAGCACCGCGCCGTGGAGCTGGTCATCGTCGGATTGACGATTGTGGAGCTGAGCTGGGCGTCCGCCGCCCACGCTCGGTATCCACAGGGGTGACGGTGCGGGTTCCCCCGTTCCCGGCCGGGCCATATGATGGCACCCGGCTCAGGGGAGGGGTCGCCGCGAGGCGTACGCCACCTGCCACGACTCAGGGAAGGCAGCCGGCTGTGGCCAGCATCGACGACGCCGAGCGGACCGACGCCCCCCGTTCCCGGTCCCGACTGCGAGGCGGGCTCGTGACGGTGGGCACGGTCACCGCGCTGCTGGCGGCCATGGGGCTGACCGTCCTGGGGTTGGGCGCGGCGGACAACGCGGTGGCCAACTACGACGCGAGTTCCTGGCTGTGGAGCGGGGTGCGCAGCGAGCTGGCCCGGGTCAACGGGGTGACGGCCCGGGTGGACACCCGCACCGAGATTCCGGGTGCCCGTCGGCACCCGATGCAGGTCGCTCAGACCGACCGGCTGCTGATCCTGCGGGACCTGCAGACGGGGCAGATCAGTTCACTGGACCTGGCCACGTTGCAGCTCACGGCGACCACGCCGACCACGCCCGGCCTGGGTGTGAGCGTCGCCCTGCACGAGGACGCGGCGTTCGTCGTCGACGCGGTGCAGGGCATCGTGCGGCAGCTCGACCCCCGCTCGTTGAGCCCGGTGGGTGAACCGGTGCGCTATCCGCCGGGCATCACCGGCGGCGCGTTCGACGGTACGGGCCGGCTCTGGATCGCGGTGCCCAGCGAGGGCACGGTCTCGGCGGTCACCGCCGCGAAGCTGCCGTCCGCGCCGGCCTCGGCCGCGCCGGCCGGCGGAGGGCTCAGCCCGGAGCGGGTCGAGACGTACGACGTCGCCGACCCCAGCCACGATCTGGTGGTCTCCACGCTGGACGACGGAGTGGCGGTGCTGGACCGGACGGCCGGCCGGCTGCTGCGAGTGCAGCGCGGCGAGGTGCGCCCGACGCCGTTGACGCTGCCCGGCCCCGCGGCGTTGCCGGCCCGCACGTCGGGGCCGCGGGTGCCGGTGACGGTGCCGGCCGAGCGGCGGGTGCTGGTGGTGGGGGACGTCGGTGAGGAGCGCACGTTCACGGTGCCGGGTAGCGGCGACCGGCTGAGCCCGGCGGTGGCGTGGGCCGATCGGTTCTACTGCGCCGACGAGGCCACCGGCACCATCTACTCCTTCGACGCGGGCGGCCAGTTGGTCGACACCATCAAGGGCAAGGCGACCGGACCGTTGGAGATGGAGGTCCGGGAGAACCACCTGTTCATCAACTCGCCCGACTCGGCGACGGCTCGGGTGGTGGACGACAAGCACCAGGTGCGCGAGGTCGACAAGTACGCCAATGACGTGTTGGGCGGTGACCCGCCGCCGGCGCCCCCGCCGCCGCCTCCGCCGAAGAAGCCCCGGGTGAGCAAGCCGAGCGCGCCGCGCAGCGTCACCGCCGCCGCCGGCAACGCCCAGGCCCGGGTGAGTTGGCGGCCGGCCGCCGCGAACGGCGCGGAGATCATCAAGTACGTCGTGCAGGGCGCCGGTCAGCGCCTGGAGGTGGGCGCCAACCAGCGCGCGGTCGAGGTGAAGGGGTTGACCAACGGCGAGACGTACCGGTTCGCGGTGCACGCCGTGAACGCCAAGGGTGACGGCCCGCCGCGCAGCAGCAACCCGGTCACTCCGACCGCCGCGGTGCCCGATCCGCCAGCCAGCATCACGGCGCAGGAGCGGCCGGACGGCACGGTGGTGGTCAAGTGGCCGGCCGCGAACGCCCAGGGCAACAAGATCGCCAAGTACGCGGTGACGGCCACGTCGGCGGGGACGAACGCGCCGGCCGGCGAGTCGACCAAGACCGAGCTGGTGGTGCCGGCCGGTGAGCTGGAGTACGGGACGCAGTACGCGTTCACCGTCGTGGCGGTCAACGACAAGGGCGCCGGCTCGGCGGCCTCGCCGGTCAGCAACACGGTGGTGCCGTTCGCGGCGCCGGGTCGTCCGCTCGACCTGCAGGCCGGCACGGTCGCCGACCAGCCGGGCGCGGTCACGGTGCAGTGGTCGCCGGCCGAGGCGAACGGTCGACCGGTGACGAAGTACCAGGTGGACGTCGGTGGCAAGACCACCGAGGTGACCGAGACCCGCACCACCGTCACCGGTCTGGGCAACGGCCAGAACGTCACGGTGAAGGTGAAGGCGGTCAACGAGGCCGGGCCGGGCCCGGAGGCCACCGCCACGGCCCGCACGGTCGCGGCGCCCCGGGTGACGGTGACCGGCTCGTCGGCGACGGCGACGGGAGCGACCGTCACGTTCACCGTGGACGCGGGCGGCGGCAGGGCCACCTGCTCGCTGAGCACGTCGGGTGAGCCGGCGAAGGCCGGGGCGTGTTCCAGCATCACGATGTCGGGTCTGACGCCGGGCACGGCGTACACGTTCACGGTGACGGCGACCAACGCCGCCGGCAGTAGCACCGCCAAGCGGGCGCAGACCACCCAGGCGCTGTACGGGATCGCGACGTGCCGCAACGGCGCGTCCGGCCCGGAGGCGAGCTACTGCACGCGGGAGATCCCCGGCGAACGCAACGGCAACGAGATCTTCGAGGTGCCGCGGCAGGACAACGATCGCCAGGCCGGCTGGGTGCCCAACGGGCAACGCTTGCAGGCGTACTGCAAGAAGTCGGGTGAAGAGGTCTACGCGTACATCTACAACAACGACAAGCGCAGCACCTGGTGGGTGCAGGTGGACTACAAGGGGAAGAACTACATCCCCTGGGCCTGGCTCAACCTGGAAGGCGGCGACAACATCAACGTCCTGCCCACCTGCTGAACCACCAGGCGAGGAGCACCACCGACCGTGAACACCCACGAGCCGCTAACCCAACCGGAGGTCCAGGGCTTCGCCGCCCTGGCCGCCCGGCTGGCCGAGAACGTCAACGCGGTGGTGCTCGGCAAGCCGCAGGTGGTCCGGCTGGCGCTGACGGCGCTGTTCGCTCAGGGGCACGTGCTGCTGGAGGACGTGCCGGGGGTCGGTAAGACGACGCTGGCACGGGCCATCGCCGCGACGGTGCAGGGTCAGTGGCGGCGCATCCAGTTCACCCCGGACCTGCTCCCGTCGGACGTGTCCGGCGTGACGATCTTCAACCAGGCGAGCAGGGAGTTCGAGTTCCACCCGGGGCCGGTGTTCGCCAACATCGTGATCGCCGACGAGATCAACCGGGCGTCGCCGAAGACGCAGTCGGCGCTGCTGGAGGTGATGGAGGAGCACACCGTCACCGTGGACGGGGTCCGACACCCGGTGCCGGCGCCGTTCCTGGTGGTCGCCACCCAGAACCCGGTGGAGATGGACGGCACGTACCGGCTGCCCGAGGCGCAGCTCGACCGTTTCCTGGTGAAGCTGTCCGTCGGCTACCCGGACGAGGCGGTCGAGGTGGAGGTGCTGCGCGGCGCGACGGTCCGCTCCCCCGAGGCGCTCGCCCCGATCACCGATACGGCGACCGTCGGGGAGATGGTCCGGATGGCGCGTCGGGTGCACATCGCCGAGCCGCTGTACGCGTACGCGGTCCGGCTGGCCGCCGCGACCCGCACCCATCCGCAGGTACGGGTCGGGGTGAGCCCTCGGGGTGTGATCGCGTTGACGCGGGCGGCGTGCTCGTACGCGCTGATCGACGGGCGGGGCTGGATCATGCCGGAGGACCTCAAGGCGCTCGCCGAACCGGTGTTCGCGCACCGGCTGCTGCTGACGCCGGACGCGCAGGTGCGCGGGATGACCGCCGGGGAGGTGCTGCGCCAGGCCATCGCCTCGGTGCCGGTGCCGCTGCCGTCGGGGCAGCCGGCCCCGGTGCAGGGCTGACCGGCAGCAGCGCCATGGGGATCACCGCCCGAGGGGTCGGGCTGCTCGTCGCCGCCGTCGTGTTGCTGGGGGCGGGTTTCCGGTTCGCGTACCCCGAGTTGACGTTGTTGGGCGCGGCGGCCGGCGCGGCCGTCGGCTACGCGGCGCTGACGGCGGCCTGGCGGCCCCGGCTGGTGGTCGCGCGCCGCGCCGATCCGGATCGGGTGGCGCGGGGCGAGCCGGCGAGCATGACGTTGACGGTCCGCAACGCCGGCCGGCTGCGCTCGGCGAACCTGCTGACCGAGGACCGGTGCGGGAGTCGCGCGGTGCCGGTGCCGCTGCTGCGCCTGCGTCCCGGTCGGGACACCGAGGTCCGCTACGACGTGCCGACCGACCGTCGTGGGGTGGTGGCGGTCGGTCCGCTGCGGGTGACCCGGCGGGACCCGTTGGGTCTGGTGGCGCTTGCCCGACCGTACGGGGAGACGGCACCGGTCTGGGTGCACCCTCGGATCCACCCGCTGTCGGCGGTGCCGACCGGTGCGGGGCGCAGCCTCGACGGTCGGGTGGACGGGGTGCCGCACGGGTCGATCACGTTCGACTCGCTGCGGGAGTACGTGGTCGGCGACGAGCTGCGGCGGGTGCACTGGCGCACGAGCGCCCGCGTCGGTGAGCTGATGGTGCGGGAGAACGTGGACACCAGCCTGCCCAGTCTGGTCGTCCTCCTGGACAACCGGTCGGCCGCGCATCCGCACCGCACGGGCGGGGTGGCGGAGTCGTTCGAGTCCGCGTGCGAGGCGGCGGCGTCGGTCGTCACCGCCGCGCACCGCGCGGACCTGCCGGTGCTGTTGCTGCTGGTCGGCCCGGAGCCGATCGAGGGCGGGCCGGCCGGGGTGGGGCCGCTGGACCGGCTCGCCGCCGCCGAACTGTCCGACTCCGACGACGCCCTGCGCGCCGTCACCACCCGGCTGCGTCAGGACCGGCTCGGCGACACGCTGATCTTCCTGACCGGCCCCGGTGGGCGGGACGGACTGGGGCACGTCGGTGCGCTGCGGGGCGCGTACCCGTCGGTGGTGGTCGGGGTGTTCGGCGCGGCGGAGCCGACGCCGGCGGGCACGGGCGGCCTGGTGGTGGTCGACGCGGTGGACGGCGCGCAGTTCGCCGCCGAGTGGGACGGGGTACGCCGGTGGTGACGGGCATCGCGCCGCGGCGCGAGGCGCAGGAGGCGACTGCGGGCGGCCCGAGCGCGGCGGGGCGGGTGGTGCGCGCGCTGCGGGCGGCCGTCGTGCCACTGGCGCTCATCGCGCTCATCGCGCTCGCCGGGGTGGTGCTCGGCCGGGTGTACGCGGGCGACCTGCTGACCCGGCTGGTGATCGGCGCGGCGGTGGGTTCGGTGCTGGCCAGCGTGGCTGCCCGGCGGCTGCCGTCGTGGCTGGTGGCGCCGGTGTCGATGGTGGCGTTGGCCGGGTGGACACTGTGGTCGCTGCGCCTGGCCGCCGCCCGCGCCGACCTGCCGGGCAGCCTGCTCGAGGTGAGCGCGGACGCGGCGCGCAACGGCATTCCCCGCCTGCTCACCGCGATGATCCCGGTGGAGCCCACTCCGGACACGGTGCTGGTGCCGGTGGTGGCGGCCTGGCTCGCCGGTCTGGCCGGGGCGGAGGTGGCGTTGCGCACCGGCCGGGTGTTGCTCGGCTACCTGCCGGCGGCGGGGCTCTACGCGGCGGCCCTCTACGTGGTCGGCCCGAACGCCGAACCGGCGATCGGCGCGACGGTGGCGTTCGTCGCGGTCGCGGCGGTCGGGCTGGCCGTGCCGACCGGCGCGTCACCGGCCGGCGGCGACCCGGCGGCCGGTCTCGCCCCCGGGGTACGGGCGGCCGTGCGACTTCGGCTGGCGGCGTCGGCGGCGCTCGGCGTCGTCCTGGTGATCGGGCTGGTGGCGCTGCTCGGCCCGGTGGTCGCCGGTCAGGTCGACGGGCGGCCGGTCGACCCGCGCCGCTATGTGGAGCCGCCGCAGGTCGAGACGCTCGACGAGAACCCGCTGATCCGGATCTCGGGGTGGGCGCTGCACCCGGAACAGAAGCTCCTCGACGTGAGTACGTCGGGCGCCACCGCTCCGGCCGGCGACGCGGACGAGCCGAGGGCGGCCGGGGTGCGGATCCGGCTGGCGGTGCTCAGTGACTACGACGGGATCACCTGGCGGGTCGGCGCGACGTACCGCAACGCGGGGCGGATCCTGCCGGCCGGCGAGCCGGCCCGGGACAGCACGGTGCAGACCGTCCGGCAGCAGATCACCGTGGCCGAGCTGACGGGGCGGCTGCTCCCGGCCGTGGCGACGCCGCGTGAGGTCAGCGGCGCGCGGGTGGCGTACGACCCGGCGACGGGGACGCTGATCCGGCCGGAGGGGTTGACGCCGGGGCTGCGGTACGAGGTGACGTCGGTCCGGGAGCGCCCGGACAACAACCTGCTGGCGACCGCGAACGTGCCCGCCGGCGAGGAGGTGGCCCGGGTGCTGCGGGTCGCGGACGGTGTGCCGGATCCGCTGCGCCGGCTGGCGACCCAGCTCGCCGAGGAGAACGGCGCCCCCTACGCGCGGGCGGCGGCGATCGAGCAGTTCCTGGCCGAGCACTACCGGGTGGTGGCGGACGCGCCGAGCGGGCACGCGTACCCGAACCTGGCCTTCTTCCTCTTCGGCCCGCGCAACGGTGGCGGGCAGCGGGGCACGTCGGAGCAGTTCGCGGCGGCGTTCGCGGTGCTCGGCCGGCTCTCCGGGCTGCCGACGCGGGTGGTGGTCGGTTTCTCCTCGGGTGGTCAGGGGCCGGTGCGGGCGGGTGACGCGTACGCCTGGCCCGAGGTGCTGTTCGACGGGCTGGGTTGGGTGGCGTTCGACCCGTTGCCCCGCCCGGAGAACGAGCCGCGGCCGGTGGAGGAGGACTTCCGCCCCACGCCCGAGGATCCGCCGCCGTCGGAGGTGCCCGCGCCCACCGCGGAGCCGAGCGCGTCGCCGGAGCCGGTGGCCGCTGGTGACGGGCCGCCGACGCGCGGTGGGGTGTCCACGCCGGTGCTGGTCGCGGGCGGCAGCGGGTCGCTGCTGCTGCTGGTGGGGGTGCTGCTGCTCACCCTGCTGGCGATGCGCCGCTCGCTGAGTCGGGGCCGGTTGGTGCGGGGTGACCCCGGCCAACGGATCGCGGGCGCCTGGCGGGAGGTGACCGACGCGCTGCGGCTGGCCGGTCGGCCGGTCGGCGACGACCTGGCGGCCACCGAGGTGGCCGGACGCGCCCGGCAGGCCCTCGTCGACGCCCGTCGCACGGCTGGTTCGCCACCGGAGGTGACGACCGACCCGGCGGTGGACGAGCTGGCGACGCTGCTCAACCAGGTGGGCTTCGCCCCGGGCACCGCGACGGCCGACCAGGCGGTCCGCGCCGCCGAGGTGGCCACCGCCTACGTGACGACGTTGCGGGAGGCCCGTCCGTGGTGGCGTCGCCTGCTCTGGTCCATCCACCCCGATCCCCTCCGCCGCGCCCGCCGGCTCCGCCGCGCCCGCCGGCTCCGGCGCTGATCAAGAGGTTCGCGTCATCGGTGGACGTCTTTCTGACGCGAACCTCTTGGTCAACTCGGAGACTGTCGGGCGGTCAGACGGCGGATGAGTTTGCGCATGCCGGCCTGCCAGCCGTCGGGGTCCTCGGCGCGACGGCGGGCGTAGTCGGCGACCTCCGGGTGCGGCAGGATCAGGAACCGCTCCTCGGCGAGCCCGGCGATCGCCGCGTCGGCGACCTGGTCCGGGGTGAGCACCGCGCCGGAGGCGGTGATCACCCGGGCGCCGAGGTGCCCCTCGGCGATCCCGTCGGCGAGCATCGGGGTGTCCACCCCCTGCGGGCAGAGGGCGCTGACCCGGATGCCCCGGTCCCGGTAGGTGATGGCCAGCCACTCGGCGAAGCCCACCGAGGCGTGTTTCGTGGCGGTGTACGCGGCGTCGCCCACCGCGGTCAGCACCCCCGCCGCAGAGCAGGTGTGCAGCAGGTGACCGCCACCGCGAGCGAGCATGCCGGGCAGCACGGCACGGGCCGAGTAGACGTGGGCGAGCACGTTGACCCGCCACGCCCGGTCCCAGCCCGCGTCGTCGACCTCCACTCCCCCGCCGGTGGTGACCCCGGCGTTGGCGCAGAACAGGTCGATGCGGCCGAACCGCCGTTCGGTGTCGTCGACGAGCGCCCGTACCTGGGTCTCGTCGGTGACGTCGACGGCGACGGCGTGCGCCACCGGGCCAATGCCCTCGGCAACGGCGCGCGCGGCCTCGGCGTCCAGATCGGCGACGACCACGGCGGCGGCGCCCTCGGTGGCGAAGCGGCGCGCGAGGGCCGTTCCGATGCCACCGGCGCCTCCGGTGACGACCACGACCCGGTCGGTCAGGTTCACGCGGACGCTCCCGCCGGCTCGGCGCCGAGTTGGGCGATGAGGGTCGTCAGCGCGGCGGCACCCCCGGCGGTCACCTCCGGGGTGGGCAGCAGCGCGAGGATCGGCACGTCCACGCCGGCTTCGGCGTAGCGCCGCGCCTGGGCCCGACACCGCTCGGGTGAGCCGTGCAGCACCAGGGAGTCGACCACCTCGTCGGGCACGGCCGCGCTGGCCGCGCGGCGGTCGCCAGCCGCCCACGCCGCCCACATCGGCCCGAGCGTTTCGTCGCGGCCGAGCCAGCGGTGGAACTCGGCGTACGCCGGGACCGTCAGGTAGCTGGTGATGAGCCGGCGGCCGAGGGTACGGGCGTACGCGGCGTCCTCGGTGGGGCAGACGAAGATCCGCGCGGCGACCTCGAAGCCGGCCCGGCGCTCGCCCAGCTCGGCCAGGGTTCGCGGCACGTCGTCGGCGCTGAGCCAGTTGAGGATGACCCCGTCGGCCTCGGCGCCGGCCAGCCGGAGCATCCCCGGGCGCAGCGCGGCGAGCAGGATCGGCGGCGGCGCCGTGGGCGGGCGTTCGAGGGTGAACCGGCGCACGGTGAAGGTGTCGTAGACCTCGTCCACCGTCTCACCGCGCAGGGCGGCCCGCAGGAAACGCAGCACGTCCCGGGTACGCCGGAACGGCTCGTCGAACCGCGCCGCGTTCCAGTCCCGCACCAGCACCGGGGAGGACGCGCCGATGCCGAGCGCGAACCGGCCCGGTGCCGCCTCGGCCAGCGCCGCCGCGCTCATCGCGAGCAGCCCGGGTCCACGGGTGAAGACCGGGGTGATCGCGGTGCCCAGCCGTAGCTGCGGCTGCCACGCCGCGGCGAGGGCCAGCGGGGTGAACGCGTCGGTCCCGGCGACCTCGGACGACCACACGTCGGTGAACCCGGATCGCTCGAGGGTCGCGTAGACCCCCTGGTGCTCGGCCAGCGGAATTCCGCCCAACGGCACCGTCATGCCCCATCGATTCGTCACCGATCGATCCTGCCTGGTGACGGCGCCCCTGAGCAAGATCCCCTTAGTGGGCCTAATCGCCGGTTCGCCGCGCCCCAGCCCGCGAAGGTGTTACCACTGCGAGGTGGACCGGAGCACCGGCGCAGGCCGCTGACCATGGGTTCCAGGGCGGCAGGACACCTGGAGCCGGTCCCGGCGGCGGCCGCGCCCGGCCGGGCGACGTTCCTGGAACTCTTCTTCGACCTGGTGTACGTCTTCGCGCTCACCCGGATCTCCGCGCGGGCGTTCGAGGATCTGAGCCGGGAGCCGGCCCGCGACCACGCCGCGGCGGCGATCACCGGCAGCGGCAAGACGCTGCTGTTGCTGCTGGCGCTCTGGTCGGTCTGGCAGGGCACCGCGTGGACGACCAGCCGCTACGACCCGTACCGCGCGCCGTTGCAGATCGTCGTGTTGACCGCGCTCGTGAGCAGCATGGTGATGGGGGTGGCGGTTCCTCGGGCGTTCTCCGAGACGTCGCTCATGTTCGCCACGGCGTACGTGGTTGCGCAGGTGACCCGGCCGGTGATCCTGTCGATCGCGTTGGGGCCGCACCCGTACCGCCGGCTGAAGGTGCGCATGGCGGTCGTGTTCGCCGTCACGGGGGTGCTCTGGATCAGCGGGGCGCTGCTGGACACCAACACGCAGGTGGTGCTCTGGTCGGTGGCCCTGGCGGCCGAGTACCTGGCCGCGCGGTGCGGCTGGCCGGTGCCGGGGCTGGGCCGCTCCACGGTCTCGAAGTGGGAGATCGCCGGGGAGCACCTGGCGGAGCGGTACCAGCAGTTCTTCCTCGTGGCGCTCGGCGAGACGATCCTGGTGGCCGGTTTCGCGTACAGCAAGGGTCCGTACGGGTCGGGGCACCTGTGGGCGTTCGCGTTCGCGGTGGCCACGTCGATCATGCTGTGGCGGATCTATGTGCAACGCGCCGGGCAGATCCTGGGCGAGGCGGTGCAGATGGCCCGTCACCCCGCCAACATCGGCCGCTCGGCGGCCGACACTCACCTGATCATGGTGATCGGTCTGGCCGCGACGGCGATCGGTTACGAACTGGTGATCGAGCATCCACTCGGCCACGCCCCGGCGCCGTGGGTGGTCATGGTGCTCGGCGGACCCGCGCTGTTCCTGGCCGGCCGGGCCCGCTTCGAGTACGAGGTTTTCGGGCGGGTGTCGCCGTCCCGGTGGATCGCCATCGGAGCGCTCGCGGCGGCGGTCGTACCGCTGCTGTTCCTGCCGGGGGTGGTCGCCACCGCCACCGGGACGATCGTGCTCGGCGGCGTCGCGGTCGCGGACGCCCGTCGGGCGCGCGGCGCGCCGCCGGAGGCCGCCGCGACGCCGTTCTGAAGCACCGGTGTACGCGACCAGGTCGGTTGGGTCGAGTCTCACAGCCCCTGGCCGGCCGAGGAACCGGACACACGCCCTAGTCTCGGCGGGTGACCTTCTCCCTCGTCGCCCGCTCCGCCGACGGCCGCCGCCACGGCGTCGTCGTGGCCAGCAAGTTCCTCGCCGCCGGAGCGTTGGTGCCGGCGGCCGCGGCAGAGGTCGGCGCGCTGGCCACCCAGGCGCACGTCAACCTGGCCTATCGTCCGCAGGGGCTCGCGTTGTTGCGCACCGGGGTGCCCGCCGCCGACGTGGTGGCCGGCCTGGTCGCCGCCGACCCCGAGCGGCAGCACCGGCAGCTCGCCGTGGTGGGCGTCAGCGGGCCGGGCGCGAGCTGGACCGGGCCGGCCTGCCATCCCTGGGCGGGCGGACGCGTCGGCGACGGCTGGGCCGCGCAGGGCAACATCCTGGCCGGCCCCGAGGTGGTCGACGCGATGGGCGAGACGTGGCAGGGCGCCTCGGCGCTGCCGTTCGCCGAGCGGCTGGTCGCCGCGCTGCGGGCCGGTGACGAGGCCGGCGGGGACCGGCGCGGCCGGCAGAGCGCCGGCCTGCTGGTGGTCGAGCGCGGCGGCGGGTACGGCGGCACCAGCGACGTGGTCGTCGACCTGCGGGTGGACGACCATCCGGACCCGGTCGCCGAGCTCGGTCGGCTGCTGACCGTGCACACGATGCTGTTCAGCCGGCCCGACCCGGCGACGCTGCTCGACCTGAGTGGCGCGCTCGCCGACGAGGTGGCGGCGCTGCTCACCGCGCTGGGTCACCCGGTGGGCGACGCCGGGCCGGAGGCGGCGCTGGTCTCCTGGGCGGGGCTGGAGAATCTGGAGGAGCGCCTGGTGCCGGGGCGGATCGATCCGGTGGTGCTCACCCACCTGCGTGGCGTCGCCCCGCACGTGCCCGCGCCCCGCCAGGGCGCCTGATCACACTGGACGCTCGCCGGGTCAACCCTTCACGCGGGGTACCAGCCGGTGCACGACGGTCAGCGCCAGCGCCATGACCACCGCCATCGTCCCGGCGATGCCGGCGGCGCTGCCCGCGTACCCGGCGAACAGCGGTCGGCGGGCCAACTCCTCCGGGCCGGTCCCGCGCAGATCCACCAGCCAGGTGAGCGCCAGCCCGGAGGCGATCAGGGCGAGCACTCCGGCGACACCGAGCACGGCGGCGGCGACGCGGTGCGCGTCGCCGGGCTCGATCTGGGCCTGCTCCCGTTGGGTGATCAGCAGGAGCAGCCCGGCCAGCGCCGCCCAGACACCCACCACCAGATAGGCGGCGACCGCGTCACTGGGCCGGTGCCAACCGGCGGAGAGGGTGGCCACCCCGGCGACGGCGGCGTAGAGCGCGCCGACGAAGGCTCCGACGGCCCGCACCTTGCGGGGCAGGACGAGCATCAGCGCGACCGCCACCGACGCGGCCACCGCGGTGTGCCCGCTGGGGAGGCTGTTGCCCACCGCGGCCCGCTCCGGGTCGACGCCGAAGTCGGGCCGGCTCAGCCCGTACTTGAGTAGTTGGGTGGAGACGTTGGCCCCGGCGATGAGCAGGGTCGCGGTGACGGCCAGGGCGATCCGCCCCCGGATGAGCGCGATGAAGCCGATCATCGCGGTGGCGGCGAGCAGCGACACCACCGACATCGCGTTCAGGATCCGGTCCACCGGCCCGTCGATGCGGTCGTGACCGATCTCGTTGCCGGTGAGGGCCACCGTGTCGACCCACTGACCGATCTCGGTGTGCACGGCAACCCGCCACACGGCGAGGAAGGCGGCCGCCTGGACGAGGGCCAGTACGACCAACCAGACCGCGGTCCAACCCCGTGCCGTCGCGCGCATCCGCACACCGTAGCGGCCGGACCGGACCGGGCAGTCGGTGGCCCACCGGCTGTTGGCGGTCAGGTTGTGGCGGGGGTCAGGAGGTGGCGGTGAGCGACACACCGGAACGCGAGTCCGGCCAGGTCGAGCCCGGCCCGGCGCTCGCCGTCGGCGTCGGCGTGGCCGGCGTACGACCGCGGCGGGGTGACCGGCCGCGCTCGGGCATAAAAGTGGAGAGGCCGCCACGGGGGGAGCGGCCTCTCCGGTGACGTACGTTACTCCGTCAACGTCCTTGGTGTGATCCCGTGACAGCCGGAATTTCTGGGCTTTTTCGCGGCAGTCTTCAGTCCGGGCGGTGGGGTGGGCCGGTCGACCCGCTGCGTTGACCAGATGACCGGCCCACCCCGGCCTGACCGTGGGTGTCAGGCCGTCCGCCGGCCGGGTCCCGTCGTTCCCCCGGACCCGGCCGAACCCCGGGGTGGGCGGGGCACTCCACCCACCCCGGGTCGCTCTCAGCCGTTCGGGAAAAGGCTCCCGTAGTCGGCGTACGCCATGGCCACATCGGCCTGCGCCCAGAAGCGGTGGTAGTTGAACGTGGGCTCCGGGCCACCGTTCAGGTACGCCTGCACCTTCGGCCAGTCCGGGTCGTTCTTGTAGAACGACCGGATGTCCAGGAAGCTCTTCCCGGCGGAGATGGCGTCGCCGTTGGGCATCTTCCCGGTCCAACCCGGCGGGACGTAGAGGCCCTGACCGCTGGAGGCGTCGTAGACGTCGTCGAAGCGCTTGTAGTCGCCACGCGTCTCGGTGGTGGAGACACCCTTCGAGTCACTGGCGGCGTCCAGCGCGTCGAGCAGACCCTTGGCGGTGGTCTTCGCCGCCGCGTTGCCCGACTTGGCCGCGTACGCGATCAGGATCCGGGCGTAGGAGGCGGCGACGCCGACGTCCTGGCCCTTGCTGATCACCTCGACGTGCAGGTTGGTGTTGGGCTGCGGGCTGCTCGGGTTCCAGGTGGTCGGCTGGCCGGTCCACTTCATGTCCGACGGGATCGACCAGTTGGTGCCGAGCGTGGTGTTGGCGATCGCCCACGGCACCCACTTGTCCAGCAGCGCCTTGGCCTTCGTGTTGCCGGTCTGCAGGTACAGCTCGGCGATCCGCTGCATCGACCACGCCTGCATGCCGAACCACTGGTTCGACGGCGGGTCGTTGTAGACCGGGTCGACGTCGTAGAACATGCCGTAGAAGGTGCTGGTGCCCGCCGGCGGCTGGGCGTAGCTACCGTCCCAGCTGTTGGTCGCGCCGCCGGCGATGCCGCCCTCGGAGGACTGCAGCCAGGTGTAGAACTCCAGCTGCCGGTCGAAGCTCTTGGTCCAGTCGGAGACCGCGGTCGACGACTGCGGCTTCAGCTCCGGCGTGTTCGTCAGCGCCCAGGCCGCGAACGGGTTCTGGTAGCCGAAGTGGTTGTGGCTGGAGCCGATCCGCCAGGACCAGTTCTGGCTGGTGTCGTACGCGCCACCCCAGGCGTAGTACCAGGACAGCAGGTAGTGCGCCGAGTCCCGGCCGCTGCCGGCGGGGCAGGTGCTGGCCCCGACGCAGTTGCCGATCTTCTTGAAGTACTTGTCGAACATCGCGTACCGCAGGTAGTCGCCCATCTTGGCGGCCTTGGCCACGGTGGCGGCGACGTCGGCCTGCTTGCCCTGCGCCTTGGCCCAGGTCAGCGCCCAGTAGGCGGCCTGCACCGCACGGGCGTCGGCGTCCGGCGCGTTGGTGTACTTCCACTGCTTGGCGGGAGCGCCGGTGTCCTTGACGAACAGGTCGAGGTAGCCGTACTGACCGCCGTGCTTGAAGGTGTCACAGGACGGCTGCGGGATGGTCTCCCACACCGACTCCTGGGTGCCCCGCTGGAAGGTGTTGATGTACGCCGGCTTGGTGGTGCCGTCGCCGCAGCGGCCGAAGCCGTATGTGTTGTCGACGTCCATCAGCCAGTGCATGCCGTAGATGTCGCCGGTGCCGTAGGTGGACTGCAGCTCCGAGCGCAGCGGGTCCTGCCCGACCGAGATGTTCGGGTTCAGGGCCGACGGGTACTGGCTGGGCAGGTTGTACTCCGCGGCGTACTGCGGGGTGCCGGCGGAGCCCGCGGTGGGCTGGTCGGCGTGCGACGGGATGATGTACTTCTCCATCACCGTCCAGGCGTTGTTGAACGGCGCCCAGTTCTGGGTGACGCGGCCGTACTGGGCCTCCAGCCAGATCCAGAAGCTGAACGCCTCCGAGGTGGTCTCGTGGCCGTAGTCGGGCGCCTCGACGATCAGCGTCTCGACCGAGTGGTACGGCACGCCCTCGGGGCTGAAGTAGCCCGAGTTCTTGATCTTGCCGTACTGGTCGAGGAACTTCTTGATGTAGGCGTTGTCGCCGCCCGGGGTGTCGTTGTCGATCTCGGTGGCGGCGACCGCCAGCGAGGCGAGACCGGTGGCGGCGGCGGTGATGGTGGCGCTACCGCCGACGGTGTCGGTGTCCTCGGCCGCGGCGACCGTGACGGTGACCCCGGTGTTCCAGTTGGTGGGGGTCAGCGTGACGGTGCTCGGCGAGACCGTGATGTCGCTGTCGCCCGAGGGGGTGAGGGTGACCGGCACACTGGTCGTCGGCGCGGCGCTGAGCTTGAGGTTGAAGGTGGACGTGCCACCCTCGTTGACGCTCACCGCGGACGGCGTGGCGACCAGCGTCGGGCCGTTGGCGGCGCCGACGGTGAACGACTTCTCGGCGACCCCGATGCCGTTGGCGTTGTCGTACGCCTTGGCCTGCACGGTGTAGCTGCCGGCCGGCAGGTCCTCCTGCGTGTAGGAGTACGGCGCGGTGGTGTCGGTGTTGATGAGCAGGCCGTTGCGGTAGAACTCGACCTTGCTGATCGTCCCGTCCGGGTCACTGGCGGTCGCGGTCAGCGGCACGTCGGCAGGCGCGGTGAACGGCCCGGAGGGCAGGTTCAGCGAGACGGTCGGCGGCTGGTTGGCCGGGGTGCCGTTGCAGGGGGTGCCGTTCAGGGTGAACGAGGTGGGCTTCGGGTTGCTCCCCGTGTGGGAGCCGTTGAAGCCGATGGTGGTGGAGGCCCCGGTGCCGAGGTTGCCGTTGTACGACTCGTTGGTCGCGGTGACCTCGCTGCCGGACTGGCTGTACCGGGCCGACCAGCCCTGGGTGACCCGCTGTCCGCTGTTCGGGAAGGTCCACTTGAGCGTCCAGTTGCTGATCGGGTCGCCCAGGTTCTTGATGGTCACGTTGGCCGTGAAGCCGGTGTTCCAGTCGTTGGTCGCGTAGACCACGTCGCAGGCCGGTGCGGCCTGTGCGGCGCCAGCGGGCAGCATCACCCCGCCGACGGCGAGCGCGGCGGCGGCGAGGATCGCCACTCGACGGCGTCGTGCCAGATGTCTCATGTGCGCGGTGTCTCCTCGGACCAGGCCGGGTGGTTCCCGGCGAGGCGCCTGCCCGCAGGTGGTGGTGGTACGCGGGGGATTCGAGGCGCCCGGGAAGGTGGTAGCCCCGGGCCCGGCCGGGGTGCGGCGATGCGGCCCGCGCGGGAGGGGGTCCCGCCGGCTCGCTCGGGTGCCGTGACCGGAGGTGGTGCTCCGGCTGCCCTCGGCGGTCCCGCGCCCACGCGATCTGGCTCCTGTCGCGTTGAATCGACAGTGTGCCATGGAAGCGCTCCCACAACAAGCGCGGAGCGAGCTGGTTCACCCACTTGTTTCGATCTCGTTTTGGGTCTTTCACAAAGGCGTGACGGGCGTTACAGTCGCAACATCGGTCGATGGGAGCGCTTCCATCGACAAAGGTTCCAACTGGAAGATCGCCGGGACCGTCCTCGTGGCGGGCCCGGGGAACCATCCGAAGGCCGACGGCGGGCCAGCCCGGACGCCGCCGTCAGCCATCATCCCGCCACAGGGAGGGAGGTGGAACCAGAGCCACTCGCGTGGCCCGGCTCCCGCGCGACACGCACGGCAGGACCCAATTCCGCCCGTGTGTGTGCAGTTACGGTGGGGACGGGGGTTGCCCTCCCCCGTCCCCACACTAAACCCCCGTACACGATGGGAAAAGAGGCCGACGGGACAGGCGCGAAGCGCCGCCCGGTCGGCCTCGTTCGCTGTCCGGGGCCCTCAACCGCCTCAACCCGCCATCGTCGGCCGCCGTGACGGCCGGCTCACCGGGTCGAGCGCTTCTGGCCTATCCTGGGAGCGCTCCCGAATCTGGGCGGTGGGCCCCGTATCCACGAGGAGAATCCATGTCGATACCTACCGGGCCCGCCGGCCCGCTGCGCTTCCCCCGCCACTTCGGTTGGGGCGCGGCCACCTCTGCCTACCAGATCGAGGGCGCCGCCAAGGAGGACGGCCGCGGCGAGTCGGTCTGGGACACCTTCAGCCGCATCCCCGGTCGTACCCGCAACGGCGACACCGGCGACGTGGCCGCCGACCACTACCACCGGTACGTCGAAGACCTCGACCTGATGCGTGACCTGGGTCTGCGCAGCTACCGCTTCTCCATCTCCTGGCCCCGCATCCAGCCCGACGGCAGCGGAGCGCCCAACCAGCGTGGGCTCGACTTCTACCGTCGCCTCCTCGACGGTCTGCACGAACGCGGCATCGCCCCGATGGCGACCCTGTTCCACTGGGACCTGCCGCAGGCGTTGCAGGACGCCGGTGGCTGGGAGTCCCGCGACACCGCCCTGCGCTTCGCCGACTACGCCAACGCCGTCTTCAGCGCCCTCGGCGACCGGGTGCCGGTCTGGCTCACCATCAACGAGCCCAAGACCGTCGTACAGAACGGCTACCTCACCGGCCACCACGCGCCCGGTCGACAGGACCCGGAGGCCGCCTACCTCGTCGCCCACCACCTGCAGCTCGCGCACGGCCTCGCGGTGCGCGCGCTACGGGCCTCGGACAGCACCGCCCGGATCGGCCCCGCGCTCAACCTGCACCCCTGCTACCCCACCGACGACTCCGCCGAGGCCGCCGCCGCCGCGCACCTCTACGACGGCTACGAGAACCGCCTCTACCTCGACTCGGTGCTCAAGGGCAGCTACCCGCAGGACGTCCTGGCCGACCTCGGCCCGCAGAGCCGGATGGTCCGGGGCATCCGCGACGGCGACCTGGCGGTGATCTCGTCACCGGTCGACCTGCTGGCCGTGCAGTACTACACGCCCATCTACGTCGCCGCCGACGGCAGCACCGAACACCGCTGGCCCACCTCCGAGGCCGGCTGGCAGCAGATCTACCCCGACGGGATGTACGACATCCTGACCCGGGTCACCCGCGACTACGGCCCGATCCCGCTCACCGTGACCGAGAACGGTCTGCCCACCCCCGACACCCTGGCCGCGGACGACACCGTCGACGACAGTGGCCGGATCACCTTCCTGCGCGACCACCTGGCCGCCGCGCACCGCGCCATCGCTGACGGGGTGCCGCTGGAGAGCTTCCATGTCTGGTCGATGCTCGACAACTTCGAATGGGACGAGGGATACGAGCAGCGTTGGGGCCTGGTCTACGTGGACTACGTGACCCAACGGCGCGTGCTCAAGCGCAGCGCCCACTGGTACCGCTCCGTCATCACCGAGGGTGGCTTCTGAACGGCTCGCCCGGACGGCCGGGCCCGGACGGCTCGGCTCGGGTGAGCCGGTGACCGTCCGGGTCACGGCCGGAAGACTCAGCGGGGCAGCGCCTGCTGCAACTCCGCTCGCAGCGCCGGGGTGAGCATCTCCCCCGCCTGCTTCGCCAACCGGGCCATCTCGTAGCCCACCACGCCGATGTCGGCGTCCCCGGCCGCGAGCGTGGCCAGGATGGACCCGTCGCGCACCTGCATCACCAGGAAATAGCCCCGGCCCATCTCGACCACCGTCTGCTTGACGATGTCGCCGTCGAACATCTGCGCCGCGCCCGCCGTGATGCTCATCAGCCCGGACGTCACCGCGGCGAGCTTGTCCGCGTGGTCGCGGGGCAGGTGGTCGGAGATCGCCACCAGCAGCCCGTCGGAGGAGACCACCACCGCGTGCGCCACGCCCGGCACCCGCTCCGCGAACGCGCTCACCAGCCAGCTCAGGTCACGTGCCTCCTGGCTCAACGTCGTCACTGTCGTCGTCCTCCTTCGTCGTGCCCCCACGAGGGTGGCACCGGTATCTCGGTGGTGTCCTCGGCCTCGGCACGCCGTACCCCGCTGTAGAGCCGGGAAAGCATGCCGCCGACCGCGTCCGGGTCGAGGTCGGCGCGCCGCGGCGACGACTCCGGCTGGGCGGGGCGGGTGACCGCGGAGAGCTGCGCCATGGGTACGCGTACCGGAAGGCCCCGCTCGTTCGTGCCGGCCGTCACCGGAGTCGCGGGCGGCACGGGCTGGACCGGGGCCGCCGACGCGGTCGGCCCCTGCCGGGACCACCAGCCACCGCCGTCGCCATCGCCGGCGGAAGCGGCAGCCGGAGCCAACACGTCCTCGGCGCGTACCGGCACGGGTCGGGTCTGGCGGGGCACCGCCGCGGCCGGCGGACGACCGGCCACCGGAAGGTCCAGCGGCGCGGTCGCTGTCCCGTGGACGCCGCCGGACGGGGGCACACCCGCCCCACGCTGCGCCGCGGCGCCCCGGGCCGCGTTCGACGCCAGCATCCGGGCGGACGCCGGCGGATCCAACTCGACCGCGCCGCCGGGCGCCAGCAGGGTCGCCGGCAGCACGAGCCGCGCGACGAGGCCACTGTGGCGCCCGTCGAGCTGCACACGCACACCGAGCCGGCTGGCCAGGTGACTGACCACGAACAGGCCCATCCGCTCGACCGCCGCGACGTCCGCGGCCGGCGGGCTGGCCAGCACCGCGTTCGCCTCGGCGAGCGCGGACGGGCTCATGCCCAGACCGTCGTCGACGATCTCGATGAGCGCGGTCGACGCCTCGACCCGCGCGGTCACCACGACGAAGGTGTCCGGACGGGAGAAGGCCGTGGCGTTCTCCAGCAGCTCGGCCAGCAGGTGCACCAGCTCGCCGACCGCGTGCCCGACCACGTTGACGGCACCCATCGACTCAAGCCGTACCCGCTGGTACTGCTCGATCTCGGCGGCGGCCGCCAGCAGCACGGTGCCCAGGCCCACCGGACGGTTCCACCGGCGGGTGGAGTCCGTGCCGGCCAGCACCAGCAGGCTCTCGTCGTTACGGCGCATGCGGGCGGCCAGGTGGTCGAGCTTGAAGAGGTTCTCCAACTGGTCCGGGTCGCTCTCCTCACGCTCCAGGTCGTCGAGCAGCTCCAGTTGCCGCTCCACCAGCACCTGGCTGCGGCGCGCGAGGTTGACGAACATCGCGTTGACGTTGCGGCGCATCAGCGCCTGCTCGACGGCGACCGTCACGGCGCTGCGGTGCACCGCGACGAACGCCTCGGCCAGCTCGCCGATCTCGTCGAGCGAACGGACGACCGCCGGGGACACGTCGATGGTCGGCACACCACCGGTGACGGTGCGCAGCCGGTCCAGCGCGTCGGGCAGCTCCACCTGCGCGATCCGCAGCGCCTGGCTGCGCAGCAGGCGCATCGACCGGGCGACCGAGCGACCGACCAGCAGAGAGATCAGCAGGGCGACCAGCAGCACCGCCACGACGCCGCCGACCACCAGCAGGGTGGTCCGGAGCTGGCCGCTGCTCGCGTCGTCGGCCTGGCGCACCGCGTCGTCGAGCACACTCGCCTCGACCTGCCGCAGCAGCTCCTGGCGTTGCTGGCTCGCCGACCACCACTGCTCCGAGGGCAGCACCTCCGGCGCCGCGTCGCCGACCGGAAGACTGCGCTCCTCCAGGCGGGTGGCGACCTGGAACCCCGGGTTCACCGAGGTCTCGTCGTACCGGCGGATCTGGTCGCTGGTGGCGGACACCCGGAACGCGCCGAGCGCGGTGAGCTGTTGGGCACGCAGGTCGGAGAGGATCACCCGGTCCTCGGTGCCGTACCGGCCGGCCCGGCCGGCGCCGTAGAGCTGCGCCCGGACCCGGGAGGACAGCTCCTTGACCCTGGCGATCTGGACGTAGCGCAGCACCGCGTCGCTCAGCCCCGGTCGGTCCTGGCCCGGTGTCGGCTCGGCGAGCAGGTCCAGCAGCGCGTCGACCGCCCGGTGGTAGTTGCTCAGGATGGTGTCGTTGCTGAGCACCGCCGGCGGGATGGCCGGTCGGATGTCGACGACCTGGTCGTACGCCTCGAGCACCTCGGAGTAGGCGACCCGCCAGGAGGCGTCGGCGTCGGCCAACGGCTCGGCCGCCCGCCGGAGGTCCTCGACGGCGCGGTCGGTGGCCGACTGCAACGGCCGCAGGGCGGTGGCCGCCGCCTCGCGGTCGCCACCGCGGCGCAACTCGCCCAGCTCACCCGCCGAACGGTCCCGCTCCTGTTGGAGCTGGTCGACCACGGCGGTGATCTGCCGACCGATGCCGACCTGCCGGGAGAAGTCGTTCAACGTGGCCGTCCGACCGACCAGCGCGCTCGTCTGCACGCCCGCCAGCACCAGGAACGCCATCGACGGCACCAGCAGCACGGTGGCCAGCTTGGTGCTCATCCGCCAGTCCCGCAGCCGGAACGGCGAGCGGCGTCGATGCGGGACGACCCGGACGTCGAAGCGACGCCGACGGTGGTTCGACACCGCACCGATCGACGGGTCGGGACCTGCCGCCACCCTGCCTCCTCCGTCCTGCCGCGTCCACCGCGACCCGGGGAGCGGAGTCCATCCAACCAGGCTCGGTGGCGCTGTCAACGGCCCGGGCAGGGCGAAAGTTCAGGAAGGATACTGCGGGTGGGAACGTCCTGTCGTGGTCGGTGAGACCAGTTCGTCCGTCCGGCCGATGTCGGCGAGCGCCGCCGCCGCATCAAAGTGACCCAGGGCCACCAAAGCGGCTCCGGTGGCACCGATCTCCGGGTTGCGTTGGTGCGACACCGGTCGCGGCGCGAGCGCGGCGGCGAACGCCTGCCGCCACCACACCGACGCGGCCACCGCGCCGCCGCCCAGCACCACCCCGACCGGCTTGTCGACTGTGGACTCCAGCACCGCGAGGTCCTCGGCGACCAGCTCACACAGCCCCTGCATGAGCCCGGCCAGGATGTCCACCGCCGTGGTGCTGAAACTCAGACCGCGCAGCTCGCCGGTGCCCGCCGGGGCCAACCCGGGCGCCCGGTCGCCGCCGAACCGGGGATCGGCCGGCCGGCCACCACCGACCGGCACCAGCGCCAGCGCCGCGTCCAGTTCGTCCCCGTGGGGCAGCCGCAGCTCCCGGTCCGCCCAGGCGAACAGGTTGCCACCGCTGGAGTACGCCGCCCCGGTCACCACGTGGTCGTGGTCGACCCGGTAGCGCCAGAGCCGCTCGGGCAGCCGCGGCAGCGGCTCGCCGGCCGGGATGCGCTGCATCAGGCGTACCGCCGCGGAGGTGCCCACCGTGACGGCGGCCCGGCTCGGGTCGGCGCAGCCCGAGCCGACGTTGGACGCGCCACCGTCGCCCACCGGCGGCGCCCACCGGGCCTCGGCCAACTGCGGCCAGCGGCGGGCCCGGTCGGGGCGGAGCCGGCCGTGCCAGTCCAACTCGCCCAGCGGCGGCAGGTCGCGGGGCCGTACGCCGGCCAGCGTCAGCGCCTCCTCGTCCCAGCGCAGGGTGACGAGGTCGAGCAGGCCCGTGCCGGAGGCCTGCGAGATCGACATGGGCGCCGTCTGGAGCAACTCGCCCAGCACGTACTCCGGAAGGCCGACGAACCGGGTGATCGGCGTGCCCGACTGGTCCCGCAGCCAGGGCAGGCGCACCGGCCAGTAGGAGCGGTGCCACCAGCAGCCGGTGCGTTGGTGGAAGCCGTCCGGGTCGGCCGGGCCGGACGTGTCGCCGACCGGCGCGGGCCGGGTGTCCAACCAGGTGACGACCGGGCCCAGCGGGGTGCCGTCACGGTCGAGCGGAAGCACCGAGTGCCACTGCGCGGACGTCGCCACCATGCCCACGTCGTGCAGGTGCCCCGCCTCGGCCAACTCGTCCAGACAGTCGACGAGACTGGCGAGGTAGTCGGGGCCGGAGAGGGTGCCCGTGCCGTCGTCCCCGATGGCGATTTTGACCTTGCGCCGGGCCAGGGCGCCGGGCAGCGGCCGGGTTTCCCCGTCCAGCACCAGCCCGCGTACGGAGGAGGTGCCCAGGTCGAGCGCGAGAATGTTCATCGCCGGTCAAGTTACCCGGTGCCGGCCGCGCCGGGACGAGGGTCCGGCCCGGCACACCCGTACGCCGGAAGGGGTCCCGAGTGAGGCCTCGACCGCGTAAGGTGATGCGCATGCTCGCGCACCCAACCTCCTGGTGGCCCGCCGACCCGGCGGCCACCCCCCGCGCGTAGCTTCATCCACGCGGCCGCCACCGAGGCGGCCGCCGGATCTCCGGCCCGGATGGCCGCCCCCGATGGCGGCGCCCAGCGCCCACGGAGACCACGATGACCAGCCAGAACCCCCTGACCGACCTGCTCGCCGCCATCTCCCGGGGCGACGATCCCGGCCCCTTCGCGCTGCTGCGCCGCGAGGGCGCCGACGACCTGGAACTGTTCACCGGCCCGGTCGGCACCGTCGACCGGCTGGCGGACATCCCGCTGACCCCGGGCGAGCCCGGGGCGCGGACGTTGGCCCTGGTGCCGTACCGGCAGATCGCCGAGCGCGGCTTCGCCTGCGTCGACGACGACGCCCCGCTGGAGTGTCTCCAGGTCCGCGAACACGATCGGATTCCGCTGGCCGAGGCGCTTGCCGCGCTGCCCGACGAGCCGGTCCGCACCCGGGACGCCGCCTTCGACGTCAGCGACGAGGAGTACGCGCGGATCGTGCAGCAGGTGCTCACCGACGAGATCGGTCGCGGCGAGGGCGCCAACTTCGTCATCCACCGCACCCTGCACGCCACCGTGCTGGGTGCGCCGCTGGTGGCCGCGCTGGCCGCGCTGCGCCGGCTGTTGGTCGCCGAACGCGGCGCCTACTGGACGTTCGTGGTGCACACCGGCGCCCGCACCATGGTCGGGGCCAGCCCGGAACGGCACGTCAGCGTCGACGACGGGCTCGTCATGATGAACCCGATCAGCGGCACCTTCCGGCCCACCGGCGGCATCCCGGACCGGGCGGCGCTGCTGCGGTTCCTCGCCGATCCGAAGGAGATCGAGGAGCTGTACATGGTGCTCGACGAGGAGCTGAAGATGATGGCGACCGTCGCCGAGCACGGCGGCCAGGTCATCGGCCCTTATCTCAAGGAGATGTCGCACCTGGCCCATACCGAGTACCTGCTCGCCGGCCGGGGCACCCGCGACGTGCGGGAGGTGCTGCGGGAGACGATGTTCGCGCCCACCGTGACCGGCAGTCCGATGGAGAACGCCTGCCGGGTGATCGCCCGGCACGAGCGCCGGGGTCGGGGCTACTACGCGGGCGTGCTGGCGCTGCTCGGCCACGACGACGCCGGCCGGCAGACGCTGGACGCGCCGATCCTGATCCGTACCGCCGAGATCTCCCCGTCCGGTCGGCTGCGGGTGCCGGTCGGCGCCACCCTGGTCCGGCACTCGACGGCGGCCGGTGAGGTGGCCGAGACCCACGCCAAGGCGGCCGGGGTGCTGGCCGCGCTGGGTCTCGGCCCGGCGGCGTCCACCGGCGAGCGCGGGCCGGTCGTGCGGCTGGCCGACGACCCGGAGGTACGCGACGCGCTGGCCGCGCGTAACACGCCGCTGGCCCGGTTCTGGTTGGACCAGCGCTCGCCCGACGCGTCCGGGCTGCCCGGCCTGGCCGGGCTGCGGGCCCTGATCGTGGACGCGGAGGACACCTTCACCGGCATGTTGGCGCACCAACTGGGCGCGTTGGGTCTCGCGGTCACGTTGCGCCCGTGGCACGCCGGCGGCCCGGTCGACGGGTACGACCTGGTGGTGGCCGGGCCCGGCCCGGGTGACCCGGGCAGCCCGGACGATCCGAAGATGGCGGCGTTGCGGGACCTGCTCGGCGAGTTGCTGGCGTCCGGTCGACCCACCCTCGCGGTCTGCCTGGGGCACCAGGTGCTGGCCGGGCTGCTGGGGCTGCCCCTGCACCGCAGGGACGCTCCCTACCAGGGGCTGCAACGGGAGGTGACGCTGTTCGGCCGGTCCCGCCGGGTCGGCTTCTACTCCTCGTTCACCGCCCGCGCCCAGGTGGACCGGCTGGACACCGCGTACGGGACCGTGGAGCTGGCCCGGGACGTCCGCGACGGGTCCGTGCACGCCCTGCGTGGGCAGGGCTTCGCCGGGGTGCAGTTCCACCCGGAGTCGGTGCTCAGCCCGGACGGACTGACCGTGCTGACCGAGGTGTTGACCGACCTGCTGCCGGCGTCGCGCCCGGTCGGCCAGGGTTAGCTCCCGGCCACGGCATGGTCACCGTCGTCCCGGGGTAGGGCTGGTGCGACCGGTGGCGCGGGCGGGTCGAGAGCCCCCGTCCGCGCCACCGGTCGCCTCAGCCGCCCAGGCCCTGCTTGAGCGCCGTGCCGATCAGCACCGCACGGCGGGCGGTGAGGGCGCAAGCGCCCAGCGCCACCGCGTCCGGGGCGATCTCCCCGTTGTTGCTGGTGTGCGAGGCGCCGTACGGGTTGCCGGCGATGAACTGGCTGGAGTCGGTGTAGCCGGGAGGGACCACCACACCACCCCAGTGGTAGAAGACGTTGAAGAGCGACGTCAACGTCGTCTCCTGACCACCGTGCGACGTCGCCGTGGAGGTGAAGGCCGCGTACACCTTGTTGGCCAGCGCGCCCTGCGCCCACAGCGGGCCGGTGGTGTCGATGAACTGCTTCAACTGCGCGGCGATCATGCCGTACCGGGTGGGCGAGCCGAAGATCGTCACGTCGGCCCAGGCCAGGTCGTCGATCATCGCCTCGGGAACGTCCTGGGTCTCCAGATGGTGCGCCTGCCAACCGGAGTTCGAGCGGATCGCCTCGTCCGGCGCGAGCTCCCGTACCTTGCGCAGGCGCACCTCCGCGCCGGCTTCCCCGGCGGCCTCACACGCGGCCTGCGCCATCTGGTAGGTGATGCCGGTGGCGCTGTAGTAGATCACCGCCACCTTCGTCTGGGCAGCCATCAGAGTTGTCCCCTTCTCGTCTCGGGTCAGCTCCCGCGACTACCCCGGCGGTGCGGAGACAAACGACGGATCGCGGTGTTCCGGTCGTCCGGGTTCAAGTTTTCCGCAAGTTCCCGGACGTTCCGATCCGGCCGTCCGCGCGGGCGGCGATCCTGATGCCAACCGGTGCCGGCGTGCAATCCTGCCGCCCCCCTGGCACCGGCGCCTGAACGGGGGATCGCGCTCCGCCGGCAACGGCGCTGGCGCAGCGCGATCAGGGGTCCGCCGTCGTCGAAGGCCCCGCCCGCTCAGCCCACCGGCCGGTCAGCGGACCAGCATCGTCATCAGCCGGTCCAGCTCGGCCGCCGGGTCGGCGGTGAGGCCGGTGTGTACCGGACCGGCCTGGATCATCGTGCTGCGCGGCGCGACCAGCCAGTGGAAGCGCTCACCGAGCCGCATACGGGTGGCCGGCCCGTCGCCGGAGCAGGTCCGGTCCAGCGACTCCAGCACCGCGGCGACGGCCGGCAGATCGACGTCGGGCGCCAGGGCGCGCGCCCGGTCGGCGTCCAGGTGCGTCCGCGCGGCCAGGAAGTCCCGCTGCTGGCAGTAGAGCAGCACACCCACGTTGATCTGTTCGCCGCGCTCGACGCGGGGCACCAGCCGGATGACGGCGTACTCGAAGGGATGCCTCACGCCGCGCTCCCCGCCGGCAGCCAGTCCGCCGGGTCGGCGACCCGCCGCGACAGGTGCGACACGTACGCCTCGCGCGCCTCGTCGGCCGAGTCGAAGTCGGCGGCGGTCAGCCACTGGGCCGGCACCAGCGCCAACACCTCCCGGAGGAGGTCGGGGGTGACCCGGGCGGCCAGCTCGTCGTTGGCCTCGGCGACCCGGTGGGCGTACGGCGCGAGCACGTGATCCTCGGCCCGGTAGGCGCGGTGCACGGCGGCGTCGGCGCGGGGCCAGTTGTGGTGGAAGTACAGCGCGGCGCCGTGGTCGATGAGCCACAGCTCCCGGTGCCAGATGAGCAGGTTGGGGTTGCGCCAGCTCCGGTCGACGTTCTCCACGTACGCGTCGAACCACAGCACCCGGGAGGCCAGCAGCGGATCGACGGGGTGCGCCACCGGGTCGAAGCCGAGCGCGCCCGGCAGGAAGTCCATTCCCAAGTTGGCGCCGCCGCTGTTGCGCAGCAGCTCCTGTACCTCCTGGTCGGGCTCGGCCCGGCCGATCACCGGGTCGATGTCGAGGACCACCAGCGGCGGCACCCGCAGGTCCAGCCGGCGGGCCAGCTCGCCGCAGATCACCTCGGCGACGAGCGCCTTGGGCCCCTGCCCGGCGCCGGTGAACTTCGCGACGTACGTGCCGAGGTCGTCGGCCTCCACGACGCCCGGCAGTGAGCCACCCTCCCGCAGTGGGGTGACGTAGCGGATCGCGGTGACCTGGCGGAGCACGCCGCCCACCCTACTGTGATCTCCGGTCAGCGGGGTCGCTGGAGGCCGCGCAGCAGCAGGTCGACGAGGCGGCGGGGGTCGTAGTCCGGGTCGTTGTCGCGACTGACGCAGAGGTTGCCGATGCCGCGCATCAATTCGTACGGGCGCGTGCCGGGGGTGATCTCACCCGCGTCGACGGAGGCGTCGAGCAGTTGCCCGCAGACCGGCACGAGGCGGTCGAGGAACCAGGCGTGCAGCGTGTCGAAGCCGCCGGCGTCCGACTGCAGCGCGCTCGCCAGGCCGTGCTTCGTGACCAGGAAGTCGGTGAAGAGGTCGACCCACTGGCGGAGGGCCGCCAGCGGGGAGGCGGCGTTCGCCAGCAGGGTCGGGCCCGCTTCGGCGCAGGCCTCGACCTGGTGGCGGTAGACGGCGACGACGAGGTCCGCCCGGGTCGGGAAGTGCCGGTAGATCGTCCCGATGCCGACCCCCGCGCGGGCCGCGATCTCCCGGATCGGCGCTTCGACGCCGGAGGTGACGAAGACCGCGGCGGCTGCCGTCAGGAGCGTCTGCTGGTTGCGCACCGCGTCGGCGCGGCGGCCTCGGGCCGGCATCTCCGGGGACTGGCTCGTCGCCGACACGGTTCTCCTCCACACGCCGTTTGGAAAACGGATCAGCGTTCCGTATATTAGTGGAACGGCGATCCGCTTCAACTGTAGCGGAGGCGGGGACACCCCTGCCGTGCCACCTCCGCACCACGGGAAGGCAACCATGACCACATCGACCCTCGTCGCCGACACCATCAGCACCCCGATCGTGTCCGTCGGCCCGATCACGCTGCCGGCCCCCGGCCGCGCCGTGGACCTGCAGGTACGCGTCTCCGCGCCGATGACCGGCACCCGGCTGCCGATCATCCTGCTCTCGCACGGCCACGGGCACTCGAACAACCTCTCCTCGCTCAACGGCTACGGGCCCCTCGCCAACCACTGGGCGGCACTCGGCTTCGTCGTGATCCAGCCGACCCATCTGGACTCGAAGACCCTGAGCCTCGACCCCGGCGACGCCGAGGCACCGCTCTACTGGCGGTCCCGGGCCCACGACATGACGCGCATCCTCGATGCGCTCGACGCCATCGAGGCCGCCGTCACGCAGCTGCACGGCCGTCTGGACCGGGACAGGGTCGCCGTGGCCGGGCACTCCATGGGCGGGCACACCGCCAGCCTGCTGTTGGGCGCGCGGCTCACCGACCCGCACGACGGGACGCCCGTCGACCTGACCGAACCCCGGATCAGCGCGGGGGTGCTCCTCGCCGCCCCCGGCCGGGGCGGGGACGCGCTCAGCGAGTTCGCCCGGAGCTACGGGTTCTTCCAGACCACGGACTTCTCCGCGATGACGACGCCCGCGCTCGTCGTGGCCGGCGACCGGGACACCTCCGAGCACCTGACGGTGCGGGGCGCGCAGTGGCACGCCGACCCGTACGTCCTGTCCCCCGCCCCCAAGTCGCTCCTGACCCTTTTCGACGCGGAGCACGGTCTCGGCGGGATCTCCGGCTACGACGCCGCCGAGACCACCGACGAGAACCCCCGACGGGTGGCGGCGGTCGCCGCGCTCACCGCGGCGTACCTGCGCAGCACGCTCTACCCGGGAGATCCCGCGTGGCAGTCCACCCGCGCGGCGCTCACCTCGGGGGTCGACGCGGTCGGACGGGTCGAGTCCAAATAGGCCGGGGTGGGGGCCAGCGGCACGCCCTGGCCCCCAGCCACCCGGGCCCGGTGTCAGTCGAGCTTGTCCCGTAGGTCGTCGACCTGGTTCTGCAGGCGGTCCACCGCGCCCTTGTTGTTGACAAACGTGGTGATGCCCGCGGCGAGGCCCAGGCCGATCAGGACCGCCAGGATGCTCAGCACCAGGCCGCCGATGGACACGCCCCGGCCGGTCACGCCCGGCCGGCGGGCCATCTTCAGCCCGACGATGCCGAGGACGATGCCGATGATCCCGAGCACCAGTCCGACCCAGGCGAGGATGGCCGTCAACACGCTGAACAGGCCGGCCACACCGAAGACCAGAGCAAAGGTGGCGGCTGCGCTGGTCTTGGCGCCGGTGGACGCCCGGTGGGCCCGAGAATCGGCCGGTACGCCGGCACCGCGGGCCGGTTGGCTTGCGGCAGTCATGAGACTCCCTTCCGTACGCGCGGCGCGCGTACTTCCGGCCGGCCGCATTCCCACCGGCGCGGCGGTTAACCGTGCGTGTCGGTCCTCGGGCCTAGGCTGCGGCGTGGCGACCGGAAGGGGTGCGATGACTGCCGACCTCAGCGCGGCCGAAGCGCTGGCACTGCGGATGACCAGCCTGCTGCTGCGCCCGCCCGGCGGGCCGGGCACCGTCGCCGAGGTGGTCGAGTGGTTCGGGGCGATGCAGGCTCAGGACCTGGCGAGCGGGCTGTGGTCGCTCGGCGCCCGGCTGCCGGGGTGGACGGTGACCGACGTGCAGGCCGCGCTGGAACGCCGCGAGGCGCTGCGCACCTGGCCGATGCGGGGCACCGTGCACCTCATCCCGCCCGCCGACACCTGCTGGATGCTGGAGCTGACCGGCGTACGCGCGCTGGCGGGCTCGGCGACCCGGCGCGTACAGCTCGGGCTGACCGAGGCCGACGAGGCGCGGGCGCTCGACGTACTCGGCGTCGCGCTGGCCGGCGGCGGCCGGCTCAGCCGGGCGCAGTGTCTCGCCACCCTGCGCGCGGCCGGCATCGGCACCGACGGCCAGCGCGGCTACCACCTGCTCTGGTACGCGAGCGTGCGCGGGGTGACCTGTGTGGCGCCCACCATCGGCACCGAGCAGACGTTCGTCCTGCTCGACGAGTGGGCGCCGGAGCAACGCCGCCCGGAGCGGGACGAGGCGTTGGCGCTGCTCGCCCACCGCTACGTCCGGGGCCACGGGCCGGTCACCGACCGCGAGTTCGCCGGGTGGAGCGGCCTCACCCTGACCGACGCGCGGCGCGGCCTGACCGCCGCCGCCGACCTGCTGAGCACGGTACGCGTCGACGGCGAGCCGATGTACGTGGACGCGGCGCTGGCCGACACCCCGCGCGCCCCGGCGCCCGAGGTGCTCGCGTTGCCGGGCTTCGACGAGTACCTCCTCGGCTACCGGGACCGCACGCTGATGCTCGACCCCGCGCACCGGGCGGCCGTGGTGCCGGGTAACAACGGCATCTTCCAGGCCACCGTGGTCCGCGCCGGTCGCGTGGTCGGCGTGTGGAAGCGCAAGGTCGGCCGGCAGGCCGTCACCCTGACGGTACGGCCGCTGGTGCCGATGACCGCCGCCGAACGGGTCGAGGTCGAGCGGGCGCTGACCCGGTACGCGGACTTCCTCGGACTGCCACCACGGTTCGACTGGTTGACCTGAACGGGCGGGCTACTGGCCGACCCGGGTGGGGCGGCCTACTGGCCGGCCTGACCGGGTGGCCTACGGGCCGGCCGGGTCGGGTGGCCTATCTCCGACCGGGTCCGGGGTGGTCCGCCGACCGGCCTTCTCCCCGGCCCGGTCGGGCGGGGTCGTCCGGGGACGGGCGGCGGTGAGCAGGTGGACGATCCGGGCCACGCCGGGGTCCGTCCGGATCTGCGCCACGCTGGCCGGCAGCGGCAGCCGCCAGTTCGGATACTCGTCGACGGTGCCCGGCATGTTGGGTTGGCGCACCTCCCCCAGCACGTCGTAGAGGGACACGCCGAGCAGTCGTGACGGGCTGGCCGCGAGCGCGGCGTGCATCGCCACCACCACGTCACCGTCGGCCGGGTCACCGTCGGCCCCCGCCCCGGAACCGACCTCGGGCCCGGCGGCGGCCTCTGCTTCGGCGGCGGCCTCGGCCCCGGCGGCGGCCCCTGCTTCGGCGGCGCGCGAGCCGGGCAGCAGCGCCTCGTTGCGCAGCATCGCCAGCAGCCGCTCGCGGTCGGTGGCGGCCCGGGCGCGTTCGACGGCCACGTCGGTGCCGAGCAGCTTCAACTCGTCACGCACCCGCACGTGCTCGCCGGTCAGGAATCCCGGGGCGGTCGGCAGGTCGTGGGTGCTGATCGTGGCGAGGGCGTTCGTGGGCCAGCGGGTCGGTGGGGTGAACTCGCCGTCGTCGTCCCGGGCGAACCACAGCACCGTCGAGCCGAGCATGTTGCGCCCACGCAGCCCGCGGGTCACCGCCGGCTGGACCGTGCCCAGGTCCTCGCCGACGACCACCGCGCCGGCCCGGTGCGCCTCCAGCGCCAGGATGCCGAGCATCGCCTCGGCGTCGTACCGCACGTAGGTGCCCTCGGCGGCCCCGGCGCCCGGCGGCACCCACCACAGTCGCCAGAGCCCGGCGACGTGGTCGACCCGCAGGCCGCCCGCGTGCCGCAGGGTCCGCCGCAGCATGTCCCGGTACGCCGCGTACCCGGTCTCGGCGAGCCGGTCCGGTCGCCACGCGGCGAGGCCCCAGTCCTGGCCGAGCTGGTTGAAGTCGTCCGGGGGCGCGCCGACCCGTACCCCCTGGGCCAGGACGTCGGCGAGCTGCCAGCCGTCCGCGCCGCCCGGGTCGATGCCGACGGCCAGGTCGTGCACCACGCCGACCGGCATGCCCGTCGACCGGGCCGCCGCCGTCACGGCGTCGAGCTGCTCGTCACAGAGGTGTTGCAGCCAGGCGTGGAACGCCACCCGGTCGGCGAGTTGGCGACGCTGCTCGGCGACCGCCGGGGCGTCCGGGTGGTGCAGCTCCGCCGGCCACGCCCGCCAGTCGTTGCCGTGCCGCTCCGCCAGCGCGCACCAGGTGGCGAAGCTGGTCAGCGCCGGGTCCGCGTCGAGGTCCACCGCCGGGGCGTACGGGTGCAGCAGCTCCAACGCGTGCCGCTTGGCGGCCCACACCTCGTCGTAGTCGATCAGGTCCCGGCGGTCGGGGCGTAACGCGTCGACCACCGCCCGGGTGGCCGGGTCCGCCGCCGTGTACGCGGTGGTGTCGCTGACGCGCAGGTAGAGCGGATTCACGAAGCGTCGGCTGGCCGGCGAGTACGGCGACGCGGCCACCGGGTGCGCCGGTCCGACCGCGTGCAGCGGGTTGAGCAGCACCAGTCCGGCGCCCGTTCCGCCCGCCCATCCGGTGAAGTCGGCCAGGTCGCCGAGGTCGCCCATGCCCCAGGACCGCTCGGAGCTGAGCGCGTAGAGCTGGAGCATCCAACCCCAGGTGCGGGGCGGCACGGGCAGCCGCCGGGGCACCACGACGAGGGTCACGTCCCGCCCGTCACAGGCCAGCCGGTGCCAGCCCAGCGGCAGGTCAGCGGGCAGCTGCGCGTCAACCGTCCGGCGACCACCGTCCTCCAGGGACACCACACCCGGGCCGGGCAGCGCGTGCGTCGCGCCCTCGGCAAGCACCAGGGTCGGCGGCAGCGCGGTCCGGTCCACCGCGCGGGCGGCGGCGAGCGCGTCGGCGATCGCGGCGGGGCTGGTGGCGTCCACGCCGAGCAGCCCGAGCACGCCGACGACCGTCTCCGACGCGACCTCGACGCGGCGGTGCCGCCAGTCCTCGTACCAGGTGGACACGCCGTGCGCGGCGGCCAACGCCACAAGTCCCCGATCCATCACCAACCCACCCTGCCACGCCCACCCCCGTGCCGCAGCACCACACGCCCCCGCTCCCCTTCCCGCGATCTTGCACTTTCTGCGGCGACATAAAGGACCTTCCCCTCCATGTCGACGACACAAAGTGCAAGATCGACGGGGCCGGGGCCGGGGCCGGGGCCGGGTTAGTGGGACTTGTCGAGGGTTAGGTTGCGGCCGGTGGATGGGTCGAAGAGGTGGATCTTTTCCAGGTTGAACCAGGCTCGGCGGGATTGCCCTTCGGCGGCGCCGGACTCGGCGGACAGTCGGGTCACCAGGTTGCCGCCGCCGCCGGCGAAGTCGCCCGCACCCGCGTCCGCGGCCAACTCCTCCAACTCGGCGGCGCTGGCCCGCTCACCCTCCACGGTGAAGTACACGTACTTGTCCGAGCCCATCGACTCGACGATCTCCACCGGGGCTTCGAACTCCAGACCCCGGCGGCGGGTCTCGTCGTCGACCAGCTCGGCGTCCTCGAAGTGCTCGGGCCGGATGCCGAGGATCAGTTCGCGGGGCGCGTCGGCCGCCTCCAGCTCCCGGCGCAACCGGTCGTCGAGCGGCACGTCGCCCAGGGCGGTCCGCAGGCTGCCGTCCTGCACCGCCGCGTGCAGGAAGTTCATCGACGGCGAACCGATGAAGCCCGCCACGAAGAGGTTGCGCGGGTGGTCGTACAGCTCCTGCGGAGGGCCGACCTGCTGCACCGCGCCACCCCGCATGATCACCACCCGGTCGCCGAGGGTCATCGCCTCGGTCTGGTCGTGGGTGACGTAGACGGTGGTGGTGCCGAGCTGCTTCTGCAACCGGGACACCACCGTGCGCATCTGCACCCGCAGCTTCGCGTCGAGGTTGGACAGCGGCTCGTCCATGAGGAACGCCTTGGGCTGGCGGACGATCGCCCGGCCCATCGCCACCCGCTGCCGCTGACCACCCGAAAGGTTCGCGGGTTTACGGTCCAGCAGCGCGGTCAGCTCCAGCACCTTGGCGGCCTCGTCGACCTTGGAGTTGATCGTCTCCTTGTCCAGCTTCGCCAGCCGCAGCGGGAACGCCATGTTCTCCCGCACGGTCATGTTCGGATACAGCGCGTACGACTGGAACACCATGGCGATGTCCCGGTCCCTCGGCGCCTTGTCGTTGACCCGCTGGCCGCCGATGCGCAGCTCGCCGGAGCTGATGTCCTCCAGCCCGGCGATCATGTTGAGGGTGGTGGACTTTCCGCAGCCGGAGGGGCCGACCAGGATCACGAACTCGCCGTCGGCGATCTCCAGGTCGACGTCCTGCACGGCGACGGTCCCGTCCGGGAAACTCTTGCTCACCTTGTCGAGCACGATGTCAGCCATGACTACCCACCTATCCCTTGACTGCGCCGGAGGTCAGGCCGGAGACGATGCGGCGCTGGAAGAAGAGGACGAACAAGATGATCGGTACGGTGATCACCACGGCGGCGGCGCAGATCGCCCCGGTGGGGTCCTCGAACTGGGACGCGCCGGTGAAGAACGACAGCGCCGCCGGCACCGTGCGGGACCGCTCGGTGGAGGTCAGCGAGATGGCGAACAGGAAGTCGTTCCAGCAGAAGATGAAGACCAGGATCGCCGTGGTGAACAGGCCGGGCGCGGCCAGCGGGGCGATCACCCGCCGGAACGCCTGGGCCTGCGTGGCGCCGTCCATCTTCGCCGCCTTCTCCAGGTCCCACGGGATCTGCTTGAAGAACGCCGACAGCGTGTAGATCGCCAGCGGCAGCGCGAAGGTGATGTACGGCAGGATCAGTCCGGGCCAGGTGTCGAAGATCCCGAGCTGCCGTTCGATCTCGAACAGCGGCGACACCAGTGACACCTGCGGGAACATCGCGATCAGCAGGGAGATGCCGACCAGCAGCTTCTTGCCCGGGAAATCCAGGCGGCTGATGGCGTACGCGGCCATCGCACCGAGGACCACCGCGATCAGCGTGGCGATCAGTGCGATGCCGATGGAGTTGACGAGTGCTCGGACGAACTGGTCGGTGTCGAAGATCGTCCGGTAGTTGTCCAGCGTCCACTCGCGGGGGATGAACTTCCCGTCGGTGAGGGTGGCCGGCGTCTTGAACGACAGCGAGGCGATCCACAGCACCGGGACCAGCGCGAAGACGACCACGAGGACGTCCAGCAGGCCCCACCGCAGCTTCGCGCGGGTGGTGGTTTCCGCGGCCATGTCAGCGCCTCTCCCCATCGTCGCTACCGGGGGCAGCGGTACCGAACAGCTTCACGAAGACGAACGCGATGATCGCCACGGTGAGGAAGACCAGCACCGACATCGTCGAGCCGATGCCGAGGTTGAGACCCCGCAGCAGGTTGTTGTAGGCGAGCATCGACACCGACGAGGTCTCGTTGCCTCCGGCGGTCAACACGAAGATGTTGTCGAACACGCGGAACGCGTCGAGCGTGCGGAACAGCAGCGCGACCAGGATCGCCGGCTTCATCACCGGCAGCATCACCTTGGTGAACTTCTGCCAGGCTGTCGCGCCGTCGGTGGAGGCGGCCTTGAGCAGGTCGTCCGGCACCAGGGCCAGCCCGGCCATCAGCAGCAGCGCCATGAACGGCGTGGTCTTCCAGATCTCGGCCAGCATGATGATCGCCAGCGAGCTGGCCCGCTCGGTGAGCGGAGCGCCGTCGCTGAACAGGTCGGCCAGGTAGCCGGTGCCGGGTGTCCAGGCGTACCGCCAGGAGAAGGCGGCGACGACCGTGACGATGCCGTACGGGATGAGCGCCGCGGTACGGACGATGCCCCGCCCGACGAGCGTACGGTGCATGATCAGCGCCAGCCCCATGCCGAGCACCAGCTCGACGGCCACGGTGACCACCGTGATCAGCGTGGTCACCCCGAACGCCGTCCACCAGAACTCGTTGCTGAGCACGGTGACGTAGTTCTCCAACCCGACGAACTCGCGCTGGTCGGGAAAGCGCAGGTCGTAGCGCTGCAACGACAGCCAGACCGAGTAGATGATCGGGTACGCGGTCACCAGGACCATGACCAGCGCGGCGGGCGCGCAGAGCAGCCAACCGAGCCGGCGTTCGGCCTTCTTGTTCTCGCTCAGCGGCGGCTTGCGGCGACCGCCGCGCTGGGTGGGTACGGCGGCGCGCTGGCCGTCGGTCACCTCGGTCGCCTCGGTCGACTCAGTGGTGGCGGGCCGGGTCATGGCAGCACCCCCTTCGATTCCAGGGCGTCGGCGATGGCGTCGCGCAGCTCGTCGGCGGTCTGCTGCGGGCGGATCCCGGACGGCGGCGACAGGATCGCCGACATGACGGTGGAGATGCTCTGGTAGGCCGGGGTCAGGGGGCGGGTCGCCGGGTCCTTCAGCTCTTCCAGGATGGTGTCCTTCATTGGGTACGCCTCGGCCATCTCCGGCTCGTCGAAGACGGCCTCGATGGTCGGTGGCACGCCGTCGTTGATCGCGGAGAACTGCTGGTGCTCCGCGCTGCGCAGGCACCGCGCGGCCTCGAACGACAGCTCCGGGTGCTTCGAGTACGAGCTGACGGCCAGGTTCACCCCGCCGATGGTGACCTTGCTGGGGGTGCCCTCGTCGACGCCCGGCACGCGGGCCCAGCCGACCTGCTTGGCCAGCTCCGGGTTGGCCTCCTGAAGGGCCGGGTAGACGAACGGCCAGTTCACCTGGAACGCGCCCGACCCGGACTGGAACTCCAGCCGGACCGGGTCCTCGGTGGCGTTGCTGAACGACGGCGAGGTGACGCCCGACGTGGCGAACTTCTGCAACTGCTCCAGCGCCCGGACCGTGCCGTCGTCCATCACGGCCTTCTTGCCGTCGTCGGAGAGGACCTTGCCGCCCGCGCTCTCGGCCAGGGTGTTGTAGAGGACGACCAGACCCTCGTACTGCGCGCCCATGGTGAGCACCTGGTACGGCTTGCCCTGTTCCTTGAGCTGCCGGGCAGCGGTGATCATCTGGTCCCAGGTGGTCGGTGGCTGCGGCACCAGGTCCTTGCGGTACCAGAGCAACTGCACGTTGGTGTTCTTCGGTGCGGCGTAGAGCTTGTCCTCGTACCGGGCGGTCGCCAGCGGCCCGGCCAGGGTGCCCTGCTCGACCTCGGCCTTGTCCTGGCCGGTCCACTCGCGGATCCAGTCGGCGCTGGCGAACTCCTGGGTCCAGGTGACGTCCAGTCCGAGGATGTCCATGCCGGTGTCCTCGGCGGCGAGCCGGCGCACCATCTGTACCCGCTGGTCGTCGGCCTGTCGGGGCAGCACCCGGTAGGCAATCTTGTACCGCCCCTGGGCCTGCGTGTTGCAGTCGTCGACGACCTTCTGCAGGTTCTGCTCGGGCGGGTAGTACAGGTTGAGCGTCGGTGGTCCACCGTCATCGGCTGCGCCACACGCGGCGAGCGGCGCGACCAGCGCCAGCGCGGCGGCAGCCGCCCCGACCCGGGCAACCGGCCGGCGTCGGTGTCGGTGTCGGGCCGTTTCGGGGTCCGTCATCGCCTTCCCCCTCTCGTGCACAACGGACCGGGGAGGGCATCCGTGCCCCGGCGCACGGTGAGCTGTCTCCGAGCCCAGGAGCTGCGAAAACGCCCCGCTCGGGTACTCCGTGCGGCTACACTGCCCCACTCCCCACGCCGCGAAACCTGCCGGCAACACGACAGGCTCCCACCCCAACCAAACCCCCAACCCCCACCCCACCCCCTCTCAGCCCTGTTGATCAAGAGGTTTGCGTCAGGAAAGGCGTCTTTCCTGACGCAAATCTCTTGATCATCGGGAGCGGGCGGGGTGGGGCAGCCCTCAGCCCCGGGCCCGCGCCCAGGAGAGGAAGCGCTCGGTCATCCGGGCGGGCGGGTGGTCGGGGTGGAGTTGGGTGAGCTGCTGGGTCGCCTCGTTCATCAGGGTGCCGAGGTAGATCAGCAGTCCGGTGCGGTTGGTCCGGTACTCCGTGAGCAGGGCGAGCTTGGCCGGCTGGCAGGGCCACTCCCGGCCGCAGTTGCGGCACCGCCAGAGCGGACGCATGGCGACATGCGGAACGGGCGGACGGACCACCATCACCACCACCGCGCTTCGTCGTGGTCTCTCGGGCTGAGCACATCGACCTCCTCGTGCAGGGGAAGAGGGTCGCTCCCGCAAGGGGGAAACGGGAGCGACCCCGGGCAGAGCCCGCCACCGCCATTGCGGCCACCAGCGAACCCGCCATTGGTGACAGTCTGCGAGGAGTCAACTACGGTCGATCCGTGCTCGCGGCATCCGCGCAGCTCAGCGGTCCGGTCGAGCAGCCACGAGGGACACGCGGCTTCGGGTTGGGCAGAGATGGGGGAGTCAATGGGGACAGTGACGGACTACGTGCTGGAGGAACTGCGCCTGCTGCGGGCGGAGACAGGGCTCAGCCAGGACGACTTCGGCCGGGGAATCGGCTACTCGGGCTCGCACGTCAGCTCCGTGGAGACGGGCGGGCGACCGCCCACGAAGGAGTACATGCGGGCCGTCGACAACCACCACCGGACGGGCGAGCGCTTCCAGCGGATGCTGGAACGGTTGGGCCGGCTCGACGCCGAGCCGGCCTGGCTGCGCGAATGGATCGAGTTCGAGCGGGAGGCGACCACGCTGCGCTGGTTCGAGTTGGCGTACGTGCCCGGCCTGTTGCAGACCGAGCGGTACGCCCGCGCCACGCTGGCCGGCGGGCGGTTCGACGCCGAGGACGTCGACCGGATCGTCGCGTCCCGGCTGGAACGGCAGGCGATCCTGCGCCGCCCGCGTCCGCCGCAGCTCATCGCCGTGCTGGACGAGGCGGTGCTCCGCCGGCCGGTGCTCGACCAACCGGGCCTCATGGTCGAGCAGTGCGAGCACCTGGTGGAGCTGGCCACCCAGGAGCACATCCAGGTGCATGTCGTGCCGGTGGATGCTGGCATGTACCTGGGCTTGGCCGGACAGTTCATCATCGCCGAGATGCCCGACGGCGAACGGGTGGCGCACGCCGACAACCAGCTCATCGCGCAGTTCGTCGACGCGTCGACCGACGTCGCTAAGCTGGCGAAGACGTGGGAGATCGTCCGCAACGAGGCGCTCCCCCGCCGGCCGTCAATCGAGCTGATCAAGGAAGTGGCGAAGTCATGGACACCCTGACCCCACGGTGGCGCAAGTCGACCCGGTCCGGCGGTAACGGCGGCTCCTGCGTCGAGGTCGCCGACAACCTGCCGCACGTCGTGCTGGTGCGCGACACCAAGGACCGCGACGGCGGCACCCTGCACGTAACCCCGACGGCCTGGAAAACCTTCGTCGCCTACGCCAAGCAGCACTGACCGCACCCCACACGCAGACCTCCCCGCCCCCGCCCCCGGCACTCCGCCCCGCCCCAGCCCCGGCACCCCGCCCCGCCCCGCCCGCCCGCCCCCCCGAACGGCCGAACGGCCGAGCGGCCGAGCGGCCGAGCGGCCGCCCGCGTCGATCTTGCAGTTTCGGTCGTCGAAAAGCCTGGAATGCCGCCTATGCCGGCACAGAAAGTGCAAGATCGCGGCCAGGCCCCGTCGATCATGGAGTTGTGGTGCCCGTCTTGGGTGGCGTGGGTAGTTTTGTCGCCCACCACAACTCCTTGATCGACCGGGCGCAGGGCGGCGACCGGGGCGCCGAGCGGCAACCGGGCGCAATGCAGGAACCCGGGGGGCCGAGCGGCGACCGGGCGCAGCGCGGGGACCCGGAGGGCCGAGCGGCGACCGGGCGCAGCGCGGGGACCCGGGGGGCCGAGCGGCGACCGGGCGCAGTGCGGGGACCCGGGGGGCCGAGCGGTGATCGGGGGGGGCGAGTGGCGCTGGATCCGTCACGCGGCGTCCCCCACGGGCGTGCCCGGAGCGGGCATGCTGGGACGATGATCGCTCGTTTCAAGGACCTCTGTCTGGACGCCGCCGACGCGCTCGCCCTGGGCGGCTTCTGGGCGCGGGTGCTCGACGCCGACGTCGCCGACGCGGGTGACGGCGACACCAGGATCGACCCTCGTTCGGCGCGGTCGGCCGCCGAGTCGATCTGGGTGAACCGGGTGCCCGAGCCCCGGGTCGGCCGTACCCGCGTACACCTGGATCTGCGGTTGGCCGACGCGGACACGGCGGCGCTGCTCGCGGCCGGCGCGCGGTCGGTGCGCGAGCCGGACGGCGACGTCGAGCGGTGGGTGCTGGCCGACCCGGAGGGCAACCAGTTCTGCGTGCTCCCGGCCGGCGGCGAGGCCCGGCCGGGCCCGGTCGAGTTGGTGGTGGCCGCCGTCGACCCGGCGGCGCAGGCGGCGTGGTGGGCCGGCCTGCTGGGCGGCACGACCGGGGCCGGGCCGAACACCGCGTCGCTGCACGACGCGGCCGGTTTCCCGTGGCAGGCGTGGGTGTTCGACGGGGTCGACGAGCCCAAGACCGTGAAAAACCGGATGCACTGGGACGTCGAAATGACGGCCCCGGAGCCGACCGCGCTGCTCGACGCGGGTGCGACGCTGCTGCGTGAGCCGGTCGACCGGGCGCGCTGGTGGGTGCTGGCCGACCCGGAGGGCAACGAGTTCTGCGCCTTTTCGCCGTCGACCACCGGGTGAACGACCGACTACCGAGCGCGGGCGCGGTGCACTAGCGTCTTTCCCAGCGCCGCAGCCAGCGCGTTCGCCGCCGCCGTCGACACGCCTCCGGCCGACCCAGCCTGCCCGATCGGTTGGTTATCGCGGGAACGCCCCTCCGCCACTGCACCGGTTCGGCAGGATCGTCCCCAACGAGGGAGGTGCCGCCGTGCAGGACACCCGCGCTCTCGCCCTGACGTTCGAGGTGAGCGGCCTGCCACCGGTCAAGACTGAAGCGTTGTCCATCTTCGCCGCCGGGCACCGGCAGGCGACGAGGGTCCGCACCCTGCTCCAGGCCGCCCTGGGCGCGGCCCAGCGCACCGGCTGGACGCCGTTGCCCGGGCCGATCGAGGTGGACGTGGTTCTGCGGTGCCCGCCCGGGCACCGTACGTCCGACGCCAGCACCCTGCTCGGCGGCGTCTGCGCCGTGCTCCAGGACAAGAAGCGCGTCGCCACCATCGGCCTGGCGCATCTCGGCGTCCTGGTGGACGTCGCCCTCTACGACGACGACCGGCAGATCCGCCGGTTGTCGTACCACGAGGAACCGGCGGAAGACTTCTCCTACCAGGTGCGGGTCGCCGCCGTACCGACCGGAGTTTGACCGACGGCCGCGGTGGGGTATCGCGGACGCCGACGAAGGGAGCACCGATGTCGGAGCCACATGTCACGCTCGACCCGCGCGGGCTCGATCCTGTGCAGCAGAAGCTGCGTGGCCCGCTGGAGGACCAGCTGACCTCGGCTCTCCAGGCGGCCACCGACCGGATCCGCGCCAGCTACGCGGGCGAGCCGGTCGAGCAGGTGTGCCAGCGGCTGTTGGACGAGACCCGATCCGGGTTGCACCCCGACATCGCGGCCGGCTTCAACCCGGACATGGACGAGTTCTGCCGCGTGGCGATCTCGATCGTCCGCGGCGGCTCGGACGAGGCGGACGCCCGCCACACCGGCGACGGCCGGCACCGCGCCTAGGTTCTGTCTCACAAGGACTGGCCGGGTCAGGACCGGGTCCGCAACTACCCGGCCCTGACCCCCGGCCGTCCGACGGGGGAGCGGCAGCTCCGGCATTCACCACGCGCGTGGGCGTGGCACGACGCCACGCGGCTCGGTGGGGAGGCCCGGCCGCCCTGCACTCAGCTCCACGGTGCCCACCTGCCGGACGCCGGTGCGCCCCCGGCACACCCCGAAAGGCCGCGAACGCCGGCTCAGGCTAGGCGGATCGCGCCGGGCCGGACAAGCGCTGCCGGGCCCGCCGCGACGTGACTGATCTCAAGGGCGAAAAGCGGCACGTCCGCGTAACGCGACCATGATCGCCGACGCTGTTCGGATTCGACGGTCAGAAGTGGTCCAGCAGGTCCCGGAAGGCCGCGAGCCGCAGCACGCCGGTGTCGGTCGGGTCCAACTCGTCGTTCTCCAACACCCAGGTGTTCTCGTTCGGAATGAACACCGCGTTCAGCCCGGCCGCCCGCGCCGGCAGGATGTCCGACTTCGGGGAGTTGCCGATCATCCACGCCTGGGCCGGCTCGAACCCGTGCTCGCGGACCAACCACCGGTACGTGTCGACGTCTTTCTCGGCCACGATGTGCGCGGCCCCGAAGTGGTGCAGCAGGCCGCAGGCGTCCAGCTTGCGCTGCTGCTCGGCCTGCTCCCCCTTGGTCAGCACCAGCAGCTCGTGCCGAACGGCCAACTCGTCGAGCGCGTCGGCCACGCCGGGCATCAGCTCCACCCGGTGCTCCACCAGCGCCAACGCGAGCCGATCGATCTCCTTGCGCTCGGCGTCGGTGGCCGGCCGCTCGCGCAGCCGCTCCAGACAGTCGCCCAGGCTGCGCAGGAAGACCTTGCTGCCGTACCCGTGGGCCACCGTGTTGGCGCGTTCGATGTCGTCGAGGATCGTCCGGATCTCCACGCGGTCCAGGGTGGGGTGATCGAGCCAGGCCAGGAAGTCGTCGATCACCCGCTCGAAGACGACGTTGTTCTCCCACAGTGTGTCGTCCGCGTCGAAGATCAGCACCTGCGCCTGCCGTCGAGACGTTTCGCTGGCGGCCATCCCGTACCCTCCTCATGTTCCTCACGGCCGAACTGAGCGATCAGGATAGGCGCGTGATCACGACGGCGTCGTCCCGCGCCCGGGGGTGCGTCCGCCGGTGGAATTCGCGCACCGCCGACGGTCGTGAGGGATGTCGACATGATCGTGCGACGCGGCGTCCCATCGGGCAGTCCCCGGCCGACCGGCTCGGGCCAGAAGCTTCAGGAGCACGGCATGATCACGGTGAGATGGTGGGCGGGCGCCGCGATGCTGGCCTGCGTCGGGACACTGCTGGGGTGCGGCGACGGAGACGACCGGGTGCCAGGTGCCGCAGCGGGGACGCCGACCTCGTCCGCTGCGGCACCGTCGAGCCCGGCACCGTCGCGCCCGGCGGCCCCGGCCGATCCGCTCCTGTCCGGCAAGCGGGAGATCAGCATGGTGCGGGTGCGGGGGTCCGGGAGCGAACTGGAACTCAGCGGCAGCCTGGTGGAGGGCGGCGACACCGGCGGTCGAGTCCTGTTCGTTCCGGTCCCGATCGGAGATGACCGGTACGTGATCAAGGCGTACGGCACCGCCGACGGTCATCCCGCCAACGACGACCCGTCGTGTTGGCAGGTGAACGGCCTGGACATCGAGCCGGAGCTGACCATCCAGGCCTCCACCTGCGACGCTGACGACCCCATCCAGCGGTTCACCATCATTGCCCAGGGCGACGGGACGTACGTGATCGGCAGCGAGTCCCGGACGCTGCAACACGCGCCCGGCAACGGTCTGGTCCTCAAGGAGCGCGGCGACGCCCCGCCACCCACCACGTTCCGGTTCGTCGACAAGGGCCCGTTCAAGCGCGAGCCCCTCAACTGAGACGGCGCGGCGGGCGATCAGGGCCATCTCAGCAGGCCTTCCGCGATCATCGCTTCCCGCTCCTCCTGCGCCTCGGGGCGCAGGCGACCTCCACGGGTGAGCATGACGACGCCGTGCAGCAGGCTCCAGCCCAGCTCGGCGAGGGTGTCCGGGTCACGGCCCTGGGCCAGCGGGAGCAGGGCCGCCCGCAGCGCGGCAAAGACGGCCCGTGGCGCCGCCGGCACCCCGGCCGCGCCGAGGGCGAGGTCCGGCGTCAGGGCGAGCATGGCGTCGTAGACAGCAGGATTGGCGTACGCGAAGTCGAGGTACGCGCCCGCCATCACCGCCCACGCCCGTTCGGGGTACGGGTTGTCCGCGTGCGCCGCGGTCAGCGCGGCGGCCAGGTCGGCGAAGCCGTGCACCGCGACGGCGGCCAGCACCGCCTCCTGGTCCGCGAAGTGCCGGTAGAGGTCGCCGACGTCCGTGTTGGCCCGTTCGGCGACCCGACGGGCGCTCAGGCCCAGCCAGCCCTCGGCCTCGGCCAACTCGCGGGCAGCGGTGACGATGAGGAGTCGCCGGTCCTGCTCGGTGGCCTCCTCGGCGGGTACGGGCACCGGCCGAGCGTAACGACCAGCACTGTTCGCATCCGTCTCGTGACGGATTGGTGACTGATCGCCTACTCCGGGGCCGTTCGCTGCCCCACCCGGTGGTGCGTCGTTAGGTGATCAGGTCACCGCGACGGGAGGGCACGTGGTCGTTCGACGGCGTCCGCCCGCCGAGGCGGTCGGCGGATGAGCAAGATGCCCGGCGGGGGGTTGGTGCGGGGCGCGGGCGCCCGCGAGCGGGCGACCTTCCTGGAGCTGTTCCTCGACCTCGTCTTCGTCTTCGCTCTCACCCGGATCTCCCTGCGGCTGATCGACGACTTCACCGGGGGTGGGCGCGGCGCTCTCGCGGGCCTCGGTCAGGCACTGCTGCTCTTCCTGGCGCTGTGGAGCGTCTGGACACTGACGGTCTGGTCGACCAGTTGGCTCGACCCGGAGGCGATGATCGTCCAGACCGTCATCGTCATCACGATGGCGGGCGCGATGACGATGGCCGTCGCCGTACCCGACGGATTCGGCGCGCGGGCCTCGCTCTTCGCCATCACGCTCGTGGCACTCCAGGTCGCGCGGGTGGGGTACTTCCACATCGCCGGCCACGGTGGCCCCGACCCGCACCAGTCCGTCCGGATCGTGTTCTGGCTCAGCCTGCACGCGCCGTTCTGGATCGTCGGTGGGCTCGTGAACGACGGCGACGTTCGCGGTTGGCTCTGGGCTGTCGCCGTCCTGGTGGACTACACCGGGTCGTACCTCGGGTGGCCGACCCCGGGACTCGGCGCGCAGCGACTCGGCATGCAGGGACTCGCCGCCGAGCATCTGGCCGAGCGCTACCAGCAGTTCCTGCTCATCGCGCTCGGCGAGGCCATCTTCGTCATCGGACTGGCGTTCAGCGGCAGCAGCTTCCACGCCGCGCAGACCGCCGCCTTCGTGCTGGCGCTGGCGACGACGGTCCTGCTGTGGCGGATCTACTTCCACCTGGCCGGCGGGACGCTGGACGCCGCTATCGGCAGTTCCCGTGACGCCGCCCGGCTCGCCACGCAGATGGCGTTCGCGCACCTGGCGATGATCGCCGGGATCGTGCTGACCGGCGTGGGGATGGAGCTGTACATCACCAAGCCGCTCGGCCACCTCCCGCCGACCTGGCTGATCGCCATCCTCGGTGGCCCGGCGCTCTTCCTCGCCGGACGGGCGGCCCTGGAATACCAGGTGTTCGACCGGATCTCCCGGTCCCGGACGGCCGGCCTGCTGGCCCTCGCCCTGCTGGTTCCGGTGGCACTCCCCCTGCGTCCGCTCGCCGTCGGCGCGGCCGCCGCACTGGCGCTGCTCGGCGTCGCCGCCGTGGACACCCGACGATCCCGTGACCGGCCCCGCGAAGCCGCCAGGCCACCGTTCTGACCCGCGTGGTCGTTCACCGGCGCAGCGCCGTGGCCTGGCGCATGTGCGACAGCTTCTCGGGATTGCGGACGGCGTACAGCCCGGTGACGATTCCGTCGTCGAGACGCACCGTCAGGACGGTGTCGAGTTCGCCGTCGAACCGGACGATCAGCGCCGGACAGCCGTTGACCTCGGCCGGGTGCAGCGACAGCCCGGCGACCTCCACCTGCCGGGAGGCCAGCAGACGGGCCACCTTGTCCGCGCCGACGACAGGCCGCAGTACCGCCTGCTTGATGCCGCCGCCGTCGCCCAGCAGGACGACGTCGGGCGCCAGGATGTCGAGCAGACCCTGCACGTCGCCCAGATCGACGGCCCGCTGGAACGCCTCCAACGCGCGCCGCGCCTCGGTCGCGGAGACCACACCGCGCGGTCGACGCGCGGCGACGTGCGCCCGTGCCCGGTGGGCGATCTGGCGAACGGCGGCGGGGCTCTTCCGCACGGTCGCGGCGATCTCGTCGTAGTCCACCTCGAACACCTCCCGCAGGACGAACACCGCCCGTTCGGTCGGGCCGAGCGTCTCCAGCACGAGCAGCATCGCCGTCGAGACGTGCTCCGCCAGCTCGACGTCGTCGGCGACGTCGGGTGTGGTCAGCAGCGGCTCGGGCAGCCAGGAGCCGACATAGGACTCCCTGCGCCGACCGATCGTCCGCAGCCGGTTGAGGGACTGGCGGGTGGTGATCCGGACCAGGTAGGCGCGCTCGTCCCGGACCGCCGCGTGGTCGGCGTCCGCCCACCGCAGCCAGGTCTCCTGGAGTACGTCCTCAGCGTCGGCCGCCGAGCCGAGCATCTCATAGGCCACCGTGAAGAGCAGGTTCCGGTGCGTGACGAACGCGTCCACGGCGGAATCCACCCGCGCCTCCTGTCCTCGACGTCGCTTCACCACCATCCGACACCGGTCGACGGTCTCCTGTGACACCACGGGCCTGTGCGGCACATCACCCACCGGGATGAGTCACAGCCACCGGGCCGGCGGTGTCTCCTGGTCGACCCCGACCGAAGGGAACGTCCATGAACATCGTGCTGTGGATCGCGGCCGGACTGCTGGCCACGGTGGCGCTGGCCGGCGGCATCACCAAGATCTTCGTACCCCGCAAGAAGCTGGCCTCGCACCGCGGCGGCGGGTGGACCGGGAACGCCAGCGACGGCTTCGTCAAGACCCTGGGGGTGCTCGAACTCCTGGCCGCCGTCGGCCTGATCCTGCCGGCCGTGCTCGACATCGCACCGGTCCTGGTGCCGGTCACCGCCATCTGCTGGATCGTGCTGATGATCGGCGCGATGATCACCCACCTGCGCTACGACGAGGCGAGGTTCGTCGCGGTGAACGCGGTGTACCTCGCCCTGGCCGCCTTCGTGGCCTGGGGTCGGCTCGGCCTCGAACCCTTCACCGGCTGACGTTCACTGGATCTCCACACCGCCTCGCTAGCCTGGCGCGATGACATCACCTCGACGCCTTCTCCTGGCCGGGCTCGGCGTCGTGGGCCTGCTGGCCTGCGGTTGGGGCCTGTGGTTCGCGTCGCTGTGGGCGTTCGGCGACGAGGGCTCGCTGCCGCCGAAGTGGCGGATCCCGGACGTGCCCGCCGGGGCGACGGTCGTCGACGAGAGCGAGACGTGCGCCTCCGGCGGGTGCTCGTGGCAGGTTACGGTGGCGCCCCCGGCCGGCCAGTCAGCGGAGGAGCTGGCCGAGCGGATGGGCCTGTCCGAGCAGCAGGACCTGCCGCCGAAGCTGCTCGACCCCGGGTCCGTCTACGTGGTGGCGGAACCCCGGAACGGCCAGTTGATCATCCACGTCGGCTACGAGTAGCCCGACGGGTCGACGCCTGCTCGGCACAGTGCCCCGCACCCGCATGATCGTGCTTGATCCAGGATGTAGTGGCCTCCCGCGCCGAGGACACCACTACAACAAGGATCGGGCACGATCATGCCGCGCCCGTCCCGAGACCCGCACAACTTCGGCGATGTTGCTGGCTCAGGCCGTCGTGATGCAGCACCATCACCGTAGTTGCACGGATCTTGCGGCGCAGCGGCGCTCACGGCGCAGCGGCGCTCACGGCGCAGCGGCGCTCACGGCGCAGCGGCGCTCACGGCGCAGCGGCGCTCACGGCGCAGCGGCGCTCACGGCGCGGCGCGGCAAGGGTCGGTGTCAGCGGCGACGGCCTACCAGGGCTGACAATCAGCCCAGGCCGCGCTGCCGGGCGAGCAACTCGACGGCGTCCTTGGCCTCTCGCAAACCGACACCGGTCGCCTCCCGGTATGCCTTGATGGCCTGGATCTTGCGGCCGGCGAGCAGCTCTTGCAGGACCGCCCCGGGGGCCTCAAGCTCCGGCTCGTGGATGTCGAGGTGCGCCATGATCAGATCCAGCTTGCGCTCGACCACGGCGAGCCGGCGAGCCAGCTGATCCGCGTCGGAACGACGGCCACCCCCAGCGACCAGGAACACGAGCACGAGCGACAACACGACGGCGATGGGCACTGTCCACTCCATAACGCGCCATTGAACACCGGCGCGGGTACTGACCGCACACTCGCACGCGTGATCCGCACACTTTCGGTGAAGTTGCTGCTTCCGGCCGCCGTGATGCAGCAGCATCACCGAAGTTGCGCGGATCTTGCGGGCACGGGCACGGGCATGGGCATGGGCGTGGGCGTGGGCGTGGGCGTGGGCGTGGGCGTGGGCGTGGGCGTGGGCGTGGGCGTGGGCGTGGGCGTGGGCGTGGGCGTGGGCGTGGGCTACG